>JAKPDD010000046.1 GCA_029552945.1 Spirochaetota bacterium
TTATAATATATAAGGAAGTTTAATGAAGTCTTTAAAAGAGTTAATTTTGATTGTTTTTAACTTTATTAAGTCTAATCTTTTTAAGTTAAGAATTATTTTTTCAGGGTCTTTAATTCTTTATTCTATTTTTTATTTTTTTTATAATGAATGTCAACTTAATATATTCTCTGTTTTATTTTTTTTGTTTTTATTTTTTATATTTTTATCTGATATTTATAACCTTTTATTTCTTTCTAGTAAAGTAAAAAAAAATCTTGTTAAAACTATCGAAAATTTACTTTCTGATTATTATAGTCTTTTACAGTTATATTTGAATTATTCTGTTACTTATAAAGATTTAGGAAATACTTCAAATAAAGCTTTTTCACTAAAAAATAGTGATTATTTATATGAGATTGTTAGCAGATCTGAAATGAAGTGTCTAAATAGTGCTAAAGATGCAATTGGTAAAGTTTATACTAAAATTTATAAGAGAAAATTATTCGATTTTTCTTTAATTGATGATTTATACGAAAGTATTAATGATATAAGAAAAATTGGTAGTAATTTTATAGGCCTTATGGTTTTAGAAAATGATATTAATAAGGAAAACTTTATTAAAGAGAGGACTAAAAAAGAGATTTTGAAGAATCAAATCATAAGACTTACAGAGTATCTTGGTATAAGTACTATTATAATGAAAGATTATGTAAATAATATAAATGATTTTTCATATAATTCACTTATTAATGTAATAAACAATTTTACAAAGATATCAGATTATGCACAAAATATAGAAAAGAGTGTTGAAGAGTCTATATCTAGGCTAATTAATCCTGATGACGAAAATAGTTTTAAGAGTATGGAAAAAGGTGCAGAATACCTTACTAATGCTTTTTCTATTTTTTATGAGAATATGCTTCAGCTTAAAAACTCTTCATATAATTTTATAGAGACAACAATAAATACACTTAAAGAGATAGAAAAGATAAACGATGAGATTCAAAGGATTGCCAAAACAATGCATATACTTTCTATAAATGTTGGGATAGAGGCTGCAAATGCTGGAGAGAATGCAAAGGGTTTTCAGATTTTGGCCAGGGACATTCGAGAGTTTGCAGAGAGGACATCAAACTTTGTTGTCTCTGTGAAAAAGAAGATCAGTGAGGCAGTTAAAAACACAATAGGTTTAAAAGAGGGTTATGAGATTAACCTGTCAAGTGTTTTTCATTATATTGATGTAATAAAAGAATATCTTCTAAAACTTAAGTCCTCTTTATCTTATAGTACGCCAAAACTTGATGAAGCAGTTAAAGAACTTAGAGACTTTGCCTCAAAACTTGATAAAGATGTAAAGGAGAGTATTATCCAGCTTCAGTCTCATGATATTGTCAAGCAGGAGATTGAACATCTGAAATTCCTTAATAATTTTATACTGAATGAGTTTAATCTTTCGAGAAAAGAAATCGGTATACCATCTGCAAGCAAAGATGTTGAAAAAGAGATTGTTATTGATATTATTTCTTATCTTGATAAAATAATTACAACAAAAAATGAAAGAAAGATTCTTGAAAATTTAAAGAAAAAGTATGATATATCTAATGAGTTTGATGGTGGGATTAATGATGAAGATGATAATTTTATAATGCTTTAGATAATCCTTTTTTTTATAAATGGATGAAAAAGATTAAATTTTATCTGTCTATGAAAAAATAATAGGGGGATAGTAGTTATGAAAAAGTTTTTACCAGTTTTTTTTATTTTTATTTTGTATTTTTGTAGTAGTATGGGCACTCCAGAAAAGACTTTAAAAAATTATTTTGATAGTATTATATCAAAAGCTGTTTTTGATACTGAATATTGGGACTTAAATGAGTTCTGTAAAATATATTATGGTAAGATATGGGAAAATGCTAATGAGGCTGATAAAAAAGAGCAGCTGTCTATTATACAGAGGATTGCAAACAAAATGGTTGCATCTCATAAGGATCTATTCAGTAAACTTGTTATAAAAGATATTAAAGAGATTGAAAAGAATAATGATACTGCAAAGTATAGGGTAGTTTTTGAAATAAAAGGGCTTGAGATTAAAGGTGATTCATACACTGACTTTATTCTTAAAAACATAAGGGGCCAATGGAAGATCATAAATTATGAAAAAATAAAATATGCAGATAAAGAGATGGATACAGCACAGGTATTTAGTAACAATTTATCGACTTTAATGCAAAATCTTGGCTATAAGAGTATTGATGAGATTGAACTTAAGGTTATAAACGAGTTTATTAAAAACAGTTTTGAGATTAAATAATAAATAATCTATTCTAAATATTTTTAATAACTGAGGTGAGACCTCAGTTATTATTAATTTATTATTCTAACTTCCCCTCTAAAAACATTTGATAGGCACCAAGGTCTAAAAATCCATGTCCACTTAAATTAAAAAGTATTGTTTTTGATTCTTTTCTTTTTTTGCATTCAAGTGCTTCTCTTATTGTTGCTGCTATTGCGTGTGCTGATTCTGGTGCTGGGATAAGCCCCTCTGTCCTTGCAAAGGTTATTGCTGCCTGGAAAGTCTCTTTTTGAGGTATTGCAACAGCCTCTATCAGTTTTTCATGATAGATTTTTGAAACAAGTGGTGCCATACCATGGTATCTTAAACCACCTGCATGTATTGATGGAGGGACAAAGTCATGGCCTAATGTATACATTTTAAGTAATGGAGTAAATCCTGCAACATCGCCAAAGTCATATTCAAACTTTCCCTTAGTTAAACTTGGACATGAAGCTGGTTCAACAGCTATTATTCTTAAGTCTTTCTTTTTATTCATTTTATCGGGTATAAAAGGGAATGCTATTCCTGCAAAATTACTACCACCACCTGCACAGCCTATTATTATATCAGGATAATCATTAATTGTTTCAAACTGTTCTTTAGCCTCAAGTCCGATTACTGTCTGGTGCAATAGTACATGATTTAAAACACTTCCTAATGCATAGTGTGCTTTTCCACCACTTTTTATTGCAACCTCAACAGCTTCACTTATTGCTATACCTAGACTTCCTGGGCTATCTGGATTTATCTCAAGTATTTTTTTACCTGATTCTGTTGTATTACTTGGGCTTGCTATTACTTTCCCACCCCATGTTTCCATCAATACTCTTCTATATGGTTTTTGATGATAACTTACTTTAACCATATATACAAGTACATCAACACCAAAGTATTGACCTGCAAAACATAATGATGAACCCCACTGACCTGCACCTGTTTCAGTCGTAAGGCTTTTTATCCCCTCTTTCGCATTGTAATATACTTGTGGTACAGCTGTGTTTGGTTTGTGACTTCCTGCAGGGCTTACACCTTCATACTTAAAATATATTTTTGCTGGGGTATCAAGGTATTTCTCAAGCCTTTCTGCCCTTATTAATGGTGTTGGTCTCCATATTTTATATATATCCAAAACCTCCTCTGGTATATCTATCCACCTTTCTGTTGAGACCTCCTGATCAAGGAGTGAGACTGGAAATAATACAGCAAGTTTTGATGGTTCCATTGGTTTATTTGTTTCTGGATCTAAGGGTGGATCAGTAGGTCCTATATCAGCTTGAATATTATACCATTTCTTTGGCATCCTGTTATCTGGTAATGATATTTTTTTCATTAAAGCCTCCTGTTCTTTTATATAGAAACATTTTAACTTAGATAAAATTATATAGTTAATTCTCTGTTTCAAAATTTTTTTTAAAAAAATTTTTTACAATATAGGTTATTTTAATACTCTAAATATATGTGTATTTTTTAACAAAAAATTGTTGACAAAAAAAAATATTTTATTATATTTAATTAATGACCATTGGTCATTTTATGACCTTTGTTCACTAAATTGTTTAAGGTTTATAATGAGGCTTAAGGAAAAGATTAAAACAGAAAAAAGAGAACATATAATAAACACTGCAAGAAAGCTTTTTGCGTCAAAAGGATTTGAGTCTGTTAGTATAAATGAGATAGCAAAAGAGGCTGGTATAGCAAAAGGGACAATATATTTATATTTTGAGAATAAATATGAATTATTTATTGAGGTTTTAAGGTTTGCTGAAGAGATGACAATGAAAAAGGTTTATAAGTTTCTTGAAGAAAAGAAAAATATTTCAACATTTGACAAAATAGAATATATTTTAAACATTTTTAACGAGTTTATAAGTACATATCCTGAGTATATTTCTATATTTATGATATTACACCATCAATTGCCATTAGAAGTAATAGAAAAAATAAAGAGCATGATTAAAGATATGCAGTGTAAAAAAATACATGTATGGGATGTTATTGCTGAGATAATAAGAGAGGGAATAGAGAAAGGTGAAATTATGCAAGGTATTGATCCACTTAAAGAAAGTATTAGAATATGGTTTTTACATATAACAAGGGTTATTGCTTTTAGTATAACAGACAGCAAGTTATTTGCGAGTATTGGTTTAAAAAATATAAAACAGGATATTGGGGCAACTATTGCAGATCTTATAAATAAAGAAATAAAAAAATTAGGAGGAAATAGATGAATCTTGATGAAAAGTATTTAAAACCTAAGAAAAAGAATAAAAAATTAAGAAAGTTTATAAGATTTATTTTAATAGCCCTTTTATTATTGCTTGTTTTTATGAGAATATCAAGTTCTATTAAAAATAAAAAAGCTCTGGCTAAAAAAGCTGAGCTTATGCAAAAGATAGCACTCCCTGTTAAAGCTGAAAAGGTTATTGAGGACTGGATTACTGAGAGAGTGTATTCGACAGGTGATGTTGAGGGTATAAAAAAGTCTAATATATATTCTGATTATCCTGGTAAGATTGTTAAAATACTTGTTAAAACTGGTGATTATGTTGCTTCAAATCAGATTATAGGTTATATAAATAGGGATGTTGTTGCAGGTACATTTTCAAACTATCCTATTAAGACGTTGATAAGTGGTATAGTTACAAAAATATATCTTGAAGAGGGTGATACTGCCACAAGTGTTCAACCAATATTTAGGGTTGAGAACTTTGAAAGTGTTTTTGTTAAGGTTGGACTCTCCGAGGAGAGCATAAAAAAAGTTAAAAAAGGTCAAACAGTAGAAGTTTTTTCAGATGCTTATAAAAATCTGATTTTTAAAGGGGTTGTCTCTGAGATTACACCAATGCTTGATCCAGTTTCAAGACTTCAGGAAGTAAAGATACTAGTAGATAATTCAAAGTATTCTGATAAGCTTTTACCTGGTATGTATGTGAGGGTATGGATAGATGTAGCAAGAATAGATAAAGCACTTCTTATTCCGTATTCAGCAGTTTTAAAGGATGATAAAGATAATTATTATGTATTTAAGTTTGATAATGGTATTGCAAAAAGAATATTTGTTAAAACTGGTGCAACAAAGTATTATGGTGATACTCAAACCGCAAAAATACAGATAATAACAAATGAAATTAAGCCAGGTGACTTTATAGTATATATGGGGCATCAGTTCTTAAACGATGGTGACAGGATAAAGTTTATATATGAGGGAAAGGAGTATGGGCCAGTTGATCAAAACAATAATAATAATTAAGGAGTAAACTATGAAAATAACAGAGGTTTCTGTAAGAAGACCTGTTACAATATTGATGTTAATACTTGCTGTTATTGCATTATCTTTATTTTCTCTGTCTAAACTTTCTGTTGACCTTATGCCAGATATTGAGTTTCCAGTTATAACAGTTATGACTCAAAATACTGGAGCAGGACCAAAAGAGATTGAAGAGAATATAACTCAAAAAATAGAACAGGCTGTTGGTACTGTTAATAATATAGAAAATATAAAGTCAAGGTCTCTTGAAGGTTTATCAATAGTAACAATTGAATTTAGCTGGGGTACTAATATGGCTGAGGCATCTTCAGATGTCCGCGAGAAACTTGACCTTGTTATTGATAAATTACCTTCTACTGCTACAAGACCAACAACATTCAAGTTTGATGCTTCAATGATTCCAGTTTATATATTTTCAATTACAGGACTTGACCTTGCTAAAGCTAAAAAATATGGTGAGGATGTAATTAAACCATTACTTGAACAGCTTGATGGTGTTTCATCTGTTAATATTGAAGGTGGTAGAGATGAGGAGATCCAGATATTTTTAAACAGTGCTAAAATGAATGCTCTTGGTCTTACTTTTGATGATCTTACAAGAATTATTTCAGCTGAAAATGTTAATATGCCAGCAGGTAGTATAAAGGTTGGTTATGATGATTATACATTAAGAATAAAAGGTGAGTTTCAAGACCTGGAAGAGATTAAAAATACTATCATAAGTGTTAAGGGTGCATATTCACAAAAACCAGTATTTTTAAAAGATATTGCTGATGTAAAAAGGGGATTTGCTGACAGAGAACAAATAAGAACACTTGACACATCGGAAGCTGTTGTTGGGATCTGTTATAAGAGGTCTGGTGCTAATACTGTAGAGGTTGCAGATAGGATAATAAACAAACTTATTGACTTTGAAAGAATAAAACCCAAAAATATAAAAATAAATAAGATTTTTAGTGGTGGTGACTATATTCAACAGTCAATAGGTAATCTTACATCATCTGCCTATAATGCTGGTCTACTTGCTATAATTGTTGTATTTATATTTCTAAGGAGTATAAGACCAACTCTGATAGTTGGCCTTGCTATACCTATATCTATTATTGCTACATTTCTTCTTATGTATGCTGCCAACATGACTCTTAACCTTATGTCATTTGGTGGTCTTGCTCTTGGAGTTGGGATGCTTGTTGATAACGCAATTGTTGTTATTGAAAATATATACAGACACCGAACACTTGGGGAAAGTCCTTACAATGCAGCTATTATTGGTACAGAGGAGGTTGGACTTGCTATAACTGCATCAACATTTACAACTATTGTAGTATTTTTGCCACTTATGTTTACAGAAGGTATTGCTGGTGAGTTTTTTAAAGAGATGTCTTTGACAATAACATTTTCATTATTAGCTTCTCTATTTGTTGCAATAACTATAATCCCAATGTTTGCCTCAAAACTTTTCAAGGAAGGTTTTAGTCTTGATAATGTTGAATATAGAATTAAATTTTTTAATAAAATTCTTAACCTGATAAAGAGGGGTTTAGATAACCTGACTCAAAAATATTCTACTCTTCTTGAATGGGCACTTTATAAAAGAAAAACAGTTGTTTTTGGTATTGTTATCTTGTTTTTCTTTTCTCTATTTATTTTTGGTTTTGTCCAAAAAGGTTTTATGTCTCAATCTAATAACGATATGATCCAGTTTGTAATTGAACTTAAAGAGGGCACAAGGCTTGAGGTAACTGAACAGCTTGCTTATCAGGTTGCTGAAAAAATTAAAAAATCTTTGGAAGATGTGCATGTTGTTATAACAGTAATAGGTGGTGGTAAAAAGAGTTTTGTTTCTGCTGTTCGAGGTACAGCATCTAATAAAATATCAGGCAGTATAAGACTTAAAGACCCTCAGTTCAGAAAATACTCAACAGTTGATAATTTGTCTAAAGCAAGGGAAATTCTAACTGGTATTCCTGGTGCAAAGGTAAAGTTTACACAGCCAAGTATGGTGCAGTCTAATAAGAGCCCACTTGAGGTTGAGGTAAGGGGTAATGATATTGATACTATATATCAGGTTGCAAAAGAGATTAAAAATATTATGGAAAAAAATTTTTCTGAAGAACTTAAAGATATTGATATATCCAGAACAGATGGTTCATATGAATATGTAATAAATATAGATAGGGTTAAAGCAGCTACAATTGGTCTTAATGTGTATACTATATCGTCAACCCTTCTTGCAGCACTTTCAGGTATCACAGCAACACAATACAGGTTTAAAGGAGAGGAGACAGATGTTATTGTAAGGTTAAGGGAGGAGGATAGACTCACACTTGATGATATAAAAAACATAAGGATAAAGTCTCCCTTTGGTATAAGTGTACCTTTATCAAAAGTAGTTACTATTACAAGAGAACTTTCGCCGTCAGTTATAGAAAGAAAAAACCAACAGAGAGTTGTTTATGTTAAAGCAAATAATCAGGAGGGAGTAGGTCTTGTTAATGTTGTTGAAAAGTTGAGGGAGTATATTGTATCAAACATTGTTTTACCTGAGGGTGTTACAATTCTTTATGGAGGTAATTACGAGGATACTCAAAGCTCTTTTGCAGACCTTTCCCTTGCATTTTTGCTTGGTATTTTACTTGTATATATGATAATGGCTGCCCAGTTTGAATCATTATTAGACCCCTTCTTAATTCTGTTTACAATACCATTATCACTTATAGGTGTTATCTGGTTGTTATTCCTTACTGGTACAGAATTTAATGTTGTTGGTTTTATCGGTGCAATAATACTTTTGGGAATAGTTGTAAATAATGGTATAGTTTTGATAGACTATACTAAACAGTTAAGAGAAAAACATGGTTTTGGCCTATTTGAGGCAATAATTGAGGCTGGTAAAACAAGATTAAGACCTGTTTTAATGACGAGTTTGACAACTATTGTTGGGATGATGCCTTTAGCACTTAAGACAGGATCAGGCAGTGAAGTAAAACCTATGGCTGTTACAATAATAGGTGGACTTACTGTGTCAACTATACTTACACTTATATTTCTTCCTACTCTCTATTCTATAGTAGAGTCTTATATAATAAGAAGAAGAAGGGAAAAATTGGAGGGTAAATAGATGTTAAAAAATAGAAAGTGTTACTATTGTAATGGTGAACTTGAGATAATAAAAGAGGGTTATACAATAACTGATTTTTGCACTACTACAAGTAATAAAAAGTGTTATGAATCTGTTGAGACAGTAAAAACATATCTTTGTAGATGTAATTTGTGTAAAAAAGATGAGATAATAAAAGAGGAAGAACCAACTTTTATAAGTTTAGATGATGTTTATAAAGCTATAAAAGAGGATAAAATATTCAGTAATAATCCAGAAATAAGTGTCCTAGTTAAGATAATACAAAGACTTATTGTTTAGGAGATTTTTATGAAAAGATATTTACTATTGTTAATTTTGCCTGTTTTTTTATACTCAAAACCTGTAAAAATTGATGAGTTTGTAAAATCATATATTGAAAACAGCTATAAGATAAAACAGGAAAAAGAATTATTGAACCAATCACTTGCTGATATAATGAGAGCAAATGCTATTGATGATATATATCTTTATGGGAATACAGGATATACATACTCTAAGGGTGGTGGTAAGGATAGTTTAATACCTACTGAAAAATCAAACTCATACTCCCTTATTGCTGGCCTTTCTAAAGCATTCTCTGATACTGGTACAAGGGTCAAGGTTGATACAAGTCTTGTTAGAGTAAACTCAGAGACAGGGCTCTCAATGTATTCAGCATTTATTCCTCAACTTGCAGTATTTGCAGGCCAGGAAAAAACTTTTTATATGAACTCAATAAAGTTTTCAGTGACTCAACCATTACTTAAGAATTTTTTTGGTCTTGTAGATAGGTATCCACTTGAGGCATCTAAACTAGGAAAAGATATAAGAGAGATTATGAATGAAGAGTCTTTTGAGAAAGAGATAACATCTGCTATATCATTGTATTTAAGATGGTTATTTTTAAGTAAACAGATAAAATTGGTTGAGGAGATAATAAATGAAAACAGGGATGTATTTAAACAAGCTGAAGAAATGGTAAAGAGTGGTATATCAAGTAAAGCAGACCTTGAAACTGCAAGGGTTGGTATATTAATGTATGAAAGAACACTTTTTGAAGTTAAAAAGGCTTATGAAACTCTTGTTGAAGAAATAAAAAAGTATTATAATCTTTCGGATGATGATTATCCTGCTGAAATTGAGGTATTTGATAAGAGTATTAGTAATAATTATAATATTGATAATTTAAGACTGGTTAAGCTTGTGGATAAATATATTTCCCAGGTTTCCCTATCACTTTCTATTGCAAAAAATAAGAGACTTCCATCCCTTGATCTTATTGGGTCTTATACTCTGTATGGGAGTGCTGATAGTTTAAGTAAATCGTATTCCAATATTTCGACTTCTGAGTTTTTTATAGGTATCCAATTATCGCTACCTATATTTGACTTTGATGTTAGAGGTGAGATTAAAAAATGGGAGTCTGAATATCAGAGGTTACAACTTGAAAAAGAGAAAACTTTAAAAGATATCAATACCTTAGCAATTTCTTTATTTAATAGTCTTAACAATACTAAGATTATTATAGATAAACAGAGAGAGTATATAAAATCTCTTGAAATAAAATTGGGTTATCAAAGGGATCAATATAGACAAGGAATTTTACCTTTAGCTGAAGTTGTAAGAACATCATCTGATCTTTCAAATGCAAAACTTGCTTTAACAAATTATATAGTTGAATATCAAACAACGTATTATAATTATCTTGATTTAATTGATAAATTATCAGGTGATTTTTTTTAGTAAAAAGGCCCCATTTTTTAAATAAAATGGGGTTTTTAAAATTTTATAAAATAAATCATATTAAAAATGGGTTATGATCTTTTTCAAAACCTATTGTTGTCTCTTCCATATGCCCAGGGTATACTATTGTATCAGGTGGTAGTTTAAGTAGTTTTTCTCTTATACTCTTGATAAGAGTTGCATAATCACCACCAGGAAAGTCTGTTCTTCCTATTGATTGTCTGAAAAGTGTGTCTCCAGAGAAGAGCATATTATTAATATAGAAACATAAACCACCAGGTGTATGCCCTGGAGTACTTATTACTTTTATCTTTGTGTTTTTAAACTCTATAGTATCCGAGTCTTTTAATACTTCAACATCGTATTTATAAACATAATTATAGCCTAAAAAATAGGATAGATTCTTTTTTGAGTCAAATAAAAAATCTTTATCAAGTTCACTTATATAGACTTTTGTATTTATCATTTCTTTTATTTTATTTAATGCCATTATGTGATCTATGTGCCCGTGAGTAAGTAATATAAACTCTATTTTTTTATTTCCTACTTCATTTATTATATATTCAGCCTCATCGCCAGGGTCTATTATAAAGACAGATTCTTCATTTCCTACAATGTAACAATTTACACCCATATCACCGACAATAATTCTATTTACAAAAATGTCCATAATATTATATCCCTGTTATTTGTTATATGTCAAGATTTATACTAAAACTCTTAGTAAAAAATTCTTTCAAAGAGTTTATTGAGACTCTTTCCTGTTTCATAGTATCCCTGTTTCTGACTGTTACTGTATTGTCTTCAAGGCTCTGAAAGTCAACAGTTATACAGTAAGGTGTACCTATCTCATCCTGTCTTCTGTAGAGTTTACCTATACTTGCAGTATCGTCATATATAACATTAAAATCACCTATAAGAGATTTGAGAATTTTTTTTGCAACCTCAACGATTCTTGGCTCATTTTTCTTTAATGGAAATACTGCAACCTGTATTGGTGCAATATATGGAGCAAGTTTTAATACTACTCTCTCTGTCCCGTCCTGAAGTTTTTCAACAGTATAAGCGTCAACGAGTACAGTAAGCAGTGTTCTGTCAACACCAAATGATGGTTCAACAACATAAGGTATATACTTTTTATTCTTTTTTTCATCAAAGTATATAAGGTCTTCATTGCTATGTTGTGAGTGGTTGGATAAATCAAAGTCTGTTCTTGATGCAATACCTTCAAGCTCACCCCAACCAAAAGGAAACTTATACTCTATATCTATTGTCCTATTAGAATAGTGTGCAAGTTCATCTTTTGAGTGCTCTCTTTTTCTTAGATTTTCATCTTTTATACCTAAAATTTTAGTAAAAAATTTCATAGAATAATCTACCCAGTGTTCAAGGTGTTCCATTTCAGTGCCTGGTTCAACAAAGTATTCTATCTCCATCTGTTCAAACTCTCTTGTTCTAAAAATAAAGTTTCCGGGAGTTATTTCATTCCTGAAAGCCTTACCTATCTGTCCTACCCCAAATGGTATCTTTTTTCTTGATGAGTTTAGAACAGACTTAAAGTTTATAAATATACCCTGTGCAGTCTCAGGTCTTAAATAAACAATGTTTGCTGCCTCTTCTACTGGCCCCTGGTATGTCTTGAACATAAGATTAAAAAACCTTATTGTTGTAAAATCTTTTGCACCACATGTTGGACACTTTATATTCTGGTTATTCTGTATTATCTGATTTAACTCCTCATTTTTCATTCCGGCAGTTGATATACCAAGTATGTTTTCTATAAGATGGTCGGCTCTAAACCTTTCTTTACATTTTTTACAATCAACAAGTGGATCATGAAAGTTTTTAACATGCCCTGATGCTTCCCAAACTCTTGGGTGCATGAGTATAGCAGAATCAAGTCCTACCATATCTTCTCTATTATGTATAAAAAACTTCCACCAGACTTTTTTTATATTATTTTTAAGTTCAACTCCCAATGGGCCATAGTCCCATGTGCTTGCAAGTCCACCATATATTTGAGAGTTTTGGAATATTATCCCCCTGTTTTTACAAAGATTTACAACCTCTTTCATTATATCCATTATTTCCTCTCCTTTATTTTACACTGTCCATATTTTTAACAATCTGTTCTGCGAACTGACTACATTTTAATTCTTTTGCACCCTCCATTCCTCTTGCAAGGTCGTATGTTACACTCTTTTCAAGTATTGTTTTTTGAAGTGCTTTTTCTATAATATCTGCAGCTTCATTAAATCCTAAGAATTCAAGCATCATTTTTGCTGAGAGTATAAGTGAAGATGGATTTACTTTATCAAGACCTGCGTATTTTGGTGCTGTTCCATGTGTTGCTTCAAATACTGCTGTCTTCTCACCTATATTTGCCCCAGGTGCCATCCCAAGCCCACCAACAAGTGCTGCAGCAGCATCGGATATATAATCACCATTAAGGTTTGTTGTTGCAATAACATCATAGTTTTGAGGTGATATTATTATTTGCTGGAACATGTTATCAGCAATCCTGTCATTAATCATTATTTTTTTATTGTTTGGTTCCTCATTTTCAAAGTATACATAATCTGAAAACTCATTTTTTGCAACATTATATCCCCAGTTTTTAAAAGCACCTTCTGTAAACTTCATAATATTACCTTTATGCATTAGAGTAACTGACCTTCTATTATTTTTTATAGCATACTCTATAGCCATTCTTACAAGTCTTTTGCTCCCATATTCACTTACTGGTTTTATTCCTATTCCAGAATCTTCTCTTATCTTTTTATTTGATATTGACATAACAAAGTCAATAACTTTTTTAGCTTCCGGAGTTAATGATGCCCATTCTATTCCGGTATATATATCTTCAGTATTTTCTCTAAAAATAACCATATCAACAGACGGATTTTTAAGGGGTGATGGCACACCCTCATAATATTTAACAGGTCTTATACAAGCGTAGAGGTCAAAAACCTGCCTTAATGTTACATTTAAACTCCTGAAACCACCTCCAACCGGTGTTGTTAATGGTCCCTTTATAGCAATATTATACTCTTTTAAGAACTCAACACTTTTTTCTGGGAGATAATCACCTGTCTCTTTATAAGCCTTTTCACCTGCAAGTATCTCAACCCATGCTATTTTTACGTTAGAATAGCATTTCTTTAATGCTTCATCAACTACAAGTTTTGTAGCAGGCCATATATCAATCCCTGTTCCATCCCCTTCAATAAAAAGTATTATAGGATTATTATTTTTTAAAGCTTTGCCGTTTTTTATTTCAACTTTCTGACCAAAAGATGGTATACTATAGTAACTCATATTTTTTACTCCTCTTTAAAATTGCATTTAAAAATTAATTATAAAACTAAGAAATTACTATAAAATTTTAAGAATTAAAAAATTTACTAGTAGTATGTGAATAAAAATATATATAGAAAGCTAAATAGCAATCCGTAAAGTATTCCATATTTATATATCTTTTTAGTTTTAAGAGTTTCCCAGACTAATATTAAACCAAGACATGAGAAAGCTATAATAAATGATATAATAAATGAAGTTAAAAAGTCAGCACTGTACCCTATAAGTTCTACTATAGATTGATTATCTTTTATCTTTTTATATAACAGTACAAGATGAAACCAGTATACAAGAAGACTGTAACTACCAAACTTTTCTATTATTTTAAAGCTTTTCTGGTGCTTTAAAGAGACTATATTAAATAAAAATACTATTAGTATCACAAGTGAAAACTTAAGTGCAAAAAATGAATATGATGTTTTTGAGTTTTCATTTAATAAAAAGTAGAATAGTATTGCTGATACTATAGATGTTATTAAAGAGTATTTTACTACTTTATTTGAAAAAGAGATTTCATTATTTTCTTTATGGATAAAGTATAAATATCCAAAAAAAGTTCCCAATAATATATAGCTTAACCATGGAAATATTGGAAAAAGAGAGTAGTTTATATCTTTTATGTATACAAGTATAGGGACTGGTAAAAAATCTAATTTTAGTTTATTGACAATTGGTGTTGCGAAAAATATAATAGTTCCAACTATCAAAATAGAATAGGAATATATTTTATCATTAGATATAAGAGTTCTTAGTAATAATATTATTAATAATCCTAGTCCTATACACTGAAGTACGTCAATGCCGTAAAACTTTAACCATTGATCTTCAGAGGTATAACGGAGGATATTGTGAAGACTTGGATATGGCAAGTGAAGTGAGTAACCAAGTACAAAGAGTAATAATATTTTACCAAGTGTTTTCCAGAATGGTTTTCTAAGTTTTCTAAGATCATCCTTTTTGTTTATTGTTGTTATAAAAAAAGTGAACCCAGAAACAAAGAGAAATAATGGGGCAACAAGTCCATTAAAAAAGGTGATTATGTCATAAAATATGTTTTTTCTTAAATCAAGTTTTAATATAGAGTTAAGAACATGGGTCTCTATCATGAAAAGAGTAGCTATACCGCGGCTTATGTCTATAAAGTTATATCTTCTATTCATTGATTTTTTTACTGATTTTTTTGATCATTAAGTGGAGATAAGGGGAATTGAACCCCTGGCCGCCTGCGTGCAAAGCAGATGCTCTCCCAGCTGAGCTATATCCCCATCTGTAGTATTAAAATTTATAAACAAAATTTAAAAAAACAAAATTTTTAATTTTGTTGAATTGAAAATATAGATAAAATTCATTTTTGAAAATAACCATAAGATAATGGAATGGTTTATAGTTATTTAAAAAGAGGATTTTAATAATTAAGATGTTTATAATAATTAAAATGTTTATAATGATAATATCGGATTTAAAAAATCTGTTACATTGTCTGAAACAATTATATCTTTAAAATATGTCTTAAATAAGTTAAAAGTATCGTTTTCTATTTCGTTATTCTCTTTAAAAAATCTATTATAAAAAATTCCAATTATTTTTATATTTTTTGTCTTTAATGCTTCAAAAGTAAGTAAAGTGTGGTTTATACTACCTAATCTAGGATTTGACACAATTATTACAGGTAGTTTTTCCTTTTTGATCCATTCTATAGTAAAAAAGTTTTCTCTTATTGGAACGTATACTCCTCCGGCCCCCTCTATTAATACGTAATCATAATTTTTTAAAAGAATATCTATATTTTTTTCTACAATAAAAGTATCAATTACATTATTTTCTAACCTGGCTGCTAAATGGGGAGAAGATGGAAATTTAAATACATAAGGGCATGTTAAACCTTCAATATCTTCTTTTAGGGTATCTATTCCCATTATTTTCCTATGTGTGATAATATCTTCTGAAATATTATCTTTGTTTCCAGTCTGTATAAATTTGAATGTTATTACTCTCTTATATTTCATAATCTCTTTACCAAGTAGACCAGTAAAAAATGTTTTTCCAACCCCTGTGTCTATTCCAGTTATAAATATTTTCATTTTTTTGCCCTTAAAATAAAATATAATGGATGGTATGTAAGAGTGGTTTCTTTTTCTAATCTGTAATATTTTAAAAGATTAGGTAAAACTTCGTTTTTGTTGTATTTTATAGCATTTACACCTGTTGCTTTTATATGGTTGAATAATTCTTTGTATGAATTGAATCTTATTATTATTTTATTTTCTTTAATATCTATAATATCAAACATTTCGTAAAAAAATGATTCTATTTCTTCTATTGTGTAGTAATTAATTGATGGCATGCCTATTTCTCTAAGTTCTATAAAGTTTTCAGGACCAAATGTTGTAAATGCAAGAATTCCATTATCGTCTAATGATTGGAATATTTTTTCAAACATTTTTTTATAGTCATTTATCCATTGAAATGTTGCATTTGAGATAACAAGGTTATTATTTGATGGGAACTGAATATATTCACAATCTCCTTTAATAAAATTGACTCTTTCATCTATGCATACATATTTTTTACAGTCTACAATATCGTTTGCTATCAGGGTTTTGAAATCTATTTTTTTTATTATTTTTTTTGTTAGGGTTCCTGTACCACAACCTATTTCAAATATTTTATTAAATCTTTTGAATACTTCTATGTAATCAATTAACTTGTCAGCCATTATTTTTTGTACTATAGCATTTTTATCATATAAAACAAGTGAATTAAAAAACCTTTTTTCAATAAGTGTTTTATCCATAAACTTCACCTATTATCTCATTCCATGACATCCATTTGTAAAAAGGAAAATGCCCTGACTCTATTAGTTTAAACTCTATATTAAAATCCTTATAAAATCTTTTTTGATTCAAACTGAATACAATTTTATCTTTAGAAGATATTATAGCTTTATTTATAAAGCCTTCTTTAAACTCAAAACTTATAAGTGAAAGTTTTTTAAGTTCCTCCTTTATGTCGTTAAAATCTCTACTGACTGAAAAATACTCATAAAAGTTCTTAAACTCCTCCTCTTTTATAAACATATTTTTATAAAACTCTATTATATTTTTTTTATCAAGATTCTCTAATGTTTTTGTAAATATTACTGGATGGATGCCATATTTTTCTGAGATCATAAAAGGTGTCCCATTTATTGCTATAGATTTAATATTTTTAAGGCTATCAAAAAAACCCTTTTTAAATAGTATAGAGCTTACAGCAACACCAAAAGAGAAGGAAATTATAAATATCTCTTTATAATCCCTCTTTAGATTAATACTACCATAATTATCAATATTCTGGTAGTTGTAGAACATTAGGATATCAAAGTTTTTTTTATCCAAAAATAAAAATGGTTTTTCATCAAGCCCCCAACCGTTAAAAAAGATTATAAGATTATCATTTCCCTCTTTATTTAGCCATATTTCTTTCATAATATTCCTTTATTTGATCATACAGAGTATCTATATTATTTTTTTCTACAAGCGAGTTTAGAGAAAACCTTATTCTTGCACTCATTTTAGGTACAGTAGGATATCGTATAGGGAGAGCATAAAATCCATTTTTATAGAGGTATTCTGATAAAATTATTGTATCCTCATTAGTTCCTATAACTAAAGGTATGATATGGCTTTCTCCTAATACTTTTAAGCCCAGTGATGAAAGTTTTTCTCTTGTGTATTTGGCAATATAATTTAAACTCTCTCTCCTGTTATGGAACTTATGAAAAGACTTTTTTAGAATAAAATTATTCCATGAAAGAACAATAGGGGGGAGAGCTGTCGTGTATATAAATGTCCTTGTTTTGTTTATTATATAATCTATTATTATTTTGTCTGCTACTATAAAACTCCCTATAGATGCGTAAGCTTTACCAAATGTTCCTAAGAAGATATCAATTCTATCAAATAAATTTTCTTTAAATGAGACTCCAAGACCATTTTGTCCCATACAACCAACTGAATGTGCTTCATCTATATACAATAGGCAATTATATTTTTCTTTTAGGTATAATAATGTTTCAATATCAGCTATATCACCATCCATACTAAAAACAGATTCAGTTATTATGACTGAGTTTTTATAATTGTTCCGGTGATTTTTTAGCAATTTTTCAAGGTGGTTGTAATCAAGGTGATTATATCTATAAAACTTAGCTCCACTTAGCTTAATACCATCTATTATACTTGCATGGCATAATTTATCAAAGAAAATTATAGTTTCATAGTCAAATAATGATGATATTAATCCAATGTTGGCATGGTAACCACTATTTAAGACTATTACATCTTTTTTATAAAACTCTTTTAGTGTTGCCTCAAGCTCTTCGTAACTTAATGAGTTTCCAGATAAGAGTCTTGAGCCTGAACTTGAAAAAAAATAGTATTCAATATTTTCATCTTTTATTTTTTTAAGGAACTCATTTAGTATTGATTTATCAAACCCTATTCCAAGATAATCGTTTGATGAAAGATTAAGAATCTTTTTTCCAGTCTCTTTTTCAATTAAGAAATGGCCCTCATGCAACATTGGTTTTTTTATGGTTCTGTAAATTGAATCAATTTTTAAAGAATTAAGCTTTTCAAGAAAAAACTCATACATTTAAGACTTTCCTTATTGTATACTCGCTGATATCTAAAATTCTATCTATATCTTTTATCGTAAAGTTAATGGGTAAAAACCAATACACAGTATTACCTAACGGCCTTAGTATTATATTATTTTTAAGACCTTCCAAATGTATTTTAAATCCTATTCTTTCAGAAAGATCGTAATTAATATTATTTTTTCTACTTTTTACTATATCAATGGCACCAATACTACCAATAAACCTTATATCATTAACAAAGTCAAATTTTGAAAAGTTTTTTAGTCTTTTATGAAAGTGTTCAAAAGACTTTTTATTAGAGTATGGTAAATTATTTTTTACGATATAGTCAATATGAGATTTAGCAACTGCACATGCTGCAGGGTATGCTGTGTAACTATGGCCATGGAAAAATGTTTTGTATGAAAAGTAATCACCATAAAAACTTTTATATATTTCTTCCCTTACGCCTGTTAAACCTAAAGGTAAAACACCTGAGCCTAAAGCTTTTGATAAACAGATTATATCAGGTTCGACACCTGCTTTTTTGAAAGCAAACATTTGCCCTGTTCTCCCAAATCCTGTTGCAACTTCATCAAATATTAGGAGTATATTATAAGTATTTAATAATTCTCTTAATTTTTTAAGATAGAGTGCAGGATATACTTTCATTCCTGCAGCACCCTGTAATAGTGGCTCAACAATAACTGCAGCTATCCTTCCTTTATTTTTTTCAATAGCATCATACATGTGTTCAAAACATTCAATATTACATATATTGTCAGCATCGAATGTAAACTCATTTTTTCTATGTTTACAATTTGCACAGTCAGGTGATGCAACCTCAAGCCCTTTGAATAATAAAGGTTTAAATATTTCCTGATATAAAGGAATACCACCAACACTCATTGATCCTATTGTATCACCATGATAAGAGTCTTTAAGATAGATAAAAAGGTCTTTTTTTTCTCCTTTATTATACCAATATTGAAAAGCTATCTTTAAGGCAACCTCTACTGATGTTGATCCATTGTCTGAAAAGAAGAATCTTGAGATTGATGAGTCTAATAGCTTTTTAAGTTTTTCTATAAGTTCTATAGCACTTATATGTGTGAAACCTGCAAATATTATATGATCAAGTTTTTTTAACTGTTTTGTTATTGATTTGATTATATTTTTATTACAGTGTCCTATTGAGCTTGTCCACCATGATGATATGGCATCATAATAAAAGTTTCCTTCTATATCATATACTTTGAGTTTTTTACCCTTTACTATTATGCTCATATTTATATTTTCATAGTCTTTAGCCTGAGTAAAAGGGTGCCATATATGATTTTTATCAATATATCTATAATATTCTATCTTTTTAGAACTTAAATATCTGTTCAATAAGCTCTTTATCTTCTTCAACACTTCTTCCCCTTGTTGTAAGATAACCACCTGTCAACATTCCATTTGCAGCACAAGCAAGTATAAGTCCCTGGAAGTCTTTCATTATTGTCTCTCTTCCAGCAGCAAACTTTATTACCTTATCTTTTAATATTATTCTATATGCACAGAATGTTTTTATTACATCAACAGCAGTTATGGGTTTCTGGTTCTCAAGTCTTGTACCTTTTATAGGTATAAGTACATTTATAGGAACAATATCAACATTAAGGTCCTTAAGTAAAAATGCTAGATTAATCCTGTCCTCCATTGTTTCACCAAGCCCAATTATTGCACCTGAACATATTCTTATAGGGTATTTTCTTAAAATCTTTATAGTATTTATTCTTTCTTCTACACTATGGGTTGTTGCAATAAGTTCTTTATATTTTGGAGGATTAACCTGTAAGTTGTGATTGTATTCAACAATACCTGTTTCAACAAGCATACTTGCTGTTTCTTCGCTTAATACTCCTAGTGAACAACAGACTTCAAGGTCATTTAATCTTTCTTTTATATATCTTATTGTCTCCAGTATTTTTTCAAACTCTTTATTAGGCTTAGGATATCCATAACCACTTGTAACTATACCAAAGTGTCTAACATCATTTAGGTAAGCTTTTTCAGCCTCTTTATATATCTCTTCTTTTGGTAAAAGATTGT
This sequence comes from Spirochaetota bacterium, assembly GCA_029552945.1. Classification (GTDB taxonomy): domain Bacteria; phylum Spirochaetota; class GWB1-36-13; order GWB1-36-13; family JAKPDD01; genus JAKPDD01. The sequence continues at coordinate 20,519 of JAKPDD010000046.1, forward strand.
ATGTTTTTATATCAGTTTTATGGAATGATGATTGAGCACAATAACTACAATTCTGGTCACAGACTCCTGACTTTGAGTTTGAAATTGAACAGGTATGGAAACTATTTGCAAATTCTTTTTTTATTTTATATGATATATGGGCTAAATAAAAAACATCATTCTTATTTATAAGTTCTATAATATAATCTTTATTAATTTTATCAGTTAAATCAAATTTAATTTCCAAAATTTACCCTTTCATAAAAAGAGAATTGTATATATTTAAAATTTATACATTATTTAATTTAAAATTTATACATTATTTAACCATAAAAATATATTGTTTTGAAAAAATATATTGTGTATCTAATATTTTTTATGTTTTAGATTATGAGTATGACTTAGAATATTTAGAAATAAAAAAAATTTAAAATTATTAAATTTTAATATCCTATCTAAAAAACTATTCTTTGAGGTTAAATTGCCTTATAACAGTAGTGATTTTTATTTTCAAAAAGCGAAAAAAGATGGTTATGTTGCCCGTAGTGTTTATAAACTTGAGGAAATCGATAAAAAGTATAATATAATAAAACAGGGCATGAAAGTACTTGACCTTGGTGCATCACCTGGATCATGGAGTCAGTATTGCATAAAGAAAGTTGGTAGAAAGGGTTTTGTTCTTGGTATAGATATAAAAGATGTCAAGATTAAAGCAGACAATTTTGTTTTTATAAAGAAGGGAATAGAGGAAGCTTATGAAGATATAAAAAATTATGGGCCTTTTGATATTGTTTTAAGTGATATGGCACCTAATACATCTGGTATAATAGATGTTGATGTTTATAAGTCTATAGAACTCTCGGGTTTAGCTGTTGATACTGCTTTGAAATGTATGAAAAAAAATGGTGTGTTTATAGTAAAGGTTTTTCAGGGAGAAGACTTTGATATCTTTTATAGAGAAAAGATTAAAAATTGCTTTGAAAAATATAAGTCGTTTAAACCAAAAGCTGTGAGACAGAATAGTAAAGAGATATATATTATATGTTGGGGTTTAAAAGGAGAGTAAGATGGGTATTTTTAAAAGAAAACATAAGTATGAAGGACTTGAAAAGACAAAAAAGAGTTTTGGTGAAAAGATAAAAAATCTTTTTAAGTCTGATATTACTGAGGAAATTATTGAAAAGATAGAAGAAGACCTTATACTTTCTGATGTTTCTGTTGACACAACATTAAAGATAATAAAAAGGTTTAGAGAGGAAAGAAAGAAAAATAGCAGAGAACCTATTGAGATTTTTAAAAACATAATTGAAGAGATTATGCCTGATAATAATCTTAAGATAGAAAAAGGAAGACTTAATATTATATTTGTTTTTGGTGTAAATGGTGTTGGGAAAACTACAACGATAGCTAAACTTGCTAAGTTTTATAAAGACCAGGGTTTTTCTATAACACTTGCTGCTGCTGATACATATAGGAGTGGTGCTGTAGATCAGATAAGTGTATGGGCTGAAAGGGTGGGTGTTCATCTTGTGAAACATGAGGGTAAAAGTAAACCGTCAGCTGTAATATTTGATGCAATAGATTCAGCTATTGCAAGAGAAAGAGACCTTTTAATAGTTGATACAGCAGGTAGATTACATAACAGAGAAAATCTTATACAGGAACTTGAAAAACTTAATAAAATACTAAAAACTAAGGCTCAGGATGCTTATAAATACAATCTTTTAGTATTGGATGCAACTACGGGACAGAATGCACTTCAACAGGCAAAGACTTTTAGTGAACATATAGGAATAGATGGTATATTTTTGTCAAAGATAGATTCAACAGCAAAGGGCGGTATAGCAATAACTATAGCTAATGAATTAAAAATACCAGTTGTATTTGTTGGAACTGGTGAAAAACTTGATGATATAGAAGATTTTGATAAAAAAGATTTTGTAGAATCAATATTTGAGTAAATGAATGTTTTCAGAAAAGGGAATAGAAACTTTAAAAAATGGACTTAAAATATTAGGTATAGAACCTGAAGATAACACTATTGATAAGTTTAATATTTTGTTTGAGTTTTATAGTTATTGGAATAATAATATAAATCTTTCCTCGATAGAGGATGAGGATAGCTTTATAAAAAAGCATATACTTGATTCGGCTTCAGGTATAAAGTTTATAAATGGTAAAAAAGTTGCTGACCTTGGATCAGGTGCAGGCTTTCCTGGGGTTATAATTAAACTGTTAAAACCAGAAATTGAAGTATCTCTAATTGAGAGTGTTTCAAAAAAAGTAAAATACCTTAATGATCTTTCCAATATACTTAAAATTGATTTTAAGGTCTATAATCCTACAGTAGAAAAAATAAAAAATGATTTTGATATAGTTACAACAAGGGCTTTTGGTAGTCTATCTAAAATATATAAAACAGCTAAACTCTATACTAATAAAAAAATAATAGCATATAAGGGAAGGTATAATAAAATAATTGATGAAATTAAAGAGTTAAGTGGGGTATTAAATAAAAATAAAATAAAAATAGAAAATGTTCTAGTACCTTTTACTGATTTTGAAAGACATATTGTTATACTTGATCTTGAATAAAAGGCTACAAAGTAGCCTTTATATTTTGATTATATTAGTTGAGTTCAAGGAGTCTTATCTTAAATAGAAGGTCATGCCCTGCTAAGGGATGATTGGCATCTATTATTACTGTTGAGTTTTTAACCTCAAGTACTTTTACAGGTATTTTATTTTCACCATTTGAAATAAATAGGAACTCACCAGCCTGTATATCATCTTCAACATCTTCTCTTGGTATTTCAAAAATAAGGTCTTCTCTTGGTTCACCATAAGCATTTTCTTTTGATATTCTTATCTCTTTTTCCTGATTTATTTCCATACCTATAACTGCGTTCTCAAACTCTTCAATAAGATACCCTTCTCCTATTACAAACTCTAATGGTTCTACTCCTTCTGAAGAATCAAATACTGTGCCGTCTTCCAACATTCCAGTATAATGGACTTTTACTCTGTCCCCTTTTTTTGCTATCAAAGGTTCCCCCTTCTTTTAATAAAGTAATGAGTTAAATATAACAAAAAAGTTTGCAAAACTGAAAGTTAATTTCTAAAAAACTTTTTCGGCTAAATCGACATTGTACACTATTAATAAAAAATATAAAATTTAAGGAATAAGTACAATCTTTATTAACTGGACAAAATCTTTAAAAAACTTTGAATTAAAATTTATAATTATTAAAAATTAAGATAATAATAAGATCAATATAAATTGTTTATTAAAATATTTTCAACAGTGTTTGGGATATTTTTGCCTGTCCATATTCTAAATTGCTCTATTGCCTGATACAGAAGCATTTTATATCCATATACTATTTTGCAGTTTTTATTTTTTGCTTCCATTATTAATCTGGTATCTTTTGGTTTATAGACTATATCAAAAACAATAGAGTTTTCAATGATAAATTTATTTTCTACAGGTATTTCTCCTTTCATACCTAATGGAGTAGTATTTATCATAATATCATATTCAGGTATATTATCAAGATAAGAAAAGTAAGTTTGATTTATACTATTAAGATCATCTATTAGCTCTTTAGCCTTTAATCTATCTCTACCTGCTATACATAAGGACTTGACTTTGTCTATTAAAGTAAAAGAGATAGCTCTTGCAGAACCACCATAACCTAATATTACAACTCTTTTATCCTTTAACTCTGTTATCTCTTCAATAGCTTTAATAGCACCTATACCGTCAGTATTAAAACCTGATATTTTATCATTTTCATTAATTAATGTATTTACTGCCCCTATTTTTTTAGCGATGGGATCAATATAATCAATGTGTTTCATTATATCAATTTTAAAAGGTATTGTTATACTTGCACCTTTTATCCCAAGTCCCCTTATAGAGTCAGCAATTATTTTTGCATCTTTTGGTTTAAAAGCAATATATATTGAATCTATTCCAAGTTTTTCAAAACCATAATTATGAATAACTGGAGAAAGTGAGTGCTCAACAGGATTGCCAAAAACAGCATAGACATTTGTTTTCCCAGTTATCATTATATTTGACCTTATTTTACAACTGTGTAAAAATCTGCCTTGTATGTGTCACCGCTATAACCTGATGTTGTTTTAGTAACTTTTATGATAAGCCATGATCTATAAATCCCGTTTTTGACAATATTTCCTCTGTTGTCTCTTCCAGCCCAGAGTATGTCAAATGGACTTGATGGAGTTCCAACACTACCAGATGCTTCATAAACAGTAGATGAATCTTCACTGTATATTTTAAGTTCCCAATCAAATGATGATACACCTGTTAAATCCAATATAGCTCTGAACTTTGTATTTTCAGTCTCAGGATGGAATGGATTTGGAAAGTTATAAAAGTTTAATATTATTCCATTATTGTCTTTAACACAGGAGATAATAATAAAAGTTATTGATAATAATAAAAGTTTTCTCATAAATATTCTCCTTATTTAGTTTTACCTAAGAACTGAATGCCCATCATTGTTATATCATCTGACTGGACTATCCCACCTGTAAATAGATTAACATCATCTATTATCATCTTAAAGAGTTCGTTTATATTATTCCCATTATATTTTACTATTGTTTCTTTCAATCTTTCAAATCCGTACTGTTCTCTGTTTAAGTTTTCAGCTTCTGTAACTCCATCAGTATATTGAATAAATATATTATTTTTTTCTAATTTAAAGCTATAGTTTTTTATTGTATTTTCAAATATTTTTCTATCAACTAAACCACATACCATTCCACCAGTTTCAAGTATTTTAATCTCTTTTTTGTCTGGTGAAAATACGATTGATGGATTATGGCCTGCTACACTATATATTAACTCTCCACTACTATTTACAATGCCATATAATATTGTAGCATACATGTTTGATGGTGTATTCTTAAATATATAATCATTTATTACAAGTAACATTTTTTTTGGATCTAATAGAGAACTTGCATATGTCCTGATTATTGTTCTAATCATTGACATTACAAGACATGCACCAACTCCATGTCCTGATACATCTGCAATAACAATTGCAAGATTATCTTCATCTATTTTTATAAAGTCAAAATAGTCTCCACCTGTTTCAACTTGTGCACTATAGTATGATGCAAACTTAAGTGATTCAAAAGTTGGATACTCTTTTGGCAATAGTGTTTCCTGAATTAATCTTGCAGCATTTAATTCACTTTCCATTCTTGTCTTTTCTTTAAGGTGTTCAGCCATTATGTTTAAGTGGTCTGCAAGTTGTCCTATCTCATCATTGCCTTTAATCAAAATTTTATAATTTAAATTTCCTTCACCTATTGCCTTAATACCTTCATTTATTTTTTTAAACCTATTTAAAAATAGAAGTGATAGTATTACACCAAGGAATATAAACCTTATTAAGAGATTTAAAAATAGGTCTATAAGTGAGTTTATTCTCTGATTAAGAGCTTCTTCTAGTTTATCCTGTGATATTCTTACTAAAAGGTATCCTATATGGTATCTGTTAAATAAAAGATTAAAAAGTTCTTCAATACTATTATTGTTAATATTTATAAGAGATTCAGATATTAAACCTTTATTGTAATTTTCTCTAAAGTTAAGTATCAAATTATTTATCTCTTTTATTTTTTCATCAAGTTTATTTATATCATTTTCAGAAAATGTCTTGTATACTGATGGTATTGGATTTGATAATATTGACTTTATTCTTTCTTTTAAAGTATCACTAGTCTTAAATACTTTTATAAAGTCATTTATATAGATTAAAAAGAAATATGAGATCATGCTATTATAATCTTTTAGCGTAAGAGTGTTTTCAATATTTTCATCAGTTATCTGGATGTTTCTATAAATTGCATTATTATTTAATATAAGTTCTTTAAGATATTTTATTTCCTCTTCAATTTTTTTCTTATTTTCATCAAAATTGTTACTGTTGTCTTTATAAGCTTCAAATATTTTTATTTTATAAATTGCATCCAATCCTTTAATTAATATAGACTTATTAAGGGCATAATAGTCCTGTTCTTTAACAGATACACTAAGATAATTATTAAAAAGTTTTATTGTTCTTTCAGATAGATTTTTTATATTATTATCAAAATTTTTTATTCTTGCTATTACTTTATCTACTGACTTTAGATTAGCTTCAAGATATTCTAAAAAGTTTAACATTGATTCAATATATGTTGATAAATTTTCTTCTCTCTCAGTGAGTATATCCTTAAATGGATATATATTTTTATTATATATTTCTTCCAACTTTTTTATTTTAATTGTTATTTTTGGTTTTATATCTTCAAAAGATGCTTTTTCTTCATTTAAAAGTTTGATCTCTTCAATAATATCATTAAGAATCTGGTTTATTATTTTTTTATCAGTTAAAATCTTTATGTTTTCAATAGCTTTTATAATATTTTTTCCACTTTTGATTCTTGTATACCAGTAGGTCTTAAAGAAGTATTGAAGTCCATTTACTGCTATTGATATTGTTTTTATATCTGATAAGGTAATAGGATAAAATGGGGGAACAAAGCCTCTTGTTTTTCTATTTAATCTTATCACAGTTTGATAATACTCTTTACTTTCACTTATTATAGAATTACCGTAAGTCGTTGGTTTTTCATCTTCGTAAAGATGTGAATAATTGTTTAAAGTAGTAAAAATATAAAAAGAGTTAAGGAAAAAATTATCAACTTTTATTTTTGTTAAAATATTTTCTTTTTGATACATTCTATAAAACTCAGAAAATAGGTTTAATCTGAAGTTTTCATTAGCACCTAGAAAATAGTATACAGGTAGAAATATCTGATATATTGATTTTTTGTTTATTGTAGTAAAGTCTTTTTGATAATCAAGTAAAGGACTTGTCTTTATATTACTCCAGAAATTTATAATATAATTGTAATGTTCTTTGCCATATTTTTTTTCTACATCAAAAAAGTATTTTAATTTATTTTTTGGATCACTATCCACAATTATGAGAGAATTTTTATTTATGAATTTTATTGAATCAAATACTGCCAGTTTATCCTGTGAAGACTTATATAGGCTTATTATTTTGTCCTCAAGTATAGAGAGCCTGAAGTCACCCTCTTCAATTCCTAATGAAAAGTTAATTATATCCTGTTTAAGTGTATCTATCTTTATAGATATTTCTGAATCTATTCTTTCTATAAAGTCATATTTTACTGAGTTTATATAAAACGCGAAAACAAAGAAAAATGATATAAGTATTATAACAGCAATTAATAATGATAGTTTAAGGGCAATACTAAAGCTTTTTTTTCTAATAACTTCCATCTTAATACCACTTTATTTTCATCAGAATATAGAATAAATTTATAAATTAAAAAATTTAAACAGAAAATAATAATGTAAAATAAATTAAGGAAAATAAAAGAATTTAAAATATTTTAATAATCAAAAGGTAATAACTCAAGCTTTTTCCAAATATCAATTGGTAATGGCAACTCTTTAATATATCCAGTATATATGTCAATAATCCATCCTATTATAAGAGGATATGGTTTCTTTTTAAGTCTATTTTTCATAATAGATGTTTTCAAAAGTCTTTTTATCTGATATATTACATTTAATTCTGAAAGATAATCAGCTTTATTATCAAATGAATTCATTTTTTCAATTTCCTCTTTATTTTCAAGATATAACTCTCTAATTGTTGAGATCCAGTTTGAAGTAAGTGGATTGTTAACCCCTTTTATGGCAGACTGGACTGCTCCACACTGATAGTGTCCTGCAATAACTATGTATTTTATGTTAAGAACTTCAACCGCATATTCAAGAACAGATAATATATTAATATCATTTGTAAAGACTTGATTCCCTATATTTCTATGAATAAAGATATCACCAGGCATTGTTTTGGTGAATGATGTTATCGGCATTCTTGAGTCTGAACAACCTATGTATAAAATTGAAGGTTTTTGACCCTCTGATAATTTTTTAAAGTAATAAGGATCATTTTTTACTGCTTCTTCAACAAATTCTTTATTATTTTGCATGATTTTTTTTATTATATCATCTGACAATTTTATTATCCTCCATAATTATATCAAAAATTTAAATATAATAAATTTTAGTTAAAATTATATTATCTTTTAAATGCTGATTTTTAAACTAAAGTTTAACAAACTATTTAAACTAAGGAGGATTATATGAAAAAATTTTTTTTATTAACACTATCATTATTACTGATAGTATCTTGTGGGAAGAGAGAGTTTTCAGACCCTAAGGAGCTTCTTAAAGAGTATACAGCAGGACTTCAAAAAGGTGAGTTTTATACTGATATGTGGGACTTAACTGAGTTTGCGAAAATATATTATGATAAATATATTGCAACAGCATCAAAAGAAGATCTTGATAGATTAATTTCTAATATTGAAAAGTTCTCAAAGACAGTTGCTAAGTTAAACCAAAAAATGGCATCAAACTCTTATATAGAATCAATGGAGATTGTAGAAGATAAACCAGATCTAAAAAAAATAACAGTTGTATACTCAAGAAAACAGACAGAAGAAGAGAAAAACTTAAAGTTGCCAAAAGTATCTTTAGGAATAGTATTTGTATTGAAAAAGTATGGTGAAACATGGAAAATAATAAATTATGAGAGAATGATGTATGCTGAGAGAGAACTTGATATTGTTAAAACTTTTAAAGAAAACCTTCCTAATATGTTAAAGGATGCAGGGTATAATCCTGATACTCTAACATTAAAGCAAATTAATGATTTTTTTGAAACAAAAATACTAAACCCTCAAAAAGAGGTTAATAATAAATAATATAACTCTTTTGTATATATTTATAGAGAGGCTTTTATAAAGCCTTCTCTCTTAGTTTCTTTAAAGTAAGATTTGAATCTTTAGATTTTTTCTTTATTTATAAATAAATATTTTATCAAATTTTATAACTTAGTTAAGATAAATAACTACTATTATAGTCTAACTTTTTTATTTTTCTATTTTAAAATAGAAATATTATGAATTAAAGTAAAATTGAATAATTTTTATATGAATAAGAAATATTATAAATTTATATACCATTTTTAATATTGAAATAATTTTAGGAGGAAATATGAATAGTTTTACTTTAATTAATAAAGATATTTTTAATATTAAAAAAGTATCTACTATTATACTAAGTAATATTTTACTTATACTATCAGCTTATCTATCTATTTTTTTGCCATTTAGCCCAGTGCCTATTACTCTTCAGACTTTGGCATTGTTCATAATAACAGGATTTCTTGGGAAAACTGGTTTTATTGTGTTGTCTCTTTATATTTTGGAAGGTATTATAGGTTTTCCAGTATTTGCTTATGGTAAAAGTGGAATTATAGCATTATTAGGTCCTACAGGTGGGTATATTTCAGGATTCGTTGTAGCAGGATTTCTATTATCTTATTTTTCTGAAAGACTTGATTTTTCTAAATTACATATTTCTTTACCACTAATGATTATTGCGAACATAATAATATATACTTTTGGTATTTTACACCTTAATCTATTTTTTATTAAAGACCTGGTAAAGTCTTTAAAATTAGGAGTTATGCCTTTTATTGTTGGTGATGTTATAAAGATTGTAATATCTTCTATAGCATTACTTTTTTTACATAAAATAAAAAATATGAGGAATTAAACATGATAAAAAAAAGAAAAATAGCCATAACAGATACAACTTTAAGGGATGCTCCCCAATCACTATGGGCAACAAGGATAAGGACTGATGAGATAATTGAGATTGCTAAAGATATTGATGATGTTGGTTACAACTCTGTTGAAGTATGGGGAGGTGCTACTTTTGATGTTATGTTAAGGTATCTTGATGAGGATCCATGGAATCGTCTTAAAAAGGTAAAAGAAGTTATAAAAAAGACTCCTCTTCAAATGTTGCTTAGGGGGCAAAATGTAGTAGGTTATAAAAGTTACCCTGATGATGTTCTTGAGGCTTTCATATTTAAGGCTGCCGAGTTTGGAATAGATATATTCAGAGTTTTTGATGCTTTAAATGATGTAAGGAACCTTGAATCTTCCTTTAAGTTTGTAAAAAAAACAGGCAAACATTTGCAGGGTACTATCTGTTATACTATTAGTCCTGTTCATACTATAGAATATTATATAGAAAGAGCAAAACAACAGGTTAATATTGGGATAGATTCTTTATGTATAAAAGATATGTCTGGTATTCTTTCACCTAAAATGGCTTATGAACTTGTTTTAGGGCTTAAGAGTGAATTAAAGATACCTATTCAAATGCATTGTCATTCAAGTAGTGGGATGGCAACAGCAGCATATGTTAAAGCAATAGAGGCTGGGGCTGATGTTATTGATTGTGCAGTTGCTCCTATGGCATTGTTTACTTCTCAACCACCTGTTGAAAGTCTTGTTGCAATATTAAAAGAATATGAGGATATAGATCTTAGTATTCAACTTAATGATGTTGTAAAAGTCTCTGAATATTTTGAAAGAGTGTCTTATAAGAAGAAAGATTATACTAAAATGCAGAATCTTATAGATATTTCTGTTGTAATTCACCAAATACCAGGTGGTATGGTATCTAACCTACTTACACAGCTTGAACAACAAAAAGCACTTGATAAATTAGAGGAAGTATTAAATGAGGTTCCAAAGGTAAGAAAAGACCTTGGATATCCACCACTTGTTACACCTACAAGTCAGATAGTAGGTACTCAGGCTGTTTTTAATGTTTTAACAGGTGAAAGGTATAAGATAGTCCCAGAAGAAGTTAAAAATTATGTTGCAGGTTTTTATGGAAGACCCCCTGTACCTATAAATGATAAGATAAAAAAGATGATACTTGGTGATAGAAAAGAGATAACAACAAGACCTGCTGATAATCTTGAACCAATGATGCCTAAGGTTAAAAAAGAACTTGATCCTTCACTGGTAAGAAGTGAGGAAGATTATATAACATATGCATTATTTCCTGAAATAGCATTGACTTACTTTAAGTGGAGAGATAATCCTACTAAAAATCCTGCACCAAGTGATGTCTATGATCCTCTTAAAAAGCAAAAGGAAGAACCTAAGATAGTAGTTGAAACAGTAAAAGAGACAACATCTATAGTTAAAGAAATATCTGAACTTGCAAAAATAATTGATACTACAAGAGTTGACCTAATAGAGTTTGAAGAGAAAGATAGAAGAATAAAACTTAGTGCTAACTCAAATACAACAGTTGGTACAAGTAATCTTATAGAGACAGCTTCTCATAAAGAAAATAGAATTGGAAAGTCTGATAAAAGTGAGATTGGGGAGACAATAAAATCACCTATGGTTGGTACTTTTTATAGAAAACCTTCACCAGATGCTGAACCTTTTGTAAAAGAGGGAGATATTGTTGAACCTGGTAAACCTATATGTATAATTGAAGCTATGAAAATGTTTAATCAGATAGAGGCTGAGAAAAAAATGAAGATATTAAAAGTATTGGTTGACAATGGTCAAGCCGTTGAGTTTGGAACACCTCTTTTTGTTGTAGAATATCTTTAATTTTACTTTTTAAGAAGGGGGACCCCTTCTTTTTTTAAATTTTAAATATTTAAAATTTTTTATTTTATTTTAATATTTAATTTTTTTGTATAATAAAGTATATTTAATTAAATAAAAATGTAACAGGTAAAATCTATTATGAAAAAAACAGTTCTACTATTTTTTTTCTTTATATATTCTTTTGTATATACAATAGAACTTGATTATGATTTTTATATTCAACCACCAATTTTTAACAGGCTTATATTTATCCCCTTAAGGACTTTGTCACAAAAAGAGACAAAAGAGTTTAAAATTATTAAAGATAAAGTATTTACAGGCGATATTGTCGATTCAAGTATTTATAATAACAATAACTTAAGTGTTTATTATTATCCAGACCTGACAAAATATTATTTAATGCTGTTAGAAAAGAGAGAAAAAGATAATGATTTAATGCTTAATATTTCTACAAAGCCAATAACTGCTTATCCTAAGGATAAAAAAATAAAGATAAGATTTATATTTGATGCTGTTGTTAACAATTATCAAGAAGATGTTGAGTCATATGCAGAAATATATATTGATAAAAAAAATGTAGGAATAACAGAGCAAAAACTTCTTTCTCAGGAAAAAAACTTTGAGTTTGAAACAAGTTATGAGAAACATTTACTTCAGGTTAATATATTTATCCAGGATCCTTTAAAGAAAAAGTGGGTTAGATTAAAGAATATAGATCAACCTAAGCCAATATATTTTATACCCAATTCTGCATACGATAATCTTTATATAAAGATGACATATTATCCTGGTAAGAATGGGAATAGTAGATATTATTTTACTGGGAGTTTTTTAATTGATAAAAAGGATTAAAGTATTTAGTTTTTTTAAATTGTTTTTTAAGGAGAAAGGGTTGATAAGATCAAAAAAAGATAAAGAGTTAATAAAATTAAAACAGGATATTAACCAGATAAGGAAGTTAATAATTGATAGTGTTTTTAAAGCTGGTTCAGGGCATCCTGGTGGATCTTTGTCTGCAGTTGAACTTGTTTATACTCTTTTTGATAAGTTTCTTAAGTTTGATCCAGATAATCCTAAATGGGAGGATAGGGATTATTTTATACTTTCTAAAGGGCATGCAGCCCCTCTTTTATATACTGTGCTTGCGTATAAAAAATTTTTTGAGATAGAGGAACTTGCAACACTAAGAAAAATTGGTTCAAGACTTCAGGGCCATCCTGATGCTCTTAAAGTCCCAGGTGTTGAGGTTTCAACAGGTTCATTAGGGCAGGGTTTTGGTGTTGCAGGTGGTATAGCATTGGGCCTTAAAATCAGTGGTAAAAAAAATAAGGTTTATGCACTTTTGGGTGATGGTGAAATACAGGAGGGTAGTGTATGGGAGACTGCTATGGCTTGTGCTCATTACAAGCTTTCAAATATATGTGCTATAATTGATGTTAACAAGTTTCAGATTGATGGTAGGGTTGATGATGTTATGAGAGTTGAGCCTATTGATAAAAAGTTTGAGGCTTTTGGGTGGAGGAGTATAAGAATTAATGGACATGATATTAAACAAGTAGAGGATGCTTATAAATGGTTTTTAGAATATAAAGGTGATAAACCATCTGTTATAGTTGCTGATACTGTAAAAGGTAAAGGTGTCTCTTTTATGGAAAATAAGAGTGAATGGCATGGTAAAGCACCAAATGAAAATGAGTATAAAGCTGCAAAAAATGAAATTTCTAAGGAGTAGGTAAATGCTTAGAATGGCTTCACAAAGGGATTATTATGGTGATAAATTAATAGAATTGGGATATAAAATGCCTAATCTTGTAGTTATGGATGCAGACCTTGCATCTTCAACAAAGACAGTTAAGTTTAAAAATGAGTTTCCAGAGAGACACTTTAATTTAGGAATTGCAGAGGCTAATCTTATGCTGTTTGCTGCTGGAGTTTCTTTAACAAATAAAATTGTTTTTGTAAGTTCTTTTTCTATGTTTGCAAGTGGCAGGGCATGGGAGATGATAAGAAATACTATTGCTCATGATAGGCTCAATGTGAAAATAGTTGCTTCTCACTCAGGTGTTGCTGTAGGAGAGGATGGTTATTCGCACCAAGCTACAGAAGATATTGCAATAATAAGAGCAATACCGGAAATGAAAGTTTTGTCTCCAGCTGATGCTATTGAGACCCAGAAAATAATTGAATATATTGCTTATAATAAGGGGCCTTACTATGTAAGACTTACAAGAGAGACAACGCCTATATTTATGCATGATTATTATTCTAATAATGATTTTGTTGAAGGGAAGTTTATTAAAATTTCAGACGGTAATGATGCAACAATAATATCTACTGGTAGTGTTACTTTTTTTGCTTTAGAAGCTGTTGATATCTTGAGAAAAGAGGGAATAAATGTAAGGCTTTTTAATGCAAGTTCTATTAAACCCATTGATAAAGAAGAGATAATAAGATCTGCTAAAGAGACTGGATGTATATTAACAATTGAAGACCATAATATAATAGGTGGCCTTGGTTCTGCTGTAACAGAAGTTGTATCTGAAAATTACCCTGTTATTGTTAAAAGACTTGGTATACCCGATGTTTTTGGTAGTTCTGGTAAACCTAAGGAACTTTTCAAATTATTTGGTTTGACAACCGATAATATAGTTAGTAATATAAAATACTTGATAAAAAATAAAAAATAGTTTTATTATTTTCTAACCTTTTTAAAGTAAATTTTTAGGAGTTTCTTATGGTTTTATCAGAGTCATATACTTCTCTTCTTAATAAATTGATTGTTAATCCAAGGATAACAGATGTTCTAATAAAAATATATGAGAAGAAAGAGATCTCACTTGAGGAACTTGACAATTATTTGAAGGACCCGGATTTTCTAAGAGAGACTCTAGTATTTCTTGATAATAATAAATTAATAGCAAGAACAGGAAATACTGTTTATTATAAACCACTTATAGACTATTCTAAAATAGATAACTTTATTGAAAACTATAAGATAGCTAAAGAACTTTTTTACGACGAAGTTAAAAACTTTTATAAAACACGTGCTTTTAATATTGCTATACTTGAAGAAAAACTGAATGAAGTTTTTGCAAATGTTAATAAATATACTGATATAAGCTCTAATTTTAGAAGTATATATAAAATTAAAGACTTGTATCCGAAAAGTGCTGAAATAACAATAAATATTATAGGAGTAAACTCTTTTGAAGTTTATGAAATAAGAGATTCTCTTGTGAAAAATGTTTTTTTTAAATACACAACATCTGATAGTTTTATGCAAACTGATTTTGAAAAAAAGATTATAAATGAATCTATACAGTTAAATGAACCTATAGTTGTAAATGAGCCACAAATTAATAATCTTGCTGTAAAAAGGATTTTTACTGTTTATCCTGTAATGTATGAAAATAAGATTGTTAATGTACTTCTTTTTGGTTTTGATACTTCTAATATTTCTCTGATAAAAGATAATATTGTTGACCTTATTAATGGTTTTGTTTTAAACTTTACACTTACTTTAAAGACTGTTAATATGATTAAAGTTCTTGAGGATAAGGTAGCAGAAAGAACAAATGAACTTAATAAAGCTAATAAGGAACTAAGATCTATTAATGAAGAGATATCTTTTAAAAACAGAGCCAAAATAAAAGAGATAGAGATAGCCGCAAATATACAAAGAACTGTTATACCAGATCCAAGATATATACCGAGGATAGGACCTTTAAGCCTTGGTGCTGTATGGATCCCTATGCCTATGAAAAAGACTGGTGAGAAAGATGTTGTTGTAAAAGAGGTTAGTGGTGACTTTTTTAACTATTATAAGATAAATAATGATGAATATGGTTTTGTTATAGCAGATGCTTCAGGACATGGAATACCTGCTGCACTTCTTACAATGATGGCAAGTGCTGCTTTTTCGTTTAATTCCAGAAAAGGTGGAACAACTGCAGAAATATGTGAAAGAGCAAATAAAGAGATACATAGTGCTATAGGTACTATAGGTTCTTATCTTACTGTTTTTTACCTTAAAATCAATCTTAAAACATTAAAAACACAGTTTACAAATGCAGGACACCATAAGGCAACTGTTTATAGGAAAAAGACAGGTAAACTTGAAGATTGGAACTCAGAAGGATTTTTTATTGGTGCAATCGATGAAGCTTTATATGGTTATGGTGAGAGTTTCCTGGAACCAGGTGATAAGGTTGTGTTAACAACAGATGGTATTGAGGAGGCCAGGAGACTTTTGCCAGAAGAGGTAAAAGAATCAAAGTTTAATTCTCTTGTTCTTGATAAAGTAGGGAAAGAGGATAGGGACTTTATACTAAGTCTCTACGATAATAAAGATGGCAAATATATTATCAATAAAAGGGAACTTTTAAGAGATGAAGCTGATAGGCTTATAGATATATATAATTCTATTGGTTATGATCTTCAAAATGAAGAAGATAAACTTAGAGCAGACTTTTTTGAAGAGGAAAGACTTAAGGAGTTTATTATAAATAATGCGACATTACCAGCTAAAGACTTTGCTGAAAAACTTATTGAAGAGGTAGAAATATTTTGTAATGGTGTTCCAGCAGACGATGACAGAACTGTGTTGGTAATAGATGTTGGGGCACCTACTAAAGAGACCAAGAATGTATTAATTGAAGAAGCTATAACTAAAATTTCTATGAAGAATTTTAAAGAAGCAGAAAGTTTACTATTGAAATACATAAAAGAGTACGGTGAAGAGATTGAAGTAATGCTGGATCTTGCTGATGTTTATATTATGTCAAATCAGGATGGTAAGGCTGAAAAGATTTATCAGGAAATGCTTAAAAAGTATCCTAATGAATACAGAATATATCAGGGATTATCAAAGATTGAGATAAATAGACATAACTATGAAAAGGCTGCTGAATATAGAGATGAGTCTTTAAAGATAATGACAAAGATGAAAAAAAGGAAAAAATAAGTTAATATATGAATGTATATATAAAGCTTAAAAGGGATATCCCTCTTTTATATAAAAATCCATGGGTATTCCCTAACAGCATAGATAGGATTGAAGGAAATCCTAAAAAAGGCGATATAGTTACTGTTTTTGATTCAAAAAAAGATTTTGTTGGATATGGTTTTTATAATCCTGAATCTTTCTTTAAGGTAAGAATTTTATCATGGAATATAAATAAAAAGATAGATGAGAAGTTTTTTTTTGAATCTATTGAAAGATGTTTTAGAATACGTATAAGTCTTTATAAAGAAAATTATCATACTGGTTTTAGGTTAATAAACTCTGAAGGGGATGGATTACCAGGATTTACATGTGATATTTATAATGATGTATTCATAATAAAATTAACTTCTTATGGTTACTATAATTTTTTAGATGTGATTGTCAGGGCTCTTAGAAGTGGATTCAAAAAGTTTTTATTAAAAGATATCAAAGCAATTATAAATATTATTAACAATAATGAAATTAAAGAAGAGTCTCTCCCTGCAACCAATCCTTTGATTTATGGTGAGAATATAGAAGATATCTATTTTTATCAGGATGGTATTAAGTTTATTCTAAATATAAATAATATCCAGAAGACTGGATTTTATTTTGACCAGAGGTTTAATAGACTGTTTTTAAAGAATTTTTTTTCAAATTATAGTATTAAGAACATACTGGATGCATACTGTTATGTTGGTTCGTTTTCATGTTATTTATATGAAAATGATAGGATTATTGATCTTGTTGACTCATCTTCAAAAGCACTTGAACAGGCAAAGGTAAACTGTAAGATAAATAACGTTGTTTATAATATAATAAAAGATGATGTGGAAAACTACTTAAAAAACAGTGATAAAATTTATGATCTTATAATACTTGATCCACCTAAACTCTCAGTTAAAGAGAAAGATAAAAATAATGCTATTAAAAAATATATTTATCTTAATTATCTTGCTTTAAATAGAATAAAAAAGGATGGGTTTCTTGCCACATTTTCGTGTTCAGGTAATTTAAGTTTTTCTGAGTTTTCCTATTCTGTACTTGAGGCTTTAAAAAGGGCTAACAGATCACATAAAGTTATTTATAGTTCTATTAATTCTCCGGATCATCCTTATTCTCTGGCTATTGAAAAAACAGGGTATCTTAAGTTTTTGTTTATTCAGGTTTTTTAGATATAAATAGAGTTTACGCTCTATTTAAAAAAATAAATTCTTAATTTAGATTTTAATTCTTTATAAAAAAAAGACTCAGGAAAAGGAGGTGAAACCTGAGTCTCCTAGCATTTTGAATGCTTGAACAAAGATTCATTTTTGATAATATTAAATTAAATAAAAAAAAAATATAATGTCAAGTTTAATTTTATAATTTTTAGTAAACGTTTTTTAATTAATAATTTTAGGTATAACACGTTTTATAATTTTATAGCATAAGCATTTTAAATTTCTGTTATTTATTATAAAATTTTTAAATGTTAAAATTTTAAACTAAAGAATTTTATTTTTTAAACTCATCCTCGTTTATTAATATTTTTGACTCACTTTTTACCTTGTCTTTTAACTTTTCAAGAAGAATTAATGCTTTTTGTTCTTTTATCTTTGTTTCTATTATCTTTGATGCTTCTTTTGCTGAAACATCTTTAAAATTATCCTTATACTTATTATAAACCTCTTCTATCTCTTTATCAGATACTTCCCCAATTTTTGGTAATAGTACCTTTTCAAGGTATGCTTTTAATATTAATTGATCTTTTATATAGTTTGCTATTGCTTGGGAAGTTGAATTAAGCCATTTTTCATCAATAAACTTTGCAGTTGAATTCTCTTTTTTTATTCTTTCTAAAACTAGGTTCATTGTTATATATTCTTCAAGGAATTTTAATTGATAGTCTTTATTATTTCTGAATTTACTTATATCTATCTGGTTATTGCTCATTATTTTCATAACTTCAAGTTGACTATCAAATATTTTTATAAACTCACTATACATTATTTTTTTTCCATCAACTTCTGCTACCCAATTTGTTACTGCGTGTGTTGCAATACCTATCACAATACCTATAATAGTATAAATATATTTTTTATACATTTTTAGTCTCCAATTATTTTTTTTATTGTATTTGTGTAAATTAAATATAACTAAAAAAATTGATTTTTTTATTTATTTTTAGTTAATATTTTATTATTAAGGGGGTAGCATTATGGGATTTAAAAGAATTGTATCTCTTTTTTTTATAATATTTTTTATTTCTACATTTATTCCAACATTTCTTGATGCAAGGAGAGGTGGCGGAGGTGGGGGGTTCTCAAGCAGGAGTTCATCGAGTTCATCAAGGAGTTCATGGAGTTCATCAAGGAGTTCATGGAGTTCTTCTAGGCATTACTATGGTAGTTCTTCTGATGGTGGGCCTATAGGTATTATTATAATGCTTATTCCAATAAGTGTATTTGCTTTTTTTAGTTTTAGGGATTATATAAGGAGATTTAGAGAAAATCCTAAAGAATATTGGCATAGATTAAAAAAAATACTTTTAAAAATTGTTCTTAATATCTCTATATTGTTTTTATCCTTATTTTTGATTGGAATTTTGGAGGCACTTCAAATTGATAATAAGATAGGTTCGGCAACACCTTTTATAATTATTGTCCTTATTTTAACTGTTTATCTTATGATTATTATTAACCGTAAAAAACCAAGTAGAAGCCTTGTAAGTTTTCAGTTTGGTTTTTATCTTGGAAAAGGTGCTCTTGTTGAAGAGATAAAAAATATAATTAAGAAAGCTGATATCAATAAAACAAGTTCTCTTTATAATATGTTTAGCAATATAGTTGATTTTGTGATAAAAAATAAGGAATCAATTAGATGGTTCAACTATTCTATTGAAAAGTATAGAAAAGATAATGAACTTGAGACTGCTTTTAATAAAAAAGAGTCAGAGGAAAGAGCAAAATATGATGTAGAAGAGGTGGTTAATATTAAAGGTAAAAAGGTTGAGGCTCCTGAAGATTCTAATAATCTTGAAGAAATATTTGTCTTAAGTATAATATTGGGAGTATTTGTCAGGATAGATTTTAGTGATAAAGGATTTGAGGATACATTAAGACTTTTGAAATACTGTAAAGATATTACTATAGATAATTTTGGAGGAGTTAGTGTCTGGTATAATATAATGGATAGAGAGGAACTTATTGAAACATATCCTGATATAAAGAGTGTGTAGGAAAATTATGTCATTAAGATGTAGTATTTTATATACAAGTATTTTGATTAAGTTTTTTAATTAATTTTTAAATTTTTGATTATTAATTATTTATTATGAATAAATTTTATTTTATTATGGCACTGTTTTTGACTAATTATATTATTAAATTATCTTATTTCTGTTTTTAAGGAGTATTAAAATGAGGAAAAATATAATTTTTGTTTTGTCGATAATAGTTCTTTTTTTATTATCCTGTAAGTCTTCTAAATCTAGTTCCCCTGTTTCTAGTATTGTAGAAGTTCCGAACGAGGTTTATATAACTTCAAATGGTTATCCTCAAGACTTGAATAGTGCAAGGTCAAAGATAATTGGAAAGTGGATGTATGCAAATAATCAGTTTTTTGAGTTTAAAGCAGATAAAACCTGGGAGTATTATATAAGTTATGATGGTGGTACAACAAAACTGGTTTATTACAATGGCTATTATGAGGTTTATGAGAATGTTGCAAAAACTGGTTTTTATTATCTTGCATTAAGTTATAATCAAATTGGTATAAGTAATTTAAATGAATTGTATGGTGACCCAACACCACATCTTTATAATTATGATCCTTATGGTATTGCTGATGTTCCTAAAAAAAGGTATCAGATAGTAGAGCTTTATGTTGATGATAATGTTTTTGGTATGAATATATATAGAAATACATCTGATAAATATGATCTTTTATCAGGCTGGGTACATGCAAACTTTGACTTTTTTAACAATTACTGGACATATTCTACAATATTACTATCTACAACACAAACATATTTTGAAAATACAATGCTTGCTGAAATAAATTCTGATAAGAGTTTTGTACAGACTTGTTATACTGAAGTTTCAGGCGATTATGTAAATAACTGTACAACTGATCCTAATAAAAGTAAGCTTAATAGTATTCTTACAACCTATGTTTCAGGTTATGGAGAGGATGAGCCACCTTCTACTATAACATCTAGTGTTTATAATGAGTATTTATCATCAATTGATTCAAGTTTTGTTAATAATTGTTATTACCTTTATTCAGGCTTATATGTTCTTAAATCAAATCTTTCTGAATCTGATAATTCCAGGCTTGAAAGAATAATGCTTGGAAAACACTGGGATGGTGTATTCTGGGTAAATCTTACAAATAATTATGCTTATAAAGTAAATAGAGAGGGAACTTTAATTTTTAGAAATGATGGTAATGTAGAATATACACAGGTTTCTCCATATTTTACACAATCAACTTTACCGTCTGCTTTAGTTAGCCCTGTATTGAATGTTTTGCCTGCTACTTTGCCACCTACTCTTGATATTCAGACTGTTAACGGTACTTATTCTATTGTTACTGAAACACTTACTAACTCAAATGGGGATAATCTTGGAAAAAGAGTCTATCTTTCATGGGTTTCAGCTTCACCAATAATGGGGACTTTAAGGTTTGAAATATTGATAGTAAAAGATAAAAATATACTTATTACTTTCCCATTTTACAGACAATGAGGGGCGATCACTTTTTATAATTATTAATTTTTTGATAAAAAATTTTTTACTAGCACAATTTTAAAGTAAAATTTTATTATTAAAATTTAAATCTTTTAAAAATTAGTCTCCTCCACCACAACTACTGCAAGAACTACAACTACTGCATGAGCTACAACTGCTACACGAGCTACAGCTGCTACACGAAGAACAACTACTGCATGAAGAACATGTGCTTTTATTATTATCATCTTCATAATAATTGTCATCTCCTGAAGAACTGTAATTCAATGAACTGTCATATACCTCTTCTATTTTTTCATGATATTCATTATTCTGGTAAAAATTTAAGTCACTGTCTTTTGGAATCTCAAATTCTGCTCCATCGTTGAGTGTGTTGGAATCTTTGGCATAAAAACCTTTTTCACCTACATCCATAATATAATTACCGTAATCATCAATTAAAGTTATATTATTACAATATATATTGTTATCGTAACACATTGAACCCCAGATGAAACTGTACAATAAGTATTCATTTAGATAATTTGGAATAGAAATAGAAGATACCCCACCACCATACTTTATTTCACTTACATTTTTTATTTTTTCTTTTGGTCTTATTATATTTTTTCTTGTATCTATTTTTAGATTTTTTATACCCATAAACTTTTCTATTGTAATCGCTATATTATCTAAAAAGTTATGAAATACTTTTTTCTTATATTCAACATACTGTTCATATTTTTCTTGGTTTTCAAATATTTTTTTCATTTTGTTTTTAATCTCTTCCCTTGTTTTACCATTAAAATCCTTGAATATTGCATAAATATTAATTTTTATAGGATATTCTCTTATTTTATGTTCTCTATTTACTTTTATTTCCATAATATATTTTAATTCATTGTCTTCATGTTCGAGTGTCATAAGAATATATTTGAAAACTTCAGATTGTATACGGTCTATTTTTATTTCAAACTCTTCAATTGACTTATTAAGATCATTTGCAATATTTTTATTATCAAAATAAACATTATTATTATCTAATTCAATTTTTATAACATTTGTAATGTTTAATGACCTTAGAGCCATCGACAATTGTTGGAGTATAGATAATGCTGTAAATGTTTCATGCTCCTCTTTTTTTGATAAGCTTCCTAATACTAAAATATTAAGGATTTTACCAAAAACTTTTCTTGGGGGTACTCTTTTTATTGATTTTGCTTCTTTTGTATTTATAAATATTTTACCTTCCAGTATCATTTTGGCCTCCTTTTTTATTTTAATAAAATAATATTTTTTTAAATAAATCTATATTTTTTTAAAAACTTAAATGGTGATACTCCTTTTTTCTCCTGCATTTCAAATGTTTTTTTAACAAGTACACATTCTAATGATTTCCCTTTCATATCACCCTCTTTATATCTGTCTACAGGGCAACCACTATTACATATAAATTGATATGGGCATTTATAACATTCTTTTGACTCGTAATAGTTTTTAAATAGATTTTTTCTTTTTATAATAATATCACTTATACTTTCATTATACCAGTTTGCAAAGTTTCCATTTTCTGTAAATGTTTTATTGCAGCTATAACAGTAACCATCACTGTCAAACTCTAACCAGAAACAGTCATTCCCGTTCTGAAAGCAATAACCTGGTGTGAATATCTGTGTTATATGAAAAAGGTTATATTTGTCAAGAAAGATTGCAAACTCTTCCATCATACTATTGTCAAGTGATTCCTTGCCAGATGCAAATTTTATTTTTATTTTTTTTAAATTAGAATAATATTTTTTTTTGTCAAGTTCCTGGTGAATGTAATAATAAAAATCATTTAAATATTCTATTGTTTTTTTATTTACTACAGTAAGTATAGATATATTGAAGTTGTTATTTAAAGCATCTTTATAATTTTTATAAACTTTTTCAAAACTGTTATTTCTGTAATAATCATGGACTTGAGGAGGAAAATCAATACTTATACTTATATTAAAGTTTTCTTTACTACTTAAAGTCTCAATTTCTTTTAAGTATTTAATATCAGTATTTAAACCATTTGTTTGCATACAGACTTTTTGATTTTTAATTTTGTTTTTTTCCCAGTGTTTTTTAATTATATTTATAATTTTTCCAAAATAGGCTGGTAAAATAAGAGATGGTTCACTACCATGAAATGTAAAACTATTTATTCTAAAACCTTCTTGCTCTATTTTTTTTATTAATGTTTCTATATTTTCAATAATTTCTTTGTCATCTTTTTTTCTTGATCTTTTAAATGATTCTGGGAGATAACAATATTTACAGAAAAGGTTACAGGTTTTGAAAGGTGCATAGTAGATGTTAATATTTTTGCAAATATTCATTTTTTTATTTATAACCAGAATGTAAAACCTATCATAAGGTTAATTAAATAACTGTTAAATTCATTATATCCTTCATATAATGGAGAGCCATCTTTATCCTTATTGAAGGAAAACCTTACTCCAGTATACATAATAATATCTTTAAAAAGTAAAAATCTATCTGATAGAGTAAGAGAGTAAAGCAATTTTTTAAACTTTATATTATAATCAGTTTTTTCATATACAAGGCTACTTGTAAAAGTATAATCTACACCTAAACTTATAATAAAAAAATTATCATAATGAGTGAGGAATGAAATTCCTACCAGAAAACCTGTGCTATATATTGACCTTTCGCCTTTATCTGGGAAATAGTTATCGTAATAAGAATTAAGGCTTTTAGATATACCTGTAAGTTTTCCACTTTCAAAAAATAGTTCAAGGATTAGAGGTTTAAATAACATAGCTGTGTTTATACCAAATGATGCGTATGATTCTGTGTATCTGTTTGAATCTTTAAAAGCTAGTTTACTTTTGTAAGAAAAGTATGGTGTAAACATTATTTTATTATCAATTATTGTTTTTGCAGAAATATAATTATGAAATATTAATAATAATGTTACAGTCAATAATAATTTTTTTTTCAAAATAAAAACCTTTAAATTCGTTACTTAAAATTTTTATGTTATATTTTATATTTTATAAAAATTAATAGTTAAGGATAATTTAATGAAAAAAATATTTATATTTCTTGTATTGCTTCTATCTTATTATAGTTATTCCTACGTTTATGATCCTGGTGACTTGATTAATAGTGTTAAAAGATCACAGGTAATAACAGAGATGTTTATTAACAGATTTAGTGTTATGAGTTTGAGTATTGATTCTACTGCTCCTGAGGCTGTGAATTATAACCTTGTAAGGGGCTATTATTCTAATAATTTTGATTTATTTTTTAGTGGAGAAAGTGTTTTTGGTTTGCTTGTACCTACTCCTTTTGGTAATCAAGAAGCTACTTTATTTAGAGTTTTTGGTTCTATAATAGTGAAGTTTGATGAGATATATGACTTTGGTCTATTTAAATGGGGTTTTGGTATAGGTATTGCAGGTTACAGGTATGGTATGTATAAGAGTATTGACCTTAATAGTAATAGCTTTGTTAATAATGGTGGAGTTGATGAGGAGTCATTTAGTGTCAGGGATTATATATACTCTCAAATATTTGATGACCTTATTGTTATAACAAATATTATAAAACCATTAGGTTATTTTCATTTTGGTATTGTTATGAATAAAGAAATATTCCCTGGTATAGATGGAATAGTAGGTACAAAAGATGATACAGAGATAACATCAAAATCAAGACTCTTTCTAGATACAAATCTATTTGGTTTTATTCTTTCTTCAATTGGCTATAATTCTGAACTTGATAAAGCTGAATATGTTACTGTTAAAATAGAGACTATGAGTATTTTATCTTTATTTATTGATAAGGAAAGATATCTTCTCCCCGATTTATACTTAGGTTATTCATATATTAATCCATCTTTTAAAGATTTTAACTTTAATAATACAATTAATACTGGTATTGTTCAGTGTTTTTATAATTTTGGAAACAATATTTATATAAAAAGTTTTATTGAGTTTTTTATTTCTGGAAAAAATGAATCAGAATCTATTTTCCGTCAAGGATTGATTGAGTTTGGAATAGGTATTTATATGCTTAATAATAATAACAATAATTTTAATACCTATTTTATATTTGGACTAAGTAGTTTTTCAAGTTATAGACTCAAGAGCTTTGGTTCCAGTTCAACAGATACTATTGGTTGGTTGGGTGGTATTAAAATTGATTTTGGTTTTGATGGTAATAATATGGGAGGTAGTTTATTACTTACTATTTCTGAAAATTATTCAGAGAAAATTGCATACCTTGTAGAGTCTTATGACCATCTTATTTTTGAACTTAAATTACAATTTGGTTTTTAAAGGAGTTTTATATGAAAAGGATATTATTTATCTTTATTTTACTGTTTTTCTTAATTGGATGTTCAAGAATACTTGATCTTTTATGGAATCCTAATCAGGCTGAATTTAATATATATTCACAAAGTAATGTTACAGGACAGATTAGAGTTACATTCAATGAATCTTATCATTCTGATGTGAGATGTTATGACTGTAATTCGAATGACTCCTATTTCTGGGGTTATTATATATATAGAAATAGTTCAGGGCCATATGATGACTTTACACTTATAGGAATTGACTCAAGAGAAAAATTGACAGTTATTAAAGACACTTACGATTATTATCATTGGGGTTATGTTGAGGTCCATGGTAGTAGTGTAACAGATCCGGATCCAAATGGCCCTGGGGTCTTTATTGACACATGTACAAGTGGTGTTACATATTATTATAGAGTTGTTGTTGTATATAGGTCCTGGGATAAAAAAAATAATGAATGGGAAAGTGATATAGAGAGTAAGGCAGCAAGCAGCTGGACTGCAAGTTTATGTAAGTAAATTGATTTATAAAATTTTTTTAGTAAAAAATTTTTATCCTGATTAATAAGTCTTATTATAATTATTTTTCATTTTTGTGCCCTTTTTTATCTTAGTTTTTAATTAAATTTTAACCTGATAAAATTTTTATAAAGGAAAAAACAATGGTTTTCAATTACAATGGAAAAGAGATTAAAGCAGAAAATTGTAAAACATATATGGATATTGCAAATATCATATCAAAAAAACACAACTTTATAGTGTGTGAGGTTAATGGTAAAATATTTGATCTTATGCATGAAATTAGTGAGGAAGGTGAGATTAATTTTTTCAGTTTTGATTCTACTATTGGACAGGAAGTATTCTGGCATACATCATCCCACATACTTGCTCAGGCTATAAAAAGATTGTTTCCTGATGCTTTATATACTATTGGACCTGCTATTGAAAAAGGATTTTATTATGACTTTGATATGGGTGATTATCATTTTAGGCCAGATGATGTTGAGAGGATTGAGAAAGAGGTCTTTAGTATTATAGAAGAAAATTATCCTATTCAAAGGATTGAACTGTCTAAAAAAAAGGCAATTGATGTCTTTAAAAATAACAGTTATAAAATTGAGATTATTAATCAACTTCCAGAAGATTCTGTTATTTCCTGCTATAAACAGGGTGAGTTTATAGACCTTTGTAGGGGGCCACACTTACCTTCAACTGGCTATGTAAAAGCTTTTAAAGTTATGTCTTTTGCTGGTGCTTATTGGAGGGGAGATTCAAAAAACAAAATGCTTCAAAGGGTTTACGGGATATCTTTTCCTGATGAAAAGCAACTTAAAAAATATCTTACTCTACTTGAAGAAGCAAAAAAAAGAGACCACAGGCTTATTGGAAAAGAGCTTGATCTATTTAGTTTTCATGATGAGGGCCCAGGTTTTCCATTCTGGCACAACAATGGGATGATAATATTTAAGACATTGGTTGATTATATAAGAGGTGAGAATGCAAAAAGGGGGTATTTAGAGGTTATGACTCCCCCTATATTAAGTGATGTTTTATGGAAAAGAAGTGGACACTGGGATAACTATAAAAATAATATGTATTTTACTGAGATTGATGAGAAGTCTTATGCTGTAAAACCTATGAACTGTCCTGGTGGGCTTTTAATATACAAAACAAGACTTCATTCATATAGAGAATTACCTATAAAACAGGCTGAGTTTGGCCTTGTACATAGACACGAACTTTCAGGTGTTCTTCATGGTTTATTTAGAGTAAGGAGTTTTACACAGGATGATGCTCATATTTTCTGTACTGAGGATCAACTTACTGAACAGATAATAGAGATAGTAAACTATACTATGGAAGTTTATAAAGTAATGGGCTTTAAAGAGTTTGATATATTTGTTGCAACAAGACCTGATAAGTTTATTGGGACTTTGGAGAACTGGAATAAGGCAACTGAAGCTTTGACAGATTCACTTGAAAAACTTGGTATAAGCTATAAAATTAAAGATAAAGAGGGTGCATTTTATGGGCCAAAAATAGAGTTTAATATAAAAGATAGTCTTGAAAGGAATTGGCAGTGTGGAACTGTTCAGGTTGACTTTTCAATGCCTGAAAAGTTTGATCTTACTTATGAGGCTTCTGATGGTACCTCAAAGAGACCTGTTATGGTTCACAGAGCTATATTGGGTTCATTAGAAAGGTTTATTGGTATACTTATTGAGCACTATTCAGGTAAATTACCGGTATGGCTTTCCCCTATACAGGTAAGACTTATAAATGTTTCCGATTCACACCTTGATTATTTAAATAATCTTTATAATAAACTTAATTCAGTTGGTATAAGGGTTGATAAAGATATAAGGAATGAAACATTGGGTTATAAAGTAAGGGAAGCAAGGAATAAGAGAATACCATATATTATTGTTATTGGAGATAAGGAGGTAAATGAAAAGAGTATTGCAGTAAGAGACAGAAGTAATAACAGTGTATCAATGTCTGTTGAAAGTTTTATTAATATTATAAAAGAAAAGATAGAAAGTAAGGCTATTGAATAATGCTTGCTAAAAGAATAATACCATGTCTTGATATAGATAAAGGAAGGGTTGTAAAAGGTGTAAACTTTATTAATCTTGTTGATGCTGGTGACCCTGTTGAAAATGCTATTATATATGATAAAGAGGGAGCAGATGAGATTGTTTTTCTTGATATAACTGCATCCAGTGAAGATAGAGGAATTATTTTTGATATAGCAAGAAAGGTTGCTGATAGCATATATACACCATTTACTATAGGTGGGGGGATAAGTTCTATTGAACAAATAAGGAAGATTATTCAGGCAGGAGCTGACAAGGTATCTATAAATACTTCTGCTGTAAAAGACCCTGAGATTATAAAAAATGGGGCAAAAGCTTTTGGAAGTCAAGCTATTGTTGTTGCTATAGATGCAAAAAGAGTTGGAAATAAAAAATGGAATGTATTTATAAAGGGGGGAAGAGAAGACACTGGTATTGATGTTATATATTGGTCTAAAAAAGTTGTATCTTTGGGTGCTGGTGAAATATTACTTACATCTATGGATAGAGATGGCACAAAATTAGGATACGACCTTGAACTTATTGAATGTGTATCAGAATCTGTTTCAGTGCCTGTTATTGCATCAGGTGGCGTGGGCACTCTTGAACATTTGTATGAAGGTATAAAGGCTGGGGCTGATGCTCTACTTGCTGCAAGTATTTTTCATTTTAAAGAATACACAATAAAAGAGGCTAAAGAGTATTTAAGATCTAAAGGAGTTGCTGTAAGATTATGAGTTTTTTAGAGATAAAAAATTTTGATATTAAAAATTTTACTACAATTAAAATAGGTGGAATAGTAGAGAAAGCACTTTTACCATCTAATAAAGAGGGTATATTAGAAGTTTTTGATATTATAAAAAAGAGTGGTAAAAATTTTTTTATATTAGGTGGTGGTAGTAATGTTGTTATAAAAGATGATTTAACTGGCTTTTATGCAATTATTACTTCTAAACTCGATTATTATAAAATAGAAGATAATACTATAATTTGTGGGGCTGGGCTTAAAACATCTTTATTTTGTGAGATATCTCTTGATAATTCTTTAAGTGGTTCTGAGTTTTTGTATGGCCTACCAGGCTCTATTGGTGGTGCTGTATTTATGAATGCAAGGAGTTATGGTTTCTCTATATCTGATATAATTGAGAGTGTTGATGTCTATGATTATGAAAATAATAGTTTTTTAAGTTTAAAAAGTAGTGAGTGTGAGTTTGGTTATAAAAATTCTATTTTTCAAAAGAGACCATACTTTATATCAGAGATAAAATTCAAACTTACTAGAGGAGACTTTAATGAAATTAAAGAAAAGATGAATTATTTTAAAAAGGATAGAGAAGAAAAAGGGCAATATGTTTTTCCTTCTGCAGGATGTGCTTTTAAAAACAATTATGATATTGGTATTCCTACAGGAAAAATTATAGATGAGCTTGGACTTAAGGGGATGGTTTTTGGTGGCGTTAAGGTCTATGAAAAACATGCCAATTTTTTAGTAAATACTGGTAACGCAACTTATGAGGATTATATTAATGCTGTCTCTTATATAAAAAGAGCTGTAAAAAATGAAAGAGGCATTGACTTAGAGTGCGAAGTTATATTTTTGCCTTAATTTTTGTTTTTTTTTCTATTTTCCTGTATTCTCAAGGCAAAACTCAAAAGGTTTCAATAAAATATATAGAGATATCAGGTAATTATTCTTTTACAAAAAAAGAGATTCTGAATGTACTTAAAATAAAAGAGATGATGGAATATGAGATAGAAGAGATAAAAACTAAATTAGATATATTGAAAAAATTCTATGTTGATAATGGGTATCTTCTGACAAAGATAGACTCTTATATTGGTCTTGATGGTATTTTCTATATAATAATTAATGAGGGTATCATAGATAATACTGTATTTGTTAATCTTGATTATTTTCAGATAATATTAGTAAAAGATATATTTGGTGATTTTAAAAATGTTATTTTTCATAAACCAACTGTTGAAGCAAAACTCTCAGACCTAAAATCAAAGATAAAGGTTGACTTTGACTATGAGTTTTTAAACTCTGATAGAGATGGTCATTATATACTTTTTCTTGTTAGAAATCAAAGTAAACAAGACAAAACAGAGGATGGAAAACTTAAACCATATTTTGATTACTATTTTAATTTCAGGGGTTGGTTATTATTACTTGTCCCATATTTTTATGTTACTTTTTATAATATTGGAGGAATAGATCATTCTTTAAGATTTAGAGTTGATATAAGATTTGCTACTGAAAACTGGATTTATGCTAAGTTCAGGGAAAGTGTAATTGATGAATACTATTCTGTTGAATATTTTACTCCCCCTATATACAAAGATTTTAAGTTAAACATAAACACTGGTATATTTATTAATAGGAGTGGCCGTGGTGACCTAGGACTAAAATACAAGCTTATAAGATACCCTTTTGAGGTTGGTGGGGGATTTGACTTTAAATATTTCTGGGCATCATTAAGAGGTGGTATGGTCTATCTTAAGTTTAGAAACCCTGAAAATACAGGTGATGGTTTTGTCCAATTTGATCCTTTTAATTATCCTGAACTTACTGGTGAATATGATAAGATTTTTAAAACAATCTCCCTTAGTATAAACTATTCTGAGCCTAAAAAATACCATAAGGAGAAGGATAATTTTATAAGATTTTCCCTAACTCATTTTTCAAATGAAAATTATAAGTGGATAAGTCTTTATGCTAAATCTGAGTATTTTTTTATTTTTGATTATGACCTTATAGCTCTAAGATTTAAGTCTTTCATGAATATAGGGAAGTTTCCTGGATATTATGCTCATACGATTGTGGAAGACTTTTATCTTAGGGGTTATAAGGATGAACCTATATTTACTGATAGGGGGCTTGCAGGTGGTTTTGAATATTGGAACTCTTTTTATACTGATAAATGGCATACATTATTTTTTATAGACTTTGCCTATTTTAATAATCAAACTTATAAATCGCCGATATCGATAGGTGATTTTGAAACAAGTTATGGTATTGGTATCTCTTACTCATTTGAGGAGTTGAACCTTAGATTTAGTTATTCTCTTGCATTAAAATCAAGGGCTGATAGTGGTAAGTTTGATTTTTTCTTCAGGAAAAGATTCTAAGCTTTAACTATTTTGTCTATGAAAGTCTTAAGATTTTCTTTTATACTTTTAATCTCTAAACTTTTTATCTTGTCTTCTATAAGATTCCTGTAATATTTTAACTTGTCTGATAAAAATTTTTCATCCATATTACTATCTTTGTCAATAATGTCATCTTTTATCTGGTATAGTATTCCAATATGTTTTAGAATATAATATATCTTTCTTAGTGTGTCATAGTTATATTTCTCGATAATTGCTAATATAGGTGCAACAAATAGTAAACCTGTCTTATTGTAACATGTTGTTATATAATTTTTTTTATCTATTTCTGATAGGATCATTCTTTCAATTATTTTTATAAAAGCCTTACCTATTAAATCGTTCTTAAAAATATTTTTTATTGCTTTTATTATCATAATACTTGATATCAGGTATGCTTTTTTGTCTCCTATATACTTATTTAATGGTTTTTTGCCCCTTCTTTCTGTTTCATCATCTACTATATCATCAATTATTATTGCTGAGTTGTGAATTATTTCTATTATACTTGCTATCCTTACATTTTTTTCTTCAGTTTTAAACTCTGATAAAATAAATACAAGTTCGCTCCTTAGCATTTTGCCAAAATCTATATTTAATTTTTCTTTTTTAATTTTCATTATACTATAGATTTTTTCTATAACTTTTTTTTTAAAATCATTAAGTTTCTTTGAATAACTCATTAAATATCCTTTTTTTTAATTTATCTATCCCTTTACCAGTTAAAGATGATATAGGTATTGCTAAAGGGTATTCATCCATAAGACTCTTTAATGATTCTCTGTCTATCATGTCTATCTTTGAAAAACAGAGAATATATTTTTTATTACTGCAACCTATTTCATCCAGTGTTGAAAATACAGTGTTAAGCTTATCTTTTATTTTACTGCTTGACGAATCCTGTAATATAAGTAATAGTCTTGAGTATTTTATCTCTTCTAGAGTTGACTTAAATGAAGCTATAAGTTGGGTTGGCAACTTGTTTATAAATCCTACTGTATCAGCAAATAGTACTATTTTACCATTTATAAAGACTTTTCTTATTACAGGGCTTAATGTTGAAAATAGCCTATTTTCAGATAAGAGTTGTGCCTTACTCAAAGTATTTAAAAGAGCTGTTTTCCCTGCGTTTGTGTATCCAATTATACTTACTATAGGAATGTTTTCAGTTAATCTTTTTTGTCTAATTATGTTTCTATTTGATTCTATCTCTTTTAGTTTTTCTGTTAGTTTTGATATTCTTCTTTTTATCAATCTTTTGTCGATTTCTATCTGCTTTTCACCAGGTCCTTTTGTAAACCCATATCCCCCCTCTATTCTCGATAGATGTGTCCACATTCTTTTAAGCCTTGGCAACATATATTTTAGTTTTGCTATCTCAACCTGTGTCTTTGCTTCTGCTGTCCTTGCATTGTTTTCAAATATACGGAGTATAAGTTCAGTTCTGTCAATTACCATTATACCTGTTTCTTTCTCAAGATTTCTTTGTTGATTAGGTTTTAATTCATCATTAAATATGATAACCTCTATTTTATGTTTTTCTATTATTGTTTTTAATTCCTCTATCATAAAAGATGTTATCAGAGTTGCAGGATTTATTTCCTTAAGTCTGAAAACTATTGTATCTACTACCTCTATTTCGATAGTTTCAGAAAGTAATTTTAATTCAGTAAGAGATTCTTCTAATCCTATAATCTCTTTATTATAGATATATATACCTAAACAGATTCCCCTCAATTAACTTACCTTAAAACTTATAGATATTCCATCACCAATATCAAGTATTATTGTTTCAAAATTTTCATATATATATTTTGAAAACTCAGCCATTTTTTTTACCATCCTTTTTTCTGATCTTTTTAAGTCATCTCTATTTATCCTGTTTCTTAAGTATATATTATCTGCTATTACTATTGAGTCTTTGTTTAAGTATTTTTCTATCTCTTTTATATAATCTATATACCTTGCCTTAGCACCATCTATAAATACAAGATCAAATACTGTTTGATTTTCTTTTATAAACTCAAAAAAGTCTATTCCAACTAATTTTATATTATTCTTGTTGAATTTTTTTATTATATCTTTTCCTTTATCAAACCTTGTAATCTCTTTTTCAAGTGAAATAATTTCTGCTTCTTTTGATGCTTCAGACATAAAAAAGGAAGAAAAGCCGGAACCAAAACCTATTTCAAGTATTGTTTTTGGTTTTTTTGTTTTAACAATAGTATATAGAAAATAACCTACTATTTCATCAATAAGTGGAATATTATTTTCCTGGGCGTAGTTTCTTATATATTCTACCCATTCAAAACTTAATTTTTTGTTTATTATGCTTCTCCTTTTTTAACTTTGTTTTTTAAA
Organism: Spirochaetota bacterium; assembly: GCA_029552945.1. Taxonomy (GTDB): domain Bacteria; phylum Spirochaetota; class GWB1-36-13; order GWB1-36-13; family JAKPDD01; genus JAKPDD01. Next base: position 54,200 of record JAKPDD010000046.1, read on the forward strand.
TTTTAACTTAAATTTTTTTACTTAAAATTTTAAAAGGTAAGAAAAAATGCAATCTTCTAATTTAATCATCAATTCTATTTCATCTTTTTTTCTATAAACTCAATTATCTCTTCTCTATTTCTTCTCTCTTTCAATATTTTTAAAAACTCTTCATCTTTACAGATTTTAGCTATATTGAAAATAGCTTCAAAGTGTGTCTTTGTATCTGAAGTTAAAACAACAAATAGGGTGTGAACCTTTTCACCATCTATAGCTGGATAGTCTACAGGATTTTCGGGAAAACATATTGCGATAATCTCATCCTCTTTTCTGTGGACTATTGGATTTCTTGAATGGGGAATTGCGATCCCTTTATCTATTGAGGTTGGCATGAGTGTTTCTCTTTCTATTAGATTATGCAGTATTTGATCTTTTGAAAGCTTATATATGGATGGTAATTCTGGAACTATGTTTTTAATAAGTTCTATATTGTTATTTCCAGGTATATTATAATATATACCACCATTTTTTATTTTATCAACAAAGCTTATCTTCTTTATACCCAGGATCTCTTTTGCCCTTTCTAAGGCTGCATCTATATTTTCCTGTATATTTATTTCTCCTATCAATTTATCAATTTCAGATTGTTTGATTATTTCAAGTGGTTGTTTTTGAACTCCAGATAATATTAGACTTATTCCCTCTTTTTTTGAGTCTTCAATTAACTTTTTTAGTATATGAATACCGGTTGCGTCTATTGTAGGCACTCTTCTCATTCTTATTATTCTTACTTTTGGTGGGTTTTCAACTTGGGTCATAGCTTCTTTAAACTTTTGTGCAGCACCAAAAAAAAGGGGACCATCTATCTCAAATACTTCCACACCCTTTGGTATCTCTCTTGTTTGAAGGTTAAATGGATCAAAATCTTCTTCATTTTCTTTTAATTGATCTTTTATAAAGTTAACTTCTGAGACTACTACCATACGTCTCATAAATAGGAATGCTGCTAAAACAATTCCTATTTCTATTGCAACAGTAAGATCAATTATAACAGTTAAAATAAATGTGATTAATAATACAGCTGCATCACTCTTTGTTGACTTTAATATTTCTACAAAACTTCTCCATTCACTCATATTGTATGCAACTACAACAAGGATTGCCCCCAATGTTGAGAGTGGTATTAATTCAGCCCATTTGCCAAAAAATATCATTATAAGAAATATTGTTAAAGCGTGCGTCATACCTGCGATTGGAGTTCTTCCTCCATTTTTTATGTTTGCTGCTGTTCTTGCTATTGCTCCTGTTGCTGGTATTCCCCCAAATACTGGTGAAACTATGTTTGCTACACCATTAGCTATAAGTTCCATGTTTGACCTATGTTTACCACCTATCATACCATCAGCAACTACAGCAGATAATAATGCTTCGATACCAGCAAGTAGTGCTATTGTAAATGCAGGGTTTATTAAGTTTTTGAATGTTTCAAAGCTTATATTAGGTATTTTTGGGGAGGGGAGTGAGGATGGGATACTACCGAACTTACTTCCTATTGTTTCAACAGGTAGGTTAAAAACCTGTACAACAATTGTCGATATTATTATAGCTATTAATGACCCTGGTATCTTTTCTGTTACTTTTTTCCAGAATACTATTATGAGTATTGAACCTATACCTATAATTAATGGATAGATATTTATAGTGTGTATATTGGAAATATATTCGATCCATTTCTCTATAAACTCTGAAGGGACTTTTTCTATCTTTAAACCAAAGAGGTCTTTTATCTGTGATGAAAATATAATTAGTGCTATTCCACTTGTAAAACCTACTGTTACGGGGTGAGGTATATATTTTATTACTGAACCTAATTTCACCAATCCCATTATTATCAGAAAAAAGCCTGCTATAAATGTTGCTATAGCAAGCCCATCAATTCCATATTTCTCAACTATGCCGTATACTATTACAACAAATGCACCTGTAGGCCCACCTATCTGTACTCTACTACCACCTAAAAATGATATTATAAATCCTGCAATTACTGCAGTAAATAGACCCTTTTCTGGTGTTACACCTGATGCTATAGCAAAAGCAATTGCAAGAGGTATAGCTATTATTCCTACTATTACCCCCGCACTAAGATCCTGTATAAATTGATTCTTATTATAGTTTTTTAGAGTGTCTAATAACTTTGGCCTTAACATTTTATTTTTATCCTCTTTTAGTATTTATAAAAGATAGAAATAGAAAATAATTTAACTAGTATCGTAACTAATAATTAAACTAAGAGGATAATAATGACTTGTAAAACGTCTATCCACTTAGTTTATTTTTTTAGTTCTATTCAATTCTTAAAGATATTTTCTTGGGTCTGTTATTTTACCCTCTATTGCTGTAGCAGCAGCAGTTGCAGGTGATGCTAAATGTACCATGCCGCCCTTACCCATTCGCCCATTAAAGTTTCTGTTAGTTGTAGCCACAGCAACTTCACCCGGTGCAAGTACCCCATTACTCATGCCAAGACATGCACCACATGTTGGGTTTGTTACACTTACTTCAGCTTCCATTAAGATGTCGATTATTCCTTCCTTTAAAGCTTGATTAAATATTTTTGGTGTTGCAGGTGATACTATTACTCTCACATCTGGATTTATTTTTCTTCCTTTAAGGATTTTGGCAACTACTCTAAGGTCATCAAGCCTGCCATTAGTACAACTACCTATATATACCTGATCAACTTTTTTGCCTTCAAGTTCTTTTACTGGTTTTACAACATCAGGCTTATACTCATCAGTTATCATTGGCTCCAATTTTGATACATCTATTTTTATAATTTTTTCATAAACAGCATCTTCATCTGGCCACCACTTTTTAAAATCGTTTAATGCCTCTTTTTTTGACTTATACTCATTTTTTATAAAAGGCCATAAATATTCAACTGTTTCCTCATCAGGGTATACTATTCCACTTGTTCCACCAGCTTCTATTGCCATGTTTGTTATTGTCATTCTCTCATCCATAGTCATTTTTCTTATTGCAGAACCAGTAAACTCAATTACCCTGTCTGTTGCACCGTTTACACCAAGTGTTTTGATAATGTATAAAATAACATCCTTTGAATAAACTCCTTTAGGTAATTTTCCATCAACCTCAATTTTTATTGTTTTTGGGTCTTTAAATGCACATACCCCTTTTAATATCCCACCTTCAAGGTCTGTTGTACCAACTCCTGCAGCAAATGCACCAAATGCACCATGGGTACATGTATGTGAGTCACCCATTATTATGGTATATCCTGGTCTAACAAACCCTTTTTCTGGGAATATTGCATGGCATACACCATTTCTTCCAACATCAAAAAAGTCTTTTATACCATGTTTTTTTGCCCATTCTCTTAATATTTTATGTTGTATTGCTGTTTGTGTGTCTTTTGCAGGTGTGACATGGTCAATTACAAGTTTTATCTTGTCAGGATTAAAAACCCTGTCTTTTCCTTTTGCCTGAAGGTCTAATATTGCAGGTGGTGTTGTAACCTCATGTCCAAATACAAGGTCAAGCGATATTATGTTAATATCTTCAATTTTCTCTATCAGGTGTTTTTCAAAAATCTTTTCAACAACAGTTTTTCCCATTTTGGCCTCTTTAATAGTTTATTTTTTGTTTTTTTGTGCTTAAATTTGTTCTTTAAATTTAACTTAAGAGATTAAATAAGTTAAAAAATTTATAGTGGGGTAATTTTTATGAAAAGAGTTATTTTATTGTTAATTCTTGTTAGTTTTTTACCATTTTTTTCTATTAGCGGACAGAATGAAAGTAATAGTGACATTTTTAATCTTATTAGGACTGATAGAGATAAAGCTATTGGTTATATCGGTAATTTAAATAAGACAGATATTTTAAGTATAAAAGATAGTAAAGGTAGGGGAATAATTAACCATGCAACATCACTTAACGATATTTCTCTTGTTCAATTATTGTTATCAAAAGGTATTGATATAAACTTCAAAGATGATCTTGGTTTTACTGCACTTCATGATGCTGTAATATCTTCGAATAAGGATATGGTCCTTTTTTTGTTATCAAAGGGTGCTAATCCAAATATTGGTGATAATAGAGGTATTACACCTCTAATGTTTGCGATAAAAAACGGAGAAGAGCAGATATTTAGAATACTTTTGCCGGTAACTAATAAATATACTAAAGACCTAGCAGAAAAAAACGTTCTACACTATTGTGTTTATTATAATAGAGTTGATATGCTTAAAGTTATAATAAATGATTATAAACTGCTTATTAATCAGAAAGACAATATAGGAAGGACACCTTTACACTATGCAGCTTCTTTAGGTAATATTGAAATTGTTAAAATACTTCTTGAGAATGGTGCTAATCCAAATATACTTGATTATTCTAATGATTATAGAAGGACAGCTTTAGATTATACTACGAATGAAGAGGTAAGGAAATTAATAACTAATTATGGTGGTGAAAACGGAAAGTATTCCTATGTAAATAAAGTGGCTTTTGGTCCTACATTTTATACAACTGACTTTGATAGTCCTATATATTATTATGGTGGTGGATTTGAATTATATCTTGATAAGTCTGTAAGCTTATACTGGACGTTTGCGTATGGAGAAAATAGTGGTTACAAAAATTATAAATTGGGTGGTATTTATTTTGCATTGCATAATATTTTCACTCTTTTTAAAACAAATTATGACAAGGAGTATAATGAAAAGAATTTTCTTTTTAAAGCCCTTCTTGTACTTTCTGCTATATCACCAGAAGGTATATATATAAACTTTTATGTAAATGATTACCCTTTTATTTTTTATAGTATATATGCAGGCTTTGCTGGGCTTGATATGGCAAGTTCTCCGTATGACAAAGACTTTTATGTGAGTGGTGCTATAGGTGGTAGGGGTGGGATTATTCCTATAGATGATTTAAGAATAACTTTATTTTTTAATTTGAGACTTACATATAACACAGGTAATGGTGGTTACGAAATGGGGGGAGGAATCTCTTATAAATTTTAATTTTTTATAAAACTATAAATAAATATTTTTTTGAGGGGTTTTTATGAACCTTAGAAAAGAACTTAATTTTTTAGGAATATTTTCTCTTGCAACAGGTGCTATGATAAGTTCTGGATTGTTTGTACTCCCAGGTTTTGCTTATAATATTGGTGGTGCATCTATATTTTTAGCCTATCTTATAGGTGGGATTATAGCAATTTTAGGTCTTTTTTCTGAAGTTGAGATAGCAACAGCAATGCCAAAAGCAGGTGGAAGTTATTTTTATATAACAAGGATAATGGGTCCTGCTGTAGGTAGTATAAATGAAATTGTTACATGGTTTACTCTTACTTTAAAAACATCGTTTGCAATTGTTGGTATGTCAGCCTTTTTGCAATATATAGGTAATATTGACTTTAGAATAGCAGGGGTTGTTACTAGTATTATTTTTTGTATAGTAAACCTTTTTGGTATCAAAGACTCAGTTAGGATTCAAATTTACCTTGCTACTTTTTTAATTGCAATACTTTCTTTTTTTATATTTAAAGGTCTTTCTTACATAAAACTTGAAAACTTTGACCCTTTTTTCAAAGATATGAGTATTTTTTCAACTGTTGGTTTTGTTTTTGTTTCTTATGGGGGACTCCTTAATATAACGAGTGTATCAGAAGAGGTTAAAGATCCTGGTAAAAATATTCCCAGGGGTATGTTTGTTTCTGCTATTTTAACAACAATATTGTATACTTTTGTTGTATTGATTACTGTTGGTGTTTTAGGTCCAAGGCTTGTATCAGGTGAAAATGGTATTACTCTTACTCCAATATCTGATGCTGCTCACACTTTTTTAGGTACTCCAGGTGAGGTTCTTTTAGGTATAGCTGCTATACTTGCATTTGTTTCAACTGCTAATGCTGGAATAATGGCAGCCTCAAGATATCCTTTTTCTTTAAGTAGGGATGGTCTTTTACCAAAATTATTTTCTAATGTAAATAAAAAAAATATTCCATATGTTTCTGTATTGACTACAACGCTTATTGTAATACTAACAATATTTATTGAACTTGATTTTTTAGTTAAAGCAGCATCTACAGTAGTTGTGTCAGGTTATATTATGTCAAGTTTGGGTGTTATAGTATTAAGAGAAAGTAAAATATTAAACTACCATCCTTTGTTTAGGTCTCCTTTTTATCCTTACATACAAATAACTACTATAATAATAGCTGTTTTTCTTATTGTTGAGATTGGTATTACTGCATTTTTGACTACTTTAGGATTAATTTTATTAAGTGGTTTGTTTTATATATTTTATGGGAGTAAAAAGAGAATTGAAGAGTATGCTCTCCTTTACTTAATTGAAAGAATAACCAATAAGCAACTTGTAACAAGAAGGCTTGAAAATGAACTTAAGATGATAATAAGAGAGAGAGATAATATAACTAAGGATAGGTTTGATATGATAGTTGAGAAAGCATGTGTACTTGATACAGATGCAACTACTGCTGATAATCTATTTAAAGAGATTGCAGTTTTATTGTCTGATAAAATTGATCTTGATAAAGAAAAAATATATAAGTTACTTAAAGAAAGGGAAGAGGAGAGTAGTACTGCTATAACGAATTTTCTTGCTATACCACATATAATTATAGAGGGTTCAAATAAGTTTTATATTGTTCTTGCAAGATCAAAAAATGGTGTATTTTTTTCTGACAATTATCCTTCTATTAAAGCTATTTTTGTACTTATCGGAACAAAAGATGAAAGGAATTTTCACTTAAAGGCTTTATCATTTATTGCCCAAATAGTCAAAAATAAAGATTTTGAAAAAAAGTGGATATCTGCAACTAGTGAGGAAGGACTTAAAGATGTTGTAATACTAAGTGAAAGAGTAAGAGATTGAAAAAAATATTTCTTTCTTTATTACTGTTTTTTTTATCTCTTACTTTATTTTCTATCGATAAAAAAATAGTTTCTCTTACACCTGCAATAACATCTATACTTATAGATATTGGTTATTCTGACAATATTGTTGGTGTAACTTCAAATGATTTTTTTTTAAAAAGAACAGTTATTGGAACTATAATAAATATAAATGAAGAGAAAATTATTCTCTTATCACCTGATATTATAATCTATCAAGACTTTCAAGAGTTTTTAGTAAGTGGATTAAAGAATATACTTAGAAAAAAAGAGTTTATAAGACTTAATATAAAAGATGTTAATTCTATATTCAATGAAACTAAGAAGATATTAAATTATCTTGGTAAAAGTCAGAGAGAATTGAATAGGTGGATGGACGATTATAAACGTGAAATTAACAAATGTAAAAATTCTATAAATAAAAATTTTAAATACATATTTATAGTTGATAGAGACCCTGATTTTAAGAGTATCTTTGTAAGTGGTAATAGTAGCTTTATATCAGAAATTTTAAACTCTATAGGTGGGATAAATATTATTGAATCTAATAGAGATTATATAAAAATTAACCAGGAATTTTTACTTTCTTTGGATGGTGTTGTTGTATTTGATAGTTCATTTAATAAATTTTACAATAATAAACTATTTTATGAAAAATATTTAGTAATTGATAATAAAAATATTACAATACCAGACCTTAGACTTAATGAAAAGGTTAAATATTTATGTGGTTTATTAAAGTAATAGTTTTATTTTTTTCTCTTGTATTTTTTTCTTTTTCACTTTACTCTGAAGAGGTTGTTATAAAAAATGCTGATAAAATTTCATACATAAGAAAAAAAGATGAAGCAGGATATACTAAGATTGAACTTTATGGTAATGTATATATTATCTACAAAGATAAAAACATTTTTACTGATAGACTTGTGATAAAGTTTTTTAACGATGAACCAAAAGAGATAATAGGTGACGGCAATGTAATGATTGAGGATAAAAACTCAATAGTAATAGGAAACAAGTTTTTTTATTATCTTGAATCTGAAAAGCAGGTAGTTTATGAAGCACAAACATATAATAAACCTTATTTTATAAGAGGTGATTATTTTAAGTTTATTGATAAAAATAATTTTATAGCGTCAGATATAAGTTTCTCAAACTGTGAGATGTTTTATCCCCATTATTCTATATCAGCAAAAAAGGCATGGATATATAAGGATGATAAAGACTTTTTCTTTGGTTTCAGTTTGAAAGCAGGGCAGGACCCTATATTTTATTTTCCTTTTATGTACAAATCATATTATGGGACAGGTATTATAACATCAATTGGTAATGAGACAATAGGGTGGTTTGTAAATAATACTTATAAGACAAAAGGGCAGTCTTATGACTTTAAGTTTATGTTTGATCATTATCAAAGGTTAGGTGAATATTTTGGTATAAATTATAAACTTAACGGAACTCCTGGTCTTGATATTAAAACATCTCTGATATATGATAAACACATAAAATATACAGGAACAGATTTTACAAACTTTTTTGAAGAGGTAAGTGGGGAGGGGCCTGTATCTGGCAGGTCAATGAGGTATAAGGTAGATGTTAACCTTACAGATAATATACTTAATGGTGATAATATACTTTCTCTTAACACTTCTATGAATATAAAATATTTTGAGACAAGTGATCCTTTTATTCAAAGTCAATATGAAACAAGAAGGCTTGAGACTTTTGATGCTAATAAAATACTTTTTCCCCAGGAGTCACCATCTTCTATGGCATTACAGAGTGGTGGTACAGGACAAGGTAGGACAATATATTTTGCTTTGAATAATACTTTTTATGGTTTTTCACTTAATCTTATTGGTGATTTTAAATGGATACTTTCTATGAGTGATAACCCTTCTGAAGCCAGAAACCCTTATAAACCAGATTATTATAAAAATTATAAGTCTTCAATAACATTCCCTAGTATTAATTTTTCGAAGTCTTTTAGCTTATTTAATATTAACTCAGATAATTTTAAATGGCCATTTTCTTTAAGTTTATCAGGTAATTATGTTGATACAAAAAGTTATTCACTTGGGGATATAACATCAGAGTCTTTGAATAGGGGTATTACAACAAATCTTAATATGCCTTTGACATACAATTTTAGCAACTATAGTTTAATTTCTAGTTTTGCTATTTCTAATATTATAAACATTGGGGATACATCCTCTTACAGTTCTGGGGTTTTATCTAGAGAAATGAGAACATCAGATATTACAACAAACTTTAATAATCCTATATCTTTTAATGCAAAGTTTAATACTTCATCTTTAACATCGTCTGTTCCACTTACATTTTCTTATAAGATTTACAAACAAGAAACAAAGAATCCAACAATAACTGACATAGATAGTGATAGATTAAATAGTTATAAGTATTATTCTTATAATATTGGTACAGATACCAAATACAGTTTTTTAGAGGATTATGAATATCTTAACTCTTCAATACAAGCAAGAATGACTTATTCATATTCAAAAAAGTATGACCTGCCTCCATCTATCTATAATACTACATCGACTTATAATTATTTTGCATCGTTTAATACATTAATGTCTTCTATTACGTTTTCTACGTTTACCAATACATCTCCTGGTGTTACGGGTGAAAGCAGAGAGGGGCCTATTAATATTGGATTTCAGAGTCAAATTATCCCTTTTTTTTCAGTATCAAATAATCATGTTTATAGTAGATATGAGAAAAGAAGTAAGACCAATGACTTTTCTATTACATCATCTATTAAGGCAAAAACTGATATTTTTGATAATTTCTGGTTAAATAGTTTTTCATTTACTCTAAGGTGGTATAAAGACTATATTAACTTTAGGTCTGATTATATAAATTATAATATGTCCATAAATTTTAATATTACAAGATTATGGGAATTAAGTTTTGTATTTTCAGGACAGAATAATAGATTGTACTATTATACTGATAAGGTGAGTAAACAAGAGAGAAGAGACTTTTTTGATGATCTTATAAAGTCTTTGAAAATATGGTCTATAAAGGACAGAGAATATACATACTTTAAAATGAACTCTTTTGGTTTTAATGTAAAACATAACCTTCACAAATGGTATTTTGAGTTTACATCATCTTTCACACCAAGGCTTGATCCTAATGGTTCCTTTTATTTTGAAAGTCTTATAGGTTTTAAACTAGTATTAACAGAAATACCTGGACTTTCACCACCAGAGATAAAAAAGGAATATGGAAAATGAAATATATAAAGACTGCTGATAATAGTTTAACATTGTACTCTGAAGAATATCAAGAGACTTATCATACAGTAGCAGGTGCATACTCTGAAGCAATTAATAAGTTTATAGAACCATCTGGGATACTCGATTGTCCTGATAATAAAAGGCTCCTTGATATTGGTTTTGGACTTGGGTATAACTCTTTTGTGCTTTTAGACCTTTTATTGAATAAAAAGAGTGATATTAGTTTTAGTATATATTCTGTGGAAAAAAATAAAAGTCTACTATCTTACTGTTTTTTTGAAAAGTATGCTGAATATTATAAGAGACTTGAAAAAGATGGTGAGTTTAAAATAAATAACATATATTTTAAACTTTTTATAGGTGATGCAAGATTAATAATAAAAAATTTTGAAAAAAAATTTTTTGATCTTGTTTTTTTAGACCCATTTTCACCCCCTAAGAATCCTGAGTTATGGACACTCCAGTTTTTTAGAAATATCAAAAGTCTGTTAAAAGATGATGGTAAGGTCTTAACATATTCTTCTGCACTTCCAGTAATATCTGCTTTTTTAAAAGCAGGTTTTTATGTTGGTTATACCCCAGGTTTTGGAAGAAAAAGAGGGGGATTAATAGCTTCTCTTAAAAAAGAGGATATTAAAAAAGAGTTGACTGAAGATGATTATTTTCTTGTCAAAAACTCCGCAAGAGCAATTCCTAATTATGATAAGGGTTTATGGGATAAAGATAAAATAGTTGAGTATAGAAATAAATTAATCAGTATGGCAAAATTATACCATATTCGTATGCCACACAAAAAGGCTTTGTCTCTACTTAAAAAGAATATTAAAACTTGTTCTTAATGATTCTTTTTCTCATTATTTTTAAATATTATCCGATTTAGAAATAATGTTTTTTTGGGGAGGAAATAATGGAATTGTATATAAATAATAATAAGGTTGATTATAGGTTAAACAATGAAAAGTCTTTAAATGAGGTAGTTAATTTTTTGAAAACATGGGTAAGTACTCAGGGTGGGTTTATTAAAGATATTTTGGTTAATGGTAATAATATTGAGAGTATATCTGATATAAAGCTTGAAGATATAAAAAGGATGGATGTTATAGTAAGTTCAGCAATAAATGAAGTTGAAGAAACAGTTCCAGTCTTAAAAGATTATATTCAAAGATTTATAGAAAATATTGAATCACCATACTTTACAGACGACAAGAACGAGAAAATAGAGGGTATTTTATGGGTAATAGATGCTATAACTCTTACTGTTAAGTCTTTAAAACTTGATCCTTCATACATATATTACAATGGTAGGAGTCTTGATGAGATTATTAACTTTCTCTCTATAAGTTTAAAGACTATTATTGAAAATATCCATAATACTGAGTTTTTTAAGACATATTTTATTGAAGGAATAAAACCTAAATTATCAGATCTTATTTTATATATAGAGAGAATAATTGATTTTTATAACTTTATTGTTGGGAAAAATAATGAGTTTTTAAAATCTATAATTTCAGAAATTGATATTTTTAAAAACAGTATTTCTGGGTTTGCTTTAATGATTAATGAGGGTAGAGATAGAGATGTTTTAGTATTTATTCAAAAATTGCTTAAGTTTTTTGAGTTTTTAATGCTTGTTTTATCTTTAAGATCTTATGATATATCCTCATATCATGAAAGTATAATAAACTCTTTTAACAGTGTATATGAATATTTTAAGGAAAAGGATTATGTTAGTGTAATAGATATTATTGAATATGAGATATCAGAAAAACTTGATAGGATTAGAGATGATATTTTAAAGGTTTGTTAATGCTAAAAGGATTTGGGATATCAAAGACTTACAAATATCATGGTTTTTATAAGAGAGTACTTGATAATATTGATATAGAAATAAAAGAAAAGAGTATTAATCTTTTAATTGGTAAGTCTGGAGAGGGAAAAACAACTTTACTTAAAATACTTGCAAGAATTATTAAACCTGATTCAGGTACTATATTTTTTAATGGTAAAAAACTAGGATTTATGGACGGATTTTACAGACAAAATACTGGATTTATCTTTCAAGACTTCAAATTAATACCGTATTTAAATGTTTTTGAAAACATAAGCTTGCCAATTAAAATAAGAGGAAAATATAATAAAGATTGGATATTTAGTGTTATGGAGTTTATAGGGATAAAAGATTTATATAAAAAGTATCCTTATATGCTATCAGGTGGTGAAGCACAGAGGGTTGGTATAGCAAGGGCTGTTGCTTCAGGTGCCAAGATAATATTTGCTGATGAACCTACTGGAAATCTTGATAAGGATACTGGTAAATCTGTTATAAACCTTTTCAAGAGTATTAAGGATGAGTTTGGTATTACACTTGTTATTGTTACCCATGATGATGAGTTCAGACAAGCAAGTGACTTTATTTTTGAGCTTTCAAATTCTAAAATAAGGTGTTTGAATGTTTAAGTCTTTTTTTTATTCTCTTTTTCTATATACTAAAAGATTAAAGTTTTATTCTTTTCTATACATATTTACACTTTTTATTATTGTTTTGATTCTTGGATTATCTTTATACTTTATAAACAATATAAGTTTATTTTCAGAAAAAGTAAAAAGTGTTACCCCTGAAAATAGGATTAAAATTGTATTAAAGGATGAGGGGATAAAAAAGAAAAATGGTGGAATATTTTCTTTATTTTCAAAGGATAATATTATAAAAAAAGAAAAAAACTTTATTAAACCAGATACTGTAAAAAAAATAGAGTCTATAAGAGGTGTTAAATCTACAATTAAATTGTATAATATAGACTTTCCCGTAAGTGTCTATTTTTCTATACCAGGTTCATCCAATTATTTTAATGCTGAAATTGTAGGTATTGGTATTGATTCAAATTATGCAAAAAGTTTTGTTCGAAAAGGTGATTTTATATATAAAGAGGGAAAGGAAGTACCAATACTTATTGCTTCATATCTTATTGAAGTCTTTAATTCAATTTTTGAAGCTAATAATTTTCCTTTAAAACTTACAAAAGAGAATGTTCTGGGATTTACTTTTAATATTGTTGTAGGTTCATCTTTTATGGTTGGAGGTAAACCACTTGATAATTTAAGATGTAAAGTAGTAGGTTTTATAGATATGGACTATACTATGGGTATTGCAGTCCCTTCTGAGCTTGTTGCTAAGTATAAAAAATATTATTGGTCAAATTTCAAGAATAATTATTTTGACTTTTTAATTTCATATATTGATATAAAAGAATATAATACCATAGAAAAAGAACTTGACAGGTTAGGACTTAAAATTAAAAAAAGTGATAATCTTTTTAATAAAATATCTGATATAATAAATACTATACTTGAAGTACTTAAAATAACTGTTACTTTGGTATTTTTTGTAATAGGAGTACTTGGAATTATTGGCATTATTTATACACTTATCTTTATGCTTAAAGGAAGAAGAACAGAGTTTTATATATATAATTTTTTTGGTGGCATTAACATTACTTCATTTTTATTCTGGGGTTACATAAGTATATTGAATTTTATTGTTGTATTTATAAATTATTTTATTATAGAATATTTTATTGGTCTTGTTTCAAAATCTATATCAAAAGTAGATATATATAATTTTATTGAACTTGATAATATATTAAAATCTATTCTTTCATATTCTCCAGGATTTGGTTTGAATTATTCTATTAAGGTTTTTTTAATATTTGAAGTAATAAGCTTTATTGTCATATATATCTATAACTTATTTCTGGTAAGAAAAGAGACTTGATTCAAAAAAAATTATTTTTTCAATATCTATTCCAATATCTTTTGCCATAATTATAAACTCTTTTATGTAGTTTTCCTCTATTTGACCTATAAATGTTTTGTTTTCAGAGTCAATTATATTATCTTCTGTAACCATTATTGAAAATGGTATATATATTGTGTTTTTTAGCGGTATTTCAGAAAATGTTTTTTTTATCTTTTCCTCATTCTCTTTTGAACAGGTAAATAAAAATGTTTTATATTTTTTTTCTATAATACTTAAATCTTTCAATATTAATAATTCTTCTATTTTTTCTTTTAAATCTGTAGGTCTTTTTATTGAAAGTAAAGATATCCTTTTTTCGTTATCTTTTAATTTCCTTTTTAATCTATAAAAAAGCCTGCTTTCATTTTCATTAGAAAATATTAATACTATTGAGTGTAATACCTTTTTATAAGGTTTTATTTTTAATGGTTCATCAAACTCTGTGTATATTATTTTGTTATCTATTCCTTTTATTTTGATTAGTAAGAGTTCTTCTAATTTTTCATACTCTATTTCATCATAAGTGTTGAATTTATCACTTATTTCTTTAATAAAGTTTTTTATATTTTCAGCTTCAGTATCATATATAATGTATTCCATCTTTATATATTAACCTTTCTGTAATAAAGATTTTCTGGCTCAATATTGCCTGTGAAAACTATACTTGCATCCCCTTTCATTATAACCTCTTCAAAGTCATATTCAATTTCTATATCACCACCCAAAAGATGAACAGTAACTTTTGAATTAACAAGTTTTTTTAGCCTTGCTGCTACTACTGTTGCGGCTGTCCCAGTCCCACATGCTAATGTTATTCCTGCACCCCTTTCCCATACTCTCATTATTATCTCATTTCTATTCAATACTTGAGCAAACTCTACATTTGTCCTTTTTGGAAATAGAGGATAGTTTTCTATTTTAGGCCCCCACTTTTTTATATCAACTTCTTCAACATTATCAACAAAGATTACAGCATGTGGATTACCCATTGAAACCAGAGTAGCTTTAAATATAACACCATCAACCTCTATCTCTTCATCTATTGCTGGTTCTATCCCTTTTTTTGTAAAAGGTATTTTTTCTCTTTCAAATATTGGTTTACCAAGGCTTGCTTTTATAAGATTATTTTCTATTTTTATATTATTTATTCCAGGAAGTGTTTTAACCCTAAACTCATTTTTATTTATATAACCTTTAGTAATAAGATATCTTACAAATGCCCTAAGTCCATTGCCACACATAGCTTCACTACCATCAGGATTTAGCATAGTCATTTTATATAATTCATCCTCTTTATCTACTATTAATATCCCATCACTTCCTATTCCAAAGTGTCTATCACATAGAATAGGAGCTATATTTTCAATATCATATCCTTTTATCCACTCTCTTTCAACAAGTATAAAATCATTTCCTGTGGCCTGTACTTTTACAAACTTCAATTTATACCTCCTATAGAATAATTAAAATTTAATTATTTTTTATATATAATAACTTATTATCTATTTTTTGTTATTTAAATTTTTGAAATTATTTTAAAATTTATTTTTTAATAAAATTTTAATTTTTTGGGATTTTATTATCAAATTTTATTATCTAAAATTTTTTAAATAAATGAGGCTGTTGTGCTTGATAGATTACAGGAAAAAATAAAAGATGTTTTCAGAAATTTAAGTGGTTCAGGTAAGATAAGTGAAAAAAATATTGAGGATGGAATAAGAGAAATAAAACTTGCATTACTTGAAGCGGATGTTAACTATAAAGTTGTAAAAGAGTTTGTTGATGAGATAAAAAGAGAGAGTATTGGTCAGAAAGTTATTTCTAATGTTAATCCTGTTGACTTATTTTATAAGATAGTTTATGAAAAAATAAAAGAGTATCTTGGCCCTGAAAATAAAGGTTTTGATATAAAACCTGGTAAGACAAATATTGTAATGCTTGTTGGTTTACAAGGTAGCGGAAAAACTACTACAGCAGCAAAGCTAGCATACTTTTTTAAAGATAAGGCCTCTCCATTAATTGTTGGGGCTGATATTTATAGACCAGCTGCAAAAGAGCAATTAAGAAATCTTGCTGTATCAAATAACTTTGCTTTTTATACTGAAGACAAGGATCCTGTAACAATATGTAAAAATGCAATAAATTATGCAAAAAAGAACCTTCATAATCTTGTTATACTTGATACAGCAGGTAGGCTTCACATAGATAATGAACTTATGAAAGAGCTTGTTGATATTAAAAAAGCTGTTTTACCTGATTATATATTTTTTGTTGCAGATGCTATGGTTGGGCAGAGTATTGTTGATGTTGCTAAGAGTTTTGATGAACACCTTGATATAAATGGTGTTATACTTACAAAGTTTGATAGTGATGCAAAAGGTGGGGCTACACTCTCTATAAAAAAGGTTACTGGTAAAAGTATATCTTTTATAGGTGTAGGAGAAAAAATACAGGATTTTGAGGTTTTCTATCCTGAAAGAATAGCATCAAGGTTGATAGGTAGGGGTGATATTTTAACACTTGTTGAGAAAACGACAAAAGCAATTGAAGAGTATGAAATAAAAGAGATGACTGAAAAAATGATGTCCGGAAAAATGGATCTTGAAGACCTATTAAAACAATTGAAAGTTCTGAAAAAGCTTGGTGGTGTTTCTGCTGTAATGGAGATGTTACCATTACCCTCCGGTGTTAAGAATGCTGATCCATCTGAGGAAATAAAAAAGATGGAGGCTATTATTTTATCTATGACTCCACTTGAAAGAAAGAATTATAGGATATTGAATATTTCAAGGAAGAAAAGGATTGTAGGTGGGAGTGGGACAACAATGAGAGATATAACAAAGTTTCTTGATAATTTTCAGAAGATGAGTAAGATGGTTAAAAAGTTTTCAAAAAATGCTAAAATATTAGAAAAATTTATGACCTCGAATAAAAATGTATTAGATTTAAATGACAAAATTAAGGATATAGATTTAAAAAACTTTAAACTCTAAATTAGGAGGTGAAATTGGTCAAAATAAGGTTAAAGAGAATGGGTAGAAAAGGGCACCCATTCTATAGAATTGTAGTTGCAGAGGAAACTGTTAAAAGAGATGGTAAGGTTATTGAAGAGATAGGATATTATTATCCTACTAAAAGTGATAAAGAAAAGAATTTAAAAGAAACTGAAGTAGATATAAACAAGTATAATGCTTGGATTAAAAAAGGTGCAAAACCAACTAATTCTGTTAAACTAATTGTAAATAAACTACAACAAAATTAATAAAACAACTCAAAGGAGAGAAAGATGCAAAAAGTAAAGGTTTTTGTCGAAAACATCGTAAAATCAATTGTTGATCACCCTAATGATGTAAATATTAAAGTTGTTGAGGGTGAAAAATCAACTATTTTAGAACTCAGAGTTAATCCTGAGGACGTGTCTAAAGTAATTGGTAAAGGTGGAAGAATAGCAAAAGCTATAAGAACATTAATAGGTGTTCTTGCAGGCAGAGCTAACAAAAGAATATTTTTAGAAATATTGGAGTAAAAATTAGGGGGTTCATCCCCCAGTCCCTAAAATTTTTATTTATAATAATTAAACTTTACATAATTGTCTTTAATTAAGGTATATTTTCTCGATTTTTTCATAATTTGTAGAATTAAATAAGCTTACTCTTATGTTTTTAAACTCCTTTTCTAAGTTATTTATTAGGTTCTTTATATATTCTCTTTTCGTATTTCCATCAAATGGGCATGCACATTTTACAGTTTTTATTTCAAGTCCTTTTACAAGTTTTTCTATCTCTTTTTCCTCTATTAGAGCCATAGGTCTTATTATAGTTATTTTACCATCAAATATCTGTAGTTTAACTGGCATAGTTGCAAACTTACCGTGATAAAAAAGATTTAAAAGAAGTGTTTCTATTATGTCATCTTTATGGTGTCCTAAAGCTACTTTAGATATGTTGTATTTTTCAGCAGTTTCAAATATTTTTTTTCTTCTTATCCAGCTGCACCAGAAGCAACCTATTTTATCTTTTTTGCTTTCAGTTTTAACGGGTAGCTCATCTATAATCAATTTTACTGCCTGTTCTTCACAAAATTTTTTAACATATTTAGCTATTTCTTCTCTTTTGGAATTTTCTATTAGTTCGTTTTTAAGATGGAGGGCAATTATATCATATTTTTTAAAAAAGTTTTCTCTTGCTTCAGCTAAAAACTTAAGCATAATAAGGCTATCTTTGCCACCAGATACAGCAACAAGTATTTTATCATTATTTTCTATAAGATTATATTTAATAATTGCACTTGAAAACTTTTTTTTGACTCTTTTGGATAAACTCATATTAATTATAATTTAAAAAACTTATTATTTTTTTTATTTCAACAGACTCTTTTACATCATGGACTCTTATTATATCAGCACCATTCATAAAAGATATTGTATTTAAAATTATTGAACCATTTTTTCTTTCTTCAACACTATTATTTAAAATTTGTCCTATCATACTTTTTCTTGATAGTCCTATAAGTACCGGTAATTTAAACCTATCTTTAAAATATTTTATATTTTTTAAAATATTTATGTTATCTTCTAGCCTTTTTCCAAAACCTATGCCAGGGTCAATTATTATTTTATCTCTCTTTATTCCTTTTTCTTCTGCTTCCCTTATTCTTTCTTCAAAAAAAGATGCGATTTCTTCTACAACATTATCATAGTACGGATTTATTTGCATATTTTCAGGGTCGCCTTTCATGTGCATTATTATACAATATGAGTTATATTTTGCTATTATGTCAATCATTCCTTCTTTTCTAAGACCGTATATATCATTTATTATATCAGCCCCTTCCTCAAGAGCTATTCTGGCAACTTCTGGTTTATATGTGTCAATAGAGATTATAATATTGCTATAGTTTTTTCTTATTTCTTTTAGTACAGGAATAAGCCTTTTTAACTCTTCTTTAGCGTCTATTCTTTTTGAGCCTGGCCTTGATGATTCAGCTCCAATATCAATAATATCAGCTCCTTCCGATATTATTGATTCTACTCTGTTTAATGCTAGGATTAAACTATTATATTTTCCCCCATCAAAAAATGAATCGGGGGTAATATTGATTATTCCCATTACATATTTTTTATTTTTAAAGTCTATCATTTCTTTATTGTTTCTTCAAGAATATTTATTAGATGATTCTTTTTTTCCTGGTTGGAGTAATGATTTATAATAAAGTTTCTTAATGTTTTTAAATGTTTTTTATTGTTATCGAGTTCTTTTATAACCTGTTTAAACTCAGTATCTACATATTCGTAAAGTCTGTTTATCATCTTTGAGTAGTGTTCAGTTTCAATTTCTACAGCTATTTCCAGGCATCTATCTAATTTAAACTCTTTTTTAAGGCTTGATCTTATATATCTTATTAATTTTTCCATAACACATATAAACTCTTCTTCTTTATATTCATTTGTTATAAAGTCATTATTTCCTACCTGTTCGACAAGAGATAGAGCTTCAAATATACTTGATTTTTCAAGACTTCTACTTATCCAGAAGTTATGTATAACAGGTTCATCAAAACACTTAGCAAAGTTTATGTAGAGTATTTCAAGCTGTCTGTCAATTATTTCAAGATATTTTATTATTTTTCTTAATTTCATATTTATTCCTTAGGATTTTTACCTATAATACTTTTTAATTTTTTTATTTTAGAATTGTCTATAATTGCTTCCTGGTTATTTTTCTTTATCTCATCAATTAATATATTTTCTCTAAAATTAGATAACCTATTTATTTCATTGTTTAATAATGGTTTTACATTTTCTGTTTTTATTTTATGTATATTTTTTGCGTTCTCATTTAGTTTATTTACTATACTTTCAATATCTGGTTTTTCTACCTTTTCTATCTTTATACTTTCAATATCCCTGTTTGAGTTTACAGTTTCTTTGTTATTTTCTTTTTTAAATATATTATTCTTACCTGTTCCAAATACTTTTGAACCTATTTTATTAATAAACATCTGCCCCTCCCTTAAAAATATCTCTTTAAAATTAATAAAATTAACCTAAATTAATCAAATCATTTATTTCTCTTATTATAGATTCGTTTATATTTTCTCCTAATAATATTATAAGCCCATTTATCAAATTATTGCCATCAATATTTTCTATTATTGGTGATATAAATAGTGATTTTAAGTTTTCAATTGGTTCATTATTGAAAAGTTCTTTAACAGGGGTTACACTATATGCATTGTCTGGTACAAATAAAGACTTTCCGTTTTCTATATAATATTTAAATATCCAATTTTCATTTTTTATATCCACATTTACGCTATTTTTTGAAAAGTGTGGGACAAAGTTTCCTATTTCATCTCGTAAAAATAACATTATTGAATAGTTTTGAACATTTTCAAGTAATGAGTTTATATTTTTCCATAGTGATTCATATTTTTTCGCTGATTCTTCCTGTTCTTCAACCTCCTCTATTATTGTAACAAGTTCTTTATCCTTAGGTTTTTTTTCTTCTCTGGGTTTGGTAAAATAATCATCAGGTATTTCATAAGTTTCTTCTTCCTCTTCATCTTCTTTATCAAGTGGTTTTTTAAACTCTTTTGGTTCATCTTCTTCGTCAGCAATGCTTAACATTTTTTCGCTTAAAAAGTCTTCTGTTTCATAATTTTCTATTTGTGACTTATCTATCTCATACTTTATTCTTACTGCTGATATTATTGATATGAGTATAAGAAATGCACCTACTATTAATAGTATTATTTTATGAATTATATTAAGAGGAAACTCTTTTGGGTCACAGTAAACTAATAGAATTGTATTTAGTACTGGTTCTTCCCTCAGTTTAATATTTATATTTTTATACATAAGGTATGAACCTTCTATTTCAATTTGATACATTTTGTTAGTTGATGATAATTGAGGTATTAAAGATATTAACAGATTTGTGTTTTTATTAAATGTTTCATTATCTAGATTAATAAATATAGCATTTGCTGATATTGTAAGCCCCTTATTTAAAAACTGGTAAATGTTTTTTACGTGATTATAAAAAAGATTAAAGTCTCCTACTAGAAAAAACATTTTGTCAGATATTTTTCTATAAAGTATTATTTTTTCTTTGTTTACAAATATTTTTGTAATATCATCTTTTACAAGATCAAGGTTGCTTGATAAAGCCCATTTAAGCCATTTTATTGTGTCAGGATGCGGTTCTGAAAAACTGTATTTTATATTTATTTCGTTGTCAGTTATTAATATATTTTCTAAAATTATTGAGTCAAATATCTGATTTTTTATAAATATTTTTATATCTTCTTCCTTTATCTCACTCTCTCTTTCTTTAAAAAATGTTTCAATAGTATTTATTTTTAAGATCAGGTCTTTTTTCAATATATTTCTAAACTCATTTGATATATTTTCAGTTATTGTATTAGCTTGGTTTAAAAAATCTTCCTTGAAAATAAAAACCCTTCTTTTTATCATGAATATTAGTGATGTGAGTATAATTATTGGTATTATTATAACAACTATCATTGGAAATATTTTTTTAAACATATTTTTCTCCATAAAACTCTTTTAATTGTTATTTTAATAATAATCGTTTGTTTTAAATTTTAATTTATAATTTTTATTTGTACATATATTTTTTAATTTACAATAAAAATTAATATTAAACTTAATCAAAAAAATTTTAAGTTTTAAAATTTTAACTTTATTTAATACTTTCTTAAATTGAAGATAAAATACTCTAGAATTAATAAGAACTAGTTTTTTATAAATTGATTAATGTAAATTTAATTTTTTATAAAAGTTTATTGGTTATAAATGAAAAATAATCTATTTTTTATAAATTATGATATTCTCTAGTAAATAATTCTACAGCTTCTTCTATTGCCTCTTCTGCATCTTTTCCTTTAGCGACTATTTTTATATTTGAATTGTATACAAGGCAGTTTGCTAACAGGTCTACAGTTGACTTTGCTCGTATTCCATAATTTGAACCCTCTTTATATACAAGTATTTCTGAATCAAACTCCTGCAACTTTTTTGCAATATAAGCTGCAGGTCTTACATGAATTCCATTTTTATTTGCTATTTTTACATATTTTTCTATAGATTTTTCCTCAGTGATCACATTTTCCCCTTATTTAGGTTTATTATTAATAATAGAATCTACTAGGATTTTTTTTATTTCTTCATTCCAATTTTTATTTTTAATTATCTCTAACTCTTCATTAATATTTGTTTCTATGTGATATGGGTCTCTTGCCAATAAATATTCCATTATATCAATTGCATTTTCAGCGTCTTCGCCTTCAGCTGTTAAAATTAGTTCGTCTCCTTTTATTATCTCTAATAGAATTATTTCTATTAGTCCATCTTTTTTTATATTTACTTTTGAGTTTTTTTTCTTTGAAAAAAGATGAATTTCTGATAAAAGTTTTTCTGAAATAGATTTTATTATCTGTCCAGGCCTTATATGTAATCCGTTTTTATGACCAAAATTTATAGACTTTTCTAATTTTTTGCCCATATATTTAAAATTAATCATAAAATTGATTCATTTAAAATTTTTCAAATTTATGTTTTATAAAAAATGTTTATTACCGAAAAAGAAAAATAAAAAATTAGGATTATTGTATGGATATATATGAGATAGAAGGTGGTTTTAAACTTAATGGTAATGTTGTTATAAGTGGTTCTAAAAATGCTGCTTTGCCTATTATGGCAGCAACAATTTTAACAGATGATAAGTGTATTATAGAAAATGTGCCTGATCTTAAGGATATAAAGACTATGATAGAGCTTTTGGAAATTATTGGGAAAAAGGTTCAGTTTAATAATAATACTCTTATAATTGAACAGACAGAAAATATTAATACTAGGGCTCCATATGAGATAGTTAAGACAATGAGAGCATCAATTGCTGTCTTAGGACCTTTGCTTGCTAAATATAATAAAGCTGAAGTTTCTCTTCCAGGTGGTTGTGCAATAGGACCAAGGCCTGTTGATCTTCATATAAAAGCTATGAAAGAACTGGGTGCTATAATTAATATAGAGAAAGGTTATATTAATGCAAAGGCTCAAAAATTGATAGGTACTACTTTAACATTATTTGGACCTGCAGGACCTACAGTACTGGGGACTGAAAATGCAATGATGGCTGCAACTCTTGCTGATGGAGAAACTATAATTGAACCTGCTGCAATGGAACCTGAGGTTACTGACCTTGGTAACTTTCTTATAAAAATGGGGGCTAAGATAGAGGGGCTTGGTACATCTACTATCAAGGTTAAGGGCGTAAAAAAATTAAAAGGTGTTAAACACAGTGTTATACCTGATAGAATAGAGGCAGGAACTTTTATTACAATGGTTGGTGCATGTGGTGGTGAGGTTAGGTTAGATAATGTTTATGTGGCCCATATAAATAATATAATAGATAAAGCTAAAGAGGCTGGGCTTGAGATAGAAACTGAAGAAAATAGAGTGTATGTAAGAAAAAAATCAAGCCTTGAGGGAATAGAAATTTCAACATTACCTTACCCAGGTTTTCCAACAGATATGCAACCTCAGTTTATGGCTATGTTAGCTACTGCAAAAGGCTTATCTATAATTACTGAAAATATATTTGAAGATAGATTTATACATGTTGGAGAACTACAGAGGATGGGAGCAAACATAAGAGTTGAAAAAGGGACAACAGCTATAATAAAAGGTGTTAATAAGCTTAAGGGAGCATCTGTAATGGCAAGTGATCTTAGGGCAGGGGCTGGTCTTGTAATAGCAGGTTTATCAGCAGAGGGTATAACAAGGGTTCAGAGAATCTATCACATAGACAGAGGTTATGAAAAATTTGAAAATAAGATTACTTCTTTAGGTGGAAGAATAATAAGAAAAAAAGAGGATTAAGGAGGTATTTATGAACATAGGAATGTATAGTGCTGCATCAGGTATGCTTGCTCAATGGACTGCACTTGATATCGCATCAAACAATCTGGCAAATGTAAATACTACTGGTTTTAAAAAAGATGAGGTTTTATTTAAAGCTTTTCCTGAAAGACTTATGTCAAGATTTTATGATAATGTTGTTAAAATACCTTTGGGTTCAATTGATAAAAGCCCTATTGTGGGAAAGATGGGGACAGGAGTTGAAGTAAATGAGGTTATAACACGGTTTGAAAAAAGGGATGGAGAGACTATAATACCTTTTAAAAAGACTGATAATAAGTTTGACCTTGCTCTTGATGGAGAGGGTTTTTTTACAATTGCAACTGATAAGGGAGAAAGATACACAAGAGCTGGAGCTTTTACTATAAATCAGGACGGAATACTTGTTGATATGAATGGATTTCCGGTTTTAGGTGAAAAGGGTATTATAAATGTAGGATATGCTGACTTTAAGGTTGATGAGTTCGGTAATGTTGCTATAAAACAAGACCTTTCTATGGAGTGGGAGGTTATTGATAAACTTAAACTAGTTGACTTTTATGATAAGAGAGGAATTGTAAAAGAGGGAAAAAACTATTACTATTGGACAAAAGAGGCTGGTGAAATAAAAGAACCTGAAAATCTTAAAGTCTTACAGGGTTTTCTTGAGGGTTCAAATGTTAATCCAGTTATTGAAATGACAAAGCTTATTGAGATTCAAAGAGCTTACGAAGCATGCCAGAAAGCAGTTCAATCAGAGGATCAGTTGTTAGGTAGAGCTGTTAATGATATCTTAAACATGAGAGGATAGTATATTGTTATGATATATAAAGAGAGGATTAGAACATCGTCAAGAGAAGTACTTATAGATATAACTTCTATTATAAAAAATGTTGTTAAAAGATCAAATATTGTTTCGGGTATTGCATTTATTTATGTTCCGCATACTACATGTGGAATAACTATAAATGAAAATGCAGACCCTGACGTTAAGAAAGATATTATAAACGCACTTGCAAATATAGGAATAGAGTCTATAAGTTTTTATCACCTTGAGGGCAACTCACCAGCACACGTTAAGTCTACTATAGTAGGTTCAAGTATAACTGTTTTTATTGAGAATTCTGATTTGGTACTTGGTAGATGGCAGGGGATTATGCTTGCTGAGTTTGATGGTCCACGTGAAAGAGAAGTATGGATTAAAATAATAAAAGAGTTATAATCTACCACCTATCATAAAACCTATTGCATATTCTTTATAAACAAGCCCATATGCAAAATATAGTTCCATTGCAGGTATTATTACTTTGTTTATAAAAAATCTTAATGATATTCCTGTACTATAATCAAGTCTCCAGTTATTACTTTTCTCTTTCCAGTAAGCAGAGTCAAAAAAAGGGACTACCAAAAAGTCAGTTGAAAACACTTTTGCCAATGGTATCCTGTATTCAATATTATTTGTTATTGCAGTCTCTGTTCTTATCTGATATTTTTTATAGCCTCTAAGTGGACCTACATAAAAAGTTGCATCCTGGCCTATTGTTTCTTCAAAAAAGTTATCTATTTTAAAAGTATGAAACATATTAAAAGCTATATATATATTCTGTCTTTTGTATGGATTTATAAAACTTTCAAACTTAAGACCTGTGATACTTCTTTTAATATCACTGAACCATAAGTCTTTTTCATAAAATAGCCCTAAATAATTTCCCTCACAATAATAACCATCGTAGTTTGTCCAATCAAGTTTAAGGAATAGTCTTGTAAAAGAGTTTTTACCTTTCTCAATATAGGGTTCTTTGACTATTTTATAATAATAATTGTAATTTGACCACATAATATAGTGCTCTCCATAGAACTGATATTTTAGTGTAATAAAGCCGCCATAGCTATCCTGGGAAAAATTATCTATAACACTGTTCATATCAAAAATATCTATATCTTTATATAGCCTGCTTGCCCCTATTACATAGGAGAAAAGTGAGTTTTTTACTCTTGGGTGAGAAAATAATGTGAAAAAATTAATTTTTTTATTTTCATATATTGGCGATATAACAATACTATTCTGATAACCAAATAGATTACTTTCTATAAATACCAGACCAAATGATGTATTCTCATTTTTATAAGCAAAGTAGGGTAGTAATATTATTGACCACTTATCTTTAACCCTTATTATTATTTTAACATTATCTTCGGATAATTTTTCTGCCTTTACTTCAACTTCTTCAAACTTCCTTTGATTATCAAGATATCTTTTTATATTTTTTAAAATATCTTCATTAAACTCGTCACCGACTTTTACTCTTGCAATACCTAATATAACTTCGCTTCTTGTTTTTTGGTTGCCTATAACTTCTATTTCACTTATTATTGTTTTTGGATATATTATGTTCTGTATTAATAGAATAATTATTAATAATAATGTTTTTTTCAAAATTATCCTTTTTAGATTATTTATTTTGAATCTGTAAGAGTAAAATTTATCTAATTTAAAATTTCTTGCTTTTAAATTTTTACCTTTTTTAGAATTTTAATATCTAACTTTTTAAAAAATAAGAAAGAATATTTATGGCCAATAAAGATAAAGAGTTTGATAAGATATTTTGGGAAAATAAAGATTTTGTTTTTAATATAGCAAGAAAGTTTTTTGATGAACAAACTGCTGAGGATATACTTCAGGAGGTTTTTATAATTATATATGTAAATTATAAAAAGTTTAGGGGTCAAAGTAATATAAGAGCATGGATTTACAGAATTACAATTAATGAGGTTTATAAAAGGATAAAAAAGATTAAAAGAGAGAAAAAGTTTGAGGAAATTTATGATATTAAAAAAAGTGAGTGTTTTGATATAAGAGAGATTGTTGATATTGTTAAAAGTATGCCTGAAAAGAGAGCTAAAATAATTATTTTAAGAGGTATTGATAACCTTGACTTTAAGACAATTGGAGAGATTATGAATATATCTTCTGAGTCTGCTAAAACTTTATATTCTCTTGGTGTAAAAGATATTCGTGAAAAATTAGGTATAGAAAAAACTAAGGGGGTTTTAAATGGAGAGGGATTGGAATAATATACTTATAAATATTAAAAAGAGGGGGAAAAGAAAAATATTTGTAAAAAATCTTTTAAAAAGTACTTTTATTTTGCTTTTTGCATTTATTTTCTTATCTATTTTTGTTGATAGGACTAAAGATAATCTAGAAATATCTAGAAAAAGCAATATTCAAAATCAAAAAAATATTAATGAGTTAAAAATTATTCTTATTACAAACTATATATATGATGATGATCTTGGTCTTTTTATTGATAAATAAAAAATTATTAGGAGGTATAAAAATGAAAAGAAAGATTATTCTTTCTTTGATGCTTTTAGCATCCTTTTCTTTTGGGATGGGCCCTGGTAATAGGCCTGGTATGGGAATGAGAGGAGAGCCTGGCTTTCCTTTTATTGATAGGTTTATACTTAAAGACATAGGTGTTGATGAGAATGTTATAAAAGAAATTCTTGATATGACAATAGAGATAAGGAAACAGATATTTGATCTCCAATCTGAGGTAAGGAAGAATCAGCTTGATCTTCAGCTTGAACTTGAAAAACCAAACTATGATAGAAAAAAGATTAATGATCTTATAAGAAGCATAGTTGACCTTAGGGCAAAGCAACAGTATATAATTGAATCAAGAAAGTTTAGAATACTTGAAAAACTTACACCAGAGCAGAGGAAAAAATTGTTTGAATACATAGAAAACAGGAGAAAATTATTTTGGGGCAGAGTAATGAAAGGAATAGAAAATACACCACCAACAGAAGAAAAGTCAGAGTAATATTCTAAAAAAGGGGGATATTCCCCCCCTAAATTATTAAAAGAGATGTTCTAGTTTTAAGTAGATAAAGTCTTTATTGTTATATTGACCTATGTATGTATCTTTTTCACCGAATAATATGTAAGAGCCTATTATAAGTTTTGTCTGTGGTCCTAATTTCATATGAAATGAAGGTGATAGAAGGCCATCTTTATTTGTAAAACTATAGTTTCCTTTGAGTTCTATTCTATATCTTAGATTATCAAATTCATAATAAACTGTGTATATTCCACTGTGGTTGTATTCTTTTAATTTGGTACCGTATCGTGAAAGTAGGCCCTCTTCATAGTCTTTTATATAGTTAAGGTTATATTGCAGGTTTATATATAGATTTGGTATCAGAAAGTCTGTTTTATCAATACCCAAAGTTAAGTCTAAATACTCTTTTTCTATATTGTTAATTACTTTTTTAAATAGCATTCCTTTTGTAAAATAGGCTACCTCACCTCTTACTACAAATGAGCCCAGTACTCTCTCAAAGTCAAAACCAATAAACTCTATTCTGTTTAAAAATAGTTCTATTTTTTTTTCGGATAAATTAAATTCTGTAAATGGTGTCGGATCATATCCTCTGTAATATGATAATGATATATCTGTATTGAATAGATTGAAATATAGCTTTCCTGCAAAGTCACTATCTGAAATTCTATCTTTTACTTTAATTTTCTCTATTGTTGTTAATGGATCTGATTCCTTAATTTCTTTAATTATTGGAGATAGAAATGGAGAGTTTTCCTCTATAGGTAATAAGCTTTCTTTATGAATGGGGAAGAAGAATCCTTCTAACTTTAGGCTTTTATAACCTATTGAACCTTTTAATGCTATTCTTCCAAGTTTTCTATCATTTCTTTCTTCAAGTATAAGCAGCCTTAAGTCTTGTGGGCTTAATATATCTGTTGGCCTTATTTCATCAGCTTTTCCCCAGTTTATTATTTGCTGACCTATTCTAAGATTAAGTTCAATTTGTGAGATAAATTTTGAGTAGTCTATATATGCTTCAACAAGATCTCCCCTAATATCTTCACCTTTTCTATTATCAGTATCAAGTGAAAAGTGGTTTATATTTCCTTTAATGTAAAAAAATAGGTCACCGTAATTATCAGTAAACTCTATAGTGATTTTTGTTTTTTCGGCTAGATTCCCATTATCTGGAAAAGAGAGTAAGTAGGAGTTTATCTTCCCCTGTATCTTTTTACTATTTTGGGTCTGATATTGCTCTGTTGTTTTATTACTTTCCTGTTGATCTTTATAATCAACATCAACTTTAAATTCATCAAACTCATCTTCTCCCATTAAATTAAAGGGTAAAAGTAGTACAGAAAATATAAGAACTATTATTGTTCTTTTCATATTTTTATCCTTTTACCATGGTTTATGTATGTTTTGAGGATTAAACATAGTAGGATTTATATTTGGGTCTACAATAACATTTTTTACAACCATTTTTGTCTCTCTTTTTGTTTCAAGGTCTTTTGCATTTACAAAGTATGGCATATATATACCTTTTTTTATCTCTTTTACATTTGCTGATATACCTATTCTAACTGGTTTACCATCTTTTCCAAAAGACTGATATCTTACCGGAAGAAGTGTTGCCTTGTCTATCCACATTTTTATTTTTGGGAATTTTGCGTTTTTGTCTTTTGATGTTGCTTCAATTACATAACATTGAAAAGTCTCGTTACCATTTTTTACTTCCTGGTCTGGAAGTCTGTTGTAGTTATAATCATCTATTTTTCTTCCACCAAGGTCCTCGTTTGTAAAAACTGTATCTTCAAAATCATTTTGTTTTTCTGAACTTGCTATCTGTCTTGGTCTACCCACATTTGGTATATATATATACTGAATATTGTCTTTATCACCAGGCTGTTCTAAAGATAAAAATGTTACATCTCTTTTTAAACCAGATGTAAACCTGAATAGAACTTTATCCAGGTTATTTTCTCTGAGTGTTCTGATCCCTATACTTCTTGTTTCTATCTCTTTGCCATTTTCAATTACAGTAAGTTCAGCTTCAACTATTCTACTTTTAGATTTGTTTGCATCTTTTGCCATCTCAGCGATCTGTCTACCAGTATAGTTATCATTTGCAATCAGCCCTATTGGTAATAAAAGGGCTAAAATTATTTTTTTTGCTTTTTTCATTTTTCTCCTCCTAATATTTTTTTATCTATATTAAAAGTGCCTAATAATACTGGCACCAGTGTTAAAGCAAGAAAGCTTGTTGTAATCATTGTCAATGCTATTATCCATCCTACATTTATAAGAGGTTTGAAGCTTGAAAAGCATAATACGAGAAAGCCTGCTGCAACTGATATTGCGTTTATTAAAATTGCTTTACCATTTCTTAAACTTGTATTTATTATAGCTTTTTCTTTATCTTCACCTTTTTTTCTTAGAATAGTATACCCGTTAAGAAAGTGGATAGTATAATCAACCCCTGTACCAATTGCTATGTTTGAAATTATTGCAGTGGCGACATCGAGGTGAACATTGAATATTGCCATTATTGCAAAATTGAATATTATTGCTACTATAAGTGGCAGTATTGATATAGATCCTATAAATATTGACTTAAACATTATAGCAACAAGTATTGCAACCATTATTGCAGATGAGATAATACTCCATACTTGTCCATTTACTATAAGGTTATTTACCTCAAGATATAGTGGATTTACACCTGAAAAACCAATATTATGTCTAAGTGTTTTTACTCTTTCTCTGATTTTTTCTGTAACATTTTTAGTTGCTATTGTGCTACCAGTTTTAAGTATTACTGATATTTTTAACATTTGTTTTTCTGAGTCCACAATAAGTCTTGTGTCTTCTCTGTCATACTGATCTATATAACTTAATATTATAGATTTTAGCTTATCTTTTTTAGTGTTTTCATCAAGGCTAATTAATTTTCCATTTTCATCAAATATTTCATCAGGAATTTTGTAGAATTCTTTTTTTCCATAATTCATTGTTTCATGCATTTTCTTTATAAAGTCAACTATTGATGTTACTTTACCAACGTTTTCATAACCCTCTATAGTTTCCTGAATTTTTTCAACCTCTTTAAGTAGGTCAACATCAAGTATGCCGTTCTGTTTATTGGTGTCTATTATTATATTTAGTGTCGAAGTCCCAGCAAAGTTTTCTCTTATAAACTTATCATCCTGATATATTTTTGTATCTTTTTTAAAATAATCAATTACATTTATTTCAACCTTTATAAAGTATGCACCAATAAAAGACACTATTATAAGTATAGTATAAACTAATATTATTTTTTTTCTCTTTTTAAAGAAAAATTCTGATAATTTTCTAAGGAAAGTTGTTGTTTTATCAATTTCTTTTTCAAGGTCATCTTCTGACCTAATATTCATCTCTTTTATTTTTTTTGGCAATCTACCAATTCTTAATAGTGCGGGAATAAGGATCATTGAGATTAAGAGTGCGTATAGCACACCTAAGGCTGCAAATATACCAAAGTCTCTAAGTGGAATAACAGAGTTTGTTGATAATGTAGCAAAACCTGCAAATGTTGTTAAACCAGCCATTATTACACCCATACCAAAGTCTTTTATAGTTTTCTTTAGTGCTTCTTCCTTATCCATGCCAAGTGCTCTATCTTCATAATAGTGATGTATGATATGAATCCCATATGCAGAACCTATTGCAACAAGTAATACTGGTAATGCAGTTGAGACAATTGAAATTGATTTTCCCAGTATTGCTATTGTTCCAAGTGTCCATATTGTTGAAAGAACAACTGTGATTAAAGGAAGTATAACACCTCTTATATGCATGAATGAAAGATAAAGAAATATTATCAAGACTAACAGAACTATTGGGAAAAGTATAACAAGGTCTTTTAGCATAAAGTTTCCCATAGTTGTTATTATTACAGGCTCACCTGCTATATAGTATTTTATATTTTTATTGTCTTTTAATAACTCTTTTATTTCTCTTTCAACATACTGTATTACCTTTTCCCTCTCTTCTTTTAGTAACTGCGGATAAAGCTCAATTGTTATCAGTGTTGAGTTTGGATTTTTATTGCTGTAAAGGCTATCTTTATATAATTCCCAGGACTTCAGTCTTTCTTCTATTAAAAAGAGTGTTTTATCAGGATTTTCTGATAGTTTTTCAAAGTCAACAAGGTTGGATACTCTTATAAGTTTCTCACTTTTTATTATAGTGTCCACAAGCTCTGTTATTTCTTTTTCATTTAATGACTTTAATATTTTTATCTCTTCTTCTGTAAGATTAAAATATTCTTTTATATTGTCAATTTTGCTTTTGATAAAATCAACTACTTTTTCTTTATCTGTGATACCTTTCTCAAGCATGTAGTTTGATAGCTCAACACCTTTTTTTTCATTAACCCCTATTTTACTATAAAATCTTGTTATTTTTTCAGTTTCTGTAAACTCGGAAAATACTGCGTCAACATTTGTAAGTGATGTTACCTTTCTTATTCTTTTTTTATATTTGTTGTTTTCATCAGTATATGAGTTTAAGATACTAAATATTTGTTTTATTCTCTTACTATCATTTTTTATTTTTTCTATTTTGCTAAAGTCTCCACTATAATACATTGAAACTTCACTTTCTATGATTAAGTTTTTAAGCTCTTCTGGTGTTTGAAACTCAAATGATTTTTCATTAAGAAACTGAATAAATCCATCTCTTTCTTCATCTGTAAGATCATATAATATCTTATAAAGGCTCTCTTTCTCTATTTTGGAATCAATTTTTTCAATTGTTTTTGTAATATTATCAATAAGTTTTATACTTTCAATATTAAAGATACCATTACTATTTTCTATGGCTATTGCTATACCACCTGTTTCACCTAATATTTGAGATGTTTTTTCATCATATACTTTTACTGGATTATCTTTTGGGATCATTGTTGTGACATCATTATCTATATTTGTCTTTATTATTGTAAAATAACTGAATAACAGTGTAAGTATTCCAAAGGTAAATACAATTATAACTGGATGTTTTGCAAGTTTTGCTTCAAGTTCTGACAAGCTTATTTTCATTTTTAACCTCCAATTTTATACTTTAGGTTTTAAAATTAAACTAATCAGTATAAAAATATAACAATTAAAATTTATGTTTCAAAATTTTTTTTAAAAATTTTTTAATATATTTTTAAAAACTTTTATAAATTGATTTTTAAAAAGAGATAATCTATAAAAATCTTATAAAAGATGAAACTTATTAATTGTTAAGCAAGTATTGAACTATTTAATTTTTCTTAAAATATAAGGAATAAACTCTTTATATATCATCCTGCTTATGTATTTTATTGAATCTTTGTTCTGGTTATTTAATGTAACATTTAATATATGAAGGTAACCACTTCCCACCATACTTATTACAAGGTGCTCTTTCTCTTTTTCACTCATGTTAAAGCCTTCAAATATATTTTTTAAAACACTTATAAGTTCTAGCAAGCTCTCTTTTAATATTGAGATTGTATCTGTTTCTATTGTTCCAACATTCCCGTAAAATATAAAATGTATTATGTATGGTTCTTTTTCTATGTATGAAAATATATTATATATTATTTTCTTTATTTTTCTTATCCTATCCTTTATATCTAATTTTAATATTTTTTTTATTTCGGACTCTATTTTGTGTATTAGTTTTTTCTTTGAGTGTTTAAGTGTTTCAATAAATAGTGCCTCTTTATTTGTAAAATACTGATAAAATGTTGCTTTTGAAAGCAGGGCTTTATCTACTATATTATCTATTGTTGTGTTTCTATATCCCTGTTCTTTGAATAAAATTTTAGCAATATTTATTATATTTTCTCTTATTTTTTTTGCTTTAAGTTCTTTTTTACTAATTTTCATTTTTTTTAACTCTAGTATGTATTTATACTTATGAGTTTAAATTTAATATTATAAATTATCAAATAAAAAATATTGATTATTTTTTCATTTTATTTTATAATTAAATAGCATAAAATAGTTTTTAAGGAAAATATTATGAGTGAAACACTAAAGAGAATAGTTATGACAATACTTTTTTTGCCTGTTTTATATTTTTCATTTGTTGAAGATAAAAGTATTATTTTTTCATTTTTAGTATCTATTATTTCTATTATTGGCTCTGTAGAATTATATCTTATTTTTAAAAATAAAGATTATAAAATAAACCTATGGTTTTTAATACCAGCTATTATTGTTATAGATTATTTTTTTTATAAAAGAAATTTTGAGTCTCTTATAATTGTTTTTCTTATTTTATTTATTATTGAGGTATTTCTTCTTGTTTTTAAAAAAGACTTTTTAAACTCTTTGATTGTTTTATCTTTAACTATTTTTTCATTAATTTACGTAGGTGTTATGCCAGCTTCTCTTATTATTGTGAGGCAGGTTTCTTATCAGTTACTTATAACATTAATATCTTTTACATGGTTTTGTGATATTGGTGCATACTTTATTGGTAAATATTTTGGTAAAAATAAACTTGGTCTTCCTATAAGTCCTCATAAAACTATAGAGGGTTTTATAGGTGGAGTTATAACATCTATTATTTTTGGTATATTAACAGCTTATATTTTTAATGTTGAACTTAAGTTTTATTTCTTTTTTATACCTTTTCTTACAATAATTGGTGATCTTTTTGAGAGTCTTATAAAACGTGCATTTTCAGTTAAAGATTCAAGTCATTTAATACCAGGTCATGGTGGTATACTTGATGCTTTTGATTCACTTATATTTACAGGTTCTATTATTTTTATAATAACTTTGATAAAAGTATAAGGACTTTTAAATGGATAAAAATATTGCAATTATTACTGTTGTTGGGCAGGATAAAAAGGGTGTTATTGCAAAAGTTACAAATTATCTTTTTAAAAATAGTATAAATATTGAGGATATTGAACAAAAAGTAATAAAAAACCTTTTTCAAATGATAATGAAGGTTGATATATCTGATATTACAATAAGTAGGGAACAGCTAAAAGATGGGCTTTTAAAAATAGGTAAAGAACTTAATATGGACATAAAGATAGAGTTTTATTCGAAAAAAGATAAACCAAATGTTCTTATTATGGTTAGTAAAGAGGACCATTGTTTAGAAGCTATAATTTCCAATATGAAGAGTAATAACATAGAGATTAATATTCCGCTTATTATAGGGAGTAGTTCTGACTTAAAGTATATAGCAGATAGAGAAAATATATCTTTTTATGTTTTTGATAATCCGGATAGGCAAAAAAATGAGATTGCAATGCTCGAGTTTTTAAAAAACTTTGATATTGATCTTATAGTACTTGCTCGTTATATGAGAATATTATCACCTGACTTTGTTTGGAGATATGAACATAGAATAATAAATATTCATCCATCTCTTTTGCCATCTTTTCCTGGTGCTCAAGCATATAGACAGGCGTATGAAAAGGGAGTAAGATATGTTGGTGCAACAGCTCACTTTGTTACTATGGATCTTGATCAGGGCCCAATAATAGAACAGGTTGCATTGAGGATTAATCCAAGAATGAATCTTGATCAAGTAAAAAAACTTGGAAAAGAGGCTGAAGTTAAGGCACTTATCAGGGCAATAAAGATGTTTTTACAGGATAACATTGTTGTTTATTGGAACAAGGTTTATTTTAAAGATTAAAAGTATTGATTAATTCTTTATTAAAAAAATTTATTTTTTTTCAAATTTTTATGTTATTTTATATATAATTTAGAGAATATAGAATATGTATTTATTAATTTAGGCCTTAAATAAGGGGGTAATAGATGAGGTTTATAAAAATATTAGGCGTGTTTTTTATTATACTTTTTGTTTTATCGGCCTGTAATCTTAAGGATTATGCTAGTGTAAAAATAGCTCTTGATACAGGCATTACTGTGGGTAATGCAAGGCATGTTTATATAAGGGTTTTTGATTCTGATTTCAATCTTTTAGGAAGGAACTATAATGATTCTAATGGTTATGCTATAATTTCAGCGGGATCATCTGGTAAGGTTATAAATATTGTGAATTTTGATAGTAATTATTATCCTATAAATACTGATGCTGAGTTTAAAGAAGGAAATTATATAGTTCATATAGCTATTAATGATAATGGAGACTTATCTGGCTCAAAGGCTAATTTTGAGATTGGAGAAAAAGTCTGTTTAAAAAGCTTCAACATAAAAACTCTTAATGATATTACTGTAAATATTGGTCCTTCTGATCTTTTTAATTCTGTTTCCCCAGATACAGTTAATCTTACATCCACTGATTCTATTTCTGGCCCAAAGGATGCTTATTGTATTTGGTTGCCTTCTGGAATATATCCTCTTTCAGGTTATTTTCAGCCTTATCAACAACTTTCTGTAAGTTCAGGTACTTTTAATGGCACAACTGGAACTGTTAACTCAAAATATGGCACATGGTTTGGTCTTGTCCCAAATATTCAATACTCAATATACTGTTTTGTTGATGTTAATGCTGATGGATTTATAAGTTATAATCTTGATTATGAGGGAGGGGTGACAGAGACAGGTGGTAATGGCTCGACTCATACAATAAATGTTCAAAAGGTTATTCACTAATTAAATTTCTTTATCAAATTAAAGACATGGTATTAGTTATGATATTGTTTTAGATTTTTTATTTTAGAAGACTTAGAGTCTGTTTATCTATATCTATCTCTTTTGATATTTTTATACTTGATAAAAACTCTTTTATCTCTTTATTATCTGAATATTTTAATTCGTATGGTTCACCCTCATATTTTATTGTTTTATTTATAAGTAACCCAACCCTGTCAACTACATTAAATATAAGGTCATTGTCATTTGATACAAGGAATATTGGTTTGTTTGAATCTTTGTAATCTTCAATTATGTCTATCATAACACTTTTTGTGTGTCTGTCAATAAGTGCTGTCGGCTCATCAAGTATTAATATATCTGGATCATTAATTACAGCCCTTGCAAAAGCACCGAGCTTTTTTTCACCAAGTGAAAGGTATGGAGGTGTTACGTCTTTTTTATCTATAAGGTCAAACTTTTTTAAAAAATACTCAACCTTATCTTTCATTTCTTTTTCTTTACTTTTTTCTGGGTTGTGATATTTTAGTACAAGTTCTATATTTTCAAATAAAGTTAAGTTACTTATCAATGCTGAGTTTTGAAATAGAAATCCAATTCTTTCCATTATTTTTATCTTTTTTGTTCTTTTCAAATTATAAATGTTTATATTATTAAAATAGACATTACCAGAGGTAGGTTTCAATAGGCCACATGCTATATTTAATATCAATGACTTCCCACTCCCATTTTTACCAATTATACAATATGTTTCTTCTCTTAATATTGATATATTTATGTTTTCTATTATATTCTGGAAATATATATTTTCTAGTTTAAGCACTTTTTTCCTCTTCTATAATTTTAAGGCTAAGATGGTATTTTAACATATAGAA
Organism: Spirochaetota bacterium; assembly: GCA_029552945.1. Taxonomy (GTDB): domain Bacteria; phylum Spirochaetota; class GWB1-36-13; order GWB1-36-13; family JAKPDD01; genus JAKPDD01. Next base: position 91,418 of record JAKPDD010000046.1, read on the forward strand.
GCCGCCAATTATTAGTCCCGGCAGTACTGTTATTAAGTGAAATATTAATGTTATTGATATTGCTGTGTTAATATTAATATTTAAAAAATTACCAAATCCCTGTTTTCCTGCTATCTCAAACATACCTAAATCACCTGGTCCACTTGGGATCATTATACCCATATTTATTATTAAAAGTGGTACAATTGATTTTATGAATATATCTTCAATGTTTATACTGAACGCTTTTAATATATAAACTATTGCAAGATTTTCTATTAACCATATTATTATGGATAAACTTAATGTATATAAAAACTTTTTTAAGTTTCCAAAAGTATGAGAACCATCTATTATCTTGTTTGCTATTTTTCTTATTTTAAGATTTAGGTTTGATAATTTTTTATCGCTCTTTATATTCAATTTTATAACTTTTAAGAGATAGAATATTATAAAAAATATTATAAGTATTAACATAAGAATCTTGGCAGTGTCTTTTAGAAAAGAGTTTTCTATATTAATAGAGGTAGTTAAGACTATGAATATAAATATTAAAGATAGCCCATCAAGTATTTTTTCCGCTAATACAGTACCTAAAAGATAAGAAGTTGATATATTTGACTTTGAGTTTAGAAAATAGATTCTTATTAATTCACCTATTCTAAAAGGCACAATATTATGTATAAAATAACCTATCATCATGGATTCATAAACATTTTTAAATTTTACATCATGTCTTATTAATAAAAACCATCTTATAGCTCTTGTAAAAAATACTAATACCATAATTATTATTGATATAAAAAAATAAAATATGTTTATTTTTGATATTTCTTCGATTACTTTTGATATATTTGCTTCTTTAAGTGTAAAAGCTATTAAAATCATACTTAATATTATTGCTAATATTTTTATGTATTTTTTGTTTATTTTTCCCCCCAAAAATTATAATTCCCTTTTTAAGGGTTTAAAAAAATTTAAGAAATAATTTTTAAAAATATTAATTTTTTAATATTAAAATAATATTAAGAGGTTATACTATAAATAACTTTAAACTTGACTTTATTTTACCTCGTAGGGAAGAGAAAATTATTGAAAATCTTTTAAATTTAGGTGACTCTTTCTGTCTTATGATACAGGGGGCCTCAGGCTGTGGAAAAACAACACTTGTTAATAAATTGGAAAAGTTAAATAGTAATTTTAGAATTTTTAAATATAAAATGGCTGTTGCATTAAAAAACATACCTTTTGCACCTTTTATTTCGCTTGTAAACTCTTTTTCTGATTTTAGAAAGTTTAATTATAATTTTTCCATAAAAGATATAAATGAACTTGAGACTAATAAAAAAATATTTTTTGAAAATATTAAGTCTGTAGTGAAAAATATTCTTGAGAAAGATCGTCTTATGATAATACTTGAGGATTTTCAGTACATTGATTCAGATAGTCTTGAGGTTCTATTATTTTTATTAAACTCTACTGATATTATAGATAAAAAACTTATGATAATACTTACATCAGATTATAATGTTAACTATGACAGTGTTTACTTTAGAGAACTTTTAAAATTAAGTTTTTTTTACACAATAGAGCTCTCTTCGCTTGATATGAATGAAACTATATCTCTTATTAATGGTATATTAAATATAGATTATAATATATCTGATAAATTTTATGAAAAAATTTTCTTTTATTCTAATGGGAATCCACTGTTTATTAAAAGTCTTATAAGGAACCTTATTGATTATGGTGTTATATATAGAGATGATGAAGAGATAAAGATAAAATTTGATAGGTTTTATAATTTTGATTTTTCTGATGATATATATCAATTAATAGTTAATAAGATAGATTTTCTTGATGAAAAGACTAAAAAAATTCTTGAAATAGCATCTGTTATTACACCTGAAACTATTTTTGATTTTAACATTTTAAAAAAAGTTGCGAAAGTATTGAGTTATGATTTTGAATTTTTACCGGCTTTAAAGGAAGCAATTAAAGATGGTTTGATTGAGCAACAGGATAATGTTTATTTTAATTTTACTCATATAAAAATAAAGGAGGTTTTTTATAATTCATTAGATGAGCAGTATAGGATAGAACTTCATAATATAATAGCAGGTGTATTAGAAGACAATAAAAATGATATTTACAGTGTCTGTTATCACTATAATCGTTCTGGTAATATTCAGAAATGTATAAAGTATAACAGATTATGTTATGAAGAATCTGTTAAAAACTTTTCTCTTTTTAATGCTTCCTATTTTATATCCAGGATTATTGAAATTAAGATATCAAATAGTATTATTGATGACTATTTTTTTGAAGAGGTATTGATATTTTCAAAACTAAGTTATTCTTCAGGTAAATTAAGGGAAGCTATAGAATTTTTAAACAAAGCATTAGATTTTACTAACAAACCAGAACTTCTTATTGAGCTTTTTATAGAAAAGGGAAACTGTTTCTATTTTCTTAATGAAATGAGTACTGCCATATCTTTTTATAATAAAGCTTTTGAAATAGCAGACAAAAATAACATAAAAATAAACACATCTTACCCTTATGCTATAATAGGGTCATTTTATTATTTTACTTACCAGCTTGATAAGGCTTACTTTTTTCTTAATAATGCATTGAATTATATAGAGACTGCTAATACTGAGACAAAAATAAGAATATATGGTATAAAGGTTGCTGTTACTTTACTTATGGGTAGGTTTGAAGAGTCATATGAGTCTTTAGTTAAACTTGAATCTATTTTTGATTTGACTTCCAATCCTTTTCTCTTATCATTAGCATATCATTATGCTTCTGTTTATTATGTCTTTTCAAGAAAAGATATGGATAAAGGAATTTTTTATAGTATAACTGCTGAAAAAGTAGCAAGAGAGGTAGAAAATGAACTTATAATATATGCATCTTATGCACCAAGGGCTATAGGTTATTTTTATAAAAAAGAGTATGAAAAAGCACTTGATTGTATTGAAAAAGGTTTATTGCTTTCTAAAAAGTACAATATATATATAGGACTTAATATATTTTATGCTTATAAGGTTAATACTCTTTTGTATCAATCCAAATTTGAAGAAGCATATGAACTTGCAACAGAAATTATTGAAAATAGAGTTGTTCCAGAAAACATGTGTAAGATATTTTTTATGAGGGCAAGGGCTATCTATTTTTATGTAAATTCAAATATAGAGGATGCTTTAAAAGAGTTAGATAAGGCTATTGAGATTGCTAAATCTAATTCTATAAATACTTTTTTAATTGTACTTCTTAATGATAAAAAATTTATACTTGAGAAAAGCAGGGGTGATTTTAAAGATATATTAAAGTTATTAAATACAGAATATTCTAATGATAATTATCTTCCATTTTTTGAAGAGTCCAGTATACTTCATATGAATATATTAAATATTAAAACACTAAAAAAAGATAAAAGTTTAAAGAATGTTTTAACTGATAAAAATATATTGTCAATTTTTGTTGCAATAAACAATCTATACAAATGGAATAACTATGATTCTGAGTTTATTATAATCAGTATACTTGAAAAAATACTTGAACTTACTGATTCATATTATATAGCTTTAAGAATAAATGATAAAGATTATGAAAAATCAACAAAAGAAAAAGAGATAACTATTGATCTTATACCACATGCATTTTTATTAAGAGTAAGTAGTTCTAAAAATTATATTTCTACAAATGTTATACTTAAAAATACAAAGAAAATAGAAAATGTTGTTTTTTTCCCTATAATAATGAGTAACACTAATATTGGTTTTATAATTATTGTTTTTAAACAAAAAAGGGATGAAGATTATCTAGAAAAGATTTCTATTATTATTGATACTTTATCATTTTATTTCTTTAATGCTTCCAATAAGTTTGTTAAAAAGTCTGATATTTTCCAAAAATATGAAATTACTGATAGAGAAAAAGAGATTGTTGAATATGTACTTAAAGGTTTTAAAAATAAAGAGATAGCAAAAAAGCTTCATATATCAGAAATGACAGTAAAAATTCATATACATAATATATTTGATAAAATTGGGGTAAGAAACAGAGTTGAACTTGTCAAAATGTTTAATGGATAGTTATTTTTTTCCTTGAATTCAAATTTTAAAATTTTATTTTATAAATTTTATATAATTTTTCTAAGAGGTTAGTATGAAAAAAATAATTTTTTTTACTGTTATTTTACCATTATTTATTTTTGGGAACGATATATTAAAAATATCAAATATTCTGTCAAAAATAGATGACTATAATAAAAATAAATCTTTTAAAGGTTATATATCTCTGACTGTTGATAATGTAAACAGAAAGGGTTATTTTATATATCAATATCCTGATAAACTTAAAATATATTTTGGTCCTGAATCAGTTAAAGATGAAGACAAAGATAAGTATTCTTTTATTGTAACTAATGGAGAGATTTTGTGGGTTTATCTTCCCCAATATATGGTTCTTATTGAACAGGTTATTCCTGAATATTTTAAGAGGGTTGGTTTTATCCAAGGTGATATAAAAAAACTTGTTTTGGGTTATAATAAAATAGACTTGAAATATGAAAAAGATATTTATATATTATCTATTGAGGAACCTAAAGTTAATTCTCCATTTTATAAAGTTATTTTCAATATTACCTCAGAGGGTCTTATAATTAGAGCTTATTATACTATTAAAACAGATAATAGATTCATAAATATATCGATTGAAAAATATAATATTAAACCTTATGAACCAGAACAGAACGATTTTGTAGTAAAACCTACCGGTGATATGCAGGTTTTAAGAAATGTGCTTTTCTCTTATAAAAAATAAAGAAGGAGCAATATATGGCAAAGGAGGACTTTAAAACTGTAGGTGCTATTTTAAAGTCAAAAAGAGAAGAAAAAAATTATTCTATTTCTGAAGTTTCTAAATTGACTAATATTCCAGAAAAACATATAATTGCTCTTGAAAAAAATGACTTTGAAAAATTACCTGCTCAAATCCATGTTAAAGGCTTTATAAGATTATATGCGGATTTTTTAGGAATAGATCAAAATTATATAATTGACCTACTTAATTTCCAGCTTAAAATGGAAGAAAAACCACCATTAAATGAGATTGCGTCTATTGTTAAAAATGATTCTTCTATAAATAGGAATAAGAAATTAATAATTATTAGTGGATTTATAGTTATAACAATTATTTTTGTTATATTTATTATGTTTAATAAAGGGTCTACTATTGAAACAAGAAACTCTGATATAAATACTACTGATGTTAATAAGGTATTTGACGAAGAACAACGCGAAATTCTTGTTGAAAAGGGAGAATTATTTAAAATAAAGTTTAAGGAAAAAGAGATCTCTATCAAGTTAAATGAAATTTCTGAGAGTATAGTAAGTATATATTTTATTGGTGATAACAGAAATATTATTCTTAAAGTTAACGAATATCTTTTTTATGATGTTGATAATGATACATTTTTTGACTTGGGTATTTATATAAAAAATATTGATGATAATAGAGTAAGGTTAGGAGTAGATTATATTAATGAAAAAAGATTAGTTAAGGAAAACTTTTCAGTAGGGATAAAAAAAGAGACTAATCTTGTTTCTTCAAGTATAAAGTTAAAAATTCTCAATAAATCTAATACTAAAGTCTTTCTTTTTATTGATTCAGAAAATGGGGTAAATGAAACTGAATTAACAGAACAGATTGAGATTGACCTTATTAAAGATTCAAAACTTTCTGTATCCAGAATTGGGTTCTCTAACATCAGTCAGGTGGACTTGTTTTTAAATAATGAAAAACTTGTTTTTAGTGTGATCCCTGGTTCAATAGGTTATATTGAGTTCAAGTTGCAAGATGTTAATAATGAAACTAGGCTGGTTTGGAGAGTCAATAGTTAAATGCAAAAAGAAAAGATATATTGTCTTAGTTTAGGGTGTCCAAAAAATATTGTTGATAGTGAAAAGATTTTAGCAAAGTATTTTAAAGAATATAATATAGTGAAAGACCCTGAAGAAGCAACAGCAATATTTATAAACACTTGTTCTTTTATTTATGATGCTAAAGATGAATCTGTAAATGCTATTTTAGAATCAATTGAACTTAATAAAAAGGTTTTTGTTTCAGGCTGTCTTATTGAACAGCATTATTCTGAAATAAATGAAAATATTAAAGGGATTAATATTATTAAAGATGATATTTTGAATTTTGAAGATAGAGTTTTATATTTTAATGAATATACAAACTATATAAAAGTTTCTGAGGGTTGCAATAGAACTTGTAGTTTCTGTACTATACCGTCTTTTAAAGGTAGTTATAGAAGTAGATATATTGAAGATATTGTTAAAGAGGCTAGTTTTATTAAAAAGAGTAGACCTCAAACAAAAGAGTTAATACTTGTAAGTCAAGATACTTCCTATTATGGTATAGATATATATAATAGGCCTATGTTACCAAGGCTGCTTTATGAACTGTCTGATGTTGGTTTTGATTGGATAAGAGTAATGTATCTTTATCCTCAAACAGTTTCTGATGATTTAATAATGGCTATAAAAAACTTACCTAATTTGGTAAAATACATAGATATTCCACTGCAACACCTTAGTAATAGTGTATTAAAACGAATGAATAGGTGGGGTAATTTTGAGGATTATTATAACCTTATAAATAACATAAGAGAAACTATACCGGAAGTTTCTATAAGAAGTGCTTTTATTATTGGTTATCCTGGTGAATCTGAAAAAGAGTTTGAAGAGCTTTATAATGGCCTTGAAAAACTAAAGCTTGATAGAGTTGGCTTTTTTAAATATTCTGATGAAGATGGTACAGTATCTTATTCCCAAAGGCCAAAGATAAGTAAGAAACTAAAGGATGATAGACTTAAGATTGTTAGTGAATTACAAGAAAATATAAGTTTTGAGGTCTTAAAAAAGCGTGTTGGTAAAAAACTTAATGTTATTATTGAAGAGTTTGATGGAAATGACTATATAGGCAGGTCAGAATATGATGCACCTGAAATTGATGGACTGGTTTATTTTAAATCAAAAAAAAGGCTTAATATAGGCAATATTTATCCTGTTTTTATAGAAAGTTCTGATTATCATGATATTTATGGAGTTTATGCTGAATGATAAAGAATTTACCTAATATTTTAACAGTATTTAGAATAATTTTAATAATTCCAGTAATAGTTCTCTTAAGAGGTAATTATGTTAATAAAATAATATCTTTTATATTATTCCTAATAGCAGGAATTACTGATTATATTGACGGTAAAATTGCAAGAAAGTATAATATGTTAACTAGTTTTGGTAATTTTTTAGACCCACTGGCTGACAAATTACTTGTAATATCTCTTCTAATATCATTTTTAAGTATTGACCCTTCTATATTTCCTTACTGGATGGTATGGATTATAATTGTTAGAGAGTTTGTTATAACCCTTTTAAGAATTGAAGGTATTAGCAAAAATTCTGAGGTTAAAACTCTTTTTATAGGAAAATTAAAAACAGGTTTTCAGTTTTTTACTATAAGTATAATAATAATTTTTCTTATTCTCAAAGACTATCTTATAGAAAAGAAAACTATAAGAGCTGTTGAAGGATTAACAGATATAAGACTTGATGATGCACTTTTTTATTATTTTGGCGATATAAGTTATTTTATTGCTTACACTCCTTCTGTATTTTTATGTATAGTTGTTATTTTTTCTTTATATTCAGGTATAAAATATATTGTTAAAAACAAACATATAATATTTTATAAAGATGAATGATAAAAAAAGAATATTAACTTTTATACTATTTTTAGTATCAGGATTTATTATAGGCAGTTTATATCCTACTTTGAAAAGTAAAATTGAAATAGATTCTATTTATAATAATATTGATAAAGAGAAAAAAGGTAATATTTTAAATCAGAATCTAAAATCAAATGATAATAGAAAATATTTCTCAAAAAATAATATTGATTTTTCGATTAAATATAGTAATCTTTATATAAGAGTTAAAATTTATGGCATGGTTGAAAAACCTGGTTTATATAAATTAGAAAAGGGAACATCATTGAAAACTTTATTATCTTTAGCTGGTGTAAAAGATGGAGCATATATTGAAAATGATAGGGAATTAAAAGACAATGACTTTATATATGTAAAACCTGCTATAAATGTATGTCTAGAAATAGAAAAGAAAAGTTGTTATGTTTTACCTAAAGGTTCAAGGCTCTATGACTTGTTTGATGTAGCTAATATAGATAAGAGTCAAGTTAATATGCCTAATTATTACTTGAAAGATGGGCAAACTTTTTTTATTTTTAAAAACAGAAAGAAATAAGGAGAAATTAAATGTTTGATAAAAAAGATGATAATATGGTTAGTGGTTTTTTTGATGAGGAAGAGGATATAACATTATCAGAAAATGAACTTAATGATATTCTTTCATCCTCGAGTATATCAGAAACAGATGTTATTAGTGGTGGTGAAGATAATCTTATAGTTATTAGTAGTAAAGAACTTGAGTCTTTGTATCTTAGAGAAATAGAAAAACAATCACCTTTTGAAGAGTTTGAAGTATTGTCTGATAAAACTATTGAAAAAGAGGAACCATCTTTTGAAGATATTGAGACATCAGATGATTATATTCCATCAGAGGAGTCTATTAAAGAAGAAATTGAAATAGGTAAAGAGGAAGAATTATCAGTTGAAAAACCAGAGACTGAAGAATTAATGATTGGGTCTGAATTAAGTTTAGATGAAAAAATTATGCAAGAAGGTGATGAAGACTTAAAGTTAGAGGAAGAGGTAGGGCCTGTAGTAGAGGAGGAGAGTGTGATAGGAGTAGAAGAAGTTGTGCCTGTTGGTGAGGAGATGATAGAAAAGGAAGTTGAAGAAATTAATGAGGTTCCAGTTTCTGAGAACTTGAGTGAGATGGAAGAGATAAAAACTGAAATAGAAGAACCGACTAAACAGATAGTTTCTGAGGAAGAAGAGTTTTTTGAAGAGAGCATAAAAATAGAGGAAGAGGTTGAAAAAGTTGACCTTGGAGATAAAAAATATTTAGAGAAAAAAGAAGATAAGTCTGAAATTAAAGAAGGTAAATATAAAGAGTTAAATGTTGATGATGTTAAAAAAGTTCTTTCTTATCTTGATACGCTTTTTGGTTATTTACCAGAGGATAAAATAAAGGACTTTGCAAAGTCTGAATATTATGATTTATATAATAAACTTTTTGATGAATTAGGTATATAATATGTTTTTTGGACTTAGGGATAGGGCAAAGTTTTTTAGAGAAAACAGTTTACTTGCAAAGGCTAAAATAATAAGAGAGTCTATTAAAAAAGGGGATTATAAAGTAGAAAAAGTTTCTGATTTACAGAATGATTTTTCTAAAAAAAAAGATGGGATTAAAGATAGCCTTATCAATTTAGAAACAAGTCTATTAAAAAAAGAATATGATATTAAAAATTTATTTGAAATAAGTAAAGAGATATATAATACACTTAATCCAAAAGAACTGGTGAATCTTTTATTACTTACCTTTATAGGATATACAAGAGCAAGTGCTGCGTGTTTCTTAATTAAAAAAAATGGTTTATCAGTATTTTTAAATAAAGACTTTAGTGATGATGATATCTTGTTTATTAAAGATAAGATTAATAATAATCAGATTTTAACAAATAAAGATTTCTATATCTTTGAATTAAAAGCTAAAACTATAACAGGATATCTTGTATTAAAAAAAATTGGTCTTGAAAATATTGATAAAGATATTGAGATACTTATTCCAATAATATCACTTGGTTGTAATGCACTTGAGAATGCTTTTTTACATGATAATCTTAGAAAAAGATTTAAACAACTTGAAGCTATTCATGAAATAGGAGAAGTGTTAAAAACTTCAAGAAAACTTGATGAAATAATATTTTTAACATTTTCAACTCTAGAGTATGGCCTTGGAATAAAAAAGATGTTACTTATTAATAAAAAGGATAATGTTTATAAAGTTTTTGATGGTTATGGCTTTAGAGAAGATACATATAAAAAATTATTTTTTGATGAAACATCAGATATTTTTAACATTGTTGCAAATAAAAAATATATTGATTTATTTACTAATAACAGTGATATTGTAAATAAGTATTTTTCTTTATATGATGTTAATGAAATGAACACTGCTTTATTTATACCTTTAAAAATTTACGATAAAATACTAGGTTTTTTTGTTATAGGTGGTGTTGATACACTTGATGAGTATGATTGGAGATTAAGTCTCTATAAGGTTTTATCTTCCTATTTTGCAACCTCTCTTTATACATTATCTGTTGCCCCGTTTGAAGATAGATACAATAATATTTTTAACATTTCTTCAGTGTTAAAAAACATTATTGAAGAGCAGATTTTGGTTGCTAAAAATTTTAATCATAAAATTTTTTTTGCTTTTGTTAAAACTAACTCTTTAAATGAAACAAATAGTTTTAATCCTCAGGTTATAAATATATTAGGTCGATATAAAATTTTAGTATATATTTTTCAATATGATTCAGATTTTACTAAGTTTCTTGATACTTTGAAGAAAGAATCTCAAATAATATCATCATCTTTAATTATCGATTATAATAAGTCATCAGAAGAAGTTATATATGAACTTGAACTTATAAACTGAAATTAAATTTATATATAATTACTTTTTAGTGTTATGCTAAATAATAGTATTGAGATGATAAAAGATATAAGGTACATATATTGATAATTAAATATATCAGATATAAAGCCATAAAAAAAAGATGATATTCCCTGCCCAAGACTGAATAATAATATGAAAATTATTGTTGCTTTACTCCTTTCATGTGTTTTTTCAACAAATACTGAACTGAATGTTGGATATAGTATAGAGTGACTTAACCCATATGTTACGGCTGTAAGCATTAAAAATATTAGTAGTTTTATTTTAGATAGTAAAAACTCTAAGAATAACGATATTATTGCTATAAAAAAGAAGATTTTTATTGTTTTTATTTTTTCCCATCTATTTATTTCGTTTACAAGGATTATTCTTATTAGTATTAAAGATATACTATAAGATATAAAGAACGCTGATACTGGTAAAACATTTATTTTTTTTGCATAATCGCTTATAAATGAGAAGTGTGCACCGAATATTGAGCCAAAAATTATTGAGAGTATAATAATATACTTGTATTCCCTCAAATTGATTGGTTTATTGCTTACCTCATTATCTACTCTGTTGTATTCTTTTATAATACTGAATATAATTAAAGAGAGTATTGACACAATTAACCCAAGAATAAATATATTTCTAAAATTATTAGTTATTTTAAATATATATTCAGCTATAGATGGTCCAACAGCACTTGCTATAGAACCTGATACACCAAACATACCTAGGTATCCTACTCTTAATTCTGCGGGTATTATCTCTATTGCAATTGAAAAAATAAAGGAAAAGTTTATTGTGTATGTTATACCTTGTATTATTCTTATAAGTAATATTATTTTAAGGTTGTTATAATATATATAGCATAATAAATATGATACTATTGAGAGGACAAGAGATACTATTATAAATCTTTTTTTATTTATCTTTTCTATGATGTTTAAAAATAATAGGTTTAAAAATACAAGAACAAACATAGGAGAGCCCATTATTATACCTATGTATGATGAACTTGCACCTAATTCTGAAAGATACATTGGAAATATATTTAGTACATTAAAACTTATAAAAGACAGAAGATTGGTAATAAATAATATTATAAAAGGTTTTAAACCTTCTTTATTCATAAAATAAATTATTTAGCAATTTTTGTAATCTTATTTCAAGTTCTTTTATTGAAAAAGGTTTTTTAATAAAGTCTAACGCTAACATAAGCCCCTTTTCAATAACTTCACTTCTATTTACTGCTGAGATTATTATAACTGGTATTTTTGCTGTTTCTGTATTGTTCATTATTTTTTCAGCAATATCAAGCCCGTTTCCATCTTTTAAGTTAATATCAAGCAGTATAAGGTTATATTTGCTGCTTATCTTATTTAATGCTTCTTGATAGGATAAGATTATTTCAATATTATATTTATCTTTTAAACCCTCTTTTATTGAGTTTGCAAGTAGTTCATCATCTTCTATAAGTAAAATGTTTAGTTTTTCGGTCTCTTTTATTACTTTTTTAAGATTTTTACCCTGGATAAAAGAAATTAGATCATCTTTTTTTATTTTATAATGACCACCTGGTGTTTTATAGTTTTTTAAACCTTTAGCTTTAATCCAGTATATTACAGTAGTTGGGAAAACTCCAGCAATTTCTGCACACTCTTTTGGACTTAAATAGTGTTTATTTTTATATTTTTCGAGATTTTCTTTTTTTAGCATTGTTATACCCTTTAAATTAAGATTAAGTAAAAGTTTATGATTTAAATTTATAAATTATCTATCTTAAAATAAACAGAAATATCTTCCATTATTCTTGTATTAAATATTTCTTTATCTACTATTGCATGTTTATCTGATATTTTTTCTATTACAATTTTTTTATATATTGGATGTAATAATATTTCATCTAATATTTTAGGATCATCGAATTTTACAATAATAACATTTTTAATTTTTCCAAATCTTACCTTTTTTGCAAAGTTATTAATATTTATTATTACATTTTCAGGTATCTCTTTTGATTTACTTTTAAGTACTTTTACGAGTTCTTCTACATTGTTACCAAAATATACAGCCCTCTTTATTGATTCAGGTGTAATGTTGTAAACACATATCTCTTCATATGACTCTATGTCAAGGAATATGTTTAATATATAAGATGTTGATAATTCAAGCTTATTAAGATAAGCATATATTTTCATATTTGGTGTTACCATAATATTTTTTTCATTATTGTGTTTTTCATTACTTATATCTTTATATTTTTTGTTTAGTGAGTAGAATATATAACTATCTGTTGTAATCTTTTTTATTAATATTCCAAGGTAAAATAATATTTCAATAGATTCTATAACTTTTCTTCTTGTCTCTCTTTTTAAAATAGATTCAGGATTTGATTTTACTTTCTTTTTTACAATATGTGATAATATATCCTGGATCCCAAACTCTTCATTTTTTATTGTTTTTATAGTATTATAAATTTCTTTTATATCTTCATCAGTTTCTATGAACATGTCATAGATTTTTTCTATACTGTTTTGAAAAAAACTGTATAGCTTTTCAGTAGGATATATATATGAATTTTCTTCATTTATTTTGATAAAATTATATTTTGTTAACAGTTTGATAATAAAATTCAATACAACCTCAGATGATACTTCCTTTAGTAGTATTTCAAAGTGTTTTTTATTTATTTTTCCATTTTTATTTATTATTATGTTTGTTTTTATTATAGTATATATTATTTTTATTATATCATTGAATATTCTTGTATTATACGATATTGTTTTTACAGTTTCATTTGGTTTTTCATATATTTTTTTGATGTCTATATGATAAACCTGATATATCTTATCGTTATCCACATAAAGTAAACCTTCATTTATTCCATTATTTTTAAAATATTCAATTTCAGGCCCTGTAAAATACTGGTCTACAAATTCTTTTTTGACTATTCCCCCATAAGAATAAAAAAAATAGAACATATCCTGAGGCATATCAAGATATGAAACCTCTTTACTTGGCTTAAATTTAGATATGTTTTCTATTATACTGTCTATGTTGAAGAAATTATATTTACTAAGTATTTCATGTATCTCATCAAATAAATATGTTTTTGTAATTGGTATTATATTTTGAACACTTACTCTTTTATATATTAAAAGCTTATTTTCTAGATTCTCTATTGCTTGGTCTATATTTGTTTTTTCTTTTGTTTTATCACTGTATGGATTAAAACCCTCTTTATTTATGAATGAGTGATAAAATATGAATGCTTCTGTTGGGTCAAGTTCTGTTAAAATTTTTATTATATTTTTCTTTAAATACTCTATTAATTCAGAATAAATTATATTTTCATCTTTAATTTCCTGGTTTTCTATAAAATCAACTTTTATATTTTTTAATACCTGCTTTATTTTCAAGAATATCCTCTATTGAACAAAGTAATCCATTTTAGATATTATTATTGCCTGAGCACCTATTTTTTTTAATTCTTCTATTATTTTGTATTTTTCTTCAGATTTTATTACAGCTCTTATTGCAAACCATTCTTTATCTACCAGTGGTAGTATGGTAGGTGAGTTAAAACCAGGGGTTATTTTTTCGGCTTTTTCAAGATTATTTTTGTGAATATTATAATCTATAATTAAATATTTTTCTGCTGTAATTACACTATTGAATCTTTCCTTAAGTTTTTCCTTCCATTCATTTTCGTTGTTGTCAAGGTTTTTTTTACTGATAAATATAGCTTCTGTATTCATTATATTTTCTATTATAATAAGACCTGCTTCTTTTAAAGTTGAACCTGTTTCAACAATATCTACTACAAGGTCTGACACACTTAATGCTGGGGATATCTCAACTGAACCTGATATTTCATTTATAGTATAGTTTTTTATTCCTTTTTTTTCTAAAAATTTTTTAGTTATATTTGGAAAAGATGTTGCGATTTTTACATTTTCATAATTAAAAGATGAATAATCTATATTTTTTGGACCTGCAAGTGCTACCTTACACTTTCCAAATCCTAATTTTGTAACTATTTCTATCCTATTTTCGAGTTTATGCTCACTGATTATATCTTCCCCAGTTATACCATAAGCAACTTTACCGTTGGCAACATATAAAGGTATATCTGTTGCAGGAAGGAATATAAGTGCAATAGGGGTATTGTTACATAATGCAATATCAAGCCTCTCGTTCTTATGGAATGATAACCCAATTTTTGTTAAGTATGATAATGTTGGGTCCTTTAATCTTCCTTTTTTGGGTACTGCAAAAAGAATCCTATCATCAAGTTCAATCATCTTTTCTTCTCCTTTTCTCTTCTATACCAGATATATTCATTCTTTTTTCAAGTTCATTATATATATCTTCAAGTTTTATGGTATGGTAATTTAGCATTACAAGTATATGATAAAAAAGGTCCGAAGTTTCGTGTATGATATTCTGTTTCTCATTTTTAAGAGATGCTATTATTAACTCTGATGCCTCTTCTCCTATCTTTTTTAGGATTTTTTCTATCCCCTTGTTTATAAGTTTTGCTGTATAAGACTCTTCTGGTGAATATTTTTTTCTTTCTTCTATTATTTTTTCAAGTTTTTCTAGAGTGGTTTCCATTTATAATATTTTCCTCTTAAACTTTATAAAATTTTATGATTAAAATTTAATAGAATTTATTGATTTAACATATTAAAAAAGAATCATATTTTCAAATAAATAGGATTTGTCTTGATTTTTATATTGGAGTAAAATATTAAGCATTATGATACAAAAAATTAAATTAAATGATTAACTATAAAAAAATTAAAGATTTATTAACACAGGGATTTTATTATTTTAACAAATAAACTAATTTTAAATTAAAATCTATTTTTAGAATATTTTTATAACTTTAATAATTAATTTTGATCTATTAGTTATATTTTAATGGTTAAAAATTTGTTTTTTGAGTTTTTTAATGTTTAAGGTTCTAAGAAAAAAGATATATAATCAATATGTATTTGAACTTGAGATTGAAGCCCCTCTTATTGCAAGAGAGGCTAAAGCAGGTCAATTCTGTATTTTGATACCTAAAGAAAAAGGGGAGAGATTACCATTTACTATTGCTGACTTTGACAGAAAAAAAGGAACAATAACTTTTATTATTCAGGTTGTTGGTAAGTCGACTCAGATGATGTATGATGAAGAATATGATTTTATTCCTGATATTTTAGGCCCCCTTGGTACTCCCTCAAAAATAGAGAAGAAAAATAATGTTCTTTTTTTATCAGGTGGGCTTGGGATTGCAGCATCATATCCAATAATGAAAGCTTATAAGGAGATGGGTTCAAAAATAATAAGTGTTGTAGGGTTTAGAAATAAGTCGTTGGTATTTTGGGAAGATAAACTTAAGGATATATCCGATGAAATTATAATAACTACTGATGATGGGTCATACGGGTTAAAGGGAAATGTAGTGTCTGTAGTAGATCAGATATTTAAAAAATACAATATAGATAAAGTCTATTCAATTGGTTCTCTTAAGATGATGAAAGCATCAGTTGATGCTATAAAAAAATATGGAGTTGAGATAATTGTAAGTCTTAATCCAATTATGGTTGATGGGATAGGTATGTGTGGAGCTTGTAGGGTTGTTTTGGATGGTAAAATACATTATGCTTGTATTGAGGGACCTGATTTTGATGGTTATAAGGTTGATTTAGATGATCTTATATTGAGATCTAACCAGTTTGCAAAGGAGGAGGGGGCCTGTCTTAGAGATTATCTTCTTAATAGAGGTAATAGGAGATGAAATCAAGAAATACATTTCCTGAAAGAGATCCTAAAGATAGAGTAAAGGACTTTGCATCTGTTATAAATGAGTTTAGTTTTGAACTTGCAAAAGCTGAAGCTGATAGGTGTTTGCAGTGTCCTACTAAACCATGTGTAAGTGGCTGTCCTGTTAACATAAATATTCCAAAGTTTATTAAGTTTCTTAGGGATGGTGATATAAAATCAAGTTACCTTACTATAAGAGAAGATAATTTTTTACCATCTGTATGTGGTAGAGTATGTCCTCAGGAAAGACAGTGTGAAGCTAAGTGTGTACTTGGGAAAAACTCTATTGCTATTGGTAAGCTAGAGATGTTTGTTGGTGATAATGCTTTAAAAAATGGATGGCATGAAGAGATAAATGAAATAAAAATTAATAATAAAAATAATTTAAAAGTTGCTGTAATAGGTTCAGGACCTGCCTCTTTAGCTTGTGCAGGTGAGGTTGCAAGGGCTGGAATAGAGGTTGATGTTTTTGAGGCTCTTCATAGATTTGGTGGTGTACTTGTTTATGGTATACCAGCTTTTAGGCTCCCTAAAGATGTTATAGAAAAAGAGATAAAAGCTTTAGAAAAGATGGATGTTAAGTTCCATAAAAATATTCTTATTGGAAGAACAATAAGTTTTGATTATTTGATTGAAAATTATAATGCTATTTTTATAGGGTCAGGTGCTGGTTTCCCAAAGTTCTTAAATATTCCGGGAGAAAGTTATAAAGGAGTCTTTTCAGCTAATGAGTTTTTAACTAGAGTAAATCTTATGAATGCTTATGATGAGTCATATGATACCCCTATAGTAAAGGGCAAAAAAGCTATAATTATTGGTGGTGGCAATACTGCGGTTGATGCTGCAAGGACATGTTTAAGACTTGGATATAAAGATGTGTTTATAGTTTACAGGAGAGAGGAAAAAGACTTGCCTGCAAGAGAGGAGGAGATAAAACACGCAAAAGAAGAGGGTGTTCAATTCAGTTTTTTACTTGATCCAGCAGTAATAATTGGTAATAATGATGGATGGGTAACTGGAATTGAGTTTAATATAATGAAAATTAACGGAAAAAATGATAATGGTAAGTCAATTATAGAAAAAACAGGAAAAACAACTTTTATTGATGCTGATACTGTTATAATAGCTATCGGAACAACATCGAATCCTGTTTTAAGAAGTGTTAATGGTCTTGAGTTTAATGAAAGAGGATATATAAGAGTTGATAAAAATTATCAGACATCTATAAAAAATGTTTTTGCAGGTGGTGATATAGTGACTGGTTCTGCAACTGTTATAGAAGCATTAGGTGCTGGAAAAATTGCAGGAAAAAATATAGTTAAATTACTTAGTTTATAATCTACTCTTCTATTCTATAAAGTGTTTTGTAAACCTCTTTATAAAATAGAACTCTTTTTACATATTCTCTTGTTTCGGTTATAGGTATTGTATCTATAAAATGAATGTTATTTAAAACAGATGAAGAAACATTAATAAAATGTTTTTTTATCCTTATAGGTCCCGCATTGTATGATGCAATAGCAAGTATTTCTTTATAGTCATTGTAATCTTTATATGTATTAAAAAGATCATGTAGATAAAAAATACCCACCATTATATTAGTGTTTGGATCAAAAATATCAGTATTTTCTATTATTTTTTCTTTATATAGTTTTGTTATTATTGGTTTTGCAGTTGAGTCCATAAGTTGAGTAAGCCCCTTTGCCCCAGCTATTGAGACTGCTTTCTCATCAAAGACTGATTCCTGTCTTATAAGACCTGTGATAAGATATACATCAATATTATATCTTTTGCTTGCCTTAATTATAATTTCTTTATATTCATCAGGTAGAGGAACAAGATATTTTACAATATCTATATATGGTATTTTATATTCTGTAAGATAATCATATATTTTATTAAGAAAATATAAAGCAAGTCTATACCTTTTTAAATTGAAAAGGTAGGAAAATAAGAAAAAGTTTATTTTATTCTCATCCTCTATTTTTGTTTTAAGCATATTGATTGCTCTATTGTATTCTCCTATTTTTATAAAGAATTTTATATATTCTTCATTTGTCAGTTTTATATTAGTCATTAGTTTTATTTTTTCTTTTATATTGCTTTTTGATTTTTCATATATTTCTTTTTGTCTTTTAATAACATCTTTTTTATCTTCATCGCTTAATTTTATGAATGACTGATAACCATAAAAAATAAAAGTATTTATTGCACACTCTTTGAGTATTTCTATAGCATCATTTTTTTTATTATTTATATTTGTGTAACCAGCGTAGTATAAAATCATTGTTTTAAAATATTGGTTTGAAATCTGGTCTTTTAAATTAATTGCATACTCATAAAGTTTTTCGTATTCTTTTTTTTCAAGAAGTATTAGTATTAATTCTCTTATGTATTTAATCTTTTTTGTTTTAACTATAATATCATAAAGCATCTCATAATTTTTTGTTTTTATATACCAGGTTGCAAGAATATCATATGATAGTTCCAGGTTATTTAGTGCTACATTAATATCATTTTCATCTGGTTTTTCCAGTGCTATTTTTGATAGTGAATAATAAATACTATCTTTATTAAGATAATTTAACGCTTCCTTATATTTTTTATTCTGAAAGTATAATTCCCCAAGTTCATTTTGAAGTTTAATATAAATTGCAACTTTTAATGCTATTTCTATATTATTATTTTTAATAAAATCAAATATTTTTAGATATGTTGAAGCTGGTATTAATCTTATGTTTTCATAAAGAGAGTTTATTGCAAGTGAATCTTTTTGTTCTACTGCCTTTATAAGATAATTTTTATCTTTTGTTATTTCAAATCTATAAAAATAAAATCTCCCTTTATTTATTGATATATCTTCTCTATCAAGTCCTGCAACTATTTTTTCATAAAGGTCTATAAGATTATCTTTTTGTAATAATTCTTCGTCTTTTTCTATATTTTTAAACTCTTCTAAAGCTTTTTCAAACTGTTTTAATTCTACCAGAGAATTTATTTTAAAGAAAGTTAAATATTTTCCCAATACAGGATCATCTAAATCAAAATTATTTTTTACAATTTTTTCATGCTCTTTAAGATGATAGAGAGCTCTTATATATATGTACTTTTGAAAATTATCATTAGGTATTGGTAAAATTACTATTTTAGAATATTCACCATTAAGGTAGAGTTTTTCTAATAATGAGAGTTCAATCTCTTCTTTATTTAATTCAAATCCAATCTCTATGAAATTATTAGCTAGTGTTAATCTTGTACAACTATTGGCTAAAATTAAAAAAATAAAAAGGATTTTTACTGTTCTTTTTCTTTTGCTATAAAGAACTTTGCTACTATAAAGCACTCAATACCCTTTTTATTTATTTCTTCCATTCTTTTTAATGCAGTGTTAAGATCTGTGTATACTTTATTTTCTCTTACTTTATGCAAAATAAGATTTTCTCTTTTTACTTCAGTTATGTATGTTTCTATTCCAATTGATTCTAATTTTTTCTTAAAGTCTTGTGCTTTTTCTTCTGTTGTAAAAGCTCCTAGTTGTATAACAAATATTTTATATATTTTTTGTTCAAATGTTTTTTTATTTTCATCTGCTATTTTATCTTTGTCTATTTTTATATTTTTTTCTAATTTTTCTTTAGGTTCGACCTCTTTTTTAGGCTCTATATTATCTTTTTTTTGTTCATCCTGAGGAGATTTAATCTCTTTTTTAAGGTTTGATATTATATCATCAATTTTTGTATCTATTTCATCTTCTTCATTTTCATCTTTATTTTCAATAGGTACTATCTGTTCTTTATTACTTTTTTTCCATTCTTCAGTTTCTTTTTTTGTATCTTTTTTGTTATTACTATCTTTAGTATCAGGATTTATTAACTCATCCTGGAAGTCAAAGTCTCTTTTTCCTTCCCCCGGCAATGATACTATTTCAACTTTTACATCAGTGATGCCTTCTTTTAAAAATCCTAATTCAAATGCTGCTTTTTGAGATAAGTCAAGTACTCTTCCTGCGACAAAAGGGCCTCTGTCATTTACTTTTACTATTACACTTTTGCCATTGTTAAGATTTGTTACTTTAAGAATTGTTCCAAAAGGAAGATCTTTATGTGCTGCTGTGAGTTTATTTATATCATATATTTCACCACTTGCTGTCTTTCGCCCATGAAAATTACTACCATACCAACTTGCTTTACCATAAAATACTTTTTTATCTTGCCCTAAGATTATTGTTGCAATTAAAAATAGTATTACTATTATTGTTTTTTTCATGTTAGTACCTCCGTAAGGGCTTTTATCATTTTTAGATTTTCCCTTTTTGTCCCTATCGTTATACGGTAATAATCGGATGATAAACCAAAAGAATAAGCATTTCTTATAAGTATTCCTCTTTTCTCAAGTTCTTTATCAAGATTTTCCTTTGCTTGTATAAGTATGAAGTTTGCATCAGACTTAAAAGTCTTAATATTTATATCTTTAAGTTTTTCAAATAGATTTTCTCTCTCTTTTTTAACAAAATTTGTAAGTTTTTTTATAAAATTCTTTTCTTCTAAAAGATTATAAGCTATATATTGAGCAAGAATATTGGTATTAAAAGGCGGCCTTACTTTGTTTAACTGGGCTATATTTTCACTATTTGATATACCATAGCCTATTCTTAGTCCTGCAAGTCCAAGTTTTGAAAATGTCCTTATTATAATTAAGTTTTCAAACTCTTCAATAAGTTTTCTGTATATTGAAGGATCGTAATTTTCAGAATATTCTATATATGCTTCATCTAAGAGTACTTTTGTTTCTTTTGGTAGTTTTTTTAAAAATTGTAATATATCTTGATATTTATATGATTTACCAGTTGGATTGTTTGGGTTTGCAATAAATATTGTTGTTTTATTATCCGCTTTTTCAAGTATGTCATTAAGGTCTATGTCAAGTCCATCAGTAAGATTGGTTTTAATTATTGTTGTATTTCCATTAAGTTTTGAATATATCTCATATAGAGAAAATGTTACCTGTGGGATTATAATTTTTTCATAACTTTCAACAAAACTTTCAATAAAAATTTTTATAATTTCTCCAGATCCATTGCCTAAAATTATGTTTTCTGGGATAATTTTTAATTCTTCTGCTATTTTTTCTCTTAAAAAAAGACCGGTGGGTTCATGGTATCTATTAAGATTTTTAAGAGATTTAAGAGATTTTTTTATTATTTTTTTTGGTATATTAAAAGCTGATTCGTTTGAGTTCAATTTGATTGTTCTTTTGTTTATAATTGGTTTACCGCCAACATATATTGGTATTGATTCTAATATTTTTCTTGGTTTCAATTTTTTATCCTTAAGACTTTTTATTAAAATTTTTTAAGATTAAAAATTTATATCATACTTTTCTAAAATTGATTAACAAAAAACAAGTTTTTAAACTTTTTGATATATTGAATATTTAGTTAACTTAAATGGATGTTTTACACCTATAAGGCTTTCACCCAAACCTATAATTAAATATCCCCCCTCTTTTATATGGTTATACATATTATTCAATAGCAATTCTTTTTCTGGATTTGCAAAATATATCATTACATTTCTCAAAAAAACTATGTCAAATTGTCTTTTAAAAGGATAAGGGTTTGACTTTAAATTAAATTTTCTAAATGCAATAAGGTCTTTTACACTCTTTTTCACAAGATACATATCATTATTAATATTATAGTCAAAATATTTTGCTATAAGATTAGGCGGTACATATTTTCTTATTTTTTCCCCTTCATATAATCCACTATAGGCTCTTACCAGTACTTTTGTTGAGATATCTGTTGCCAGTATTTTAAAATCATAATTATAAATATTCATAGCCTCATGTGATGTAATAGCTATTGTGTATGGTTCCTCTCCACTTGAGCATGCAGCACTCCATATCCTTATCTCTTTTTCTCTTTTTCCTTTATTTTGTAGATACCATTTTAAAAACTTGAAATGTATTGGTTCACGAAAAAAATAGGTAAAATTTGTAGTAAGTCTATTTATTATATCCTGTGTTATGGAGTCTTCTGGAAATTTATAAATATGTTCTACAAGTTCTGTAAATGAATTAAAAAAAGATCCAATTAGTGAAGATAAACGTGATTCTACAAGATATTTTTTATTATCTTTTATATTTAAACCTACTTTTTTGTAAACAAAATCACTTATTTTTTTAAAGTCTTTATCATTTAATTCAGATTTTATTAACATTTTGTCCTTATATTAAGTTTTTTAGCTTTTTAAATTTAAAATAAGCATCTGTCATTTTATTTAATATTTCTAAAAATATATAAAATACTTGCTTAACCTGCGTGTTGATTTTTACTGTAAATTTTTTTAATTGATTGAATTAAATTATATTAATATCAAGTACTGTGGCATCAATACTTGTTTTATTATTATATGTGTTAAGACTCAGTGTATAAAATATGTCTATTATATTTCCTTTTATATTATCATATTCATAAGCTTTATTCCACCACAAAAAGTTTATTTTAGGATTTTCTTTTACTTTAAATTTTAAGTGTGATAAGTCCTGCCCAATTTTTGTTATTTCTATTGGATGAACTGCAGGTGATTTAAAAACAGGTTCTTCATATTCGGGCCCAAAAGGTTCAAGCCTGTATATATATTCGATTATTTTTGTATTTATATCTTTTGGATTTATTGTCAGGTCATAATAATAGTAGTCTTCACTTTCAAAAAATTTTTCTAGGTTTTTATCTTTTTCCTTTATTATATTCATAAATTCTTCAAAGTAGTTTATTTTTATTGTCATTCCACATGCTTTATGATGCCCACCAAACCTTAAGAAAATATCTTGACAGTCATTAAATAATTTTATTAGATTTATGTTTAACATTGTTCTACCTGAACCAACAACCTCTTCATTATTCTCGTCTATGAAAAATACAAATGATGTTTTCCCATATTTTTTAGATATCTTTGTTGCCATTATTCCAGTTATTCCTTTAATTATTTCATTAGAAGAATATGTTATTATGTTATTAGTAATACTTTTTTCTAGTTGACTTATTGCTTTTTTATATGCTGTTTCTTCTATCTCTTTTCTCTTTTTGTTTATTTCAGTTAATGTTTCATATATATTTTTTATATTTTCTCTGTTTTTTTCTATTATAAACTCTAATGATATGTTAGCATTTCCTAATCTTCCACCAGAATTAAGTAACGGGCCCCATGTAAAGCTTATATCTTTTACATCTATAGTATCTTTCTTTATTGCAATTCTTATATTTTCTGGTTTTTCAGTATTTATTAAACTTATACCTTTTTTTATTAATGCTCTATTTTCCAGAGTATTAAATGGCATATAGTCACATATACTTCCAAGACATGCATAGATTAACGCATTATTTATATTTTGATTTTTGCTTATTATTTTTTGGATTATGTATTTGTTAAAAAGTCCTGCTGCACTTTTAGTTTCAGCTTTTTTGGTATAGTAAATATTATTGTCTCTTGCAAGTTCTCTTAGGGTTTTGTAGTTTATATCCTTTATTTCTTTATACAGTTCAAATATGTTTGGTTTATTTTCATGTTCAATGTTTATTATTGTTGGCTTCTTGTTTTTTATAAAATCTTCAATTTCTTCTTTATTTTTTAATCTTTTTTCTATAAAATTTTTTATAACTATTGATTCCTCTATATTTTTATTGTTTTTGATTAAAAAGTATTGATTGTAATAACTTGTTTGTGAAAACAGTAAAGCAAAAAATAATTTGTATGCTACACCTGCCCCAGAAAGTGAAGCAAGTTCTTTGTTATTGCCTATTTTAGGATTGACTATTGCATCAGCTTCAGGTAGTATATCTGGTGGTTCATGATGATCAGTTATAATTATTTTTATTCCTAAGTTTTTTATTTTTTGGCAGAACTCACTCTCTTTTATCCCAACATCTACTGTTATTATAAGGTCTGGATTATATTTAATTATATTGTTATAAATTCTGTCTGAGATACCATATGATTCATTTTCAAGCGGTAGGTCATAGTTTATTTCAAAGCCAAGGTATTCAAACATTAATTTAAATATTGCTATACCTGTGATACCATCAACGTCTTTATCGCCTATTATAAATACTTTTGGTTTTTCTTTTTTATGTATTATTTTGTTTATTATACTGATTGCTTTATCGATATATTGTATTTTAAAGGGTGATACTATACTATCATTATTTTCCAGAAAATTGTGTGCTTTTTCAACAGTATCAATAGACCTGTTGCATAATATTGTTGCTATTTCTTCTGAAATATTTAATTTTTCTGCAATATATTTTGATTTTTTTTTGTCAATTTCTCTTTCTTTCCAATTTTTTTTCATATTTAAAATTTAAAGATAAAATTTAGAAAAATATATATTCTCTAAGTTAAATTTTAATTAGTTATTATTTTTATCTATTAGGGTATAGTATGATTTTAGAAATAGTAAAATATCCTGCTAAAAGTTTGAGAGAAAAGTCTTCTCCTGTAAACAATATAGATGATATAAAAGAACTTGCAAGTAATATGTATGAAACAATGCTAAAAAAAGATGGGGTTGGACTTGCTGCACCCCAGGTTGGGCAAAATATACGTCTTATAGTGATAAACAAAGAGTATTCAGAAGATTGGGCTTTAGTTAATCCAGAGATAAGTTTTATAGATGATGAACAGGATGTACTTCAGGAGGGTTGTTTGTCTGTGCCCGGTGTGTATGGAAGAGTAAAAAGATATAAAAGGGTTTTTTTGAAAGCTTTAACTATTGATAATAAGGTTATTGAAAAAAGTGTTGAAGGATTTTTTGCACGAATACTTCAACATGAGATAGACCATTTAAACGGCATACTTTTTATAGATAAAGTCTTGCCCATTGACAAAAAAAAGGTTAATGAAGGTTTAAAAGAACTTAAGGAAATAAAAGTAGATGTTTAGTTCTATCTTTTTTGGAAATTCTGATTTTTGTTTACCTTCACTTAATGTCTTATATCAAAAAACTAATCTTAAACTTATACTTACTGGTGAGGATAAACCAATAGGTAGGGGAATGAAGAGTTTAAAAGTTCCTGAACCTAAAAAATTTGCGTTGGCTCATAATATAGATTTTATACAGGGGTATGAATTTGATGATAATGTTTTGGATAGAATAAATAGTATTAAACCTGATATAATGATAGTTATCTCTTATGGTAAAATTATACCAAAGAATGTTTACGAGATACCAAGAATAGGTACTTTCAATATACACGCATCAATACTTCCTAAATATAGAGGTGCATCACCAATTCATGAAGCACTTATAAATGGTGATAAAAAGACAGGGGTAACAATCCAGAGAATAAATGATAAAATTGATAATGGAAATATTGTATATTTAAAAGAGATAGATATATTGTCAGAGGATAATTATCTTACATTAAGAGATAAGTTAGCAGCACTTTCTGCAGACGCATTATCTGAGTTTTTAGATATTGCAGAGAATGGTAGTATTATAGAAAAAACTCAGGAAGGACCTGTAAGTTATTGTAGAAAAATAAAAAAAGAGGATGCTCTTATTTACTGGGATAGGGATACAACAGATATTATATTAAATAAATATCGTGCTTTTATTCTCTGGCCAAATATATATACCTTTTATAAAGGTAAAAAAATTATATTAACAGAAATAGGTAGATATAATAAGAAATTAAGTCTGGATATACCTGGATCTATAAGTATTGAGAATAAAAAAATGATTGTTAAGACAATAGATGGTGCCATATCTATTGAGAAGATAAAACCTGAAAATAGTAGAGAGATGAGTTCAGGTGAGTTTATAAATGGGTATAAGATTAAAAATGGAGAGGTTCTAGGATGAAAAAGTTTAATATTGAAATTGGTTTTAAAAACCTAAGACAATTTTTTATACTTGTTTTATTGTTTATTGTTTTAACAGGTTTTTTTACATTTATAACACTTATTATACTTATACATAGCGAGGACACTGTTAAAGTGCCGGATGTGAAAGGTTTAAATATTATAGATGCTGCCGAAAGACTTCAGAGTCTTGGTCTTAATTATTATGTATCTTTAAAATCTTCAAATGATTATCCTAAGTTTACAGTTGTTTCTCAGGGAATAGAGCCAGATGAGGAGGTTAAAAAAGATAGGAAAATAATGTTGTTGGTAAGTTCTGGATCAGAGTTTTTAGATATACCAGACCTTGTTAATAAGAATATTAAACAGATTGAACAAATATTTACGAGTGATAGTAAAGTTTATATAGAAAAAGTTGAGTTTGTTAATAGTGTAAAACCTGTTGGTACTATTATTGACCAATCACCAAAACCAGGTTCCTTTTCATCAGATAGAATAGGATTAAGGCTATGGGTAAGTAATGGCAGGGGACAAATAGATTTATCTCTTAATGGTCTTTATGAAAAAGAGGCATTAATAAAAGCAAAACAGGAGGGTTTTTCTACCCTTGTTGAATATAGTAATGTGGATGATCCAAAAAAAGATGGGAAGGTTATATCTTTTGAAGTTGTAAAAGGATATATAAATATTGTTAAAATTGTTGTTGGTAAATTATCAGATAAAGATTATAAAACAATTATATTTAATATTCCTGAAGAACTTGATAGAAAAATAGTAAGACTTGTTTGTTTTGATAATAGAGGGAAGACAATACTTTTTGAAGGCCGTGCATATCCTGGAGAAGATATAATAGAAACTTTTAGACCTTTTGGCAATCCTAAAATTTACTTGTATACTGTTGAAAATAATGAAGAAAAGTTTTATAAGGAGATAACAGATTGATTTGTCCTTCAATTTTGTCTTATGACTTTACTCTGCTAAAAGATATTTTTGTAAAGTTAGAAAATGCAGGGATTGAGGTAGTTCACTTTGATGTAATGGATAACCATTTTGTTCCTAATCTTACATTTGGTTACAAGTTTATTGATGACCTTAGAAAATACACATCAAAAATTATTTTTGATACACATCTTATGATAGATAAACCAGAGGATAATATAATATTATATTCAAACTCAAGTGATATAGTAACTGTACATTTTGAAGCTATTAAAGATAGAAAAAAACTTATTAAAGAGGTTGAAAAATTAAAAAATAAGGGTAAAAAGTTTGGTATTTCAATTAAACCAAAAACCAAACCTAAGAAAATAAAAGAGTATATTGATATAGTAGACCTTGTTCTTATTATGAGTGTTGAACCTGGTTTTGGTGGGCAGGAGTTGATACCTTATTGCCTTGATAAAGTTGAAGAGGTTAAGCTTTTAAGAGGCAATAGAAACATAATTATTCAAATGGATGGGGGTATAAACAAAAATAATTTTTATGATGTTTATAAAAGAGGGGTTGAGTGGTTTGTTATAGGGTCAGCTTTCTTTAAAGAGGATGACTTTAGTTTTTATAATAGATTATTAAAGGATATAAAAAATGGCAAATATATCTGATGATGAAAGGAAAAAGATTTTAGAAAAGTTAAAACAACAGACTGCCAGAAAAGAGGAGGATACAGTATCAAAACTTGATTTATCTTATTATAGAGAAAATAAGGTTAATAGTGATCTTATATCAAAGAGAAAATATTTTCTCGAAGAGGCTCATTTTGAGAATGAAGACCTTAATGTTATTGAAGCTATTCAAAATAGTTTTAAAAATAAAGATTATTTTACTTTTTTCTATGTTTATACCAATCTTGATTATTGTTCGTTTATTCAAAAAAGGTTTCCTTTTGATATAGCAATAGAACTTAAGATTGAATATCTTGTAGGTACAAGGTTATCTAACTCTTTAAGAGAATCAAGAGACAAGGTTTTGTATAAAATTTTAGAAAAAATAACAAATAATATGGATTTTTATCGTAACGATTATGATAAAATTGAAACTTTAAATCATCTATTAGCAAGTTTGTCGGGATTTCTTTTTGCAATTCCATATAGTAAGACTCTTTTAGATAAAAACTTTGTTATTGGGTTTAAGTCTAATAATATATCTATGACAAGTGAGTACTGTGTTATAATACCTGACTTTTATGTTGAAAAGCCTGAGATAAAAGAGGTTTACGATTTTTATTATAGGGATATTAAGTCCTACTTTTCTTATTCCAGCAATGGCAGCATCAAAAAGAAGGAAGAAGAACATATATTTCATAAGAGAGAAATAAATCCAATGAACCTTAAACTTGAGAGCCTTAGGAGGAAAACATGGTAAAGGCAGTCAGTTTTGATCTTGATGGTACTCTTTATTCCTCTGAACCAGTTATAGAGGACGCATATAGAGATTCTGTAATTTATTTTAATAAAAATTATAATAAACAGATTGTTCCACCTACTTTTAAGGATATTGAAAAACTTATAGGCCAACCTGTATATTTTATTTATAAATCTCTCTTCCCAACTCTTAATGAAGATGAAATAAGAATAATTGGTTCAATTATAATAGAAAACTTATCTGATAAAATATTAAAGTATGGCGGTTTGCTTTTTGATGGTGTTAAAGAAGTATTTGATTATCTTAAAAATAACAATTATATGATTTTTATTGCTTCTAATGGTAGAAGGGAATATATTCAATCAGTATTGACAAAGTTTAAACTTGAGTGTATGCCATTTGTTACTATTGGGGATTATGGTATAACTAAAAAGTCAGAAATAATTTTATATTATATTAGAAGGTATAATATAGATCCTGAAAATATGATTATGGTTGGGGATAGGGCAAGTGATATTGAAGCTGCCAGAGAAGCTGGGGTAAAGTTTGTTGGCTGTAATTTTGGGCACGGGCATTTTGAAGAGATAAAGGATGCTAACTATATTATAGATGATATAAGAGATATAAAAAGGATTCTTGAAAGTGTCTATGCATAAATTTTCATTTATATCTGGCAAAGAAAATAGAGAGTCATTGGGGATTGAATATGTTTTTGATGGTGAGAGAATTAAAGGTTATTTTATACCCAAGTCTACTCATACAAGTCATAAGGATATATTTCACGGTGGGCTTTTGTCTGCAATTCTTGATGATGCAATGGCAACTTTATTGCTTGAAAAAGGGATAAAAGCTTATACAGGTAAACTTAACGTAAGGTTTAGAGAAAAAGTCTATATAAAAGATGTTATCTTTATTGAGGCCTGGATAGAGAAGTCAAGACCACCACTTTTTATTACAAAAGGTGTTATTAAAAAAAATGATTTATTATGTGTAGAGGCTGAGGCAAGTTTTTTCAGTGATTTATCTTGATATTTATCCATAAAAATTTTAAATCTAAAAATTTTGATTTTATCATAATTATTACTATTCCTATATGTTTCATAAATGTAGTAGAATTTTAATTAAACTTTTATATACTCATTGCCCAGATTGTTAGTGATGAAAAAAAGGGAATAGTAAAATTATCATCTATTCCAAGTGGTAGGGCTTCAAATATTGCTCCAACTACTGCGGATAAGAGAGCAGTTTTAATGTTAAGCCCAAATGTTATGCCTATAATTGTAGATACAACAACAAATCCAATACTACCTATAAAAGTTTTGTTTGTTTTAGGTATTTTGATACTTATTTTTTTTGATAATTTTTGTCCAATTATTGCAGCTGATGTGTCACCGAATGAAAGGTATAGTATTCCTATTGCAGCTATACTTGACGGGAAAAACATTAATGTTAACAGACACCCCATAAAATAAAAGTTTGCTGAGTTTATTTTATTTTTATCTCTCTCAACAAAAAGAAAATGAAAATATTTAAAAAAAAAATCATTTATATGGGTAAATGTAAGCCTTATGACATCTACTATAAGTGTAAGTATTATTACTGAACTTAGTATAAATATAAAAATATTTTCATATAATGGGAAAAAATAGAATAAAATTGCTATTATACCTATAGTTGAATGAAGGAGTTTTCTTAATACTTTAAGTTCATATTTTTTTGTTTTAATATTTCCAATATCTCCTCTATGTCTACCTTCCTGATTATATTCCATTTTCCTTTTTCACCTCTTTCATTTATTATTCCAAACTTCTTGCCACCTAAGTAAACTATTTTGAAGTTTTTTATTTTCATATTGTATGCTATTTCTTTTACATATTTTATCAAACATTCAAAGTGTATATATCCTTTTTCTTCTATATTAAATGAATAATATAAATCAGATACATTCTTATCACATATTAAGCACTTACCTAATATATCTTTCTTGGGAAATTCTATCTGTATATTTGCAGTTTTTATTTCTTTATTTTTATTATACTCTTGATTAAAGTTTTTCATATTTTTTGACCTTAAATTGTTTTAACAATATTGTTTAATATCTGAATACCTTTTTTTATAGTTTCATCTTTTGCAGCAAACGATAATCTAAAGCACAAGTTTTTCTCTGAAAATACATTTCCAGGTATTATAAGTACCTTGTTTTTTATAGACTCTTCTACAAATTTTGATATCTCAATATTTTTTTTAGGTTTTGGAAAACAGTAGAATGCTCCCTGTGGTTTTATAAGATCAAAATTATCTTTAAGGCCCTCATAGACTATATTAGCTTTATTTTTGTATGCTTCTATATACTTTGACATATCATAATCTAATGCTTTTATTGCTGCCTTCTGAGCAAAAGATGGAGCACATACAAAGGTATACTGCTGGAGTTTTATCATCTCCTTTATCAATAGTGAAGGGCCTGCAGCATATCCTATTCTCCAACCTGTCATTGCATATGTTTTTGAGAATCCACCTAATAGTAAGGTGTTTGGATAAAGTGAAGCAGGGGATGTAAACTCAGTTTCGTATACAAACTCATCATATATTTCATCTGATATTAATAATATTTTACCATCCAGTAAACTTGTTATCTCTTTTATTTCATCTTTTGAATATACTTTACCGGTAGGATTTGCTGGTGAGTTTAATAAAATTATTTTTGTTTTTTTATTTATAAGTTTTTTTAACTTATCAGGATCTATTCTAAAGTCAGGATATGTATCCAGAAATACTGGTTGCCCACCAACAAGATTTACCAGATGTTTATACATTACAAAATATGGGTCTGGAATTATTACCTGGTCACCAGGATTTACTGTTGCAAGTATTGCAAGGACAAGTCCACCTGATACACCTGATGTTATAAAAACTTCTTCAAACTTTGCTTTTTTATCTTTTTCAATCTTCTTTTTTAGAGGTTCAATAAGTTCTGGGATCCCACCTGTTAGTGTGTATCTATTAAATCCTTCTCTTATTGCTTTTATTGCTTCCTCTTTAATTTCATCTGGAATATCAAAGTCTGGTTGTCCTATGCTAAGATTAACTGGGTCATCTATCTTTGCTGCAAGGTCAAAAACTTTTCTTATTCCTGATGAATCTATATTTTTCATTCTATCTGCTATCATTTAAACCACCTTCTAATAGTTTTTTATTTATTAGACTTTAACACTTATCTTAAAATTTACAAAAAAAATAAAATTGTTAGATATGATATTAATCTTAAATTTTTTTACTCCTCTTAATATCTTCAGAGAAAATAGGTTTTAAAAATAAAAATAATAAATAGTGGTATAAAAATTATTTTAAGTTATATATTTATTTTGAGGCATTATTTTACGAAAATTTTATTAATAAAATTTTATCAATACAGAATTGTTAATGAAAAAAGCATTAATTTTGTTTTCTTTTTTTTTATTTATGACTTTATTATATTCAGAAGATGATAGATCTAATTTTTTTGTAATATACTCACATGAATCATTATCTGATATAGCAAGTTTTTTTGTAAATGACATTTCTCTTGTATATAAGGATAGACAGATTAGTTCAATATTATCTTATGATAATTTGGATACTATAATTAAGAATTACAAAGAGGGTTTTTATATTGTTTTATCTTCAAAAAATAATATTACTGTAAATTATTTTTATGATGGTATGGTAAAGAAGAATTTAAAATATAACATATCAAGAGAGGTTTCAATAAAAGCAATAAAAAAGATTTTTGGCTATAATGTTCCTCTTGTCAAGAGTAGGGTAGTTATATTTGATTTTTATGATAAGTCTTTGAAAGATGAAAAAATAGATGGTTTTTCAACAGTATTTTCTTTTAATATAGCTGATATTTTAATAAAATCAAACAATTTTAATGTTAAACTTGCAAATACTACTTATAAGGATAATGTTTTTAAAAATTATGATGTTTTTATTTATGGTTCTTATATAAAAAGTGGCGAAGATGTGACAGTATATTCATACGTATACGATAATAATTCTGGTAATATTAAGTTTTCTTTTAAAGATTCATTTAAATTTAATAAGAAGGATTACATATATTTTCTTGATAAAATAAGTTCGAAAATATCCACCGCTGTCATTAAAGAATATAAACCATCACCACCTAAAGTTGTTTTTAGAGAAAAGTATATATCTGTTGAGAGGAAAGAGGATGAGCCAAAAAAAGAGGAGATTAGAGAGGAAGAAGAAAAAAATATTACTGATTCACTTTCAATTTTTAGTGGTTTTAATATTGAAGGTGTAAAACCTAAGTTTGTAATAAATAAATATTATTCTGATAAAGGTGTTTTTGAAATTGGTTTTTATAGTGGTTCTTATATTAATGGATTCAATTCTGGCAAGTTTGATGAATTTCTTAATTTAAGTCATTTTATTAATATATTTTTTATTAATAGTTTTTATGTTGGCTACAGAGTTGACTTTAATTATTATTTTACAACTAAAAATTATAATTTAAAGGCTTTTATAACTCCTGGTGTAAGTGTAAAATTAGGTAAAAATCTTTTTCTTTCTTTTGGGCTATTATTTGGCTATTCTAAGAATGGTGTAAATTATTATCATTATGGTAATGAGTTGTGTTTTAAGATTGCTATTTTTGATAGTGCTCTGTTCTCTTTAGGTACATACTATATTTTTGTTACTGATATGTCGAAAATTTATTTTAATGATGTTTTTAAACCTTATTTAGGCTTTTCAGTCTATTTTTAAAGGAGTTTTTATGATAGAGTTTATAGATTATCTTAAGTCAAAAGGTTTTTCAGAAAACACAATAAAATCATATTTAAACGATATTAATATTTATGTAAGATTTTGTAATAAAATGGGGTTTGATATATATAATAAAGAATCTATTTATAAGTTTTTTTCTTATTTGAAAACTAAAAAAATGGAAGATACATCTATTAAAAGAAAAAAGGCTTCATTAATAGTATTTTCAAATTTTCTTAAAGTTATTGGTAAAGAACTTATATTTAATAAAAATGATATAAATGTAAGACCTAAAAAAAGATTGCCATCCTATATTAAGACAGAG
Source organism: Spirochaetota bacterium (assembly GCA_029552945.1). Lineage (GTDB taxonomy): Bacteria > Spirochaetota > GWB1-36-13 > GWB1-36-13 > JAKPDD01 > JAKPDD01. The sequence goes on from JAKPDD010000046.1 coordinate 125,215, forward strand.
AGGATAAGAGAGATTCTTAATATTCTAAATGTAAGTGATGAACTTGAATACAGAGATTTTTTTATAATATTTTTTCTTTTTTCAACAGGGGTCAGAGTATCTGAACTTGTAAACATAAAGACATCTGATATAAATATTAAAGAGAGGAGTGTTATTATAAGAGGGAAAGGGAATAAAGAGAGAATTGTTGTTTTTCCTGAAACTCTTACTTTAGAATATGAAGATTATTATAATAGGTTTAAACACATTATTGATAAAATAGGTTATATATTTTTTAACAATAGAGGTAAAAAAATTACCAGGAGAGGTATTGAGTTTATACTTGAAAAAATACATAGAAAAAAATATTATTTTTTATCAGGTCAAAAAAAATTACACCCTCATTTATTAAGACACTCATATGCAACAGCTCTTATTGAAAATGGTGCTGATATAAAAACTATTGCTACCTTGATGGGGCATTCTTCACTTGATACTACAAGTAAATATACACACCTTTCTACTAAAAAATTGAAAGAGGTTTACCAGTTAAGCCACCCCCATGCATAAGATTAGGTCTATCATATAATATATAATAATATTTGATCAAAAAGGTTAAAAAAATTGTTTAAATTTTAAGTAAATACTAACATATTTATTGATGAGTTTTTATTTTCTCTTAGCTTATTAAAATAGATAATTGTTATAAACTCTGTAAGTTTTTCTTTACTGTTTCTTTTTACAACAGATATTATTCTATCGAAACCTTTTTTCATTATCATTATACCCCTACCCCTTGGACCAGAATATACAGTTAATTTGTTTTCATTTGTTTTTTCTTTTACTTTTCTTATAAAACTTGAAAATAGACCTGCAAGTTCGGCATCACCAAAAAAATCTCTTACTCCAATTATAAGCTTTTCATTATCAAAGCCATAATCTATTACTATTTCAGGTTTTATTTTTTTTCTTATCATGTGGTTTTCTACAAAGTTTTCTACCAGTTCACCAACACTTATCATGAAAATATCAATATCATCTATATTTTTATCTAAATTATTAGTTTTTAGAAATTCTAATAATATTTTTTGTGCTTCTTCAATATAATTATCACTCTCTTTTAGCTTTTTTGTAAATATTTTTGCTGGTGGATTAAGGTATGTATCTATTTTTGTTAATTTATCTTCATCTCTTAATGTATTTATCATAAATATTAGGTCTCTTAATTTATAAGAGTTCTTATAAAAATCTTTTTCTTTATTCTTTTCTATTATCTTTGATATAAAATCATCATTTAAAAAGTCAGTTAAAATGAATTTTATTCTATCTCTGTTTTTTATTTTATTTATATATTCATTGCTATATATATCTATAGCTTCAATATCCCATATAAATATATCTATTTTTTCAAGAATAGATTGAGGTATAACAGAAAAGCTAAGAAATGGCAATACTGATAAACCCTCATCTATTAATACAGATGTTATTGTGTTTAATAGTTTTTGCTCTGGTATTACAATTAATAAGTTTTCTTTATTTTTTTCCATTTTATTTTAATATTTATTTTTTTTGTCTCTCAAGGTATTCTTTATATCCTATCTCTTTAATTAACTTGTTTTTTTGGATTATTGATATAGCCTGTTTTTTCCTAAATTCTACTATTTTTTCTCTTATATTATCGTTATTTATTGATAATATTTCAAGTGCAAGCATAGCAGCATTTTTAGCCCCTGCTTTTCCTATTGATACACTTGCAACAGGTATTCCTGGGGGCATCTGATTAATTGAATATAGAGCATCAAGACCATTAAGTGACGCATCAATAGGTACTCCTATTACTGGTAAAGTTGTATGACTTGCAATAACACCAGGTAGGTGTGCTGCCATACCAGCCCCAGCAATTACAACTTTTATATTTCTATATTTAAATCCTTTTACTATTTTTACAACCTCATCTGGTGTTCTATGAGCTGATAATACATTTATTTCGTAAGGGATATCAAACTCATCAAGTATCTGAAATGCACCAGACATTACTTCAAGGTCTGAGTCTGAACCCATAAATATTGAGACTTTTGGTCTTTTTATCTCATTATTGCCAATATCTTTTCTATAATGCATATTTTCAAAAGATATTTTTTCTATATCTTTTAAAACCTTTTCTCTTGCCTCAATAATATTTTCACCTGTATTTACTACACTTAATACTCTTCCACCGTCAGTAACCCATTTGTTATTTTCTTCTTTTACACCAGCCGGAAATATTACTGATGATACTCTTTCTATACCATATATCTCGTAGCCTTTTTTATAATCACCCGGATATCCACCAGATGCCAGAACTATACATACTGCTTTATCTTTAATTGTTTTTATCTCTATATTATCAAGTTTTTCTTCACAAACAGCTTCGATAATATCTACTATATCATTATGTAACAACATCATTAAAACTTGAGTCTCGGGATCGCCAAATCTGCAATTAAACTCTAATACATAGGGGCCGCTATTTGTAAGAATAAGTCCACCGTATAAAACACCCTTGTATAATATATTTTTTTTTCTTAAACCATTGAGTACTGGTTTAAATATCTTTTCATCTATCTGATTAAGTAGTGTTTTGTTAACAAGTTCAGTAGGTCCATAAACTCCCATTCCACCAGTGTTAGGACCTTTATCTCCTTCAAATACTTTCTTATGATCCTGGCATACTGGTAAATATTTTATTGTCTTTCCATCAGTTATTGCAAATACACTTATCTCCTCTCCTTCAAGGAACTCTTCTATCAATATTTTGGGTTTTTCACCAAATAACTTTTTATCAAATAGAGATGACAAAAATATTATTCCATCTTCTAAATTATTTGCTATATGAACGCCTTTACCTGCTGCTAGTCCATCATATTTTATTACGATAGGGAATATGTTTTTAATTTTAAGGTAGTCTATAGCAGATTCTTTATCCTCAAATGTTTTGTAAAAAGCTGTTGGCACATTGTTTTCACTCATAATTTCTTTTGCAAAAACTTTACTTCCCTCTATCATTGCACCATTTTTTCGTGGCCCAAATACTTTTATCCCTTTATCTTCAAGATAGTCTGTTATTCCATTTACAAGTGGATCTTCAGGCCCTATAACAACATAATCTACATTTTCTTTTTTTAAGAAAGAAGATAATTTTTCAAAATCGTTTGGATTAATATCAATAAATTGGCCGTATTTAGTTAGCCCAGGATTTTTTGAAAATACAAACAGTTTTTCAACTCTTTTACTCTGTGCTATTTTCCATGCTAATGCTGCCTCTCTTCCACCTGAACCTATTAAGGCTATTTTAAACATTTTTGTCTGTCCTTTTTTTATAAAAAAATTTAATTTATTATATAATGATTATGAAAATTTTAAAATAAAAATTTTTATGATGTTGCATTTTCTTCATCCTGAAGTATATTAGTATCAAGTTTTTCATTATATCCTGTTGACGACCCTATTGTCTCTATTCTGTATATAGTTGATTTATACCATATTCTATCTGGTTGTTTCTTTATTATTAACGCTTTATAGGCTGGTGTATTTTCATGATAATCCCAGTTTTCATATTCATTAAAGTCTCGTATAATATCTGTAATTACTACATTAAAATCGTTTGATATTATTTTTTGAAAATTGTTCCACTTATTAAGTGAAGCATCTACAAGTGTAATACCAAAATATCCTGCTCCACCATACTTTTTAAGTGCAAATATTCCTTTACCAATAAAGCTTTTAAATGCATCTATTGTTTCTGGTGGATCTGAGAAAAATGTATCAAAGTATGATTCATAATAATCAGGTACTTTTTCTCTAAGGTCAAACTCTATTGGATTTATATTAAGTTTATACTCTTTTGATATATCTTTTATATAATTAACAATCCTTTTATCAATTTCAAATACAGTAATTTCATATGGCAGTGATGTTAATCCAAGTGCAATGCTTAATAGGTCATCATCTCCTAAAATTAATATTTTTTTATTTTTAATGTTTCCATAACTTTCAGCAAGACTTATTCTTAAAAAATTTGTTATTGGTGTGACGTATCCTTGATCAAAGTTTTGAACTGGTTTTGGTCTATTTTTTGTTATTTCCTCAAATTTTATCATAAAATTTTTATATTTTTCAATATTTAAACCCTTACCTTTACATAATGGACATTTATTATCAATAAGTTCAGTAACTCTTAGTTCTTCTACTATTTTTTTACCTTTATCTGTAATTTCTATTTTTTCATTGTTCACTGAAATTATTTTTTCACTCTCCATTACCTTTATAATATTACATGCCTCCAAAAATGGTATGTATGATTTTTCTATTGTTGTGTATATATTATCATATTTAGTTAATATTGATGATAATAATCTTATTATTTTGTCTAGGGGATATTGAGATATTTTACTATTTTTATAGTTTTCCATGGTTCTACCCTCCATTTTAAGATTAAGTTATTATTGAGAATTATCGTGGTATTTTTCAAAAACAGATGATTAGTACTTTTTTATTTAAACAATTGTTCTAAAAATTTAACTATTAAAATTTAAAATTAAAAATGTTAGGTGTTTGATTTTATTTTATCAATTTTAGACTAAAAACTTTAAATAATTCAGAGTTTTCAAGATAAAATGGTACTCTATATATAATAGATTCTTTGTTACATATAAGGCTTCTTCCTTGAATAGGATATGGTAGTCCTTTTGTATTTACGCCACAGACCTTTACTATAAATGAATTTGTTTCCTCAGCTCTTTTTAGAAATATATTTTTGTCTCTTTTTATTTTTTCGTTTATTGTCTCTTTTTTATAAGGCGAGAAAGTTGGTATAAATATTATATCAGGCTTATTTTCTTTTAAAAACTCAAAGTTTTTATCATGAAGTACATCTGCACATATTAATATCGCAAACCTTATTTTGTTATATTCAAAAACTTCAATAAGGTCCCCGGGTGTAATATCTCCTATCTCTCTTCCGAATAGGTTTATCTTTTTATGATATGCTATCTCTTCGCCATTTATCATTGCAAATCCAGTATTATAAAAATTGCTATTTTCTTTTTTTATAAGTGTACCTATTATTATTATATCTTTTAGTTTTTTTGATATTTTTTTTATATATTTCAAAAAATACTCATAAAATTGACTATTTTCAGATATTTTTTTTACATCAAATCTTGAGAAAAAGTATTCAGGTAGTACAAAAAAATTAATTTTGCTTTTTTTAGCAAGCTTTATTATAGATTCTGGTATATATCCTTTAAGCCTTGACTGATATATTCCAACCCTAACTCTTTTCATATAAAAAACACCTTACTTTTCTTTTATCAAACTCAAATACAGGAGGATTTTTTTTACTACATATTGATATTTTTTTATCACACCTGTCATAAAAAATACACCTTTCTCTATTAATATTTTCGATTGATGGTACAGTCCCATATATCTGTTCAAGTTTTTTGGTGTGTGGTCCTGGTATTGCATTTAAAAGTTTAGTTGTATAAGGATGTAAAGGTTTGTTAAATATATCATAAGTTTGTCCCTCTTCTATAATGTTTCCAAGATACATTATTGCAGTTCTATGTGCAAAGTCTTTTACTAGCATAAGATTATGAGATATAAATAGAATTGAATTTCCCTGTTCTTTAAGGTCTCTAAATATATTCATTATCTGTTTTTGTACAGTAACATCAAGTGATGTTGTAGGTTCATCAGCAATTATAAGAGTTGGTTTACATGCTATTGCAATACATATGACTATTCTCTGCCTCATTCCACCAGATAACTGATGGGGATAGTAATCATAAATTTCTTCAGCGTTTTTAAGATCTAATGACTTCATTATTTCTATTGTCTGTTTTTTAGCTTCTCTTTTATCCAGCTTTTTATGAGTTATCAATACTTCTGCTATCTGGTCTCCGACTTTAAAGACTGGATTTAATGAAGTCATTGGTTCTTGAAACACAAAACCTATCTTTGAACCCCTTATTTTTCTTATCTCATTATCATTTATTTTATTAAGCTCTATCCCATCAAGTATTATTGAAGAGTTTGTGTCTATTTTTACTGCTGGACTTAGTAATTTTGGTATTGAAAGTGCAGTTATTGTTTTTCCACATCCACTCTCTCCTATTAATGCCAGGCTCTCTCCCTTTTTTATATTTAAGTCTATATTGTCTATTAATCTATATTTTTTATTTTTATATATTATGTCAACGTTTAGGTTTTTTACTTCTAAGACTTTCATTTTGGTTCCTGAAATTTTTTGTTATATATAAATTATAAATAGGTCCATGTTAAATTTAAATATTGATTTTCTTAATTTAATTTCTTATTATTTTATTTGGGATTTTAATTTTTATTATATACTTAAGGTATATTTTTTATGAGAAAAAAATTATTTAAAAATTTTATATTATCATTCCTTTTTTTTCAGGTGATTACTCTAATATCAGTTGTATTGATTTTTTCATTTAATAAAAAAAATAAAGTTAAGTCTTTTGAAGGTTTAAGAAATGAATATATAATTGATTTAAAAAATTACTATAAAGAGATAGAAATAATATCCAGTAAAATAAGAGAAATTAATCAAAAAGCTTTGAATAAACTTATATCTATAATAGAAAAAGATAAAAAATATAACCTTGATTCTATTGCAAGAAGTGTTGGAGTTGATTATATCTACCTTATAGATGAGAAAGAACTTAAAGTATACGATTCTAATTTTGAACCAGATATTGGCCATACTTCTGAATATTTTGGAGGCAGAAAACTTGTTGAAAAAATTAGAGGAATAAAAGAGAACAAGGATCTTTTACACTTGAGACTCTCATTATCTACTCTTACTGGTATTGCTATAATATACTCATATATCTATTCTCCTAAAGGTTTTTATATTGAAGTTGGAACAGATTTTTTAAGCTATATTGAGAAAAATTATTCAAAAGGTTACAAAGATTATTTAACAAAAGACTTTTTTAAAAAATTTCAGTCTGATTTTATTATTGAAACAGAACTATTTTTTCAAAGTAATGATGAAAACTACTGGAGTTTATCTAAAAGAAAATTAGAACAAAACATTTTAGTTTTTTTAAAAGAAAAAGAGAGTTTTTATTATGAAAAAGATGATAAATTTTTTAGCTACCATAAAATTTATTTTGAAAATGATTATTACGTTATATTAAAAAACACTGCTGATTTTAAATATTTTAGTGAACTTAAAATTAAAATATTTTATGGATTATTTATTTTTTCAATTATATTCTTGTTTTTGTTTTATGTTTTTTATATTAAAACAAACTCAAAATATATTTCTAGAATTGATGAAATAATATCTATTATCAAGTCTCTTTCTGACAAGTCTATAACAAAAGATCTTTACAAAGATGAAATCGATTACATTAAAGATGTAATAATTAAGGTTAAAGATAATATAGAAAAAAGAGAAAAGGAGCTTATTGAAGCAAATAAAAACCTGGAAGAAGCACTTGCTATAAAGACAGCGTTTCTTGCAAACGCAAACCATGAACTTAGAACTCCACTAACTGGTATACTTGGCATGTTATATATACTTTCTCAATCAGGGCTTACCAAGGAGCAGTTAGAGTATGTTAATATAATAGAAGAGTCGGCACATAATTTATATAACATAATAAAAAATATACTAACATTTTCAAAAATAAAAACTGGTGGGATTAAACCAGAGGCTAAAGAGATTGATATATTAGACTTTTTTAATAATACTGTTTTTAAGTATAAGCAGGAGGCAGAAAAGAAGGGTTTATATTTTAATATGCGGATAGATACTGAACATAAATCTATTTTATCTTATCCTTCTGAGATAAAAGAGATTTTAATACACCTTTTAAGTAATGCTATAAAGTTTACAAAAACTGGTGGAATAACTATTTATGTTTCTACTGAAAGTATAAATAATAATAGGCTTCTTGTTGTTAAAGTTTCTGATACAGGGGTAGGTATTCCAAAAGAGAAGATTAATTTTATATTAAAAGAGTTTGCTCAAGTTGACCTTAGTGATACAAGGAAGTATGGTGGGCTTGGACTTGGACTTACAATAGTAAAAGAGATGGTAAATTTTCTTGGTGGATATACTTTGATTGATTCTGATAAAAATGGTACAACTATTACTTTTAAAATTCCATACTATTTTAAAGAAAAAAAAGAGATTGTAAAAAATATAGAAGATTCAAATAATATTAATGTAATAGTTACAACTAAAGACCAAGTTACCAAGTCTATACTTGTCTCATTTTTTAATTCTAACGAAATAAATTATATAATAACTGAAGACCCTAATGAGGTTATTACGTATGTAACTCAGATCAATGCTCATTTTATTATAATAGATTCTGATGTACTTAAAAATTATAAAGGCGATATAATAGTTGATATAAAGAAAAGAACTAAAGATATAAAAATTATTTTGATAACTGATTTTTATAACGATAAATTATCTGATATCTTATACATAAGAGGTATATATAAAACTATTAAAAAACCGGTTACCATAAATATTATTTCTGATGTTTTTAAAAAAAAATAGAAAGCTAAAGTATATTATATAAAGAGATTATAAGTGGATATTCAAGAATTATTTAGTAGTCGGATTGATAAAGATAGAGTCTATAATATTTTAAAATCACTTAAGTTTAAAAATATAGATATTATTGATAGGGGGCTTGATAGATTAATATCAATTTTAGGTAAAGACTTATCATTTTTAAAACCCTTATTATTAAGAATGTTTAAAATAATTAAAAATCTTCCTGACCCTGATAGGGGATTTTTAAACCTATTGAAGTTTCTTGAAAATACAGCTTCGCCTTTTATACACTTTAATTTTATAAACCAGGATTATAAGATATTAAAAACTGTATTAAAAATATTTTCAAACTCACAATTTCTTGCTGATATTTTAATTACAAAACCAAATTATCTTGAATATTTTCTTTTTGAAAGTATTGATAAAAGAGTAGATTCATTTAATGACTTACTTAAAAGTGGATTAGATTTTATTAATAATTTTAGCAGTAAAGAATTAAAACTTAATGCTGTAAGAAGGTTTCAGAAAAGAGAGTTATTAAGGATAGGTGGTAATGATATACTTGGATTTTATAGTGTTGAGGAGACAACTTATCAGTTATCTATATTAGCTGATGTTATCCTTGAGTTGATTTATAGAATTGAAAATTATAATAACAGTAAGGTTGCTATAATATCACTTGGGAAATTAGGTTCTCTTGAGCTTAATTACTCATCTGATATTGATCTTATATTTGTTTCTGAAAGTCTAGATAATAATGTTATTTCTTTAGCACAGAGGATTATAAAAGATATTTCTGATTTTTCACAGGAAGGTTTTTTATACAGGGTAGATACAAGGTTAAGACCTGAGGGTAGTAAAGGATCCCTAGTAAATGATCTTGATTTTTATAGGTTTTATTTTGATAATAGGGCAAGAATCTGGGAAAGGCAGGCATATCTTAAAGCAAGATTTAGTGCAGGTGATAGGGATTTGGGCGATGAATTTATTGATATTGTAAAAAAGTTTGTTTATAAAAAATATATGAGTTATGATGAAATACAGAGCATTAAATTACTTAAAAAGTCTATAGAAGATAGGACTATTTCAAATAATGAATGGAATAGGGAGGTAAAAACTGGTTTTGGTGGTATAAGAGATATAGAGTTTTTTGTGCAATTTATTCAGTTAATATTTGGTGGTTTGAATGATAGACTTAGAGAGAGTAATACATTTAAGGCTTTATATAAGTTATATGAGAATAGTTTTATAGATTATAATGAGTATAAGACTCTTTATAAGGCTTACTCTTTTTTAAGAAAACTTGAAAACTTTTTACAGATTGCTGAGTATAGGCAGATACATTTACTTCCAGAAAATGAGCAAGAGAGAGAAATTATAGCAAAAAGACTTGATTTTAAAAGCTTAAAAGAGTTTGATAGTTATTATAAAGACATTACTTTAAAAGTAAGGTCTATATTTGATAAATATTTTAAAGAAGCGTTTAATTATAGCCCTTTAATAGATATATATTTTTTTGATGAAGATAAACCTTCACAAAAGTTTATTGAGACTTTAAATCAGTACGGTATTACTGATGTTAATTCGTTTTATGTGATTAAAGAGCTTGTTAATTCACTTAAAGATAAATATCTTTTTATTAATGCAATTAATTTAATACTTGGGGCTATAAAAGATTATGCATTTGATAATAATAAGGCTATTCGTAATATAGTTAGAGTAATAAATTCTTATAAGGGAGTTGATGCTTTCTTTAATTTAATAAAAAATAATCCTAATTTTACTAAAAATATCATAAAACTTGTTTCTTTTAGTGACTTTATAGTTGAAATTATTGAAAAGCAGCCTGCTGTTCTTGACCTTTTAACAGAAGATAATGTACTTAAAAATCCTACAACAGATGAACAGTTCGATAGTATTATTTCAAACCTTGCTGAAAATATTGAGTATAGGTCAGCAATAAAGATGCTTTATGAGATGGAGATATTTAAGATATCAAGTATGGATATAATAATGGATTCAAATATTACTGAAGTTTGTGGAATGTTGTCGCTTGCTGCAGAAAAGATATTATTGTATTGTATAAATTACCTTGGACTTAATACTGATGATCTTGCTTTTATATTTCTTGGAAAACTTGCTGGAAAGGAACTTTCATACAGGTCAGACCTTGATATTATTGTAATATGTGAAGACGAAAATGTTCATAAAAATATTAATAAGATTTATAAACTTATAGACTTTATGAAAGATTCTTTTAATATTGACTTAAGACTTAGACCTGATGGCAAAAACTCACCAATAGTTACCTCTATTAGCTATTTTGAAAAATATATGTCTACTAAAATTGAAGATTGGGAGAGATTGTTTTATTCAAGGTCAAGGGTTTTTTCATATTCTGAAGGACTGAGATATAGGGTAGAAAAAATTATATCCAATTTTGTTTATAAAACAGATTATAATAGACTTAAAAATAGTATTATTGATATGAGGAATAAAATAGCAACTTCTTTTGATAAAAATGACTTTAAAAAAGGATATGGTGGTTTGATAGATATTGAGTTTGTTGTCTGCTACTATATAATAAAAGATGGTATAAAATACAATGGTCTTTTAAATACTTTAAAATACTTAACTGAAAGATATCAGTTTTTTGATAATAAAATAATTGAATCTTATTTGTTTTTAAGGAGTATTGAAAATAATGTAAGACTTATAACAAATACATCTGTATCTATTATTGATGATTCATTAGTCCCTGTTATATCGAAGAGAATTAATTTATCAGAAAATGAGTTTTTTCAAGAATATAAAGATACTCGAGATTATATTAAAGATTTTTGGGAAAAATTTAAAGAAAATAAGTAAAAAATAAATTTTTTTCAAAAATTTTAATAAGAGGCGGTATTTTAAACCGCCATTCTTTTATTAATTTAGTGATTTTATTATTATATCCAATACTTTTTCAGGACTTTTATCAGATGAATCTATTACCAATACTTTTGACTTATACCTTTCTATTAATGGTTTTGTCTCTTTTTCATATATTTCAAGTCTTTTATTTATAGCTTCTTCTGTATCATCCTCTCTTCTGTATAATTCTCCACCACAGAGGTCACAGATACCATTTTTTTTAGGTGGCATGGTCTTAATATTAAAAACAGCACCACACTTTTTACACTGGATTCTTGTTGTAAGTCTTTCTATTGCAACTTCTCTGGGTACAGTAAGAACTACAACCTTATCAACACTCTCTATTTTATCCAGTACTTCGGCCTGTTCAATATTTCGTGGATAACCATCAAGAAGATATCCATTTTGGCAGTCTTCTCTTGATAATCTTTCTTTTAACATCTGAGCTGTAATTTCAAGTGGAACAAGTTCGCCACTTTTCATTATCTCTCTTAGTTTTTCACCAAGTGGAGTATTACTTTTAGCAGTTTCTCTAAAGATATCCCCCATTGAAATGTGAGGGATGTTAAGTTTTTCTTTTAAGAGGGATGCAACAGTTCCCTTGCCTGCACCCTGAGGCCCCATAAGTAATATTTTTTTCATTTAACCCCCAAAACATACTTTTTTATTTAAAGGACATTTGTTACATAAAGGTTTTTTTTTACAAAAGTCCTTTCCTAGTTTTACAAGTAATGCATGATACTCGTTATATAAATTTACATTTTTTCCAAGACAATTATGGAAAATATTTTGTAATTCTTTATATTTTATGTTTACATTTTCTATCAAACCTATCTTATTAAAAATTCTTTTTGTATAAGCATCTATTACAAATATTGGAATTTCTAATGCGTAAAGCATTATTGTATCACAGGTCTCTTCTCCTATGCCTTTAACTTTAAGTAGTTCTTTCCTGAGTATATTTATATCAATTTTTTTTATTGTTTCATAGTTGTAATCATATTTTTTGAAAAATGATGCTATATTTTTAAGATAAATTGCTTTTTGTTTTGAGAATCTTGCACTTATTATAAGATTACTTAAATTTTCAGTATCAATATTTAAAATGTCTTCTAATGTGTATATATTATTGTTTTTCAGATTTTCAATTGCTTTTTCAACATTTTTCCATGAAACGTTTTGGGTTAGTACTGCACCAATTATTGTTTCATCGGTTGTATTAGATGGCCACCAGTTTTGTGGACCAAATGCTTCTAGTAGTATCTCATAAGTTTTTATAATTTTTAACATTTGTGGTCTTTAAAGTTTTATTCAATATTTAAATTGTGAGCTTAATATAATAAAAAATTATGTTATTTAAAATTTAATCGATTTATATTTATATATAACTATATTGGAAAAAGGGAGTTTTATGTTTAAAAAAACTATTAACATATTTTTTATTTTAATTTTACCTTTTGTTTTTTATTCTCAGGATGTTAAGAAGGAACCTACAGTCTTAAAAAGGGATTTCCGAGGAGTGGTTTTACTTGAAAATTATGAAACTGTTATAGAAAAACTAAAGAAAGATAATCTTATACTATTACCTTCAACAGACTTTGACCTTATGGATGAAGATGATAGAAAGACAATAATTGCTAAAATACCGCCGTATATAGAAAGAATATATTACCAGTTTGAAGATGATAAATTATTTATAATATCAATATTTTTTGATAATAAAAAATTTAGTTATTTGGAAGTTTATAAAAAATTGAAAGAAAAGTATGGTAATCCAGTTTTGTACAATTCTCTTCAGGCTATATGGGAAGATGAAAAAACTAAAATAGTGCTTGACAATTTGCCTTCTATTAAGTATATTGATAAAGATATATTAAATAAAACAGTGTCAGGTGAAAGAGAAAATGAGAATAAAGATAAAATAAAAAGGAGTATTATTGATGAGTTCTAATAAAAGTTTTAAAAGAAAGATGCTTATTGTTGATAAAGATTTTCAGACAAGATTTATTCTAAAATTTATAAAGATTGCACTTGTAGGGGGTATTATATCAACATTTATTATACTTGTTTTTTACTATTTTACTTATAAATATAAGGGTAAAGACTTATATAGGTATCTTATAGAGGTTGGTAGCGATAATAGAATTGACTATAATATAAGAGATAAAAATGGTAAAACTCCAATATTTTATGCAAAAGATAGTAAAATAGTTAATATTTTAATCCAAAAAGGGGCCGATATTAATATAGCCGATAATTCAGGGAATACTATCCTACATATTGCAGCACTGGAGGATAGGCTTGACCTTGCAAGGATCTATATAGAAAATGGAATAAGAATAAATCAAACAAATAAAGAGGGTAAAAAGGCAATTGATCTATATATTGATAAATATAAGTCATCACCACTTCACTGGTTTGCAGGTATTGAAGATACTGAAGAGATGGTAAGACTTATTGCTGAAGGAAAATATGATATTAATGTTACTGATGATAAAGGGAGGACTCCTTTACATATAGCAGCAACTTATGGTAGAGTTGATGCAATACATTTACTTTTAAGTCAAAAGGCATCTCCTTCAATAAAGGATAACGAGGGATTTACTCCAATGTATTCTTATATCAATTCATATTTATCTTCACCTATAGCTTGGTATATAATATTGGGTGATAAAGATAATTTATTAAAAGAGATTAAAGCAAATAAAGATAAAATAAACTTTCAGGATAAAGATGGAAATACTCCACTCCATTTAGCAATATCACTTATGAATACTGATTTTGTTAAAATTTTGATCCAGAATGGTGCTGATCCTGCAATAGTAAATAATAGTGGAAAGTCTTGTCTTGAGCTTGCTCAGGAAACTAAAAATTTCAATATTATTAAAATTTTATATACTTATTATCAGTCTGAATAGAGGGATATTAATATGAGAAATAAGATTATTATTTTTTTGTTATTTTTAAGCTTTGTATGTTATGGTAAAATGGAGGATGACTTTATAGATGCAGTTAAGACAAATGATCTTGAAAGAACAAAGTCTCTTATTCATCAGGGTGTTAATATTAATTACAAAGATAAAGATGGATTTACTGCATTGCACCATGCTGTCATTAATAATAATCTTAAAATGATAAATCTTATTTTAAGAGAGAATAGTCCTTTTATACCTACTGATAGATTTTTGCTTTCAGTTCCAGTGGTTGCTCTAAGCGTTATATTGTTTATAGTTATTGCAGCAATACTTGCTGTTTTTTATTCTCATAAACTTGCAGGGCCTGTGTATAGAATAGAAAAAAGTATATTGAAAATAATTAATGGTGCCCATAACTTCAGGGTTACACTTAGAAAAAAGGATGAGTTTAAAAACCTTGCTGATACTTTTAATAAGTTGATTGATTATGTTGATAAGCATTATAAAATAATTGAAAATGTTAAGTCTTTGATAAAGAATTATGAGGAGACAGGTAATAAAGATTTTATAAAAAAGGCTGAAGAGATTATAAACTCACATGTAGAGGAGAGATTGTAAATTGGTGGTAATGTATATTGCAGCAGGTTATATTGAGTTTGATACAAGTGATTGTATGAGTCTTAAAGAAAGAAGAAGTGTGATAAATAGTATTATACATAAAACAGTTTCTAAGTTTTCAAGAATATCTATAAATGAAGTTGGTGACTCAAATATTTTAAGTAAAGCTACTATTGGTGTTACTGCTGTGTCTAATGATAAAAAGATAGCTGAATCAATGCTTTCAAGAGTATTAATGTATATAGAAAATGAATTATTTAGAAGTATTCACAGAATAGAGGTAAATGTTTTTGCCTTATAGAGTTTATTTCTTACTTTTTATTTTTCTTAATTTTTCACATTTATATTCATCAGTTTATTATGATAGGATAGATTATGTTAAAGAGATAGTCAGATATGATGATTCTTTAAATATAAAGATATATAAAAAGGTTAGTAAAGAGGATACATTATTTCTTGAAAATTACTGGAAAATATACTACTATAAAGATAAGATAATTGCTGAAGAGTTATATCAGAAAAATAGACTTGTGTACTATTATTGGTATTATTACACACCTGAGAAAATATATCAGACTGGTTATTTCTGGAATGGTATATATACAGATATTGTCTATTTTAAAGCACATGATAAATATATAAAACAGGGCTGGCCATACAATAATTTACCTGACGTTTATAAAGTCTATAATGCAAAAGATAATAGTTTAATTTATAATCATATCTATAATTTAAGATTACCTTCAAAATAAAATTTTAAATAAATCTAAAAATTTATCTCTTTTATTTTTAGAGTAAACTATAATACATAAGATAAATTTTATGGTAAAAAATTAAACTAATTAGTTTGAATTATTAACTTACTTTATTAATTTTTATTGATAAAAGTTTAAAATAGAGGGGGAAAAAATGTCATATAATTTAACGCCCTTCCAAGAGATGATAAGAGAGGTTACAAGAGAAATAACTGAAAAAGAGTTTAAAAACAGGGCAGAGGAGATTGATAAGGAACATAGGTTTCCGGTAGAAAATGTTGAACTGTTAAAAAAGTTGGGGTATTTAGGGCTTTCAATCCCTAAAGAGTTAGGTGGATCCGGTGGTGATTATCTATCTTACATTATTGCTCTTGAAGAGATAGCGAGGTATTGTGCAACTACATGTGTTATATTATCAGCACATATATCATTAGCTTGTAGTCCAATACTTAGTTTTGGTACACCGGAACAGAAAGAAAAGTTCTTAAGACCACTTGCAAGTGGAAAATATCTTGGTGCTTTTGGTCTTACTGAACCTGGTGCTGGTACTGATGCTGGGGCACAGAAAACAAGAGCTGTTCTTGATGGTAATGAATGGGTATTAAATGGAACTAAGGTTTTTATTACCAACGCAAAATATGCTGATCTGTATATAATATTTGCTATGACTGATCCTGCAGCTGGTGTTAAAGGTATAAGTGCTTTTATTGTTCCTGCTGATACGAAAGGGTTTTCGATAGGTAAAATTGAAGAAAAATTAGGTATATCAGGTTCAAGTACAGGTGAATTAATACTTGAAGATGTTAGAATACCAAAAGATTATATTTTAGGGCAACCTGGCATGGGGTTCAGAATAGCTATGCAGACACTTGATGGTGGAAGGATAGGTATAGCAGCACAGGCACTTGGTATTGCTCAAGGCTCTTTAGATGAATCTATCAAATATGTAAAAGAGAGAGAACAATTTGGAAAACCTATAGCTGTCAATCAAGGTCTACAGTGGTATATAGCAGAAATGGCTACAAGGGTTGAAGCAGCAAGACTACTTGTTTATAATGCAGCAAGATTAAAAGATGCTAAAAAACCTTTTAGTAAAGAAGCTGCAATGGCAAAACTTTATGCATCAGAGACAGCTACTTTTGTTTCTCATAAAGCTATTCAATTGTTTGGTGGTTATGGTTATACTAAAGATTATCCTGTGGAAAGGTTTTATAGAGATGCAAGAATTACAGAGATATATGAAGGTACTTCAGAAGTTCAAAAAATGGTAATTGCAGCAAATGTTTTAAAGTAGGAGGATGAAATGGATATAAAAAATATAATAGTTTTGATAAAACAGGTTCCAAATACAAATGAAATAAAAATAGATCCAAAAACAGGTACTTTGATAAGGGAAGGTATCCCAAGTATCATGAATCCTGATGATAAGCACGCTTTAGAGGAAGCTTTAAAAATAAAAGAACAAACAGGTGCAACTGTTACAGTTATTACAATGGGGCCACCTCAAGCTGAAAAAATATTATTAGAAGCTTTAGGAATGGGAGCTGATAAAGCTTATCATGTTACTGATAGACTCTTTGCTGGTGCTGATACATTGGCTACTTCATATACATTAAGTTCAGCTATAAAGAAAATAGGGGAGTTTGATATTATTTTTGCTGGTAGAGAAGCTATAGATGGTGATACTGCTCAAGTTGGTCCTCAAATTGCAGAAATGCTTGGAATCCCACAGGTAACTTATGTTAAGAGTGTTGAAATTAAGGGGAAAAAGCTTAAAATAAAAAGAGCACTGGAAAATGGTTATTATGAGGTTGAGGTTGAAACTCCTGTTTTACTTACAGCAATAAAAGACCTTAATACTCCAAGATACCCTAATGTTGCTAATATTGCTAATGCTTTTGCCAATAAAAGCTCTCTTATTACATTACTTGGTGCAAATTCATTGGATGTAGACCAAAATAGGTTGGGACTTAAAGGTTCACCTACTCAGGTTTTTAAAAGTTTTTCACCTACTATAAAAAGACAAGGGGAAATATTAACTGGTAATGCGAGAGAGTCTGCATCAAAACTTAAAGCAAAATTAAAAGAAAGGCACTTAATTTAGGGGGTAAAATATGGAAAATTATAGAGGAGTATTAGTTTTTGCTGAACAGAGAGAGGGAAATTTACAGAATGTTGCACTTGAGCTTTTAGGTGAAGCAAGAAAAATAGCAAATAAATTAAATGTTGAAGTTAGTGCACTTTTGGTGGGACATAAGATAGAAAAATTAGCAGATGCTTTATTTGAATATGGAGCTGATAAGGTTTATGTTGTTGATGATAAAGATTATAACTATTATTCAACTGATCATTATGCTCATGTTTTTACTGAGGCGATAAAACAATTAAAACCAGAAATAGTATTAATAGGTGCAACAAGTATAGGTAGAGACCTTGCTCCGAGAGTTTCAGCAAGACTTGGAACAGGGCTTACAGCTGACTGTACATCTCTTGATGTTGATGTGGAAAAAAGGTTATTGCTTCAGACAAGACCTGCATTTGGTGGTAATGTAATGGCAACTATTATATGCCCTAATCATAGGCCTCAAATGGCAACTGTAAGGCCAGGTGTTATGGAAAAAAATTATGAAAAAGGTAGAACTGGGAAAGTAGAAAAATTAAATATACCTAAGATAGAATCCAAGGTTAAAGTGCTTAATGTTGTAAAAGAGGCTAAAAAAGCTGTTTCATTAAGTGAAGCTAAGGTAATAGTTGCAGGTGGTAGAGGAGTTGGTTCAAAAGAGGGATTCAAACTTATAGAGGAACTTGCTAAGGTTTTAGGGGGTGAGGTAGGAGCATCAAGGGCTGCTGTTGAAGCTGGTTATATAACAAAAGACCATCAGGTTGGACAAACTGGACAAACTGTTAAACCAGAACTATATATTGCATGTGGTATATCTGGTGCAATACAACACTTGGCTGGTATGCAATCATCAAGAACAATAATAGCAATAAACAAAGACCCTAATGCACCAATATTCAAAGTATGTGATTATGGCATTGTTGGAGAAATAAAAGAGGTTATACCTGCTCTTATTGAAGAGCTAAAAAATAAATAATATGGAGGAAATTAATGGAGATAATAGGAGTTACAGTTGATAATATAAAAGTAGGTGATAAGGCAGCTATAAGAAAGACTATAACTGAGGCAGATATATTAATGTTTGCTGCTGTTTCAACAGATGCAAATCCTGCACATATAGATGAAGAATATGCAAAAAATACAATATTTAAAAAGAGAATTGCACACGGTGCTTTAACAAGTAGTTTAGTTTCAGCTGTTCTTGGAATGAAACTACCTGGCCCTGGTACAATATATATAAGTCAGACTTCAAAGTTCCTTGCACCTGTATATATTGGTGATACTATAACTGCTATAGTTGAAGCAAAAGAGGTAAATACAGAAAAAAATAGAGTTGTTTTCAGAACATACTGTGAAAATCAGGAAGGAAAAATTGTTATGGATGGCGAAGCTGTTGTTATGCCACCAAAGAAAAAATAGAATAAGTTTTTAAATTAGATGGAGGGATATTCCCTCCACATTTCTATTGAATTACTATTTTATTTTTATCTATAACAATATCACCTAAGTCTAACATAGAATTTATAAGGAAAATTTTGTCAAAAAATTTTAAGTCTTTAAGTTTTATTTCTTCTTCTATTATTATTCCTTTTATTAGTAATTCTTCTCTTTTTGTGCCTTCAAGTAGTGGTGTATTTGGTGTTATAAGTTTTTTTCTATCTGATAATACTATATTTGTATAAGTTGTATCTGTTAGGTAACCATTCTTTACTATTATTATTTCATCTTTATCTTTTTTTAACTCATTAAATATATTTCTGTCGACTGATTTATATTTATAATCAATATTATTACATTCTATTACGAATATTTTGTCTATATTTTTTATTCTGTATTTTTCTATATCTATCTTTATAATTTCATTAGAGTATACTATTCTTATTTTATATCTGTCTTTATTATCTGGTTTATCTATTTTTTTTAACTCTTTTTCAAGGTTTAATGGAGTATTATAGGGAAAAAAGACTTTAAATACTTTATTTACTCTTTTTTGATGTAGATCTAAGTTTATAATTTTGTTGTTTTCATATCGTATTGTTTCTATGAATTGGTACATATATTTTATCCAATAGTTCTTGATATTCTTTTTTAGGATCACTGTAGACTGTTATTCCACCACCACTTCTATAGTATATTTTATCATGAACTTTTTCAATGTATCTTATCATAACACATGAGTCTAAGTTTTTCCCATCAAAATAGCCAAATACACCTGTATAGTATCCTCTTTTCTCATTTTCTGCTTTTTTTATTATTTCAACTGTTTTCTTTTTTGGAGCACCAGATACGGAACCAGCAGGTAATAATTTAAATATTATTTCTCCAAGGTTTGAATAATAATTTTCAGGTAATTTGCCTCTTATTTCACTACTTGTTTGTAATATTTTTTTATTATTAGTTTTAATAGTTTCTATGTATCTATATTTTATAACTTCTACATTTTCAGATACACTATTTAAATCATTTCTTATTAAATCCACGATCGTTATATGCTCAGCTATTTCTTTTTGATCTTCCAATAGGATTTTTTCTGCATTTTCTATGGATGCATCTATTGTGCCTTTCATAGGGTATGAGTATATATAACCGTCTTTTATTCTTATAAATGTTTCAGGTGAGAACACTAAAAAATTATCTTGTAGTAATATTTTGTATTTAGCTTCTGCTAGTATAAAAATTGTTTCTAAAGGAATATTAGTCTCTATTTTAGTTTTGAATGTAAGATTTGTAAGGTATGAGTTTCCATTTCTCTCTTCTTCCTGTACTATGTTTATTTTCTTTAAATATTTATCATATTCTATAGGTTTTATAAATAATTTTATTTTTTCTGGAATAGTTTTAATATTTGTATCAGGTATTTTTTGGATATTACCTATCTTGAAAAATATGTTTTCTGGCAGTTCATTCATGGAAAATAAAAGAGGTTTTTCCATTTCAAAGTCTATTATAAAGATAAACGGGATTTTTTCTCTTGAAAGTTTATTTATATTTTCTACTATTTCCATTTATGTATTTTGATTAAGCGGAGAGGGAGGGATTTGAACCCTCGGTACCGCTTTTGGCGGTACAACCCCTTAGCAGGGGGTCCTGTTCGGCCAACTCCAGCACCTCTCCAAGTTTTATGAAGTGTATTAAAATTTAATTAAATATAAAATTTTTTAATAAAATTTTTAAAATTAATTTTTATAATTTTTCTTTATCATACTCTAATGCTTCAACTTTTGCTGCAATTTCTATCTGCTCTACCTTTTCTTTTCCAAATCTCTTTATTGTTATTTTATTTTCCCATTTACCTAATTTATAATATAAAAATGATAGTATTGCTCCCATAACCCAGGCAATAGGTATTCCCCACCATATACCTACTACTCCAATTTTTTTTGACAATATATATGAAATTGGTATTCTTAATGCCCATAAAGATATTATTGTTATAAACATAGGGATCAATGTATCTCCAACACCTCTTAAAAAACCATGGAATACAAACATAATAGAAAATGCTATATAGAATGATGTTACTATTACAAGGTATTGATGACCTATGTTTATTACATTGATTTCATTATTAAATAGTTTAATTATATCAGTACCAAAAATATTTACTATTATCACTATTATAAAAGAGTAAGTAATTGATATAAGTAGAGTTTTACTTATACCTTTTTTAGCTCTCTTTATATCATCTTTTCCAATATTTTGTCCTGTAAATGTTGATAGTGCTGCTGAAAAACTCATAGCAGGCATCATTGCTAAAGAATCAATTCTACCTGCTGCTGTGAATGCTGTTAATGCATCAACACCAAAGTTGTTAACAATTTTTGTAAGTCCTGCAAAACCAAGAGCAACTGCTATCTGTTGAACTCCAGTAGGTATTCCTAATTTAAGGATTATTTTAAGTAATTTAAAATCAAGTCTAAGATATTTTATATCTATTTTCAATATAGAGTTCTTTTTTTCAAGGATTATTATTCCAGTGATTAAGCCTATTCCTTCTGAGATAGCTGTAGCCCATGCCGCACCTTCAATACCCCAGTTAAAATAAACTACAAATAAAAGATCAAGTATTATATTTAGTAGACTAGAGAATATAAGCAAATATAATGGTGTTTTTGAATCTCCTATCCCTCTTAATGTGCTTGAAAGTCCATGAAATCCAATCAATAATACACTTGTTAAAAAGTTTATTCTTAGGTATTTTGTAGCATCTTCTATTATGTTATCAGGTGTATTTATAAGTTTTAAAATGTTTTTTGATAATAAGGTTCCTGCTATTGTTATAACTAGTGAAAACAGGAATAAAAAATAATATAGAGTACCATTAAGTTTTTTAAGTTTTTCAATATTCTTTGCACCGTAAAACTGTGAAGCAAGAATTGTTGCTCCCATTGTAAAGCCAAACATCATAGCAATTATTAAAAATATTATAGGAAAACTTGCACCTACTGCACTCAATCCCTCCTTACCTACAAATTTTCCAATTATAATGGCATCAACTATATTGTAGAACTGCATAAGAATATTGCCTAATATAAGTGGAATACTGAAGTTTATTATATTTGATATTATACTACCTTTTGTCATATCTTTCATTGATTTATCCTTTTTAAGTTTTGTCATTTTTTAAAATTTTATTTATAAAAAAGTGTTTTAATATTGAAAATTATTTTTGTAGATTAAAATTTAAGTTTTAAGTTTATTTTATTAATATTTTGAATTAAATATTTTAAATTTTGTATAGAATAAATTTTAACAGGGTTATTTTATGAAAAGAGTACTTGTAATTGATGACTCTAATGTTATAAAAGCAAACACTGAGAGTATAATAACAAAAAATGGATTTGAGTTTGAACATGCTTTTGATGGTAAAGAAGCAATTAATATATTAAAGGCTGGATTTGAACCGAATATTATAATTTGTGATATTAATATGCCTAATATGGATGGGCTTGAGTTTTTAGAATGGGTAAAAAACGAAGATAATTTTAAGTTTATTCCAGTAGTAATGCTAACAACTGAAACAGAAATACAGTTAATGCAAAAAGCTAAAAAACTTGGAGCATCTGGCTGGATAATTAAGCCTTTTGATGAGGATACACTGATCGAAGTAATAAAAAAATTTATAAGGTAATATCATGTGGATAATAGATATTATAAAAACATCTGGTAAAACAGGTTTTGAGATTGGTGTATACATATTACTTCCTATTCTTGTTGTAATGATGGCTTTTATGAGACTTATTGAAAAAAAAGGGATATTAGTAAAAATCGCATTTATTACTTCTCCTGTTATGTTTTTTTCAGGTTTACCTGCTATAGGACTTTTTGCTGTTCTTCAGATACTTTTTGTAAACTTTGCTGCTCCCCTTGCTACACTTGCTATAATGGAAGAAGATGATTCGATATCAGAAAGAGAGGTTGCAGCAGTTCTTGCTGTAATATTTTCAATGCCTCAGGCAAATGCTACTTTTCCATTGACACTAAAGGGATTGAATCTTGGTATAACAATTTTTTTTGCTTTAATATCTATGTTTTTGACCGGTATGATAACTTACCATTTACTTACAAGAAATATGGGGGACCATTCTCTTAAGCTCTTAAAAAAAATAAATTATCAAAAGTCAAATGAAAAAATATTGAGAATAATTATGGACTCGGGTGCGGAGGGTTTCAGACTTGCTTTAAACTCTATTCCAATGATAATCATCGCATTATTTATAGTAAATGTTCTTAAGGGTATTGGTTTTATAGAGTTTCTTGAAAGTGTTTTAAAACCAGTGTTTTCTCATTTAGGAATACCTTCTATAACAGTTTTACCTGTGGTTACAAAGTATATTGCAGGTGGTACTGCAATGATGGGAGTTACTATCGACTTAATGGATAAAGGTCTTTTAAATAGTCTTGACCTTAACAGAATAGCAGGGTTTGTTATTAATCCACTTGATCCTGTTGGTGTTGCTATACTTGCAAGTAGTTCTAAAACTTCTAGAGTCTTAAAAAAAGCAATAATGGGTGGTATAATAGGAATACTTATAAAAGGTATTTTACATATAATATATTTTTAGGTTTTATTATGCTTTTTGTTTTTGACAAAAATTATAATCTTATATTTACCCAGTCTAAAGAATATAACTTTATTGAAGTATTAAGAGAGTTTGCATTATCTGATAAAAACTCTGAGACTATAAAATACGATGATAAAATTTATTTTTTAACAAAGATCTCTGACTTAAATAATAATATTGCTATTAAAGTTGAAGATATTAGTGAAAATAAGATACCATCAGAAAAGTTGTTTAAATATTTTTTAAATGCGTTTGAACAGGCTTATGATGGGATTGTTATAACAGATGAAAATAATAATGTTATATATATAAACTCAAATTATGCAAGGTTTCTTGAAGTAAATAAAGATGAGAGTATAGGTAAATATATAAAAGATGTTATAAAAGAGAGCAGAATACCTATAGTTTCTGAAACAAAAAAACCTGAAATTGGTTATGTTTGGGAAACAAAGGGAAAACCACTTCTTGTAAGTAGAATACCTCTTTTTGATAACGGCAGGTTTATAGGGGTTATAGGACTAATACTTTTTAGGAACTCAATAGAGGTTGCTCAATTTTTAAAAAAGATAGAGAAGATAGAAAAAGAGCTTGCATATTATAAAGAGTCTCAAAATTCAGATTGGTCAGCTAAATATGATTTTGGATTTATAAAAACAAGAAGTAAGGAGGTTATTGGGATAATTGAAAGAGCAAAGAAGATTGCAGTAACTAATTCAAACGTTATTATAACTGGGGAGAGTGGGACAGGAAAAGAGATTATTGCTCATGCAATACACCTGGCTAGTCCAAGGAGTAATAAACCTTTTGTAAGAATAAACTGTAGTGCTATTCCTGAAGAGCTTTTTGAATCAGAATTTTTTGGTTATGAAAAGGGTGCTTTTACAGGTGCAAAAGACTTAAAACAAGGAAAGTTTGAAATTGCAAACAGTGGTACTCTATTTCTTGATGAGATAGGAGACCTTCCTTTAAAAATGCAGGCAAAACTTCTTAGAGTTATCCAGGAAGGAGAAATTGAAAGAGTAGGCGGGACTAAACCTATTAGTGTTGATGTAAGGATAATTGCTGCAACTAATAAAAACCTTAAAGAACTTATTGAAAGAGGTTTGTTCAGAGAAGACCTTTATTATAGACTATCAGTTTTTCAAATTAATATGATACCTTTAAGAGAGAGGGTTGAAGATATAAGACTTTTATTTGATTATTTTTTAAAAGAATACATGGATAATATAGGATTCTGCGATATAGCAGTTGATGAAGAGGTTTATAATATACTTGAAAAATATTCATGGCCAGGTAATGTTAGAGAATTGAAAAATGTAGTTGAAACTGTAAGTGTATCTCTTGAAGGATATAAGATAGGGCTTAAAGATATACCAGGTTATATTTTAAACTTTGAACTTAGTAAAAATGTAAAAGATTTAGATAAAAATTATTATAATCGTTATAATAATATAAAGGAATATAAAACATCTATATTTGAGCTTGAAAAAAAATTGATAATAGATGCTTTGAATAAAGCTAACGGGAACAAGAAAAAAGCTGCCAAACTTCTTGGAATAGCAAGGAGCTTGTTATACAAAAAGATAAAAGACTTTGGAATTGAATTATGAATCATATTTTAATGTCTATAAAGTAGACAAACATTATGTCTAATATATAGACACTAATAGGTACAAATTAAATTCATTGTGTTTTCATACATTTTTATTATTATTGTTTATCTTTTACTTTAGTTTTTATTTTTCTATATGTCTAAAATAGGGACACTATCTTTTTTAAATATATATAAAGTATTGATTATCAAATATTTATATTTTGGAACAATTTTTGACTATAATGTAATTGCTTGTTAACAAAAAAATAACTGGAGGTGTCTTGATGAAAATTAAGTTAAGTGAAAATGCAAAGACCATATTACATGTGGTCAATGCTATTCTCTGGATATGGCTTTTGATAGCCAGCTGGTCTAAAAATGAGGATCTACTAAAAATTACTTTCTTTGTAATGCCTTTTATTGTATTTTTCTATTTATTGATGGGAATTGAAAAGAGAAATGAAGTAAAATCACCTGTCCCATTATTTTATCCTGCTATAACTCTTTTTATTGTTTGGGTTGTCTCTTTTTATCTTGTTTTAAGTTATAGAGGAATATCTGTTGATCCTTCTGATTTTATTTTAGGTATGCATCCTTCTATGGCAGCTGCTCTACTTATTTTTTGGATTGGAAATCTTCTTACTACTGCTTTATCATATGTTCTATTTTTTGATGAGAGTGTTGATGAAAAAGAGTGGAATGATTTTCTTAATGAAGTAAGCAAATATCAAAAACTTAAATAGGGGGTGAACTATGAAATTGGGTAAAATATTAGGAATTATTTTGTTTAATATTATCGCTTTTTCTTCTGTATTTGCTCAGGACAAAAAATTAACAGAATACATGGAAACAAGTACTTTTACTGTGATTTATACTATAATGTTTTTATTAATATCTGTTTTATTAGGAGTATGGGCATCAAAGAAGGCTAAAACAGCGGAGGGTTTTTTTGGTGGAACAAAGTCTTTTGGTCCAATAACTATTGGGCTTGCTTCAATGGCTGCATTGATGAGTGCTTTTGGGTTTGTAGGGGGGCCAGGGCTTGTTTATAAATTGGGTTTCTCTTCTATATGGATGACTATTGCATGTGGACCTGGTTTTGCTTATGCATACTGGATATTAGGTAAAAGAATGAGAGCTATGGCAGAAGTTACATCTGTTGCAACATTACCTGACATAGCAAGGGTAAGATATCAGTGTAATGCAATAAGAGCAATATTTGCTTTTGGCCTATTGATAGCAGCAATTGCATATCTTTCATCTCAGATGAAAGGTGCGGCAATGACTCTTGCTCAGATGTTGGGTGTATCTGAAACATGGGCAATAGTCATATTTATGGGTGTAATGCTTATATTCTTATTAAAAGCAGGTATGGCTGCAAGTATAGTAACAGATGCTTTTCAAGGCTTAATAATGCTTATAGGTGTTTTTGCTGTTGTGATTGGTTTCTTCATATTAACTAAAGGTGATGCTATGGTCTCTATTGCCCAGGCTCAAAACCTTGGAACAAAATATGTTGATGGTATTGGTGCTGCACCATTACAGACAATAATAACATTTACAATTGTATTTTTTGTATTTGTAATGTCTCAGTCAACAATGTTAAGTAAGATGTATACTGTTAAGAGCTATAAAGGACTAAAGCAGGCAGGTCTTTTAAGTGGTGTAACTTATGCTATGGCATCACTTGTATGGATCCTAGTAGGATATGGTGCTCTATATTTGCTTGCTCAGGGTAGGATAGAACCACTTCAAAAGGCTGATAATGCTGCTTTTGTTTTTTTAAATGCACTTGAGTCACCAATAATTTCTACATTAGTTATGGCCTCACTCTTTGCTGCTACAATATCCACAGCAAGTTACTTTTTAACTTTAGCATCTTCAAGTATTACTAGAGATATATTAGGTTCTTTTGGTGTTGAATTATCACAAGAAAAACAGATAGCATGGGGAAGAGTAATAATGATTTTAATAGCATTACTGTCTATTGGATTTGCTTATTGGGGAACCGATATGGTTGCTATATTAGGTACAATAGGATGGGGATTTTTTGCATCTGTTAACTTCCCAACACTTACACTTGGATTATTATGGAAAAGAACAAGTAGAGAGGGTGTACTAACAGGTATAATTCTTGCAATACTCTTAAATATCCTCCTACCAATACTTGATAGAACAGGTATATATAAACTACCTTTCCCATATTACACACTCTCAATAGTTGTTTCAATATCAGCAACTGTTTTTGTATCATTGTTTACTAAAGGTTCTGCAGGTGATAATCTACCTGAACCTATAAAACCAATATTTAAACTCTAATTATCTTACTTTATTTAGATTATGAGCCCTCTTCTGGGGGCTTTTTTGTATTTTTTATTTTCTTCTCAGGAGGTTTAAAATGAAAGCTAGAATAGTGTCTGCTGAAGAGGCTGTTAAAAACATAAAGTCTGGTGATGTTGTTGCAACAGAAGGTTTTGTTGGCAATGGTTTTGCAGAGGAGATTGCGATAGCATTAGAGAAGAGGTTTATTGAAACTGGAGAACCAAGGGATCTTACTTTGATATATGCTGCTGGTCAGGGGGATGGTAAAGAGAAAGGATTAAATCACCTTGCATATGAAGGACTTGTAAAAAGAGTGATTGGCGGTCACTGGGGGCTTGCACCAAAGTTGGGTAAAATGGCACTTGAAAACAAAATAGAGGCATATAACCTTCCGCAGGGGTGTATATCACACCTTTTTAGAGCTATAGCTGGTAAAAGACCAGGGCATATTACTCATGTTGGACTTGGAACATTTGTTGATCCAAGAATAAGTGGCGGGAAAATGAATGAAAGGACAAAAGAGGATATCGTAAAACTTATAGAGATTGATGGTAAAGAGTATCTTTTTTATAAGTCTATACCAATAGATGTTGCTATATTAAGGGGTACAACAGCGGATACAAGGGGAAATGTTACACTGGAAAAAGAGGCTCTTACACTTGAGAATCTTTCTATGGCTCAAGCAGCTAAAAACTCAGGGGGGATTGTTATAGTTCAGGTTGAAAGAATTGCTGAAGCAGGATCTTTGGCTGCAAGAGATGTAAAAATACCAGGAATTCTTGTAGATTTTATTGTTGTTGCTAAGCCAGAAAATCACTGGCAAACATTTTCAGAAAAATATAATCCTGCTTATAGCTGTGAGATAAAAATACCATTATCTGCTATAACTCCATTACCGCTTGATGAAAGAAAGATAATTGGAAGAAGAGCTGCAATGGAGCTTGTTGAGGGTTCTGTTGTTAATCTTGGTATAGGAATGCCAGAAGCAGTTGGGGTTGTTGCAGCTGAGGAAGGAATATTAAATAATTTTATTCTTACTGTTGAACCAGGACCAATAGGGGGAGTACCGGCAGGTGGTTTAAGTTTTGGTGCTTCTTCTAATATGGAAGCATTAGTTGACCAACCCTATCAATTTGACTTTTATGATGGTGGGGGACTTGACCTTGCTTTTTTAGGGCTTGCTCAGGTTGATCAGTTTGGAAATATTAATGTAAGTAAGTTTGGACCAAGGTTTGCAGGTGCAGGTGGTTTTATAAACATAACACAAAATGCTAAAAAAGTTTTCTTCCTTGGTACATTTACTGCAGGTGATTTACAGGTTGAAGTAAAAGATACTAAATTAAAAATAGTACAGGAAGGAAAGACAAGAAAGTTTGTAAGAAATGTTGAACATATAACTTTTAGTGGTGAATATGCAAAAAAAGTTAAAAGGCCAGTACTTTATATTACAGAGAGAGCAGTGTTCAAATTAACTGATGAAGGACTTGAACTTATTGAAATTGCACCTGGTATAGATATAGAAAAAGATATATTAACACATATGGACTTTAAACCAATAATAAAGTCACCAAAGATTATGGATACTAGAATATTTAAAAAAGATAAAATGGGTCTATAATATAAGGGGGAATTAACTTTCCCCTTATTTAATTAAAAAAATATTTACTTTTATTTAATTTTTTGTTATATTTAAATACTGTAAGTTGTTTTATCTTAAGAGTAATCTAAAGAAGTCATACTTGCGATTAATCTTTACTAAAACTCACTTACCAAATAATAATTATTTTCTGGAGGAAAATTATAATGTCAAACAAACTTTATGTTGGAAATCTAAATTACTCGGTTACAAATGAAGAATTAAGAGTATTTTTTGAGGAAAATTATACTGTAAAAGATGTTAGAGTAATTGAAGGAAAAGGTTTTGGTTTTGTTGAACTTGAAACAAAAGAAGAAGCAAATGATGCAAAAGAAAGATTTAATGAGTTTGAGTTTAAAGGAAGAAAAATGAGGGTAGATATAGCAAAACCAAAAAATGAAAATAGGTCTTTTAGAAGAGACAGAGGTTTTTCAAGAGAAAGAAGGTATTAAAAATATATTATTCTTTTAAAAGGGGGAGTGCCCCTTTTTATTTTATGTTTGTTTTGATTTTCAATC
Organism: Spirochaetota bacterium; assembly: GCA_029552945.1. GTDB lineage: Bacteria > Spirochaetota > GWB1-36-13 > GWB1-36-13 > JAKPDD01 > JAKPDD01. Next base: position 155,239 of record JAKPDD010000046.1, read on the forward strand.
AGTATTTTCAGATTTTTATTCAATATTTTTTGTGATAAATTGTTCATAAATTTGTGAATTATGGATTTTATTCTTAAAAATTTATTTTTTAAAACTTTTTAGAGTAAATCGACATGCTAACCACTATTAATAAAGCTAATTGAATATATGAAATTTTAAGGAGTGGATAAAATCTTTATTAACTGAACAATTTTTTAAAACTTTTAACCCAAAAGATTTAATATAATAATTTTAAAGACTAATTTTGTAATTGAACGATTATTCTAGAAAATTTTGATAAAAAAAATTAGTAATAAAATTTTATATATATTTTTTTGTTTAATTTTTAAAGGTTTAACTTTTTATTCTACAGTTACACTTTTAGCAAGGTTTCTTGGTTTATCTACATCTTTACCTTTAAAACTTGCTATATAATATGCTATAAGCTGTAATGGAATAACATTTATAATTGGTTGTACATGATATTCGAGTTCTGGAACAAATATAACATCATCAGCAAGTTTTGTTATTTTTTTATCACCCTCATTTGCTATTGCAACTACTTTTGCACCCCTTGCTTTTACCTCTTCTATATTTGATATTACTTTTTCGTATAGTTCTCTTGTTGCTATTACGAATACAGGAAAGTTTTTATCTATTAAAGCTATTGGGCCATGTTTCATTTCAGCTGCAGGATAGCCCTCAGCATGTATGTAAGAGATCTCTTTTAGTTTAAGTGCTCCTTCCAGAGCTATGGGGAAGTTAAGGCCTCTTCCAAGGTATAGTGCATTTGATATATCTTTATATTTAAATGATATAGACTTTAATATTTCTATGTTTTTTTTAAGAAAATTTTCAACAATATCTGGAAGTTTATTTAAGTCTTCTATTATTTTTATAAGTTTATCCTGTGGAACTGTTTTTCTGAATTTACCAAAGTATAGTGCTATCAGAAGTGTTACAACAAGTTGAGAAGTAAATGCTTTTGTTGATGCAACTCCTATTTCTGGGCCAGCGTGTGTATATACTCCCTGCCCAGCTTCTCTTGCTATTGAACTTCCAACTACATTTGTAATACCATATACTCGTCCATTTAATTGTTTTACTAATTTTAATGCAGCCAATGTGTCTGCTGTTTCTCCTGACTGACTTATGAAAAAGAAGATATCGTCTTCTTTTATTAGAGGGTTTCTGTATCTAAACTCAGATGCATATTCATGTTCTGAAATTATTCTTGATAGGTCTTCCATAACATACTTAGCATATATTCCAGCATGCCATGATGTTCCACATGATATAAAAAATACTCTTTGAATATCCTGTATATCTTTTGGTGTAAGTTTTAATCCACCGAGTTTTACATCATAATTTTCTATAGATATTCTTCCTCTGAAAGCATTTTTAATTGTTTGTTGCTGCTCAAATATCTCTTTAAGCATAAAGTCAGGATATCCATCTTTGCTTATCTCTTTCAATGACCAGCTTATATGCTCTACTTTTTTGTTTATAGACTTTTTTGAAACAGGATCTAATATTTCAAACTCATTATTTTTTATTATTACGACTTCTCCATCGTCAAGATACACAACATTAGCAGTATAGCCTACTATTGCACTTGGATCTGATACTAAAAAGTTTTCATTGTTTCCTATACCAAGTATTAGTGGGCTTCCCTTCCTTGCACCTATTATAGTGTTTGGTGTATTTTTATCCATTGCTAATATTGCATAAGCCCCTTCTATTATTTTTAACATATTAAGGAATGCTTCTTTAAAGTCACCTTCGTAAAACTCTTCAATAAGGTGTGATATTACTTCTGAGTCTGTTTCAGACTTAAAAATATGTCCTTTACTCTCAAGGAATTTTTTTATTTCTGTATAATTTTCTATAATTCCATTATGTACAATTGCTATACTATTTTTGCAGTCTGTATGTGGATGTGAGTTTATCTGATTTGGTTCACCATGTGTTGCCCATCTTGTATGACCAATACCAGATATCGCATTAGGTGAAAGACCGTCTATTATTGTAATAAGATTTTTTATTCTCCCCTTATCTTTAAATATTAATAATTCATTATTTTCTTGTAAACATATTCCAGCAGAATCATACCCTCTGTATTCAAGGTTTTTAAGGCCACTTATTAAAATGTCTTTTGCTTTCTTATTTCCAGTATAACCTACTATTCCACACATTTTTTTACTCCAGAGTAGGATATATATTTTTTATTAAATACTGGTGTAATTTCCATAATAACATGTGGTAATTCATATCATCAATATCTGTATCTGTTACATAATCAATTTGACCTGACAGTATAAAATTAAGTGATTTTTCCATTTTTGTTATCAAATCATTTATATTTTCATCTTTTTCTATAAAGTTACCAAGGCTTTTTTTTAATCTATCGTGTAGTGATGCTAATTTTCTTTCTATTGGTATCAAGAATCTATCCTGCTGATAGGCTGTAATTATTTCTTTTATTTGATTGTTTACTTCTTCAAACTTTTCCTTATTTAGTTTTTTATCATTAGCCATTGTTTTTGCCCTTAGGTTTTATTCAAATAATTTTTCAAACTCTTTCTTGAATATATCAACAATTTTATTATCGGTTAAAACCATTATATTCTCATCATTTTTTTCAGTTGCATTTTTTGAAAAGTTAAATGAACCTGTTATCACTTTTTTATTATCTATAATTATAAATTTATGATGCATTTTACCTTTTCCGTTATAGAGTGTAATAAACTTTCTTAAGTCTGGGTATTGGTATATACTATTTTCATTTTTTGCCTGGTGTCTGTCAAGAACTATTTTAACATCAATTTTTTCTGATAAATCTTTTATTTTTTTTATTATTCCTTTATGTGTTAGTGCAAAAGCTGCTATAAATAGACTTTTTTTTGCTTTATTTATTGATTCTTCTATTATTTGATCAACTTTTTCTTCAGGTGAAAAAAATATATTTACGTCTACTTCATCTACTTTAAAATAATAATCTTTTGTTTTTTCACCTTTACCAAATATTTTTTTGTAAAACATCTCATCAAATTCTTCTTTATATTTTCTTGCTATTTTTTCGTTTTTTACTATAACTAGATTATTCCTATTTTGGTTTATATCATTATATGTAAGATTCATGCTACCTGTTATTGCTATTTTATCATCGATTATTAATATTTTATTATGCATGTATGATTTTTTATTATCAAATACTATTGGTATTTTATTATTAAAAAGTGGTTTTATTTCTTTTGTTTTTTTAGCTCTATCATCAAGGACTATATTTACATCAACGCCTCTTTTTTTTGCTTTTATAAGTTCATCTATTATTCTTTCATGATTTAATTCAAATACAGCAATTTCAATATTTTTTTCAGAACTTCTTATAATATCAATTAGTTTTTCCAGTATATTATCTTTATGAGTAAAAAGTATCTCTATATTGCTACTAGCAGTGTATGTTAACGTGTTTAGTAGAAATATATTTATTAAAAAAAATAGATATATTAATAACCTGTTTTTAATTTTCAACAGTATTTTCCTCTCTTAAAGACTTTAAGATTATATCTTTTTCTGTAGAGTCAATATTATAAAATTCTACACCTAAAAATAGCCTGTTATCTTCTGTCTTTTTTTTCCATCTTACTATACCTCTTAGAGCAAGAGCTTCTGCAAATCCTGGTACATTCATTCTGATATGTATTATTGTATTTTCAGGGATTTCAACTGGAGAAAAGAATCCTATACCACCAAGGCTTATGTCATAGGTTTTTGTTTCATATACTTCCTCTTTTCCTCTTATTTTAAACTGCAAATAAAAATTTTTTTGGACTCTTAGAAATGACCTTTTTTCATTCATATTTTCTCCCTGTAATAAAAATAAATGATATTAAAAAATTTAAATAATAAATATACTAAAATAATAAGGTTAGTAATTACAAATTTTAATTTAGGATTTAATTATTTTTATATAATTCGTTAATTTTAATATATATTATAATTTTTTAATGCTATACTGTTTATTTAATTTTCTTAATTTAATATGCGATAATTTATATTTGCTTTTAAAGTTTTATTGGGTATAAATAATGAAAAAGATTGAAAAAATATCAACTGTTTTTATGTTCATAGGTTTTTTTATGATATTAACAATATTTATCCTTTTAGGTAAACAAAAGAAAATACTATATTCTAAAATTAACTTTTATACAATTATAAACACAGTAAAGGATGTAAACTCAGGACAGGATATACTATTGTTAGGCCCTGATACCCCTATTGGTAAGGTAACAGGCTTTTCTGTAACTAAAGAGAATAAAGTTAAGGTTGAATTTTTTATATATAGTGAGTTTATAGATAAAATTAGAGAGGATTCGGCAATAGTTTTTATTCCACCTGCTTTGGGTTTTTTAGGGGGCATTACTATAAAAATGGTGCCAGGTACAGAGTATTATGCGATAAAAAAGGAGGGGGATGTAATACCATCAAATCATATGTATGAAGGTGAATTCTTGCTTACATTAAGGGGAGTAAAAGGGAGTGATGATAAAATACCACTCCTTGATAAAGTTGGGCCATTACTTGAAAATATTACCTCTGTTTTAGACCCAAAAGGGCCTTTTATGAGAAACTTGACTAATCTTACTTATTATCTTAGTATTTTTTCTATGCAATTAAGTCAGGGCGGTCTATTTTCTGTTATTGGAAGTAATACAATAAAGACAAATATTGAAAGAATGATGGCTCAGATAAACTCTATATTAGCAACAAGTGATACTATTATGGCAAATGATGTAAGAAACTCATTAGCAAGGGTGAACTTACTTCTAAATAATATAAAAACTTTAACAGATACAATAAATTATAATACTCCAAGGACAATGTCACAAATAAATCTTATTCTATTTAGGCTTGAAAGAATGATTGCAAACCTTGAAAAAAGCCCACTATTTGGTGCAACTGGAACAAGAAAAACAGAAAAAAAACAGGATATTTTCATTGGAGAATAAAGATAATAGAGGTACCATACTTGTTGTTGATGATGATTTAAGTGTAAGAGAGTTAATAAAGAATTTTCTTGAGAAAAACTCTTATAGAGTTTTAATTTCTGAAAACTGGATAAAAGCTGAACCTCTTATCTTAAAAAATAAGATTGATATTATCCTTTTAGATATTAATCTCCCATTTAAGAGTGGAATTGAAGTATTAAAAGAGAACAAAGATAGGTTTTTGGATACAAAAGTTATAATTTTTTCAGGCAAAAATGATATTGAACTTGCTGTTGAGGCTATAAAGCTTGGTGCATTTGATTATGTTCAGAAGACAGACTCTATTGAAAAGATATTAAAAGTTATAGATAATGCTTTGAAGCTTAAAGTTCTTGAGGAAGAAAATAAGATTTTGAAAAAGAATTTAGCTCCTTTGAAATATATCAAAGGTATATCAAAGTTTTCTGAAGAGATAGATAAACTTATAAAAACAGCAGCCAGAACTGATGCAACCGTACTTATTACCGGTGAAAATGGGACAGGAAAACAGGTAGTAGCAGAGACTATTCATAGTATGTCTTTAAGAAAACATGGGCCGTTTATTGACATAAACTGTGCTGCAATACCTGAAACCTTACTTGAGAGTGAACTATTCGGGTATAAAAAAGGTGCTTTTACTGGAGCATATCAGGATACAAAAGGTAAGTTTGAGGCAGCATCAGGTGGTACAATATTTTTAGATGAGATAAGTGAAATACCAATAAGTTTACAGGCAAAGTTGTTAAAGGTTATTGAAAATAAAGAGTTTACTCCCTTAGGCTCAACACAAGTAAAAAAGCTTAATGCAAGAATAATAGCAGCTACTAATAAGAATCTAGAGGAGGAAATTTCAAATGGTAAATTCAGACAGGATCTTTTTTATAGATTAAATGTTATAAATATAAGTCTTTTGCCTTTAAGGGAAAGAAGAGATGATATACCTATATTACTTGAAAGGTTTATAAATAGTTCTGGTAAAGATATAAAATTAAGTAAGGATGCAATACAAATACTTATAGAATATGATTGGCCAGGTAATATTAGAGAGCTTAAAAACTTTGTTGAAAGGTGTACAGTCATGTCAGAGTCTGAACTAATAACCAAAGATGATGTTATAAAGTTTTTAAACCTCCGTAAAAATAATATTTTTCTTTCAATTCCAAATTGTCATAATATAATGCCTTTAAAAGAGTTTCTAGAATGTAAAGAAAAAGAATATCTTGAGTTTATTGTATCAAGATATAAATATAAAAAAGAGATTGCTAGAATACTTAATATAGAAAGGACTGCTCTTTATAGAAAACTAAAAAAATATAATATCCAATAAAAAGCCCTTTTTGTTAAGGGCTTTTAGAAAAGTTTATTTATTTTTTTCAAAATTAAGATTGACTTTCCAATAACCATTTTCTTTTATTACTTCTATGTCTTCTTCCTGATCATTTGTTTTTGTTTTTACTGTTGCTTTATCACCATCTATTTTTGAATCTATTATTTCAAATTTTCCACTTTTTTCTTTCATAGACTTAGCTACATCAGGTTGAGCAAATAATTTTACAAAAAACTCTCTACCAGAATAATTGTTGAGTTCTTCCATTTTTTTTGTTTCTTCATCTGATTTTCCTGAGTTTTTGCTCATTTGGAGTACGAAAGTAAACATTCCCTTAAACATTTTTTCCATATTATCTGCTGATTGTTTTGATAGTGAGTCGTAAAAATCGCCACCATTTCCATTAATTATTGAAGTATACATGTTTTTTACAGCATCATGTGGTGTGTTTGCTCCTTTACTACCCTTAGAACATGCAATAACTAAGAATAGCAATAAAACTGTTAGAACTATTTTTTTCATAAAATTCCTCCTGTTTATAAATTACTAACTAAAATTAACAAGGAAATTTAAGATTATTAAATTTTTATTTTATAAATTTTAATTTCTTAAAATTTTTTAAGGATTTTGTATGATTAAAATTAAAGGAATTATTGTTGATTTTGATGGTACACTTATTGATACAATGGAACATTTTAAAAAAGTTGCAGGTATTATAATAAACAAATACTATAAAATACCAATAGAGGAGGCTGAAAGACTTTATATAGAGACTTCAGGTGTTGCTTTTGTAAGACAAATGGAGATTATAAAACCTGGTGGAGATATGAATAGTATTGTTGTAAAAGAGTTTGAAGAACTTAAACTTAAAGGTATCGAAAATGAAAAGATTGATGATGACTCTATTTTTACTCTTAATAAACTTAAAGATAGAGGTATAAAACTTGGAATATCATCAGGTAATTTTGAAGATGTGATAATAAGGTTTCTTGAAAAAGAAAACTTTATTTTTGATGTTGTTATGGGTCATAGGGAAGGATTTGAAAAAGGCTCTGCTCATTTTCAATATTTTCTTGAAAAAACAGGACTTTCAAAGAATGATATTATTTTTATTGGAGATTCTATAAAAGATGGTGAGAGGGCTTATAGCTTTGGTATAAAGTTTATAGCTAAAGAGGGGATATTTTCTTCTGATAGATTTAAAAAAGAGTTCGGAGAGAACCAAATTGTTATAAAAAAACTCTCCGAAGTCCTTAATTTTGTTTAAAAATTTAAGATTAATGAGAAAGATGCTGCCATCTCCCTTGTACTATCTAGTAAGTCTGTAAATATAAAGTCTACGTTAAGCCTGTTATTAAGAAAAAGTACTCTTACCCCTGCAGAAAATATACCTCTATTAAGCTCGCCGGCACCATGTATTGCTGGGTTATTTCTGTATTGATAATTTGAAAAGTCAGTAATTATTGCTAATTTACCAATATCTCCTGATAACAATATTTTTTCTATACCGACGCCAAAGTCAATATTTTCCTTTGATGCATAGTCTCCAAATGTTTTTCCTATTACTGCTGATGTTTTTGCCCATCCTTCCCATGTAAATGCAAGGTAAAACTGGTAATTATTCCATGTATTTGTATTATTTACATTATATTGATAATCAAAACCAATCGCTGCTTTTATAGAACTTGAATCATAAAACTTATATTTTGTATTTAAAATATAAGATGGATCGTCTGAGTTTGGCTTTTGAAAATCAGCACCAAATCCTATTTCCCAGTTTTGAACAAAAGATATTAATAATCTTGGTAAAAATCCAGTATTGTCGGTTAATAATAACCATGAGTTTAATACAACATTGTTTTTGGCTATTGTGTCTGCAGAAGGTGTATTTATATTTCCACTGGTTGCAGCAAGATTTGCTTGATATTCCTTCGCAATTGCTATTAATGGCATTAATGTTATAAGTGTAAGCAGTAATAATTTTTTCATTTTATCTCCTTTTATTTTATATTCTGTCAACATTATTAAAAATTTAATATATTTACTTTTTGAATTATTACAAATTTGTTAATATTTTTTAAGTATTATTCTAAGTATCTAAAGTATTATAGTAAAAAACTTGTCTTATTATTATTTTGATGAAATATAAACACATAACTTGGCTGAAATTAATTCTATTTTCTTTGCTCAATATCTTTTTCTATCTTTTTCACGAAATTATATACCTTTTCTTCATTTTCCCATGCACCTGTTACCATTATTTTACCATTGTTAATAGGCATTTTTATGATTGGTGTTGTTATAACATCTCCATCAAATATTATAGTAACTTTTTTATCAATGTTATTTGTTGTTACTTCTTTTAATATTTTAGTACCTTGTTCGTCAAACTCTATTATAAGGTCATATTTTTTTACAAGTCCTGATGTTAAGCTGATTAGTTTTATATTATCGCCAGTTATGAAAGGTTTTTTTTCATAACACTCTTTTTGACCATTTTTTTCTAATATAAAAGTATTGCTACTACAATTACTTTCAAGATGGATTGTAACTGGTATAATAGCTTTTTTTGGTTTTTCTTTTGGTTTTGCGTTTGAGGTACATGATTGCATTTCTATTGAGAAAATAATAAATAACAAAAATACTATTTTTATTTTATTATTCATAATAAAATTCCTATTTTAAACTATTATTTCATCTTCGCCAGATCTTGCAACAACTACTTCTCCAGTTTCTTCCAATTTTCTTATTATACCAACTATTTTCTGTTGGGCTTCTTCAACTTCTTTCATTCTAAGTGGTCCCATATATTCCATATCTTCTTTTAGTGTTTGAGCTGCTCTTTTACTCATGTTTCTAAATATTTTTTCTTGTACTTCTGGGTCAACAGCTTTTAAAGCTTTTGCAAGGTCTTGGTGGTCAACCTCTCTTAATACTCTCTGTATCGATCTATCATCAAGAATTACTATATCTTCGAATACAAACATTTTCTTTTTGATTTCTTCTGCAAGATCAGGCTCATCCTCCTCCAATGCTTCCATTATGGACTTTTCAGTAGATCTATCAACATTATTAAGTATTTCAACTATTGTGTCTATACCACCTGCCATTGTAAAGTCTTCACTTGCTATTGTTGATATCTTTCTTTCAAGTACTCTTTCAACCTCTCTTAGTGTATCTGGTGATGTTCTATCCATTGTTGCAATTCTTTTTGCTACATTTGCCCTTTTTTCTGGCTCAATGTTACTTAAAATTTGAGCTGCTTTTTTAGGTTCAAGGTATGATAGTATTAAAGCTATTGTCTGCGGGTGCTCCTGTTGAATAAAGTTTGATAAGTGTGCTGGGTCTGCTCTTCTTACAAAGTCAAAAGGTCTTACCTGTAGTGATGAGGTAAGTTTATTTATAATATCTATTGCTTTTTGAGTACCAACTGCTTTTTCCAATACCTCTCTTGCATAATCTATACCACCTGATGATATAAACTCCTGAGCCATCATTAATTCTTGAAACTCAGATAATACTTTTTCCTTTTCAGATGGATCTATTTTATCAAGTCTTGCAATTTCAAAAGTAAGTTGCTCTATTTCCTCTTCTTTTAAGTGTTTGAATATATGAGATGATACTTCAGGGCCTACAGTTACAATAAAAATTGCAGCTTTTGATTTTCCAGTAAGTTGCCTTTTCCCTGGTTTTTTTTGTTCAACTGCTTGTGACATTTTTTACCTCCTTATTGTTTATTCTTCACTTAACCATGTTCTTAATAGTTTAGCAACATCTTCTGGTTTTTCTTTTGCAAGTTTAATAGCATTATCTTGTAATTCAAGTCTTGCTCTCTCTTCAGGTGATAGTTCAGCACCTACCGATTCCTGTTCCGCAGCTTTTAGTGCAGCAAATCTTAATGCTTCCTGTTGTTTTATAAGCTCCTCTTCTCTTAATCTTCTTCTTCTTGCCATCTCTCTTTCTATTGCTTTGTATACTATTGATATTACAAATAAACTTATCAACCCTATTATAACTGCCATTATTGTTTTTCTCATTTTTTCAGCTTTTCTTATCTCCTCATCCTCTTTTTCAAACTCTTTTGTTCTGTCAAATTGAATTGAACTTACTGCAACCTTATCTCCTCTACCTTCATTGAATCCTATATATGCTTTAACACTCTCTTCAACTTTTTTAACTATTATGTCCTCTACTGGTATAAACTTTCTTTTTATTTTCCCATTTTCTATAATAATATCTCCCTCTTTATCCCTCTCTTTTTCCCATAGACCATCAAGAAATACTGTAACAGTCATATTTTTTATATCATATGGGGCCTTTCTTATTTCCTGTTCTGACCTGCTAAACTCTTTATTTTCAATATCCTCCTGTTTCTCATAAACATTGTATCTATCCATTTTTTCCTTAAGCCCAGCTGGTACCTGGTCCTCTATTCCAGCAGGACCTTCTGGAATATAACCCTGACCTTTAAATGTTTCTTTTGTACTTTTTTTACTTACTGTAAGTGAATCCACAACTACACTATCATCATAAGGTGTTTCAGGGTTGTCCGGTTTTATTATAACTGGTTTTAAAAGATTCTCTTTCATTTTAACAACATCCCAATTTAACTCAAGATTAAGTTTTATGTCAAATCTGTCTGATGTAAAGACTCTCTCAAGTAGTTTTTTAAGTTCATTATAATAATGCATTCTAAGTTTTTCTTTTATTTTTATCTGTTCTTTTGCAAGTCTTATATTTTCTTCTTCGTCTGTCTCAGTTAATTTATCAGTTAATACATCACCCTGATTATCAAGTATTACTATATTTTCAGGTGTTAACATATCAACACCTTTTGCAATAAGGTCTCTTAAACCTTTTATTTTCTTTTTGTTTGTGGTTATATCACTACCTGGGGATGGGGTTATAACTACTGAGGCAGTTAGAGGAAAATTATTAAGATCATCTTTAAAATATTTTTCTTCACCAAAAGATATAACTACATCGGCTGATTCTATTTCGTCTAATTTTTCTAAATGTTGCTTTATACTTGCAGTTATTGCTCTTCTTACATTTATTTTTCTTTCAAAGTCTGTAGTAGTAAAGGGTTGATTATCAAATAATTCCCATGACTTTATTCCCTGAGGTATTATACCTTCAAGTCCAAGTTCTGTTCTTGCTTTTGCTGCAAGCTCTTTATCCTTAACAAATATCTGATTATCAATAGTTTCAAATTCTATATTCATACCTTTTAATGCTTTTTGGATCCTTTCTAAGTCTTTTTCACTTATTTTATAGTTTATACCATATAGTGGATATTTACCAGATGATGTTGAAGATACAGATATTACCATGAATAGTATAATTATTGCTAATATTATACTACCTACAATTATTTTTTGAGTAAGATTTAATTTCCCAAGTGCTTCTTTTAATTTTTGTATAATCTCCTTTGGATTCATTATAATGCCCCCTCCCTAATATTGAAAATAAAATTATATACATTTTAATTTTTTTCTTTAATTTAAGTATAACAAAAATTAAAATAGTAATCAAAAAATATATTAACTATATTTTTAAATTTTAAAATTTTTATTATAGAATTAAAAATACTAAAATAAAATATTATTGATGTTAAATCTAAGAATATACCAATTGTGGTATATTCTAAAAATTCTAAATTAAAAATTTATGTTATCTTAGATTTTGAAGTTCTTTAAACCCATCAACAAGTCTTGTAATTACAGACTTCGCGAATGATAAAGCAAGTTCAGCTTTTGTTTGTGCAATAGATACTTCATGAGGATTGACACTTTCAGGATCTGTTACCATTTTAACCTGTAGTTGTTCAGCGTTTATCTGTAGGTCATTAAGATTTGAAAAAGCATTATTTAGTGCTTCACCGAATGAACCTACAACATTATCAGGTTTTCTGGTATATAGATTATCACTTATGTGTTTGTTATTGTTTATTTTTAGATTCACATCATAAGGTTTAAGATATGGATTATAGACTCTCATTTTCCCTCCCTCTTGATTTAAGAAAAGTAATTTAAATATAATATTTCGACAACATTCAAATTTTAATTATTTAATTTTTATATCTTTTTATTAATTTTTTAAATCTTTTTGTTTTTTTTATTTTTTAATGTTTAAATTAATTGAATACTTTTTTATTTATCTTTTAGGAGTTTTTTATGGAAAATTATTTAGGATTATATGATCTTTTTTGCCCTAATTGTCACGGAATAAACTCTGATAACAGAAATATACACAAATATCCATGCAGTTTATGTCTTGAAAAGTATGAAGAAAATAATAACAATAATAAGGATTACGTTGATTATGTATATCAAATGTTGGTTGAAAATAAAAGTTTAAAAGATTATAAGGATATAAAAGACATTAAAGATAATTATAATAGATATAGAAAATTTTTTAAGAAGCTTATACTTGCTGAGCCATGGAGTATTCAGAGGTCATGGTTTAAGAGGGTATTAAAAAATAAGAGTTTTACTGCTTTAGCACCAACAGGAATTGGTAAAACAACATTCGGTATTATTACAGCATTATATTATGCAGTTTACGAAAAAAAGAGATCACTTATAATTCTTCCAAATACAAGCTTGTTGCTTAATATAAAAGCTAAAATTGAGGAATACTTAAATAAAATTAATAAAAGGCTAAATATACTATTTTATTCATCTTCTTTTATCAATACACCTTTAAAGAAAAAAGAGTTTTTTAAATTGCTTGATAAAAACAAGTTTGATGTACTTGTTATTACTAATAATTTTCTTTCACGTAACTTTAAATCTGTTGAAAATAAGTTTTTTGACTTTGTATTTGCTGATGATACTGATTCACTTTTAAGAACATCAAAAAATATAGAATATGTTTTAAAACTTATAGGCTTTTCAGATGATGATATTAAATTGGGTTATGAATATGTAAAGTCATCATTTGTTTTTAGTAAAAAGTCAGGTGATAATGAGTTTTTAATCAATCATATTTCTCTTAAAAGACAACTTGAATCTTTAAGTATAAATAAGAAAATTGGTATACTTGTTTTATCTACTGCTACTAATAAAGCAAAAGGTATAAGAGTAAAGTTATTTAAAGCTTTATTATCTTTTGATATTGGTGAAAGGGCAAAGTCTGGCTCAAACGTTGTTGACCTTTATGATAGCTTTTCTATTGATAATCTTAGAAAGTATATTAAATTGCTTGGTAGTGGTGGAATTATATTTGTGCCTATTTATAAAGGGCTTGAGTATGCCAATTATATTTTTGATTCTTTAAAAGATGAATTTATAGTAAAGGTTATTTCATCGGATAATGTAAAAAATATTATTGAAGAGTTTTCTGAAGGTAAAATAGATATTATAATTGGGGTTGCTTCATCATACGGTCTTCTTGTAAGGGGGATAGACCTTCCTGAAATTATACGATATGCAATTTTTGTAGGGGTACCTTCTTATAAGTTTAAAGTTGATTTTTCAGGTGATAGTATTAATTCCTTTCAGCTTATAAGATTATTGGGTGCATTATCTTATGTTACTGAAGGAGAAGATAAATTAAAGATAGAAAGACAGTTAAAAACTTTAAAAAAGAATTATTTTAATACAAAAGTTGTAGAATATTCACTATTACTTGCAAAAGATTATATTAAAAGAAATGATATTGTTGAACTTTTGAAAAATACAAACGAGGTTATCTTTAAAGAGGATAAAGATGGTCAATATTTTCTTGTACCAGATGTACCTACCTATATACAGGCTTCTGGAAGGACTTCAAGGTTGAGTATTGATGGTTTTACTAAAGGTCTTTCCATAATACTGGAAGATGATAGGAGGCTTATATCATTTTTAGAAAAGAGAATAAAGTGGCTTGAAGATAGGAGTATTAAAAATTTTAATGATGTTGATATAAGTAAAATAATCTCTCAAATTGATAAAGATAGAGAAAAAATAAAAATCTTGAAAGAACATAATAAAATAAAAGTTATTAAAGATAAAACATTTACAGCACTTATGATTGTTGAGTCTCCTACTAAAGCAAATTTAATAGCTAATCTAATAGGTAAGCCTACAACAAGGTATTTAAAATCAATGAATGTATATGAGGTTTCCTTAGGTAGTATGACTCTTATAATTGGTTCAATAATGGGACATATTTATGATATAACTACTGAAAATTATGGTTTTTATGGGGTAGATGTAGAGAATAATAGATATATTCCAAAATATCTGACTATAAAGGTTTGTAAAAAGTGTAAAAAGCAGTTTACATCTTATAATTCCTGCCCTTTGTGTGGTTCAGATGAGTTTTATGATAAAAAGGACATAATAATTGATCTTATAGAGGTCTCAAAAGAGGTTGATACTGTATTTATATCGACTGACCCTGATAGTGAAGGAGAGAAGATAGGATGGGATATCTATTCTTTATTATCGCCTTATGTTTCAAAAATAAAGAGGGTTGTTTTTCATGAGATAACTAAGAGGGGAATTCTTGAAGGATTCAAAAATATTGGTTTAATAAACCAATCTCTGGTAAAAGCTCAAATATTAAGAAGAATTCAGGATAGATGGATAGGTTTTAAGTTTTCCAGTGAATTAAAAGACTTTTTTGATGAATATAATATTTCTGCAGGTAGGGTCCAAACTCCAGTTTTAGGTTATATTATTGATAGAGTAGAGTATAATAAAAATAATAAAAGAAAATATTATAGAATAAAAACTGAGTTTTTTTCGGTTGATGTTCCAAAGGATGATATAAAAAATATAAAAAAAATAGATACTATTTTAATTGAGGATTCAAAGTATAAAAAGGAAAAAATAGCTCCTATGCCACCATTTACGACTGATAGCCTGCTATCAAGTGTAAATAGGGTATTAAAACTGTCAGTTTCAGAAGCTATTAGTATTGCTCAAGACCTTTTTGAAAATGGTCTTATAACATATCATAGAACAGACTCTATTCATGTTTCAGATTATGGTAAGAGCCTTGCATATGATTATATAAATGAAAAATTTAATAAAGATGTAATATATACAAGGTCATGGGGTGAGGAAGGAACACACGAATGTATAAGGCCGACAAGAGGGCTTGATGTTAAAGAGTTGAGAGAAATGATATATGAAGGAGACCTTTTTGTTACTAAGAACATGACTCAGAAACATTTTTCTGTTTATGATTTAATATTTAAAAGGTTTATAGCTTCTCAGATGAGAGATGTAGTTGTTAAAAAGCAGGAACTAGATGTAAAAATAGATTCTTATTCTACCACTATTTCTTTAAATGTTGATATATATAAAGATGGTTGGAACCTTGTAAGTCCTATTAGTGTTGTTAAACCTGTAAAGAAAAAGAGTATAAAAATAGATTCTAAAGAAAAGTTTGTAAAACCTGATAAACCACTATTTGACCAGGCTAGTGTAATAGAGATAATGAAAGAAAGGGGACTTGGTAGACCTTCAACATATAGCCAGATAATATCGACTTTATTATCAAGGGGTTATATTATTGAGGGTAAGTATAATAAACTTATTCCCACTAAAAAGGGTGTTAGTGTATATAAATATCTTATTGAGAAATATAAAAACATTTTTTCTGAAGAGAGAACAAGGGCATTAGAAGAATTAATGAAAGAGATTGAAAATGGAAGAAAAGATTACAAAGAAATTTTATCAGATATTTATAATGAAATAAAAACAAACTAGAGTATTGTTTTGTATGAAAAAAAAGATAAAAGCCGGGAATTATATATATTATTACTACTATGACAATTTGAAAAGGTTAGTTTTTATAAATGTGTGTCAGGGAAAAATTTTTAAAAAAAAGTATGGAGATTATGAGTTTATATGGGAGTCTAATCTCTTAAAAGCTCAGGTAAGTAAAATAGAGGGACTGGGAATTACTGAAAGGATTATGTATTTTTATGATAGTTTTAATAGACTTATAAAAAAAGAGTATTATAACAAAGAGATTTTAAGATATACAGTGATTTTGAGTTATAAAGATAATGAAAATATCCCATATTTTATGGATATAAAAAGGATGAGTATGGAGTTTTTTAAAACTGAAAATACAAATTGTATAATGGAAATGATAAATATTGTTGGAAAAGACTTTGAAGGGAGTTTTTACCTATTAGACCTTATTGATAAATATAAACAGAGTTCTTAAAATTTGAATTAATTATCTATTCAGGTGCTTTAAAGTTATATACTGGTTTTAATCTTAGTTTTATATCCACACTATTATTAAGTACTTTAATTATATTGTCTGTATCTTTATATGCAAATGGTGCTTCATCTATTGTTCTTCTACTTACACATGTTGAATATATTCCTTCCATTGATCTTCTGAACTCATCAATATCTATTGACTTTTTTGCTTTATTTCTACTCATTTTTCTACCAGCTCCGTGGGGGGCTGAAAAATTATAATCTTTATTGCCCTTACCTATTCCAATTATGGCACCATCTCTCATGTTAAATGGTATAACTACCTCTTTTCCCTTATGTGCTGAAATTGCACCTTTTCTTATAATATTATCTTCAAAGTCTATGTAATTGTGTACAGATTCTATTATTTTAAGATTATTTATATCCATCTTTAAAAAATTATTTATGATTCTTTTTGCCATCTCAAACCTGTTTTTTTTAGCCATTTCTTGAGCAATTTTCATGCTATCAATATAATCTTTACCACCTTTATTGATTGGCAGATATTCAAGGCCTCTTGGTATCTTTATATTGTTTTTGTTTATATATTCTCTTGCCTTTTTTTGGTAGTATTCAGCAACTTTAAGCCCAAAATTTCTTGAACCTGAATGGATTAATAACCAGAAGTCTTCATTTTCATCAATATCTACTTCTATGAAATGGTTGCCACCTCCAAGTGAACCTATTGACTTTAAAACTTTATCAGGTTCAGTTCCTACTGTTTCAGCTACTTTTCTTATTTTATCTTCAAGATTTTTGTCGATTTCTGTTTTTCTATTATTTATTTCAAAACCATAGGGAATATGTGATCTTATAAAAGAATCTAATTTTTCAAAAGATATTTTTTCTTTACCAATTTTTATAGCAATAACACCACAACCAATGTCAACACCTATTAAATTTGGTACTATATATTGACCTAATGTCATTGTAAGGCCTATTACACAACCTTTTCCAGAATGGACATCTGGCATTATTGCTATTTCTGATTCAGAGAATATTTTTTGATCAACTATAGTTTTTATTTGAATTTCAGCTTCTTTTTCAATATCAGAGTCTATAAAAACCTTAGCAGTATTGTATTCACCTTCTATTTTTATCATCTTTTTTCCTTTTTATTGCTTATTATAAATTTATAATAACAAAATTTTTATTATTTTAGTATAAAGTATTTACGAGACTAAATATCTGAATAAAATATTTTTGATTACATTTTCAATCTTAAGAAATTAAAGAGATACCAGTATTACTATTTTCTGGTATCCTCTTTTTTTATTTTTAATTATCTTTTGACTTTATTACATCTTTTAGTTCTTTTAGTTCTTCATTGAAGAGTTTTGTTAGTGCCAGTACAGCAACACTACTTGCTATTGCTCCAATGCTTACAACTCCTGTTATAACCCATGACGTTACTGTTGCGTTCTGTATATTCTGATAAGCAAAAATAAAGAGAACGACTGGAATTCCTGACCCTATTGCTATTGCTGCTATTATAGCAAATATTGCTTTAATCTCTTTTAAAACAAGAACTGATGTCTTTTTTTCTTCCATTATTTCTCCTTAAAAAATTTTTGATCATTTTGTAATTTATTAAAATTTAATCAGTTTTATTGTAAATTACTTGACTTATTTCTAAAAAAATATATCTTTTAAATATGTTATGGAATATGTTTTTTAATTTTTTAAATTGAAAAGGTTAATAATGAATTGCGATATAAGAGAAGACTTTCTATATTCTGTTTTTAAAATAATATTGCATAAAATGGGAAATATTGCAAATGTTTTTTCTGTTAACATAGAAGCTTGTTTATCATCATCTTTTTCTGATTTTTCTAAACAATTTATTTACAGAATGAGGAATGCAAGCCTCTCTTTAAATAGTTTTATTGATTTTATGAGAGTTTTTTTAGAGCAAAACATTGATTCAATCAAGTTTAATGATTTTTGGGAAAAAATAGTATCATTAATTTTTTCCAAAAATAAAAATCTTTCTGTTTCAAATATTTTAAATATAAAAAACACTTTTTTTAGAGCTATTTCAGTTATATTAATATCTATGTCAGGTAGTATAAAAAATATTGAGGAAAAAAATGATATATTGAGGCTGGATTTTTGTGATATTCCAGATAATCAGATGTGTGTTTATCTTGATAAAAAAGGGATAAATTATAAAAAAGAGGGAAATTCTATTTTTATTAATTTATAATTTCTAAGTAATTGAGTAAAAGGGAGATTTTTTAATGGGGAGTTTAAAGGAATATGTTGAATTGCTTATAATAGATGATGAAGAGATTACAGGACTTACTATAAGAGATTATTTTAGAGCAATAAGTGGAGAAAGCGTATCTTATAATGTTTCATATTTTTCTGACTCAAAAGAGGGTTTTGAATATTTCAAAAATAATGATATTGATGTTGTTATACTTGATATAATGTTGAAAGAAGGTGATGGGATGGAACTTTTAAAGAAAATGAAGTCTTATAAACCTGAAACTGAGATAATTATTCTTACTGGCTATGGTAGTGGTGATAAAAGTATTACTGCACTAAGGTTGGGTGCTTTTGATTTTTTAAGTAAACCTTTTGGACTTACTTCACTTGAAAAAATAATACTTAAGGCTTACAGTAAAAAAATAATGGCAACTGAAAACAGGATAACAAGCATAATAGAGAATAAAATTTCTGAACTTGAAAAGTCTATTGGCAAAGAGGAGAGTTTTATTGGCAATGATTCAAAAATAAAAGAGATAATAGGGCTTGTATCAGAGATATCTAAGACAGATTGTAATGTACTTATTCAGGGAGAAAGTGGAACAGGTAAAGAACTTATAGCAAGACTTATACATAAGAGTAGCCTTAGGAGTCAAGAACTTTTTTTCCCTATAAACTGTGGTGCAATACCTGAGAACCTTCTTGAGTCCGAACTTTTTGGTTATGAGAAAGGTGCATTTACTGGTGCTACTAACAGAAAACTTGGTCTATTTGAAGTTGCAACAAAAGGTACAATATTTCTTGATGAAATAGGGGACCTTCCTATAACATTCCAGGTTAAATTACTTAGAGTTCTTGAAAGAGGTGAGTTTAATAGGGTTGGTGGAACAAAAATACTTAAAACTGAAGCAAGAATAATATCAGCAACAAATAAGGACCTTAAAAAAGAGGTTGAAGAGGGTCTTTTTAGAAGGGATCTTTATTACAGGCTTAATGTTATAACAATTACCCTTCCACCTTTAAGAGAGAGGAAGGCAGATATACCTTTACTTATTGAATATTTTATTAAGAAAAATGAGAGAAATACTAACAGAAAAATTGAAATATCAAAAGAGGCCATGCAAATTTTAATTAATTATAATTGGCCAGGAAATGTAAGAGAACTTCAAAATGTTGTAGATAGAATAATAATATTAACTAATAATAATGTTGTGACGCCAGAAACAGTTACAAGAGCTCTATCTATGCACGATAACTCTTCTCAATTAATTTCAATAGACAATAAAGATTATGTTCAACTTGTTAGAAAAGACGAACTTATAACTCTTGAAGAATTGGAGAAGAGGTATATATCATATTTATATAAAAAAACAGGGGCTAATAAAAGTAAGACTGCCTATCTACTTGGTATATCTGAGAGAACACTTTATAGAAAGATGAAGCAATATGATATTGATTTTTAGAAAAAGAGTTTTATTTTTAAGAACATTAATTTTTATATTTCCTGCTTTGATTTTTTTTAGTGGGTGTAAAAGATATACAACATTCAGTTTTCCTGCATTAGGAACAATTGTTACTATTACATTGCCATCTGATAACTCTACCTATAATAATTATAATAAGTCTAGGGAAATTGTTTATAATCTTCAATCTGTATTTAATAGATATGATCAAAATTCAGCTTTGACTGACTTTAATGATAGAGTTGGAAATTTTAAAACACTTCCAGAAATTTGTGATGTTATAAACTATTCAAAGTTTATATATAAAATTACTGGGGTTTTTGATATAACAGTTTTGCCATTACTTCAGATATGGGATTATAAAAAGGGATTAATACCAACTAAAGGACAGATAGATAATGCTCTTAAAAAATTGTGTATTAATTGTATAAATGTAATTGATAATAATAAATGTATTGTTGAAAAAAAAAGAGATGTTAAAATTGACCTTGGTGGTATATCCAAAGGATATATAATAAAAAAACTTTATGAAGAATTATCTAAGGAATATAATGAGGGTGTAATAAATATAGGGGGAGATATATTTGCGTTTGGAAAGGATTGGGATGTTTATATTACTGATCCTAAAAGTAAAAAACCAAGATATAAAATAAGGGTTAAAAATAAGTCAGTTTTTACAAGCGGTGATTATGAAAGATTTTTTTTTAAAAATGGAAGGTTGTATTCTCACATAATAGACCCAAGAACCGGAGAACCAGCTATTGTTAAGTATCATAGTGTTACTGTTATTGGTGATGATCCTGTAATATCTGATGGACTTGCAACAAGTTTTTTTATATTAGGGCCTGATGATTGCTATAGAATTATAAAAAATTATAAAAATTATTCTTTTATGTTTATCGGAGATAATGGATTTATAAAGTCAGATAATTTCCCAGATGTTGAGGAGGTTAAGTGACATTTTTTGATATTATCCAGGAGATTGCTAAAAAATATTCAAGAGTAATTCAGGACTTTCTTTTCAAGTTTATATATGATTCTGAATATGAAGAAAAAGATGATAATTATTTTAAAAAACTTATTGAAAAAATAGATAATGATATAACTAGTCTTAAAAAACAGATAGAGGAAAAGCAAAGGCTTAAAAAAGAGATTATAGATAAGATGAGACAGAGAGAGAATGAAAAAAAATTTTATGAAGAAAATTTTAATTTTAATAGTAAAGGTTATTACAATTATTCCAGTGATAAATACACAAGAAACAACTATAATAAAGATATAGCAAGATATTATGCGATGCTTGAATTAGAATATGGTGCTGGGATAGAGGATGTAAAAAAAGCATATAGAAATCTTATGAAAAAATATCACCCTGATTTTTTTTCAAGTGATCCTGAAAAACAGAAAATAGCAAAAGATGTAGCACAGGGATTAACCCGTGCTTATGAAGAATTGATTAAATATTTAAAAAACAAGGGTTAGTCCAGGACTCTTACTCTTATTGATTTTTCTTCAGACATAGGACTTTCAACCCCATCTTTATTTATTGCAGTTACTCTTATATAATAGACTTTAAAAGGTTGGAGGCCCTTTAGTTTATAGACTATTTTTGGTTGTCCAACTATTTTTTCAAAATCACTTATACTTACAAATATTGGTGACTTACCTTCGAGTGCATCTTCACCCCAGTAATAATTTTGTTCAGTTCCATAATAAATCTTATATCCAATTATATTTTTATCAGTTGGTTCTCTTAATATAATTATTACCTCTTCTCTGCTTGAATAGAGATTTAAATCTAGTGGTATAGGTGGTCTTTTTATTGGATTATGTTTAATTAGTAACTCCTTTATTATTGGTGAAAACTTACCGTCAGGAGATGGAAATAATGTTATTCTAAACTGTATATAATTTGCTTTAAATATTGGATTTAAAGATACTTTATGTATATTATAATCTTCCCATTTTAATATATCCTCCGGTGTATTGTCGCTAAATGGTTCAAGTGAATATCTATATTCTAATCTCACAAATGTGTCTTTTGGAAGTATTGCATTTATATCCAGGTTGTAAATCTCTGATAGTTCATCCATTTTTATAACACGGGTATATATGTATCCATTTTCTCTTGAAAATAGGGTTGTTTCTATATTATCAGGTCTATTTGATATAAAAAAATTATCTATTAGGCCTATAAATCCTTTTCCCAGTACGTAAAATATATTTGATGGTATATCTAAATACATTATTGGTGAATTGGGATTGCCATCAGATGTTGTCCATTTTTCGTCCACCAGTATATTGTTTATATAGTATTCTAATTTACCAATAGTAGCATTATATATTACTTTATGATGTTGCCATTCTTTTAGAGTTATTATCTTATCAGATGTTAGTTCTATTGTTTTATTTTTTTTTGTAATTGAGTCTAAAAAAATATTATCAAATTTTACATAAACTTTACCTTTTCTAAAAAATATTTTAATTTTCCTTAGGTTACCGTCTATTGAAAGGTTTTCAGTTGAAAATATGCTTCCAACTTCTGTACTGAAAGGTTTTATCCAGAAGTCTATTACCATACCTTCTGAAAAATCGTTTTGGTATTTAAACCTAAGATAGTTTGAAGAATTATAAAAAAGTCCACTTTTTTTACCAAATACTCTGTCATCTATAGTACTTATGTTTGTATCAATTTCATCTATATTTTCAAAATCAATTATTTTTCCATTTGTTGATTTGATTTCTTTATCACCTGTTTCAATCACTATCCCATTTTCTATTTTTGAGTTTTTAAGATAAAATAGTTCCTTATTATCTTCAGAAAATGTTATTTTTTTTATTAATCCATAGTAATTACCTGATAATCCTATTAAAAATAATATTGTAAAAAATTTTTTTTTCATAAATTTTTTTCCTCAGCTATTATTTTAATTTTTAAAGTAAAAATTCGGTATCATTTAAAATATTTTTATTATTTTTTATTTATTAAGATATTGTTTTCATTTTAAAATAAAATTTTTGTTTGAAAGATTTCGGAGAGTTTTTATGAAAAAAATATTTTTTTTAATATCATTATTTATACCATTTTATATATTTTGTGAGACTGCAACAGAGCTTTATAACAAAGGAAAGGTTTTACTTGATTCATATAAGTGTTATGAAGCAAGTATATATTTTAATAAAGCTATTGCACTTAATCCTTATTATAAAGAAGCTTATGCTTTGGCAGGAGATTCATACTTTTGTCTTGAAAATTATATTGAAGCTGAAAAATATTATCAAAAAGCACTTTTTTATGACCCAGAGAACACAAATTATATCTTAAGACTTGCAAAAATAAAATTATCCTTAGCAAGGGATCCAAAACAGACATTGGGTGCAGAGTATTATATATATAAGGCATACAAGATAAATCCAAGAGATCCTGAGGTTTTAAGAGTATATGGAGATTATTATTATAAACTTGGTAAATTAGCAGAAGCTATGGATACGTATCAAAAGGTTATAAAGGGTTCTGACGATTATCTTACTTACCTTAGAATTGCAACAATATATATGAGATGGAAAAATTATGAAAAGGCTTATGAATATCTACTGAAAGCTGAAACAATAAAGAGTGATGATTATCGTGTTACTTTTTCGCTTGCTAATTATTATATTGAAGTTAAAGATTATGAGAAAGCTGTTTCTTATCTTGAGCTTACTTTAAAAATTTTCCCAGACTTTAAAGATGGCTTAAGAAAAGCTATATATTTTTACATTCAAAGGGAAGAATATGCTTCAGCAATAAATAAAATTAATCATATTCTTAAACTTGATCCATTGGGTATATATTATTATTATCTGGGAATTGCTTATCTTGGACTTGGTAGAAATGAAGACGCTATAAGATTTTTTATGGAAGGAATAAAAAAAGATTCTTCTGATGAGATGATAAGGCTTAAAATTGATGAACTTGTAGTAAAAAAAATGCCTTTAGGATATGAGCTTAGAAAAGACTTAGGTAATTTTTATTTTCAAAAAGCTAAAAACTCTTATGAAAAGGGTGAGTATTATAAAACAGTTTTATTACTCAAAAGAGCTCTCCGAATAAATCCTTTATCTCTTGATATAAGAAAATACCTTGCTAATATATTTAGGGAGAGGGGATTGATAAACCTTTTTTTAAACACTTTAAAAAGTGGTCTTTTTGTTAGATTTGACCAGGAGATAAAGGACCTTATAGATCTTAATAATAGATTTTTATGGGATAAGGTTTCTTATAAAAACTCAATTGATCAATATAAAGAGTATTTGTTTTTACCTGAGGTTTTAGTCTCTGATATTGTTGAAGAGGATAATAATAAACACCTTTTTATATCTTATGATTTAAAAGATTATATCATAAGTGCTCTTATGAATACATACTCTATTAATGTTAAGTCTATTGAAAAGAAAGAGATTGATGAGATTGAAAAAACAAATAGATTACTATTAAGACTAAGGTTTATAGAAGGTGAAAATTATATTGAGTTTGTTGCCCAGCTTGTTAATCTTTACACTGGTAATATATATAAAGAGTATACTGTAAGAAAATATGGTAATGATAGGCTTTTGAATTCTATAATTGAATTGTGTGAACAAGTAAAGAGAGATGTTAAACCTTTTGGTAAAATAATAAAGATTGATGATGATGAGGCTATAATAAGTCTAGGGCAGTTGCAGGGTATAAAGAAGGGGGATAAGTTTATTATATATAACCTTTCAAATATTGTTGATTCTTTTTATTCCGGCAATCCATTTAATACTCCTGAGGTAATTGGCCATGCCGAAGTCCTGGAAGTTGATGAAATGATAAGTAAAGTAAAACTTTATAGAAGTAGTACTGTTGTTTTTAATATGATAAACCTAGATAATATAGCTGTTTATAGGGATAATGATGATAAAAAGAAGTAAAACAAGGGTTATATCTGTTGGAAATGTAAGAATAGGGGGGGAAAATCCTATTGTTATTCAGAGCATGACAAATACTGAGACTAAAGATAAAGAGAAAACTCTAACTCAAATAATCTCTCTAAAGAATGAGGGAGCAAAAATTGTAAGAGTATCTGTTAAAGATAACAGGGATGTTGAAGTTTTGCCTTATCTTATTGAAAAATCTGGCATTCCACTTATAGCAGACATACACTTTGACTATAAACTTGCAATAGAATCTATAAGAAAAGGTATAGCAGGTATACGGATAAATCCTGGAAATATAAAAGATGAAAAAAAATTGATAGAGATTATAAAGGAAGCAAAGATAAAAAATACTGCTATAAGAATAGGTGTTAATACAGGTTCTATAGACAGGACAAGATATAAGCCAGATTCTGAGGGTATGGTATATTCAGCACTGGATTTTATAAAGGAAGCAGAAAAGTTAGGTTTTTATAATATAAAAGTTTCACTTAAGTCTTCGGATATAAAGAATAATATTGAGGCAAATAGACTTTTTTCTCAGAAATCAAATTATCCTTTACATATTGGAGTAACTGAGGCTGGCCCTTTAATGATAAGTGCTGTAAGATCATCAATAGGTATAGGTGTACTATTATTGGATGGTATAGGTGATACAATAAGAGTCTCTGTAACGGGTGATCCTGTTAATGAGGTTAAAATTGCAAAAGAGATATTGATATCTCTTGGACTTATGAATGGAATAAAATGGATCTCATGTCCTACATGCGGGCGAACCTCTATTGATGTTGAGAAAATAACACTGGAATTAATGGATTCATTCAAAAATTTTGATGATATAAATAAAATCATAACTATTGCTGTTATGGGATGTACTGTTAATGGACCTGGAGAAGCTAAAGACTCTGATATTGCTGTTGTTGGAGGGACTGATTATTCATTAATATATATAAAAGGTAGTATTTATAAAAAGGTTGAGAACTTTAATATATTTAAAGAATTAAAACAGGTTATAGAGTCATACTTTTTATCTTAATTTAATTATTCTATGTTTTATTTTTAATTACAACTAATCTCTGTTTTTTTACAAAAAATTTGAATTAAATAGTTAAATTTTACTTGTTTAAACTAATCTTTGTAGTTAATTGGAGGTTTTAAGATGTCTGGTCACTCAAAATGGGCTAATATTAAACATAGAAAAGCAGCTCAGGATGCTAAAAAAGCAAAAGTTTTCACAAAAATACTTAAAGAGATAACTATTGCAGCAAGGATAGGGGGAGGAGATCCTGAAGCTAATCCAAGATTAAGACTTGCTATTGAGAGAGCAAGAGATAATAACCTACCTAAAGATAATATAGATAAAGCAATAAAGAGAGGGACAGGTGAACTTTCTGGTGTTAATTATGAGGAATATATTTATGAAGGGTATGCACCAGGTGGTGTTGCTCTTTTAATAGAAGTTATGACAGATAATAAAAACAGAACTGGTTCTGAAGTTAGGAGTCTACTTTCAAAAAATGGTGGTAGTATGGCTGAAGCAGGTGCTGTATCATGGATATTCGAAAAAAAGGGAGTTATTACACTGGAAGGTATATCAGAAGATAAAGTTATGGAGGTTGCAATAGAATCTGGTGCTGATGATATAGAGAGTGATGGTGATATTGTAAATGTTTATTGTAGTGTTGAATCTTTTGAAGGCTTAACAAAAAATCTAAAAGAGGTTTTTAAAGATAAAGTAAAAAACGCTGAACTTACCATGGTTCCAAAAAATACTGTTAATATAGAAGATAAAGATACTGCAACAAGAGTTATAAAGCTTGTTGAATTACTTGAAGACCACGATGATGTTCAGAAGGTACATGCTAATTTTGATATTCCTGATAATATAATGGAATCTTTGGCATGATAGTATTGGGGATTGATCCTGGCAGTAGTAGAGTAGGTTATGGTATAATTGAAAAGAGGGGGAATATTTATAAAGCAATTACTTATGGTCTTATAGACCTTCCACCATCTATAGAATTATCTGATAAGTTTTTAATAATATACAATAAAATAAAAGAGATTATTGAAAACTACAGACCAGATATAGTTTCTGTTGAAAAAGTATATTTTTTTAGAAACCAGAAAACTATAACAGAGGTACTTGAGGCAAGAGGGGTTATAATATTATCAGTTGTTCAAAATAATGTTAAACTTATCGAAGTTACCCCTCTTCAGGTTAAAAGTATAACAGGTTTTGGCAGGGCAAAAAAAGATCAAGTTTCAAAAATGGTACAGATGCTACTAGGTATTGAAATAAAATCTTTTGATGATGTGACAGATGCATTAGCAATTGCTATAGCAGGTTCAAACTATTATTAATTTAGTTTTATTCTTAATTTTTCATTAAATTTTTATCTAAAATTTTAGGATTAAATTTTATTTGATGAATAAAATCATTTCTGCAGTAAAAAAAATTGAAAGTGGTAACCCTGATAAAGATGCTCTTTTATATCTATTTTCTACCAATGAAGATATTGATATTTTATTTTCAGCTGCTTACGAGGTGAAAGAGAGATATGTAGGTAAGAAAGTATATTTAAGAGGTCTTATTGAGTTTTCTAATATATGTAAGAAAAATTGTTATTACTGCGGTATCAGGAGAGATAATCATAAAATTAAGAGATATAGTATGAATAAAGAGGAGATTCTAGAATCAGCTATTTTTGCTTACAAATCTGGTTTTGGTTCTATAGTATTACAATCAGGTGAAAGAGATGATAGAGACTTCATAAATAATCTTGTTGAAGTTATAAAGGAAATAAAGAGTATTACCAATAATGAACTTGGAATAACTTTATGTGTTGGTGAGGAAAAGAGAGATGATTATGAAAAGTTGTTTGAAGCAGGTGCTCATAGATATCTTTTAAGGATAGAAACAAGCAATGAAGATTTATATAAAAAAATACACCCTGAAGACCATAGTTTTTATAATAGAGTTGAATGTATTAAAATGTTAAAAAATATTGGATATCAGACAGGCACAGGAGTTATGATTGGACTTCCTTTTCAGACAATTGATGATTTAGTTTCTGATATTGTTTTCTTTGTTGAAAATGATATTGATATGATAGGTATGGGCCCATATATAGAACATAAGGATACACCTCTTTTTAAGTATAATTCTAAGTTTACGCTTAAGGAAAGGTTTGAACTTACATTAAAAATGATTGCTATAATGAGAATATTGATGAAAGACATTAATATTGCATCAACAACTGCACTTCAGGCAATAGATCCAGCTGGAAGAGAGAAAGGAATATTGGCAGGTGCAAACGTTATTATGCCAAATATTACACCTTTAAAATATAGAGAAGACTATAGACTTTATGAAAACAAGCCGTGTATTAATGAAAACTCTGAAGATTGCAAGGACTGCGTTTTAAATAGAATAAAAATGATTGGGGAAAGTGTTGCTTTAAACTCTCTGGGGGATCCTATCCATTATTACAGAAGAAATAAGGAATCTTAATGAGAAGTAACTTTGCTTTCTATTTTTTTAATTCTCCTTATGAGGATCCTGTTCTTTATGTGGAGCAGCTTAATTCAAGAGATAACCTTGTTTTTGATCTTGGTGATGTATCAAAAGTACCTAATTCTCTACTTATGAGAATAAAGTGGGTTTTTATATCCCATGCCCATATAGACCATTTTTGTGGTTTTGTAAAGTTTTTAAGGACAATCTTAAAAATTGTTGGCAAAGAGGTATATGTCTTTGGACCTGAAGGTATTGCTGATAATGTGGAAGGGGTCTTAAAATCATTTACTTGGAATCTTATAGATAATTATAACATTAAGTTTTATGTAAAAGAGATAGGGAGCAGAATAAAAACATACTTTTTTTCTTCATCTGAAAAGTTTTCAAAAGAACTTATTTCTGAGAGTGATTTTACAGATTTAATTCTGGATGAAGAAAGTTTTCTAGTTAAAACCTCTATAATGGACCATAAAATACCTGTGTTAGGTTTTAGACTTGAAGAAAAAAATAGATATGCTGTTGATAAAGAAAGACTTTTAGCATTTGAACTTAAGCCTGGTAAATGGCTTACTGATGTAAAAAAAAAATTAATTAAAGATGAGATTGATGATTATATCAAAGTTGATAATAAGGTTTTTAAAATAAGAGAACTTGTCGAGAGCAAAATACTTTTTCTCAAAAAAGCTCCCTCTCATGCTTATATTACTGATATTGGTTTTACAAAAGATAATTTTATAAAGGCCTGTTCTCTGTCAAAAGATGTTAAAAACCTTTTTATAGAGACTCATTTTACCCATAAAGAGATTGATATGGCAAGAAAAACATATCATCTTACTGCTTATCAGGCTGGTATAATTGCAGGTGCATCAAGAGCTGAGAGGGTAAGAATATTTCATTTTTCTCAAAGATATATTAAGAATAAAATAGGAGAGAAAGAACTTTATTATGAACTTAATAAAGCAAGGTCTTTATTTGGTTACAATTTTTAAACTTCCTCATTTATTTCTTCTTCATTTTCATCAGAATTATCGTCAGAAGAACTTGTACCAAAATATTCATACAACTTTCTGTGAAGTGTTTTTCTGCCAATATTCAGTATTTTAGCTGCTTTAGACTTATTGTTTTTGACAAACTTCAGTGTTGACAAAATATATATTTTTTCAACTTCACTTAGCGGGAGACCAAGATTTATTTTTACAAAGTCTTTCTCAATTATCTCACTTTTTATATGAGGAGGAATATCTTTTTCTGTTATTTCATTTCCTCTCGCAAGTACAACCATACCTTCAATCAAGTTTCTAAGTTCTCTTATATTTCCTGGCCATGAATATGATTCTAATATAGCCATAGCTTTTGGCGATATAGTAAGCATTGGCTTATTGTTTATCTGACAAAACTCTTTTATAAAAGCATTAACAAGTAATGGAATGTCATCTTTTCTTTCTCTTAAGGGTGGCATTTTTATTGATACAACTTTTAATCTATAATATAGATCTTCTCTGAAGTTTTTTTTCTGTACTTCTTGTAGTAGATCTCTATTTGTAGCTGTTATTACTCTTACATCAACCTTTATTGTTTTTGTTCCACCAACTCTTTCAAACTCTTTTTCCTGCAATACTCTTAACAATTTTACCTGAATAATTGGAGAAATCTCGCCTATTTCATCTAAAAATAGTGTCCCACCATCAGCAAGTTCAAACCTTCCCTTTTTCATTGCTATTGCACCTGTAAACGCACCTTTTTCATGACCAAATAGCTCTGATTCGAGAAGGTTTTCGTTAAGGGCTGCACAGTGTAGTTTTACAAGTGGTTTATCTGCTCTATCACTTAACCTGTGAATAGCATTTGCTATTAACTCTTTTCCTGTTCCACTTTCACCTTCTATAAGTACAGTTGCTTTTGTTGGTGCAACCTGCTTTACAATATCCATTACGCTTTTAAGTGATGATGAACTTCCTATTATATTTTCAATTCCATATTTTTCATTAAGTTGTTTTTTAAGTTCTATGTTTTCAAGTATTATATTTTTTTCTTTTATTGCTCTTTCTATTGTTAGTATTAGTTTATCAATATCAACTGGTTTTGTAAAAAAGTCATATGCACCCTTTTTCATTGATTCGACAGCAGTTTCAACATTACCATGGCCTGTAAGCATTATTACTTTTATATATGGTTTAATGTTATTTATCATTTCAAGTAATTTTGTACCACTTATTACTGGCATTTTTATGTCTGTTATTACTAAATCAAAATCATTATTTTTTATAAACTCAAAAGCTTCTTCACCATTTGATGCTGTTTCAATATTATATCCTTCAAGTTCAAGGGTTTTTTTAAGACCTTCTCTTATATTTTTTTCATCATCAACTATAAGTATATTTCCTGTTGTGTTCATTTACTACTCCTTACTTCTTAAAAATGTTAGTTTATTTAGCCCGTATCTCCTTACATCTATTTTATTTAGTAGAAAACTTTCTATTTCTACATATTTTGGAT
The DNA here is from genome assembly GCA_029552945.1 of Spirochaetota bacterium. GTDB lineage: Bacteria > Spirochaetota > GWB1-36-13 > GWB1-36-13 > JAKPDD01 > JAKPDD01. The sequence continues at coordinate 186,414 of JAKPDD010000046.1, forward strand.
GTTGAATTATTATTAATGAATTTTTAATTAGCCTAGATTTTTCTATTTCTCTTGTAAGAGATGGCCAGTGTATAGTGTCATAGGGGGGAGAAAAAAATATGAAATCATTTTCTATCTCATAGTTTTTTAAGAATGTAAATGCATTAATACCTATAACCCTACCATTTACATTAAGTTTTTTTATATTTTCTTCTAACAATTTTATTGCATTTCTTTCATTCTCTATAAATATAACTTCTTTAGCACCTCTGCTATAAGCTTCAAAGCCAACACTTCCTGTTCCAGCAAAAACATCAATAAATATTTTATTTATAATATCATCTCCTAAAATATTAAAAAGTGCAGACTTTACAACAGATGTTGTTGGTCTTAGCCCTTTACCCTGGGTATCTATTTTTCTACCCTTTAGTTTTCCAGCTATTATTCTCATATATTTTTTGACCTTATTTTATAAATTATTTTATTTAAATGTAATAAAAAGACACACAAGAGACAAATTTACACATGCTAATTTTTTCAAATATTTTACTTTGATCTATTTTTTAATTTTCTTGAAAGTATTATTTATAAATTTTATTACAAAAATTTTTTTGTAATTTTTCTTTTAAGTATTATATTTAAATTCGCAAGATTGAAAGCTGGCGTAGCTCAATCGGTAGAGCAGCTGACTTGTAATCAGCTGGTTGTGGGTTCAATTCCTATCGCCAGCTCTTAGGGTAGGTGCCCGAGTGGTCAAAGGGAGCAGACTGTAAATCTGCCGCCGGAAGGCTACAGAGGTTCAAGTCCTCTCCTGCCCATTCAATCTAATAAGGGGCGGTTAGCTCAGCTGGGAGAGCATCTGCCTTACAAGCAGGAGGTAACAGGTTCGAGCCCTGTACCGCCCACATTTGCCCCTATATATCATATCTTCTTATAGTTAAATGGATAAAAATCTTGATTAGGGATATCAATTTCAAGTCTGTATTTCTAAACTTCCCAATATTGAATATCCTAATTTATAATCTATTTTTTATTTCATTTTTTTGACTGAAAGGCTCTTTAGCTAGAAATCAATAATTATTTTTATTATCTTTTTAAGAAAACAAGGGATAGTTTTTTTATTTTTTGATTCCAATTAAGGTTTTTTATATATTTAAATTGTTACAATTTTTTTAAATTAATATTTTGTTCTTTAAACTCAATAGTCAATAAGGTAATTAATATTTTCTTAATTTTAATATTTTAGTTTTAGGATTTTTAATTTAAAAACTTCTGAGGGTAAGTATATTTTAAACGATAAGGGTTACATAACACTTTTAGGTTTTAAAGTAATACCACCTATACTCTCATCTTTACTTGGGAAAGACTTTATAATTACTGTTGCTGAAGAGTTCAATTATCTTGAAGCAGAGGATAAAGAAGAATTGGATAAAATGATTGAAGAGACTAAAGAAAGGCTTGGGGCTAGTTTCCACTGTTTTAGAGATGAGATCAAAAAAGGTTACAGTTTTAGAGTAACATATTCTTATCATACAAAAGATTATTCTTTGAATGGGACACCTTACGATAAGCTTATGTTTCCTGATAGATTAAAAGGTGGGCTTGAAATAAATAGTGATAACAGGAGTGCTATATACCTTGCATTAAAGGAGAGAAGAATAGTATCTTCTGTTTTACCCAGAAAAGTATTTGGTGCACCATTATTATCATATTCATCTCCTATTTTTGATGATAATGGAATTCTAATTGGAGCTGTCTCTTTTTCTAACGATATTACTCAGATTCTTGATATGGCAAAGTCACTGGGTAATATACTCGATAGTGATAGTGATACATTGCTTAAAAGAATAGCAGGTAGTTTAAAAAATGAACTTGAAGATGCAAAAATAATAAGTCAAAATCTTAAAGAGGAGTCTTTTATAACTGAAAAGTCATCTAAGGCTATTATTGATATAACAAAAGATATTATATCAGTATCTAACAAACTGAATATACTTGCCTTTAATACAGCTATTGAAGCAACTAAAGTAGGAGGAAGAAATAGTGGTATAAACATAATAGCCAAAGAAATGAGAGCTATTGCTGATATTACAAAAGATTATTCAAAACAGATTTATTCTAATTCAAGTCTTTTATTTCAATCATCGAAAAAAGTTTATGAGAACTCTAATAATCTTCTGGAAAAAGCCGGAAAATTAGAAAATGATAGTAAAGTTTTATTTGATACTTCGGCAAAGATAACAACTCAAAAAGATGAACTTGCCAACCTTGTTAGAATTTCGATAGATGATATAGCAAAGTCTCAAGATGATCTTAATGCTATTTTTACACTTATAAAAAATGAAAAAAATGGTTTTTAATTTTTTTATCTATTTTTACCGAAAATTATAATTATGTGTTATTCTTAATTTATTGGATACATTATTTTATGGGGGCTGAGAATGAAAATCTTTAAAATACTTACGATTTTTACAATTTTATCTTTTTTTTCTTATTTCCTTTATTCACAAAATATTCCTAAAAATATACCTTCTGATAAAGTCAATGTAGTTGATTCAAATAATGAAAAAAAGGATAATGTCTCAGATGGTGATCAAACTAAAAAAGATGAAACTAAAAAAGAGGAAAAAGTTGATGATGGACAAAAGGATATAGATAAAACTACGGAAAATAACAAAGATGAGAAAAAAGATGAAAATAATCAACCAGTTAAAGAGGATAAAATAGATAGTATTGAAAAAACTCTTGACAAAGAAAATCTTAATTATAATTATAATATACAACAACCTAAAAGAGTGAAAAATTACACAGAAAAGGGAATTATAGAGATAGGAGGAATAAGCTGGTTTGAAAACAAAGCACTAAGAAGTGGTAATTTAAAAAGTATATTATGGACAAATGATTTTATATACTTTTTTATTCTTGATTATTTTTTGATGGGTATAAGAGTGGACTTTAATTATAACTTTACAGATAGTATTTATAAATTAACGGGGTATTATGTTATTGGTGGGGCATTTCCTGTGAGTAATAGTTTTTTTATTATGTTAAGTCTTAATTCTGGATATTCTCAGAATAATTATGAAACATCAAAGTTATTGTTTTCTTATGGCAATGAATTATCATTAAAAATAAAGCTTAAAGATCATTTTTTAATGAGTATTGGAATTATGTATAGTTTTTATACAGACTTTTCTCAAGAATTTTTTAATGATAAATTAACTGCTAACCTATCTTTCTCTGGTTATTTTTAAACTAAGGAGTTAACAGATGTTATGTAAGGATGCAGAGGAACTTATAAAAAAATATAAAGCTGGATCTATAACAGCAGATAACTTTTTGTTACTTGTAAGTCATATTAAAGAATGTTCTAAATGTAAAGCTCTTTTTGATAGGGTTGAAGCATCATTGGGTAATATTGCTAAAAAAAATTTATTTACAACTATTTATAATAATTTTCTTGAATGGTGTGAAAGAAAATATAGCGAAAAAAAGATCTATACAAAACGTAATTTTTACACTTCTGTTGTTTTTATTATAGGAATTTTACTATATATATTATCTATTTTAAATAAAAGTTATACTTTTAATACTTTTTTTATTATCCTGGCTAGTTTTATTGGATTTATTGCAATTTTAATTTTTTTTATAGTTTATTTAGTGAAAGAATAATTTTGTTTTACAGAAGAGGTTCAAGATGAGTAGTATTGTAAAAAATCTTATTTTTCTTTTTGTTTTAATATTATTTTACTCAATTATAACACTTTTATTAAACTTCAAGGTTGAGTCTGATAGAAAGTTAAGAAAAAAAACAACTAATAATATTTTTATTTTACTTTTTGGTTTTAGTTCATCTTTTTTAGTTCTTGATCTATGGTTATTATTAAGTTCTGTTGGTATTTATAATACATTTGGCTGGTGGGGAGGCTATGCTTTTTTAATTGGTGTTCTAGTAGGGATTTTCTTTTTATCTATGGTATATAAAAGACTTCAGTATTCTTTTAAAAGATATAAAATATATACACCATTTGATTTTTTATCATTTAGGTACCCTGGCTTTAATTTTATATCAAAGGTAGCTAATTATATATTTATGTTAGCATTTTTTCCAATGATTTTTTTTCAAGTTAAAGTTTTACAGGTACTATTATTTCCTGATATATCTTCATATCTAGGCCTGGCAATAATAATATTCCCTATGCTTATACTATTTCTTTTTAATGATAATAAAGATAAAAGAGTTCCTTATCTTTTTATTGCTTTTCTTGGTATAGTTTTTATGGTAGCAGGTATATTTGCAAATTATAACACAATTTCACAATTATATTTTATTAAACCTAAAATAAGTAATTTTTTAGTAGCTATTCTTTTAGGATTCTCTTTTTATCTTATTATGCCGAGGAACTTTTCAGCTTATTCATATAAAAAGATTGATTTTTCTGAGATAGATTCTACAAGAAGAAAGTTTTTTATATCTCTTATTATAGGTGTTATACTTTTATTAAACATCCTGCCTTTAGGTGGGTTTTATGTAAGTAATAACTTTTTAAGTTTAATTTTAGTATTAACTGTTGCATGTGGTGTTGGAATTTCTCAGTTATTCGCTATTAAGTCTATTATATACTCTGGTTTAAAAAGGTATAACACATATTCTATGATGCATGTATCTATAATATCAATTTTTATTTATGTAATACTTACGTTTTTATTTAATTATTTTATTGAATTGAAAAATATTAACTATAGTAGATTATATATCTGGTCTATTTCTATTCTTCCTATAATTGTTGTTCCCTATATAGGCGGGTTATTTATTAAAAGGGCAAGGAGTATAAACTTTTATTTAAGTCTTATAGCTGGGCTTATAGTATGGTATCATATGGTTGTAAATGAAGAAATATTGGGTTTTACTATAAGTTTATTAAAAATCAAGTTTACTACTGAAACTCAGATCTTTTATCCATTTTTAGCATCATTAATATTCTTTATAATTCCACTACCGTTTATAAGAAAAGCTCCTGAAAATGTAAGAATTTTACTTGAACCTGAAAGTATCGTTATTGAGAGTTTTCTTGAAAAATATGATGATTACAAAAGTTTACTTTATACAAAAGAGGGCTTAAAAGTATTTATATTGTTTTTTGATAGAAAAAATGAGTTTTTTACAAAAGAGTTTCTAGTTTATATTACTAAATTACCAAGAACAAGGTTAACAAGTATATTAGAGGCATTAAAAAAGTTTGGATTTATTGAACAATACGGTGAATATTACACATATAAAAAACAGGATAAAGAGTTTGAAAGACTTTTGGATAAACTTATAATAGGATATCATGCTGTTGAGAATTTATTAAGATATAAAGCGGAGAAAGACTTTGAAGAATATAGAATTAATGTTATAAAGAAAACAGATGAAATTGAAACTCATTTTAATATGCTTGAACTTCTCAATGAGGTTTCTAAAGGTCTTTCTAATATAACATCATTTAATGAATTATATAGAAAAATAACGTCTCTTGTTGTGAATAATCTTGGGTTTGAATGTTCTGAGTTTTTTATGATTAAGAAAAATAATGATAAATATGAGTTTGTCCCTGTTTCTCTATTTTTCTCAAATTATAGACACTTAATGTCATCACTTGATTTTTATTCAAGCTATGTTAAGAATAATGAATACATGATGGCAGCTCTTAATAAAGCTATAAATGAAAATATTGTTGTAATAAATGACCCGAAAGAAATTGAAAAACTTAATACACTTGAAAAATATAGTTCAATAGGTTTTTCACTAATTGTTCAGGATAATCAGCCTTTTGCAATATTAGTCTATGGTTATATGAGTGAAGGAAGGACAGTTACATCATCTGACTTGCAAAAAATAGATTTTATTATAAACAATCTTACTCAGACATCTATTATTATTTCTTTGTATGAAAGTTTGGAAGAAAAAATAAGACAAAGAACAGCTGAGTTAGAAAAGGCTAACCAGGAATTAAAAGTATTTAACCAGAAATTAAGTGCATTAAACAAAGAGATAAAAAGGGAAATGATGACAGCATCTTCTATACAAAAGGCTATTTTACCTTCTGAATTTCCTTATCCAGATTATGTTGAAATAGCTGCGAAATTAAAAGCAATGCCAGACCTTACACTTACTGAAGAAGAGAGAAAAAGGATAGATATCAGTGGTGACTACTATGATGTATTTGATATGGGAGATGGTAAGATAGGTATTCTTATAGCAGATGTTACAGGTCATGGTATACCATCAGCTTTAATTACAACAATGGCTAAAATATCATTTTATACTCATGCTATTGATGGTGGTTCAACAGCAGAAATATGTGATAGAGTAAACAAAGATATTTATGAAGCTATTGGTATAGGTGATACTGGTTTTTATGTAACAGTATTTTTTAGCATATATGATACAAAAACTGGTAAAATCCAATTTACAAATGCAGGACATCATAAAGGTATTCTTGTTAGAAATAATGGAAGAATAGAATATTTAGATACACAGGGATTTTTTATAGGTTCGTTTGAGGGTGTTGAATATAATTATGGCGAAGCTTATTTTGATGAAGGAGATACTTTTATTTTATATACTGATGGTATAGTTGAGCAAAAATCTGAAAAAGATGAGTTTTATGAAGAGATATTTTATAATAAGTTATCTTCAATTTCCGCTAAAAAGCCAAGTGAATTTGTTGAACATATATTTTCTGATATAGATGTTTTTAGAGGTTCTTATCCTATTAAGGATGATATGACATTGATTGTTTTAAGAGTAAAAAAGGTTATTGAAAGACCAACTTCTGAAAAAACAAGTGCTAATATAACTGAGATTTCTTCTCTTATAAAAGATATTATTGAGGAATATAATTCCAAAAAAAAGCTATCAGACAAAAATTTATCAGTATTAAATAATATAATAGATGATGTTAATAATCCTACACTTTATTACATAAAAGCTATGATTGAGTTTAAAGAGAATAATTTTGAGATATCATCTAAATATTTTAAAAAAGCATTGTCCTTATTAAAACAACCAAATACAATACTTTTAAATAATGCTGGGGTATCATTTTATAAAACAGGTGATTATCAGGAAGCTAAGAAATGTTGGGATAAAGTTTTGTCAATAGATCCTAATAATGCTAATGCACTTAAAAATATAAAACTTTTAGAAAATAAAAAATTAACTTAAAGTTTAAATTTTTGTAATTTTAAATTTGTGTTTTAAAATTTTGTATTTTATTATATTTTTATACTATTTTAATAAAGTTATCTTTCATAAAAGGGGTAAATATGCATTTACAGGAATTAATAAAAAAGAACTTGGAACAAATAAGGATGCTTTATTTACAAACATTTGAGGAATTAACAAATAATCAGACTAATATAGAAATTGTAATAAAAGAGGTGCTCGATAAAAAAATTACAGAGGACCAAGCTGTAGAAAAAATAAATAAAGCTGTTTTATATGCTGAAGAGCTTCAAAAAGGTTTTTCTAAAAAGATGAAAGAGAGTCTTAACTCTTTAATTTCATGTTTTCCTGATGTTGATTCTGAAGAGGTAAAAAAGATAAAAGATGAGATTGAAAAAATTTACCTTGAAATGGAGGATGGTGTATCACGATTTGTTGAAAAGGTAAAAGAACTTTATAAGATATAGATTTTAAGGTTTTTTAATGTTTAATCTTATAAATTCTCCTTCTGACATCAAAAGTCTTGATATTAATAAATTAGATATCTTGTCTAAAGAAATAAGAGACTTTTTAATTAAGAGTGTAAAAACAACTGGTGGGCACCTTGCTTCTAACCTTGGTATAGTTGAGATTACACTAGCTATTGCTAAAGTATTTGATCTTGATAAAAATCCTGTTATATATGATGTAAGTCATCAGTCTTATGTTCATAAGCTTATAACTGGAAGAAAGAGTTTTGAAAATTTAAGAATGTTTGGTGGGATTTCAGGGTATACTGACCCTTATGAAAGTAAATATGATGTTTTTAAACTAGGTCATGCGGGGACATCAATATCTTTGGGAATGGGTATTAAATTTGCTGCTGATTTTATGAATGAAGATATAAGACCTATTATTATAATAGGTGATGCATCTATTTCGAACGGGGTAGCTTTTGAGGCTTTAAATCATTTAGGTGAAGCTAAAAAAGATGTTATAATACTATTAAATGATAATCAGATGTCTATTTCAAAAACTGTTGGAGCTTTATCTAAGTATTTTTCAGATTTTATGACAAGTAAACTTGTTCTGAATTTAAAAGATATTTCAAAGAAAATCTCTAATGTTCTTGGAAATAGTTTAAAACTCAATGCTGAAAAAATAGTAAAAAGAATTGAAAACGCTATTTATCCTAATATCTTTAATGTTTTGGGTATAAAGTACATAGGTCCTATTGATGGCCACAGTATAAAAAACCTGGTAGAAGTTTTTGATTATGTAAAAAAGAATAGAGGTCCTTATCTTGTTCATGTTGTTACAAAGAAAGGGAAAGGCCTTAAGGAAGCTGAAGAAAATCCAGCAATATACCATAGTGTTTCTGGTATAAAATCTAAAAGAGAGGTTACTTTTACAGATGTTTTTTCTGATGTAATGGTAAATATAGGTAGAGAATATAAAAATGTATTTGCTATTACTGCCGCAATGTCTGAGGGGACAGGACTTAACAAGTTTGCAAAACTTTATCCTGATAGGTATATTGACGTTGGGATTGCAGAGGAACATGCTGTTGCTTTAGCAGCTGCTATGAGCCTTAAAGGTGTAAAACCTGTTGTTGCAATATATTCTACATTCCTTCAAAGGAGTTTTGACCAACTTTTTCAGGAAATTAGTCTACAAGACAATATATCTCCTATATTTGTGTTGGATAGAGCAGGTCTGGTTGGGCCTGATGGACCTACTCACCATGGTGTTTTTGATATAGGTTATACTAAGATTTTACCAAAAATGGTTTTAATGGCTCCAAAAGATGGCGAGGAACTTGAAAAAATGTTATATTTTGCTATAAGTATTGATAGACCAGTAGTTATAAGATTTCCTAAATCTGGATTTTTTGAGTTTCATAAATCAGCCCCTTTAGAGTTTGGCAAGTCTGAAGTTATAAATTATGATAAAAATGCATGTATAAATATATTTACTTATGGTAGTATAATTGGTAATGTGTTTCAAGCAATTGAAAGTCTTGGTATAAATTATAATCTTGTAAATCTAAGATTCGCTAAACCACTGGATATTGATACAATATTGAATATAGTTTCAAATAATAAACCAGTTATTACTGTTGAAGAGCATTCTTTAATTGGTGGAGTTGGGGAAAGTATTAATTCGATATTGTTGAAAAACTCTTTTAATAATAAAGTTGTAAATCTTGGACTTGATGATATATATTATCCTCATGGTGATAGAGATAAACTCTTATCTCTTGCTAAATTAGACGTTGATAATATTATTTTATTGATAAAAAATTTTTTAAAAAGTTAAATTTATTTATAATTTTTGTATCTGGAGGTATTTATGCAAAATAGTAGCAAGATTAAAGCAGTTTTTCTATTAGCTGTATTAATTATTATAACAGGTTTGATAATCTATTTTTCAAGCTCAAATAATGTTGCAACAGACGGCCATATAAAAGATATATCATTGATTGATTTAAATAGAGAAATAATAAATACTCAAAAGGTTGTAGTTGATACTAAAAATATTATAGAGTCAGTTAACTCAAAAATAAACTTTATGATATTTCTGACAATACTAAATATAATTATATCATCAATTGTTATTTTCTTTACTATTATTAAAAGGAGAGAAAAAGATATTAATAACAAGAATGTTGAAAAAAATATTTCTTAATATTTTACTTTTTATTATTTTGACGTACTGTAGTCAACCAAATGTTGAGGATGAAATTAAGGAATATAAAGATATAAGTAGATTTTCAGCTGAAAATTATATTTATGTTTCTTATAAAAATAATAAACCAAATATGTTTTTAAGTAGTGAAAGTGTGAATTATGATAACAAGACTTCTAATTTTGTTATGGATAATGTTATCTCTAAAATAGATTCAGGATATAATGAATACAGTTATATACTATCAAAGAAAGGTATTTATAACCTTGAGAATAAAACAACCACATTTTTTGAAAATGTTAAAATTGTTGTTGAAGATAGGTATTTACTTGAGGGTACTTTTTTCAGGTGGAAAGGGAGTGAATCTGTACTCGAGACAAACCCCGGGACTCCAATCCTTATAAGGGATAAGTCTGGTTTATTAGTAAGTGGATATGATTTTAAGCTTGATACAAATACAAAAAGGTTTTATATTACAAATGTGTCTATGTCATTACCAGAGTCTGATAATGAAGGCTTTTAGATTAATATTTTTTTATTTTATTTTTTTTATTCCTTTAACATTATTATCTGAAATTATTATAAAATCTAATAGTATGGATGTTGATTACAGAAATAATTATTTTACACTTAATGGTAATGTTTCTGTTAATACAAAAGATTATTTTATGACAGCTGATAATCTTATATATAAAAAACAGGAAAAAACTATTATGGCAAGTGGAAATATTGTCATTGAGTTTATAAAAGATAAGAGAAGAGTTAATGCGAATACTATGATTAAAGACAAGTCATCAACTTTTTTTACAGGAAATCCAGTTCGTTTTGTTGATTTTGATAAAGAGAGAACAATAGATGGCAATTCTATAAGAATAATTAAGAAAGACAATGATGAGAGTATATATGTAGATGGTAATGTAGTTATAACTACTGATAAAATGAAGATAGAATCAGAGAAAATTGAATACTACTCTTCTCAGAAAATAATGCTAATAAATGGTAAGTCTATTATCAAAAAGGATGATTATTCTATAAAAACATATGGTATAAAATATATTGAAGATGAAAAATTATTAATATTTGATAAAGAGACAGAAATTGAGAAAAATAAAATGAGTGTTCTTGCAAAGAAGGGTTTTTATAATGAAAAAGAGGATTTGATTGATACAGAGGATGTCATATATAAAAAAGATGATACTATTATATTGTCTGAAAAACTTAAAAGTTTTAAAAGTAATAATTCAAATATTTATAGTTTTAAAGGCGTGCGAGAAATTAAAGATAAAAACATGAAAGGAAAAACAAAAGAGATTGAATATGATGAAAAAAATGATATTCTAGTAATGAAAGGTGATGCTTTCATTCAGGATACAGAAAAAGACCTGGATATAATATCAGATGTTATAAGAATGGATAGAAAACAAGATAAAGCATTTTTAGTTGGCTCAGTTAATATAAGACAAAAGGATAAGGTTATAACAAGTAGTATTGGTTATTATGATAAAAAAAATGATAAAATAGTAATGACTGGTAATCCTATTTATAAAAAGGGAAATGATATAACGTATGCACAGGTTATTATACTTGATACAAAAACAAATAATGTTATAATGCAGGGCGAGATCAAAGGCAAATTTGATATCAGGAAGGTAAAATAATGGAAAATATAGATGAATTAAAAGCAAAAATAACTGAACTTGAAACTACAATAAAGGCTTATGAAAATATATTAGAACTTACAGCTAAAGAGCAGAAACAACTTTATTCTCAGCTTGAGGCTTATGAAAAGCTCTTTGAAATGTCCCAGACAGAAATGAAAGAGATAATAAAAAAACAGGAGGAAGAACTTGATATTGAAAGAGTTAAGAAGGAGACAGAAGAGATTAGACTTAAAAGAATAAAAGGATTTGAGGATATAAAATTATCAACACTTGATATAGTAAAAAGATTTGGAAGTGTTACAGCAGTTGATCATGTTTCTTTAGAATTAAGAAGGGGTGAGATTGTTGGCTTGTTGGGGCCAAATGGTGCTGGTAAAACAACGACTTTTTATATTATAGTTGGTCTTGAAAAACCAGATTCAGGCTTAATTTTTTTTAATGATAAAAACATTACTAAAATGCCAATGTATAAACGTTCCAGACTTGGAATAAATTATCTTCCTCAGGAACCATCAGTATTTAGAGGAATGAGTGTAAAAGATAATATAATGTCTATACTTGAGATAAGACAGGACCTTGGTAAAAACGAAAAAAAGAGAAAGCTTGAAGAATTATTGGAAAAGCTTGATATAGAATATATTGCAAATACACCAGCATATGCTTTAAGTGGTGGTGAAAGGAGAAGGGTTGAGATAGCAAGAGCATTAGCATCTGAACCTATATTTTTACTTCTTGATGAGCCTTTTGCGGGTATAGACCCTATTGCTGTTCAAGAAATACAGAACATTATAAAAAAATTGGTTGATGAGACTGGAGTTGGGATATTAATAACTGACCATAATGCAAGAGAGACATTAAGAATAACAGATAGGGCCTATATTATTGTTGAGGGTAGTATATTTGCAAGCGGACACTCTGTTGAACTTGCACACAGTCAAAAAGTTAAAAAAATATATCTTGGTGATAATTTTAAGCTCTGATTTTATTTTCTAAATTTATTTAAATATTTTTTAAAATCTTAATTTTAAGATGTTTTTCTGATGCTATTGTTACATAAAAAATATCTTTATTGATTATTATTTTCAATATTTTCTCATTTTTTCCAATTTCATCTAACTTTATCTCTTTTTTAATCTTCTTATTGTCTATATCCTCAAATACTATTCTATCATTATCAATTTTTACTCCAATTATTTTATTTTCAATCTCAAATATGTTTTCAAAATCAACTTTTTCTATTTTATAATCATTATTTTTCTTTATTATAATATTCTTTTCAAAATTATTTCCATAATATCCTAAAGGCCTTAAATAATTTAGTATATAGTATTTTTTATTTTTAATTATAAGTTTAGAAGGATATATTCTTTTATTTTCAAATAAAGTGCTTTTTTCATCTATCAGTTTTATATTATTATCAAGTTCTAATATTTTAAGGTTGTCCCCATTTTCACTAAAGCTTTTACCAATAATAACTATTTTACTATCATCAAAATTAAAGTCTGTAATCTGTATTTTATTATTTATTTCATGTATTTTAATATTGAATATATTTTCATCAGTTTCGAGTATCTGACTTTTTTTATTACTATATATTACACACATTATTTTTTCATGATTTAAGCATTTTATTATATCAGTTTCTCTTGAACCAGTAATTTTATAAAATTTTATTTTTTCCAGTTCCAGCTTATTGTTAAAAATAGCTAAAAACCCTTCTGATTTTTCATAACCTGTTAAGTTTTTTCCATATACTAAAAAATTATTATTATTGAGTTCTATCAATCCATTAGGGTAAAGATTATTATAATTTTTTATTATCTTATTTAAACCTTGGCCATAAAAACCTATGTGGTTGGTTAAACCTGTATGTACTGAAGAAAATATCATGTTGTATTGATTGTTTATGTTTATTACTGATATTGGGTTTATTATTAAATTATCTGTTTCTATAATAAAATCTGAATATGAAAAAGAATTTAAAAGAGAGATTAAAGATATTAGAAATTTTTTCATTTGATTACCTATGTAAATTATAGTTTAAAATATTAACATACAAATTCCGAAATTCAAAATAAAATTTTTTTAAGTTCTATAAGGCAAATTATGAAAATTTTAAAGTTTATACTTTTTATTATTATATTAATGTTTTCTATTTTAAGTCTTTTTCCTGTTATAAATCTAAAATTTGTTGTTTTCCACGTTATGTTAATTTTTATCCTATTGTTTCCTTACTATTTTTGGATTCATTCAATTAAAAATGCTATTATTACAGTTTTAATAGTTTATATATTTTCAATAGGTTTATTTATATTAACTTCAATCTCAAATCCGGCAAAAACAAAAGAAATAAAAACAACAGCTGAAATATCTCTAACTCCAAAGATGACAAGAATAGAGTTTAATTTTGATAAGAATATTCTTGTTTATGACTTTACTGATCAAAATTTAAAAAAGGTAAATGATACTTCAGAAAATTATAATAAAGATAAGTGGAATATTTTTAAATATTACTATGATAAAGTAAATCTTTTTTATAAAGATATAGATTATACAAAGTTAAAAAATAATAAATTAACTTTTTTTAAATATATTTTGTGGATACTTTACCTTTTATTATTTGCTTTTGCATTTTCATATAGACCGTCAATTGTAGTAAGCTATTCTATAATATTTTTTACACTTCCTTATATATGGTATGTAGGTTATACTGTTTTTTTAGGTGACTTTAGTCTCTTAAATAATATACTAAAGGGTATTATTTTAGTATTTTTATTAACTATAGGACTTGTAAGGGCTAAAATGTGAAAAAAAGTTTTTTTAAGTTAATTATTGCATTACTTTTGCAGACTGCTGTTTTTTTTATTTTTTATAAAATTTTAAAAATAAATTTTATAACATCTTTCATAATATCTTTTAATTTTATTATGTTATCATCAATATTAGTTTTTGGCAGAAGTCTGACAAAAAACATATATATTTTTCCGTTAGTTTTGTCAAATCTACTATTTATAATTATTTTCTTTTCTGTTGGTAATACAGCTAAACTTAATAATATTGTAAATGATAATTCTGTTATTTCCAGTGTTGAGGCTATAAAAGATAAGTTTGTTGTATCTTACTCTAGGGAAGAGAGTATACTGATAAGAGATACTTTTTATCTTATAACAGTTTTTGAATATGATTTAGCCTATGAAACAATAAAAAAGGTTAAGAGAAATAGTTTTACAGATGAGATAGAAACTTATATTTTAAAGAGTAAACAACAGTTTAATAATGATTTTAATAAACTTAGCAAATATTATATAAACTTTGATAAGATAAAGGAGATGTATTATAAGAGAGAGTACCAGTATGTTCTTGATAGGCTTAAACCAGATATTGCTAATGTTGATGTTGAAAATGTTTATACTATTGTAAGAACTAAAATTATGGCAATTCAGAATAGAGATTTCTTAAAAAAACAGATGTTAAAAACTATAAATGAGTTTTTAAAAGATTCAAAAAATAAAAGTATTACATTTTCTCACCTTTTCTCTGCATTACCTGGTTTATACAAGGTTTATAAAGAAAACTTCATAGAATATGAGAATAATACAGTAACTTACAGGGATTTTGAGGGTATAAATGATAGTACTGTATGTAATGGGATGTTCACTATTGTAAATCATGAAGGTAAAAATACACTTATATATGTAGAAAAACTTATTGAACCTAAAAATCTTTATCCTTTATGGGGTTATAACACATATATTATTAAAGAAAATAATGTTTTAAAACTTGGCATTGTAAAAATAACAACTAATAGTATAATATATTTTGATAATCTCAATATTAATATTATAAATATACCAAATATATACAATAAGATAAAGAATACACCTGATATAATAAAAAGTCCTTTTAATCCATTATGGCTTTTTACATACAAAAAAGAGTATTATGAAGTATATAATACTATGATAAAACAGTTCTGGATTATGTTTTTAAAGTTTATTCTTTCAATAATATTTTCAACAATAATAATTATGATTACAATAGACTATTTTAAAACAATTTTTCCTACTATTATGCCATACTTTTTTTATATACTTCCTTTTATTTTTCTCTTGTTTTTATCATTTCTTTATAGCAGTCTTTCAATAAGATTTGTCAATTTTATTTTTAAAATATTTTAAATGATTTTTATAAATTTTAATGATTATGAAGTTGTAAAGAGGTAATTATGATTGATCCTAAAATAATTGAAAATAATATTTATGTTCTAGAAGAATCTTTAAAAAAGAGAAATATTGATATATCAATAATTGAATCTATAAAAAAAGTATCAAAAGATAGAAGGGAGATTATAAAAAATAGAGAGACTTTACTTTCCAAAAAAAACAGTTTATCAAAAGAGTTTGGAGAAAGAAAAAGAAAAGGAATAGATATAAGTGATATTGAAAAAGAAATAATTATTTTAAATAATGAACTAGAAAAAATGGATGAATTAGCAAAAAATATAGAGTTAGAATATGAAAGTATTATGCTTAATATACCGAACATATTATCAGAGGATGTTCCTTATGGAAGATCTGAAGAGGATAATGTTGAGGTAAAAAAGTGGGGACAACCCCGCTCTTTTGATTTTAATCCATTACCGCACTGGGAAATTGGTAAAAATCTGGGGATACTAGATATAGAAGTAGGCACAAAACTTACAGGGAGCAGGTTTTATGTATTAATGGGAGATGGGGCATTACTGGAAAGAGCATTAATAAACTTTTTTCTTGACTTTTATTCTGAAAGGGGATATAAAGAGGTATGGCCACCTTATATTGTAAATTCTAATACTATGACTGGTACAGGCCAGTTACCAAAGTTTAAAGATGAGCTATTCAAAATTGAGGGGCTTGATTATTACCTTATACCTACTGCAGAGGTCCCAGTTACAAACATACATTCTGATCAGATTCTATCTATAGATGAACTTCCTAAATACTACTGTAGTTTTACTGCCTGTTTCAGAAAAGAAGCAGGTTCTTATGGAAAAGATACAAGAGGGATAATGAGAGTACACCAGTTTTCAAAAGTAGAACTTGTAAAGATTGTGGAACCGTCAGTTTCTGAAGAGGAGCATCAAAAACTGTTAAATGATGTTGAGGATGCTCTAAAAAAACTTGGACTTCCTTATAGAGTTATTCTTCTATGTGGCGGAGATACTGGATTTTCTGCAAGTAAATGTTATGATGTTGAGGTCTGGATACCTTCTGAAAATAGATACAGAGAAATATCTTCAGTAAGTAATTTTAGAGACTTTCAAGCAAGGAGAGCAAAGATAAGATATAAAAAAGATGGCAAAAACTATCTGGTGCATACTTTAAATGGATCTGGCCTTGCTATTGGTAGAACAATGATTGCAATAATGGAGAATTACCAGAATAAAGATGGAAGTATAACTATACCTGATGCTCTTGTGCCTTATATGAAAGGTAAAAAAACAATAGGAGGATAATAATGGTATTAAAGAGGGTTATTTTATTAGTTTTTATCCCTTTTTTTATTTATTCTATGAGTGTGGAGGACCTTGATTCTCTTATAAATGAAGGTAGATATCAGGAAGCAAAAGAAAAGTTTGAGGCCTCAGATCTTTCTAGAAAAGAATTGAAGGTTATTGAAAGGGCTTTAAAAATATACTCTAATACAGGCCCTAGAAAAACATATTATGATTATCTTGCCAGTTATATTTTATCAGGTGGCAGCCCTAGATATCAGGATGTATGGGATGCTGCGATGGGTTTTTTTGAAATAAAAGACTATGAAAATACTATAATTTTTTGTAAATATTGCAATTATTTAAGTCCAAATAATCACTCTGTTTTTAATCTTATTGGTGTTACTTATTACTATTTAAAAAAATATGACCTCTCTATTATTGGACTTAGATCTGCAGTTAAACTTATGCCTAATGAGGCAATTTATCTTGCTAATCTTGCAAGGAGTTATGAGGAAACGGGGGACTATAAAAATGCATATAAGTATTATAAGTTATCTTATGAAAAGGACCCAAACTTTGGAAGGGCAAGGTCTGGTGTTGAAAGGCTAAAAAATATGCAATAAGGATAGAAAAAAATATAAAAATTAAGGGTTTTTAATGGAGAAAATAATTGAAAAAGCATCTATTTTAATAGAGGCATTACCATATATAAAAGAGTTTTATGGTAAAACTGTTGTTATAAAATATGGTGGTTCAGCAATAGAAAGTGGTGATGAAAGTATTAAAGAGGCTGTTTTTAAAGACATAGCTATAATGAAGTATGTTGGTATAAGGGTTGTTATTGTACATGGTGGTGGTAAAAAAATAACTGAGATTGCAAATAAACTTGGTAAAAAAAGCGAGTTTAAAGACGGTTACAGAGTAACTGATAATGAAATGATAAATATAACAGAAATGGTATTAAACCACGTAAATAAAGAAATTGTAACAGGTCTTATAAATCATGGTATAAAAGCTGTAGGTATATCTGGTAGAGATGCTGGATTAATTTATGCTAGGAAAAAGAGTGATGAATATGGACTTGTGGGTAAGATAACTAAGGTAAACCCTAAAATAATTGAAGACCTTGAAAAAGAAAACTATGTTGTTGTTATATCTCCTCTTGCAAGCTGGGAAAATAACCCTAGAGTACCTTTGAATATAAACGCTGATGATGCAGCTTCAAGTATTGCAGCAAGCCTTAAGGCAAAAAAGTTTTTTCTATTAACTGATGTTGATGGTATATATAAAGATATTAGTAATAAAAACTCACTTATATCATCCCTTACTTTAAATGAAGCAATTAAATTAATAAAAGAAGACTTTATAAAAGGAGGCATGATACCAAAAGTTAATTCTTGTATAAATGCTGTAAAAAATGGGGTTGAAAAAGCACATATTATAAATGGCAATATACCACATGCACTTTTACTTGAAATGTTTACTGAAAAGGGTATAGGCACTCAGATAATAGGTTAAAATTTTTAAATTAAAATTTTTGCTAAAAAACATATTAATTTTTCTAAAATAAATATTTATTAGAATAGATAATAGTCTTAATTTGATCGAAAATTAATAAGAAAAATAATGTTAATATCTTTCAAAGTTTTTTTATTCTTCAATAAGAGATAGTCTATTTTAATAAACTTATACTTTATAAAAAATAAAAAATATTTTTAAATCTGAAAATTATTTCCTTAAAATTTTTCTGGTAAATCGACATGGTAATCACTGCTAAATATTCACCTAAAATAACTTACAGGCAAGAAAAAAAGTTTATTTTTAACATCTTTATTTTCTTCTTCCATTATTTTATAAAGATTTTTAAAGCCTTCATAACTATTAATTCTAAAAGTACTTTATATTTGAATAATTTTAGGTTTAATCTTATTTATCTCTGGATGCTTTAATCCCACATCAATAAATATAGAACTTTTTAATTGACTTTTTTCGCAATACTTAATCATAATATCCCTCCTTATTTTTATAATTAGGAAATATAAAATTTAAGGAGTAGATAACATTTTTGTTAACTGGACGATTTTTTTAAAATTAAACTTATTTTTTAATTTCAATAATCGGATCTATAATTTGGAGCCTCTTTTGTAATAAGTACATTATGTGGGTGGCTCTCTTTAAGTCCTGCGTTTGTTATTTTTATAAACTTTGCTTTTTCTCTAAACTCTTTTAGGTTTCTTGTACCCACATAACCAAGAGCAGCTTTAATTCCACCTACAAGCTGATATACAAACTGAGATAGACTACCCTTGTATGGTACAGCACCTTCAATTCCTTCTGGTACTAATTTTTGAGTATCCTCTATATCACCTTGGCCATATCTATCTTTTGAACCTTTTTGCATTGCACCAAGAGACCCCATACCCCTATATGCTTTATAGGTTTTACCACTGTAAATTACTATTTCACCCGGGCTTTCTTCAGTACCAGCAAAAAGACTTCCTAGCATTACACTGGATGCACCTGCTGCCAATGCTTTTGCTATATCTCCTGAATATTTAATTCCACCATCTGCTATTATTGGTATATTGTAATTTTTTGCAACCTCATAAGCGAACATTATTGCAGAGATTTGTGGTACACCAACACCAGCAACAATCCTTGTGGTACATATTGAACCTGGACCAATTCCAACTTTAACAGCGTTAGCACCTGCCTCTATCAGAGCTTTTGTACCTTCTCCTGTTGCAACATTTCCTGCTATTACATCAACATTATAGTGTGATTTTATATATTTTACCATCTCAATCACAGCTTTTGAATGACCATGTGCAGTATCAACAACTATAACATCTACCTTTGCCTTTACAAGTTCCTGAACCCTCTCTTTTTCATAATCAGATACTCCAACAGCAGCACCAACCCTTAACCTGCCTTGTGAATCTTTACATGCTAAAGGGTATTCCATTATCTTGTTTATATCTTTTATTGTTATAAGACCTTTAAGATTAAACTCGTCATCAACAATTAATAGCTTTTCTATTTTATATTCTTGCATTACTTTTATTGCTTCATTGAGTTTTATTCCCTCTTTTGCGGTTACCAGATGTTCTTTTTTTGTCATATGATCTTCTATTTTATCATTCAATTCTTTAATAAATCTAAGGTCTCTGTTTGTAATTATACCTACAAGTTTTGTGCCATTTACAATTGGTATACCTGATATATCATATTCTCTCATCAGGTTTCTTGCTTTTAATACTGTGTCATTAGGTGATAGTGTTATAGGGTCTGATATTACTGCTGATTCGGATCTTTTTACAATATCTACCTGATGCGACTGCTCTTCTATACTAAGATTTTTATGGATTATACCTATCCCCCCCTCTCTTGCAAGTGCAATAGCAAGTTTTGCTTCTGTTACAGTATCCATTGCTGCAGAAACCAGAGGTATATTTAAAGTTATGTTGTTTGTAAGATTGGTAGTAAGGTCAGTTTGTGCAGGCAAAATATCCGAATATTGTGGGATAAGAAGTATGTCATCAAATGTAAGACCTTCTATAAAGTTCATATAAATCACCTTTTTTTCATTATAAATTTAATTAAAAAGTTAAAAACTTTTATAATTTTATAGTGTTTAATCTTTTATTTACGGTTTAATTAGATACTAAAAAGTATTTTTTAGATTAAGTCTGTTTGTTTTTCTATTGAATATCCAAATCCTGGATGTGTTTTTATTATATCTTTATAATCCTGTAATTTATTTCTCAATCTTGTAATATGTACATCTATTGTCCTGTCATTTACTATAGTATCTTTCCAGACATATTCTAGTATTTCATCTCTACTGAATATTCTTTGAGGTGAGCTTGTAAGTAATTTAAGTAGGTT
This sequence comes from Spirochaetota bacterium, assembly GCA_029552945.1. Classification (GTDB taxonomy): domain Bacteria; phylum Spirochaetota; class GWB1-36-13; order GWB1-36-13; family JAKPDD01; genus JAKPDD01. The sequence continues at coordinate 207,295 of JAKPDD010000046.1, forward strand.
AAACTCTGTCTTTGTAATTTTTATCTGTTCATTTTTTATAAGGAGTTTTTTCTCTTCTGAATAAAACTCAAGGTCTTTATATTTATATATACTCTTTTCTTTATCATCTTTTTTATGTCTTCTTAAAAATGCTTTTATTCTTGATATTATCTCTTCTTTGTGGAAAGGTTTTGTTATATAATCATCTGCCCCCATATCAAGTCCAAGCGATATATCTATTTTTTGAGCTTTTGCAGTAAGAAAAAATATACCTATTTTATTTCCATAGTTTTTTCTTAATGTTTTTAATACTTCATATCCATTTATATTATCCATCATTATGTCTAAAATTACTATGTCAGGTAGTTTATTTTCTTTTAGGATATAGCTTAAAAACTCGCGGCCGTTTTCAAAAGATTTTGTTTTAAACTTTTCATTTGTAAGATGTATTGTAAGTATATCTCTTATATCTTTTTCATCGTCAACAATTGCTATATAACTCATTTTTACCTCCTGTTTTTTGGTAGTGTTATAATAAAACATGAACCATTTTCATATTTATTTTCTTCACATATAACCTTTCCTTCATGTATTTTTATGGCTTCTCTTACTATTGAAAGTCCAAGACCACTCCCACCATTTTCATCATCTCTTGTTCTATTTTTGTTTATTCTATAGAACCTTCTAAATATATTTAATCTTTCATTTGGTGGTATACCGGGACCATTATCAGTTATATATATGTTTAAAGTCTCTTCATTATCTTCAATATTTATTCTAACATAACCATTTTCTTTTTTATCATGATACTTTATACCATTTTCTACTATGTTATAAAAACTATAATATAAAAGCTCCTCAATCCCATCTATTTTTGCTTCTTTTTTTTCTTCAAATATTAACTTTATATTTTTTCTTTCAGCAAAACTAGATAAGTCTTTTATAACTAATTTTATTATATCATTTATTACAAGCTCTTTTTTTGAAGCAAAAAGATTTAAGTCTTCTATTTTTTCTATTTTTACAAGGTCACTTATTATTTCGTTTAGCCTTTCAATATTCAACTTTATCCTATTTACGTAATATTTTTCTTCTCCACTAACTCTTTCATTCAATATTTCCGTATATCCTAGTATTATTGAAAGAGGTGTTTTAAACTCATGTGTTACGTCTGATATAAACCTTGATTTTAGCCTTGATAGTTTTTCCTCCTCTGTTATGTCTGAAGCAATAAGTATAATATTACCATCTACATTATATGTTGCAAAATTGTAGATTATAAAGTCTTCATTTGTTTCTACTGGTATTTTTAAATTGACAGATTTTTTTTCAAAACTTAAATTAATAAGTTCTATTATTTTTGAGTTTCTTATAGTTTCATAATAGTATTTGTTTTCAGTTATGTTTGAGTTTGTCATTATTTCTAATATTGGATTACACATTACTATTTTGCCATGTCTGTCTATAAGTGCAATACCTATTGGTAGATTTTTTATAAACTCAGTTAGCATTTTTGTTCTATTTTTTAACTCTTCATCTCTTTTGTCAATAGCTTCTGCCATATGGTTCAATGTTTTTGCAATAAACTCAATATCTTTTTCACCAAAATAGGTTATTCTTGCTTTATAATTGCCTTTTTCAATTTCTTTTGTGAAGTTTATTATATATGATATTGGCGTGAAAGTTGTTTCTGTAAACAATGCAATGACAAGACCACCAAGAACTATTGCAAATATAAGATACTCTATCAAGGAGAAAATATTAGAAGGATATTCAAATCTTTTAGCTATTCTTATATACTCTTTATTCTTCTTTTTTACTACATAAAGAGTTTCTATATTATCTGCATCTTTTTTTAATGAAAACCCTTTTGTTGTTTCTTCTTTATATAAGAAATTTTCACCTTTATTCTCGTTTAGAGAATCATAAGTTACGATCCCATCCTCATCAAATATAGTTATTTTGTAAAACTTTTCTAATATATCTTTGTTGCCATTAGAGATAATAAGTTCTCTCTCTATGTTTTCTATCTCTTTTTTTATATACTCTTTTTTAACTTCATCCTTTATTTTAAAGTAAAATCCTATTATTGATAAAGAGATAACAATTAAAAGACTTATATATAAGCCTATTTTAATTTTTTTCATAAATCTCCTTTAATTATTCAAATTTTTTCTCACTATGTTTTATATTTTCTCCTTCTACCATATATATTATATCTTCAGATATGTTTGTTGTGTGGTCTGCAATTCTTTCAAGACTCTTTGATATAGTTATTATATTTATGAAAAACTCAGTAGATTCAGGATTATTTTTTATTTCACTTATACACTTTAGTATTATTGACTTGTTATAAGAATCTACTATAAGATCTTTTTTTATAACTTCTCTTGCTTTTTTTACATCTTTATTTATTAAGGCATCAATAGATAAATCAACCATATCTCTGCAAACTTTGCTAATATAGTTTATCTCAGCAAAGTTTATCAACTGGTCATAGTAATTATAGTATTTATTATCTATTAGGTCTATTGTTCTCTCACTTATATTTACAGCTAAGTCTCCAATTCTTTCAAGGTCGTTATTTATTTTTAATACCATAACAACAAATCTTAAGTCTATTGCTATAGGTTGTTGTAATGCAAATATTGCCAAGGCTTCTTCATCCAATTTATTTTCCATTGAATCAGCTATTGAATCATTTTTTATAACTGTTTCGGCAAGGTTTTTATTACCTTCAAAAAATGATTTTATTGAGTAATCAAGTGATTCTTTTATTATAGTTGCCATCTGAATTAGGTTTTTTCTTAATCCTTCTATAATTTCATCAAGGTGTATTTTTTTCATTTTATTCTCCTTATAAAAATTTTAATGTAAAAAATTTTAATTTTAAAATCTTATCCAAACCTGCCTGTTATATAATCTTCAGTCAGTTTTTTTGATGGTATTGTAAACATTTTTTCAGTGTTATCATATTCTATTATTTCCCCTAAATACATAAAACCTGTCATATCAGAAACCCTTGCAGCCTGTTGCATATTATGTGTTACTATTATTATTGTGAACTCTTTTTTAAGTTCAAGTATTAGTTCTTCTATATACCTTGTTGAAATAGGATCTAGTGCTGAAGTTGGTTCATCCATTAATAAGATTTCTGGTTTTACAGCAAGGGCTCTTGCTATACAGAGTCTCTGTTGTTGCCCACCTGATAAACTTAATCCACTTTTTTTTAATTTATCTTTAACCTCATCCCATAATGCTGCAAGTTTTAAACTTTCTTCTACAATACTATCCAGTTCAGTTTTTTTATTTATACCCCATATCCTTGGTCCATAAGCTACGTTATCATATATTGAAAATGGAAATGGATTTGGTTTTTGAAACACCATTCCTATTTTTTTTCTAAGAGTTATTATATCATAGTTATCAGAATATATATTCTGGTTTTCAAAAAAAATATCTCCTTCTGTTCTTATATTATCTATTGTATCATTAAGTCTGTTTATTGAACGTAATAATGTTGATTTCCCACAACCAGATGGTCCTATCAAAGCAGTTATACAGTTTTTATAAATATTCATTTTTATGTTTTTCAATGCCTGGTCTTTACCATAATAAAGACTAAAGTTTTCTATTTTTATTATTTCTTCCATTTATTTATTACCTCCAAATCTTCTAAGTTTTAATCTTAAAAAGAAAGCAATTGAACTCAGTAAAAATACTATTATAATTAAAACAAGTGTAGAGCCATAAGCAATTGGTCTTACTTTTGATATTTGAGCATGTTGTGTTGATAGTGTAAATATATGATATGGTAAGGCCATAAACTTATCAAATATTGAACCTGGTAATGAATTAAGGTAAAATGCTGCCCCTGTAAATAATATTGGTGCTGTCTCTCCTGCTGCCCTTCCTATACTTAATATTATACCTGTCATTATTCCTGGACCTGCTGAAGGTAATAAGACCTTTTTTATTGTTTGCCATTTTGTTGCACCAAGACCTATTGAAGCATCTCTGTAAGAGTCTGGGACTCTTTTCAGAGCCTCTTCAGTTGCAGTTATAATAACTGGTATTACAAGAAGCCCTAGTGTTATACCAGCACTCAAAACAGATTCTCCAAATCCAAGTCCGGTTACAAATAGACCAAGCCCAAATAAACCATAAACTATTGATGGTACACCAGCAAGATTTTTTATTGTTGCTTTTATTAGTGTTGTAAACTTGTTTGTTTTTGCATACTCGGATAGATATATGCCTGCCATAATACCAAATGGTACTGAAAAAATAGCGGATGCTATAGTGACATAAAATGTACCTACAATTGCAGGTAGTATACCTCCTTCAGTCATATTCTTTTTTGGAAATGTTGTAAAAAAATCAAATGATATTACTGAATAACCTTTACTTATTATGTCAAAAAATATAATTACCAAGGATGTTATTACTATTAAGGTTGACAGGGAAACAAGCGTTATACCTATTTTTTCTATAATATTTTTTTTGATAGTTGATTTTTTCATGATATCCTCTTAGTAATTTTTTGTGAAATTAGATTAATAACCAGTGTTATTAAAAAAAGTATAAGACCTATTGCAAAGAGTGAATGATAATGTTTTGAACCTATAGGGACTTCTCCCATCTCTATTGCAATATTAGCTGTCATTGTTCTTACTGAGTCTAAAAAACTTTTTGGTAGTGCGGGTGCATTTCCTGTTGCCATTACAACTGTCATTGTTTCTCCGACTGCTCTTCCTACTCCTAACATAAAACTTGCAAGTATTCCTCTTTTTGCCTGAGGTATGGCAACTTTAATTATTGCTTCCCATTTTGTTGAACCGAGAGAAAGAGATGCATCCTTTATATCTTTAGGTACATCTTTTAATGCATCGGTTGATATACTTATTATAGTTGGAAGTGTCATAAGTGCAACAAGTATTGAACCATTAACAGCGTTAAAACCATTGTTTGAACCAGTTATTTCTGCTAAAAATGGACCTATTAATGTTATACCAATAAATCCAATTACAACTGATGGTATAGATGATAAAACTTCCATTATATATCTTATAAACTCTGATGTTTTACCTTTAGAATATTCAGCAAAGAATATTGCAGCACCTAATCCAACTGGTATTGATATTATTAAAGAACCAATAGTTATAAATAGGGTACTTATAAATAAAGGAATTATACCATATTTTTCTTCAACAGCACTTGTTGGGTCCCATTGTGTACCGAAAAAGAATTCAAGTATACCATGATCTTTAAAAAATGGTATAGCCTCTTTTAACAAAAAAAGCATTATTAAAACAAGTATTAAAATAACGAATATACCTGAAAACATAAATACTTTTCTGGCAAATGAATCTATTATTTTTACTTTTTCTATGCTCTTTTTTTTACTCTCTAGATTCATTTTTTCTCCTCTATTTAAGTCTTTTTTTATATATTAATTTCTTTTGTAATATAAATTAAACTTTATGGTGTTAAGAAAATATTACAAAAATGTTAAGATGATGTTATTTTATAAGTGTTTTAAAGTAACTTTATTAATAAGTTATAATTTTTGAAAATGATTTTATGATTATTTTTTTGTCTTTAATATTTTATTTTTGCATTAAAACAGATGGGTTTTATATTTTTTTAAATATAAAAATTTTAATTTTTAGTATAAATTTTTTAATTTAATACTACAATTTATTAAATTAATATGGTATTATTTTCAGGCTATTTATACCCTAAGGGAGGTAAAATGTATAAAATTGTTGTTCTTGTAAAGCAGGTACCTGATACCCACAATATAACAGCTAATGCAATGAAAGAGGATGGTACTGTAAATAGGGCAGCACTACCTACAATATTTAATCCAGAGGATTTAAATGCCTTAGAGGCTGCTCTGGAGATAAAAGATAAGTTTGGGGCTGAGGTTACAGCAATAACTATGGGGCCACCGGCTGCTGCTGATGTTTTAAGAGAGTGTCTATATAGGGGTGCTGATAAGGTTATACTTCTTACAGATAGGGCCTTTGCTGGTGCAGATACTCTGGCGACAAGTTATGTTATTTCTGAAGCTATAAAAAAGCTTGGTAAAGTTGATATTGTTTTTGCTGGAAGGCAGGCAATTGATGGTGATACTGCTCAGGTAGGACCACAGACAGCTGAAAAACTCGATATTCCACAAATAGGTTATATGCTTGAATTAAAGTCTCTTAAAAAAGATGTTATTGAGGTTAAAAGAGCAATAGAAAATGGTGTGGAAGTTGTAAAGTGTAAACTTCCGGTACTTATAACAGTTACTGAACAGACAAATACTCCAAGATTTCCTTCTGCAAAAAAAGTTGCAGTATATAAGAAAGCTATGACAAAGTCTGAGATTAATAAAATAGATCCTAATCAATCATATATAGACCCTTCTAAATATTCAGAGGAATATTTAAGAAATAAAGGTTTATTAATAGAGGAGTGGGGACTTAATGACCTTAAGCTTGATCCATCTATGTGTGGGTTTGCAGGTTCACCTACCAAGGTTTATAAAATAGATAGTGTTGTATTAGAAGCAAAAGAGACAAAAAATTACGAACCTACTTTTGAAGGTGTATCAACACTTATCCATGAATTAATACAACAGCACATTATAGGTTAAAAAGGAGTTTAAAATGTCAAGAGAAGTTTGGGTTTTTATAGAACATAATAATGAAAAGGTTCTTGATGTAAGTAAAGAACTTTTGTCAGAGGGAAGAAGACTTGCTGATACTCTTAAAAGTGAGTTGTGTGGTATAATTCTTGGAGATGATAATAAAAAATTTTATAAAGAAGTTTTCGGATTTAAAACTGACAAAATTTATTCAATAGAACATAAAGAATTAAAAGATTTCAGAGCACTTCCATATACAACAAATATAGTTAATGCATCAAAAAAGTTTAATCCTTATATAATACTTTTTGGTGCTACTTTAACAGGTAGAGAACTTGCTCCAAGAGTAGCATCAAAATTAAGATGTGGGCTTACAGCAGATTGTACTGAACTTAAAATAGGTGATTATACTCAGCCAGGCCCACAACCCAAAGTGTATAAAGATTTGCTATTACAAATAAGACCAGCATTTGGTGGTAATATTATAGCAACAATAGTGAATCCAGAGATGCATCCTCAGATGGCAACTGTAAGACCTGGTGTAATGAAAATGAACGAAATCGTTAAGTTTGAGGGTAAAGTTATTAATGTTGAACCTGTAATTGAGGAAAAGGATCTTGTCCTTACAATAGTTGAAAAGATTAAACAGGAGAAAAAAGTAAATCTTACAGGTGCAAGTATAATAGTAGCTGGTGGAATGGGTGTTGGTAGTAAAGAAAACTTTAAGCTTATTGAAGAACTCGCAAAAGTTCTTGGTGGTGAAGTTGGAGCATCAAGGGCTGCTGTTGATGCTGGTTGGATACACAAAGATCATCAGGTTGGGCAAACAGGTGTTACTGTAAGACCAAAACTATATATAGCATGTGGAATATCTGGTTCTGTTCAACACTTAGCAGGTATGATTGAATCAAAACAGATAGTTGCTATCAATAAAGATCCAGAAGCAGATATAATGAAAGTTGCTCACTATAAAATTGTAGGTGATCTGACAAAAGTAATACCTATGATGATTAAAGCATATAAAGAAAAAGTGTAAAGGAGGAGATTATGCCTAACTTTTTTACTGAAAATGAGGATCGTTTATTCCAGTTTAACAACCTTGATATAAAAGAAATTGTTGAAATTATTGAGGATAATTACAAACAGGCTGAAAAGTATGATTATGCTCCTGAGAACTATAAGGATGCTATTGATACTTATAAAAGGATTTTAACAATAGCAGGGCAAATATGTGCAGAAATTATTGATCCTCTTGCAAGGTCTGTTGATGAAGAGGGTGCAAAGTTTAAAGATGGTGAAGTTGAGTATGCTCATGGAACAAAGGTTGCATTAGAGACTCTAAAAAAAGCTGATCTTATGGGAGGTACTCTTCCAAGAGTATATGGAGGTCTTAACCTTCCTAATGTTATAAATAACATAATTATTGAAATGGTTTCAGAGGCTGATGCAAGTCTTATGAATATATATGGATTACAGGATATTGGGGTAACAATTAATAAGTTCGGAAGTAAGGAACAAAAAGATAAATATCTTCCTTTATTCTGTAGTGGAGAAGTTACTGGGGCAATGGATCTTACAGAACCAGAGGCTGGTTCTGACCTTCAAGCTGTACAGCTTAAAGCAACTTACGATGAAAAAGAGGGTGTATGGAGATTAAATGGTGTAAAAAGATTTATTACAAACGGTTGTGCTGACATACATTTAGTTCTTGCAAGGAGTGAAGAGGGAACAAAAGATGCTCGTGGTCTTTCAATGTTTCTCTATAAAAGAGATAAAGATATGAAGATAAGAAGAATAGAGGAAAAGCTGGGAATACACGGTTCTCCTACAACTGAATTGCAGTTTAATGATGCAAAAGCTGAACTTGTTGGCAAGAGAAAATTAGGTCTTATAAAATATGTTATGTCTCTTATGAATGGTGCAAGACTTGGTGTATCTTTACAGGCACTTGGTATTGCTCAAGCTGCGTATAATAAAGCATTAAAATATGCTCTTGAGAGAAAACAGTTTGGTCAGAAAATAATAGAGTTTCCAGCAGTTTACGATATGTTAACTAATGATAAGCTTGATATTGAAATAACAAGGTCACTAATATACTATACTTCAAAACTTGTTGATGAAACTGAAGCACTTGAAAAAATTATTGAAGAGGGTAATCTAGATAGAGAATCTCTTACTAAATATAGAGAAAGACTTAAAATAGTAAGCAAAAAAGCTGATACATTTACTCCACTTTCAAAATACTACTCTACAGAGATGGCTAATAAAGTATGTTATGATGCTATTCAGGTACATGGTGGTACAGGTTACATGAAAGACTTTGATGTTGAAAGACATTACAGAGATGCAAGAATAACAAGTATATATGAAGGTACAACTCAATTACAGGTTGTTGCTGCAATTGGTGGTATAGTTACTCATATTATGGATGATGAATATGAAGGATTTAGAAATAGGGCAAAGGGTCATGAGGGCGAGTTTATAGATGTTTATGAAAAATTGAAAAAATATGAGAAAATGTTACACGAAGCAATAGAAAAGGTTCAGGAGAAAAAGGAAAAGACATATTATGATTATATGGCAAGAACTGTTGTTGATATGGCTCTTCTTATATGGTTTGCGTATAAACTAATGGAAGAATCAAAAAAGAGCTCTAAAAAGTCTATGCTTGCAAGAAAATTTACTGTTGAAAGATTACCTGTTTTTGAAGCACTATATAAAAAAGTTATGGAAGCTGATGAGACCACAATAAGAAACTATGAGGAATTGTTAGGTATTAAGATTTAAAATTATTAAATTTTGAAACCAAAAATTTTAAAAATAAAATTCAGAGGGAATAGATGAGTAAAAAAGCAAAAACCAAAAGAAAAAAAAGATATAAAGCATTTATGGATAGCATGGTTAAATATAGAGAAACTTTTGTTGAAAAGAAATTAAAATTAATTGAAAAATTATTAAGTGATGAATCATTAAAATCAAGTTTACTTTCTAAAAATAGAAAGGAGTTAAATAAACTTGAAAGAGCAGCAGTAGACACTATTATTAGTAGAGATATACAAAATTTAGATCAGTTTAATGAAATTAAAGATAAAATAAAAGATGCTAATGTAAAAAGAGCAAAGTTTAAATATAAACCAAAAGCAATATAATTTATTTAATTATAATAAGTAGTAGATAATTTGTCTACTACTTTTTATAATTTTTTAAATTTCTTTATTTTTATGTTATATTTTTAAATGTAAAAACTTATATTTTGGGAGGTTGTTTTTTATGAAATCATCATATATCAGGCTTTTTGTAAGAATATTTATTTTAATATTTTTCCTTCTAATTATGATATTTAATGTAAATAATAAATCGTCTTTTAGTTTTATTTTTTATAATTTTGATCAAATATCAGTAATTGTAATTATGATATTATTCTTTTGTTTGGGTTCAGTATTTACACTACTGTCTTTATATATTCTTGAAAATAGAAAAAAAAAGTTAGAAAAACTTAAAAATAAAATAAAATCCTCTAAAGATGATAAAAAAAATAGTAAAAATTAAATAATTGATCTATTATTATGAATCTTAATCATAAAGATATCAGTTTAGCTGTTAATGATATAAACTCTTTTTTACCTGCTTTAGTAAATAAAATAAAAAAAGGCTATAATAATGAGATAATATTTGAACTATATAAAAAAGATGATAAAAAAAACTTAATAATATCTTTAAATCCTGGGATCGTTTCATTACATATATCTTATCATCCTATTATTTATAAGTCTGAAGCTGATAAAATAATTTTAAAATTAAGAAAGATATTTGAAAGAAAAATTATTGAAAGAATTGTACAATATCAAAATGAAAGGATTGTCAATATTTTTTTTCTAAATATCTCATACTATTTAAAGTTTATAATTTTTACAAAAACACCATCGCTTGGTGTATATGAAAATGATAAGCTTATATTTAGTACTGCAAATATGGAGCATAATTTTAATACTGATAATTCTTCAATTGAAGTTAAACAAAATTATTTTTCCTCCTATGAAATAAGTTCAGATTATTATAAAAAAATTTCATACCTTATTTTAAAAGAATATAAACAGGAAAAGATTAAGAAAATCAATTTTTATCTTAACAATTACAGAAAAACTTATGATAAAATAAAAAGTGAAATTCTAAATGTTAAAGATTATTACAAAAATTGGGCTGATATACTTGCATCTTATTATCCTAATGATAACAGGAAAGGATTGAGTGAACTTAAAACATTTGATTTTTATGGTAATGAAATAATTATAAAACTTAATCCATCTTATTCTGTAAAAGATCATATAACAATATTCTATAATAAAGCAAAAAAAATTGCTAAAAGCATCAACTTTAATCAAAATAGGATTGAAAAACTGAAAGAAAAAATAAATAAATTAGAGGATGAAAAAAGAATTATTGAGTCTTATGAGTTAAAAGATATTATTAAAGAAATAAAAAAAACTGAAAGTAAAGATGGGATATTAATAAAAAAAATCTCAAATTCAAGAAGATTTATAACTTATAAAGATAATGAAGGTAATATTTACATAATTGGAAGAAATGAGGATGAAAATCATCATATACTAAGAATAGGTAAGAAAGATTATTTATGGTTTCATGCAAGGGACTATCCTGGTTCTCATTTATTATTAATTAATAATAGTAAAAAAATCGATAATAATATGATTAGTATTGCAGGAAAGCTTGCAATTTTTTACAGTAAATGTAGAAAGTTTAATGAGGGTTATGTTATATATACCAGATGCAAATATTTAAGGAGATCAAAAGGTATGAAGAAGGGAGAAGTTAATGTACTAAAGTATAAGTCTTTATTTTTTAGAATAGATGGATTTGCTGATTTTATTGAAACAAATCTTACAAAGATTTAAATAAATGGGATTAAGAGAAAAGGCAAAAAAATACAGAATAAATGATATTAAATCAAAGGGTAACATTTTGAAAGAATATAATCCTGAAAACTATGAAAAAAAAGATATAAGAGAGAGAGCAATAGAGATTTTTTTAAAATCAGATATTAAAATAGAGGAAGATGAATACAATATATATACATTGAACGATGAACTTGAAATTACTAATAGAAATAGAAGTATTCAGATAATATTGATAGTTATATTGTTCATATTTTCTATTTTACTTTCAACTAAACTAATATCAAATTATATTGATGCTAAATCAAGGGACCTTATAGTAAATATTGCAGAGTTTAGTGACCTTAATATCCAGGAAATAATAGAGGCTGCTAAAAAGAGTAAAGAGGAGCTTGAAAAAGTAAAAAACGAATTATCATATCTTAAAGATAATATGGATAAAGAAGTTGAAAAGATAAAAAAAGAGTTTGAAGAGAGGCAAAAAAGTATTGCAGGGTCTAAAGGTATTTCTGAAGAAGAAAGGAAAAAATTATTGCAAAAAATGAAGGAGGAACAGGAGAAAGCAATAAGAGAAGCTGCAATAAAGTACAATAACCAGATAGAAGAGAAGGAAAAATATCTTAAAAAGGTTGAAGATAAGATAAAAGAAAATGAATCAAAATTAGAGATGGAAAGAAAAAAAGCCGAAATAAAATTAGAGGAAGCTAAACTTGAGGCAGCAAAAAAATTGGATGCAACACGTTCTTTATATGAACTTAAAATAAAGGAGATTAAGGATGATTATGAAAAAAAAAGAGAGAATTATGAAAAAGAGATAAGAAACTTTAAAGCTGAAATAGAGGAGACCAAAAAACAGATAGGGTTATACCTATCAAAAATCAAGTCATACGAAGACGAAATAACTTCAATTAAAAACAGCTATAAAAGCTTAATGGAGGAAAAAAAAGAGATTGAAAAAAGTTTAGTTATTTTAAAAAATGAAGTTAATATATATAAAATGTACTTAACAACTTTTTTTGAACAAATGGAGATACTTGGGGTATTAGAGAACGTATCAGGTTATGTATTTACTGTTAAAGACGATTATTGTTATATTATATTGAGTAAAATTGTATCAATAGAAAATAAAAAAATGGCTAGTGTGTTTGATAAAGGAGGAAAATTGGTTGCAAAAATAGAGTTTATAAATAGTAAGAATCAAGGATATTTAAGAATATTTGAGGCTAAAATAGTTAAAAAATATTATGATATTTACCCTACCTATACTGTAATAATTGAAGAGTAAGGAAAGTATGAGGTTAAGATTTTTAAGTAAGATTTTTGTTTTTATTATTCCTGTTTTTATTGTTTATTCTCAGGATTATAAAATAATTGATAAAACTGACAAAAAATATAGGATACTCATAAATAACTTAGAGATAACAGTATTAAATTATTCTGCTAATAGTATTGAAGATGAGATTGAGAATATTGATAAATTAATTAAGGCTTTAAAAATTACTGGGAAAGAATATCTTTTCTTATTGCTTCCTGATAGAATACAATTTAATTTAAAAGGGGTTGATGACCTGGAATATAAGGGTAAAAAAATAGGAAAAATGTTACCTAATGGTATAGCATTGTACTTTGATAGAAAAGAAAAGAAAATATATTATAACTTTAATGGCATTGATACAGATGATAAACTTGTAAAAGTTAATGGTGATTTTGAAAACACTGATAAGATGTTAGATGAGGTTTTATTTCTTGTTTTTCCACCTGAAAATAAATATGAAATTAAAGTTAGAAAAGAAGAAAAGAGGAAGTTATCAGGTTTTTTTAACCCGAATATATTGTACATTTCGATGGGTTCGGGTCACTTATTTTCGTTTCCTGTAAGTATTTTAGGATATGGTTTTGGTTCAACATTTTTAGAGTTTGCACCAGAGATAGGCTATATCGAGGGCACTAAAAATGTTGAAAGCCCTTATTATCCTGGTGTCTATGATGAATCTACAATAGCTGCAGGAACAATAGGGTTTAAAATAAACTATATCTTTTTAAATTACACTGATATGACTACATATTTTACGTTAAAACCATATTATGCTATCTCTTTTGCAAATTATGATAATAGACTTAGTGGATTTATTGGTATAGGACAAAGGTTGGTTGATATTATTTTTGTTGAATTTGGATTAGGTCTCTCAAATAATAAAGAATCTCTTGTTATAGGTTTTGGCCTTCTTTTTCATCTTGATAGACAGTATTAAAATTAATTGATTTTTTAAAATTATAAAAAAATTTGAAAAATAAAATTTTTTTGATATAATTATAATATATACGATAATTTAAGGATAAAAATATGAAATTATACAGAACTCTTATACTATTATTTCTAATATCATGTTCATATCTACAGGGACCTGCGGGGGAAGAGACTGAGTATAGAGATGGTAGTATACCATATAATCTTAGAATAACAGAAAAAGAACCAATAGATAATGTATATTATACTAAAGAAAATATTTTCAATATGGCATGGGATATTTCTGTATTTACAAACAATTTTGAGATAGATACGAATTATGATAGTATACCTGATTATACAACAGCATTTAAGAGTTATCTATTTTCAGGTATTTCTGAAGGTTTATATACTATAAGAGTAAGGTCATTTTATAATGGAAAATATTCTGAATGGAGTGCTCCTTTAAGACTTGTTGTTGACAGACTGGCTCCCAATGATATAACTGATTATGGATGTGAAGAAGTTTTACCTTCAGGAAGTAAAAGAATAAAAATATATTTTCAAAAGACGATTGATAATGGACTAGCAGGACTTAATGTAGCCTGGATAAGAATTAAAACTATTGATGTTTATTCTACTACTCATCAAGCAGATGCTTTTATAAAGCTTCATCCTTTTACTGGTAGTATTTATAATAATATTTATTTAATAAATGACCCATCTTC
>JAKPDD010000011.1 GCA_029552945.1 Spirochaetota bacterium
CATTATATCCTCCTGAAATATTTTATTACCCCTGAATACTATTCAGCAATTTTCATGCCATAAATTTTGGAATAAAATTTCCCCTGTAAATACGAGATAATTGAACTTAGCATAATTAAACTTTGTAGCAAAAAACCTACATTAGGGGTGTAGATTTTGCCAACATGTTTTTATTTTAAAGCCATGAAAAGTTAAAAAATCAAAAATTATAAACAGTATAGAACTAAAAAAACAAAAAGAAAAAACCTGTAAAATATTCAAAAAATTTTTTAAATCATAATATAAATAAAAAAATTATAAGACTAAATTTAAAAAAAATCAATTTTTAACATTTCCTATCTTAATCTTTAGGGCAACTTCAAGACCCTCTTTGTCTTTATCAAGCTTTATTTTCTTCTTAGAAATCAGATTTGCTTTTAAAATAACTGTATTTGAAAAAACCAAGTTCTCTTTTACCATCTCTTTATAGTTTATATCCTTTGTTGAAAGAACAATATTCTTATTCTCAGAAGTAACTTTCATATTAGCAATATTTCCTGCCTGATTCATAGTAAAAGTTATTATATCTTCAAGATTATCACCTTGAACAATAACTTCAATCTCACGTATATCAGATATCTCTTTTGAAAAAGGTACAGGCTTATATTCCATAAGAAGAACTATCCCTGTATCTCTTGAAGTTGAAGTCTTTGTCTGTTGAAAAGTAACATATCTAACTCCTATCCCCTGGTAATCTTTAAACTTACCCTTTAAAAACTCAATAAGCACATCAACATCACCAAAAGTCTGTTCATCTTTTAAACTATAAGATAAGGATGAATCATCAATTAAAAATACTCTTTTCATAAAAACAAGACCCTTTTTATATATCTCAATATTCTTATATATAAACTCCAGTAAATCAGCAACAGTGTTATCAAACTCTTTTTTGTAATTAGCCAGCCTATAATTATATTTTTTATCACCACTTTTATTTTCATAATCCTCTGTAATGTAGTACTTGTACATTATAACTTTAGCCTTAATATATATTAATATAGCTTTCTTAAACCATAAATATTTATATTCAAATAGAGTATCTGATTTCTTAAGCTCATCATCAATTTCAATAAACTTATCATTAATTAAAGCCTCCATAGCTTTAACAAGAGAAAACTTTTCAGCATATATCTCAAGGGGATCTTCCAGATTAATCTCTTTTATAATTTCATCTATTTTTTTAAGAAAATATTTAAATATCTCATTGGTAGATTCTAATGCGTAAGAGAGTTTATCCTTCTCCTTTTTATCTTGTGAGTCCTCTATAAATTCTTTTATATCACTATAAGTTGACTTTAATATAGTTATCATATCATCAACATTAGAAAACGCAAAGTTTGTAACCAAAACAAGAGAAATAATAATTTTTTTCATAAAAACCCCTTTTATTATATAAAATAAATTTTAGATCTTTTAAAATCATTATAATAATAATATAATTATTAACAACCTTTAATAAAAAATCAAAAATAAAAATCAAGTTTTTAAAACTTTAAATACAACAAAACCATAACCATACTTAGAACAAACATTTTTTAACCTTTCAATACATATCTTATCTATAGTAGGAAAAAGTTTTTTTAAATTATTATCATTTACATCCTCATCTGATTGAATAAGAATAAAACTTCTGTTTCCGTCATCCATCTTATTAAGCTCAAAAACTGCATGTCCTGTTGTTCCAGTACCTGCAAAAAAGTCAAGAATAAGACTATCTTTACTAACAATTTTTAAAATCAATTTTATAAGTTCAATTGGTTTTGGGTAATCATTCATTTTAAAACCTAAAATATTTGAAATCTCTTTTTTACCATAATTACCAGGTATAAAAATAATATCCTTTAGTAAAGTTTTCCCTATATCCCTTACCTTGGTATATATTTTGACTATACCATTATGATTAATAAATAATAAATTATGCCTCTCTTTTATAATTTTTTCTCTACTCCATCGCCATGCTCTAAAAAGATGTATTCCATCATTATTTTTAACAGGTGGTATTTTAATAAAATCCTTATATTCAATATTCTCATAAATCTCAGAAAATTTTATTTCACCTGTATTAAAATTATAATGAATATTAAAAACAAGATTTGGTCTTGTCTCTTCGTTAAAATATGAGTTTGAATTATAAAGCTGATTCTTTATAACAAAATAGCCATGCTCATCCTTCATTAATTTATATTTAAAACTGCCATAAACCTTATTTAGAGGATCTATTTTTTCTAAATACTCGATATCTATTTTAAAAGTATCTATATTTTTAATGTTTTTAGCGTAAACTATTATATATTCATAAGTCTTTGCAGGCCCATAACCTACTATCTGTCTTCCTTTAAGATTATTAATCCAGCATAAGGTAGCTACATAGTTAGCCTCACCATAAATTTCATCAAGAATCATTCTAAGATGATGATATTCATTATCATCAATAGATACAAATATAAGACCATTATCTTTTAAAAGTAGTCTGGCTAATAATAAACGTGGATAAATAAAGTTAAGCCAGATAGAATGATTAAAATATCTTTTATCATTAACCTTTATTGACTTATCCTTTCTAATCTTGAATTTATCATTATAATTAAAACTATTGCCAGTATTATATGGTGGATCAATATAGATAAGATCAACTTTATTTTCATAATTTTTTAATAATAATTTAAGAGATAAAAGGCTATCTCCTATAAGTACAATGTTTTTAGAACCTTTATTCCCATATTCAGCTATTTTCTCTGACTTAACAAATTCTGGGTTAAAAGCAGCCTTATAAGCCTCCTCTTTTCCCTTCCACCAGAAATTAAACAGATTTTCACTAGAGGAATAATTCATTAATTAAACCCTATTAGAATAATTGAATATAAAAATTTAAATCAACATAAATTTTTTAAGTCTAAATTTTTTGTTATTTAAAACTCAAAGACTATTTTACTTTCATAACAATTAATGATATGTCATCATGTTGTGGTGCTGAACCAACAAAGTTTGCAAGTTCCTGAATTATTTTAGCATTAAGTTCCTTAGAACTCAAATTACTATTTTCCTCAATTATTTTAAAAAGCCTCTCCTCAGTAAACTCTTCTCTTGTTTCATTCATAGCTTCAGTAACCCCATCAGTAAAAACAACAACTATATCACCGGGAGACAAGCTAACCTTAACATCCTGATATTGAGGATTATTTGGCATTATACCTATTGGCATTGTCTGAGTTTTTATAGTTTCAACTTTTCTTGTCTTAGAAGAATAATATGTTAATGGGCCATGTCCTGCATTACAAAAAATAAGTTCCCTTGTCCTTTTATTAAAGATATAAAAAAACAAAGTTGCAAACATATCACTTGAAAGATCTTCAGATAACACGTTATTGATTATAGATACAACTTTACTTGGTGAGTTTTTTTCTGTCTTTATGTAAGTTTTAAAAACAGTTCTTATATTAACCATCATCAATGAAGCTGGTATACCTTTACCAGATACGTCACTTAATATTACCGCAATCTTATCATTATCTATCTGGAAAAAGTCAAAGTAATCACCACCTACACCCAATGCTGCTTTATAAAAACCAGTTACATCAACCTCTTTTAATATAAGGTCTTTTTGAGGTATAAGAGACCTCTGTATACCTTCAGCTATAGTAAACTGCTCTTCAAGAACTTTTTTCTTTATTATCTCTTCCTGAGCCTCTTTAAGTTTAAATGTCATCACATTAAACTCATAAGTAAGTCGGCCTATCTCATCTTTAGTTTCAATATCTATCTTATAATCAAGGTTACCACCTGCTACTATTTTCGCACCTTCAACAAGCTTTTTTATAGGTTTTACTGTAAAATAAGCAAGTGTAATAGCACCTAATATACCAATACCAATCATTATAACAAATATAAAAAAAGTAGCATTAACTATTCTGTTTATCTCAAGGTTTATAACATTAAAAATCCTTTCTGTAGAAAAGTCAATTCTTACTATACCTATAACTTTTGTTCCAAAGTCTTTTTCAGTTAAATTATTCCTATCTTTTGAAATCATAACAGGATAGTAAAGTGAGTATTGTTTTTCAAGTCTATCAGTATCAAAGTCAGGTTTAATTAGTAGCATCCTATTTTTATTTATGTTGCTAATAACTTCATTAATTATTGATTTTTCACTTTCAAGTAGCTGTTTAAAATCACCTTTATTATCTCTGTAAAATACTTTTAGTTTACCATCATTTATATCTATATCCTGTTTTATTAATTGAGTATATAAGATATCCTGAATTTTTGAGGTATTTACAAGATTTTCTATTATAAGAGCATCATCATTTGTCCTTATAGGGTCTCTTAATGAAATAGCAAGTGATGTTGTAAGTATTTCTGCCTTTCTTATATTTTCAATAGAAAGATTATACTTTGTACTTTTAACAGTAAAATAACCATTAATTATACTTGAAATTGCAACAGTTATCATTACTAATAATGATATAAAAAATGAATATTTTATTCTAAGTTTTACTTTTTCTTTAAACTCTTTTTCAATTCCAAAACCCTCTTTTTCTTCCTCTTTTTTTTCAACAATAATCTCTTTTTCAGCTTTATCACCAGAAACACTCTTCTCCTGTTTATCAACTAAAACCTTTTTTCCGATATCCTGATTATCTTTTATTGTTATTTTCTCATCAACTCTTTTTACTGCAACAACCTCTGCTGCTTCCTCTATCGGCTCTGCTACCTCACCTGCCTCCTCTATAACCTCTGCTGCCTCTCCTATCGGCTCTACTACCTCACCTGCCTCCTCTATAACCTCTGCTGCCTCTCCTATCGCCTCTACTACCTCACCTGCCTCCTCTATAACCTCTGCTGCCTCTCCTATCGGCTCTACTATCTCACCTGCCTCCTCTATAACCTCTGCTGCCTCTCCTATCGGCTCTACTACCTCACCTGCCTCCTCTATAACCTCTGCTGCCTCTCCTATCGCCTCTGCTACCTCACTTGCCTCCTCTATAACCTCTGCTGCCTCACTTATATTAAGCTTATATCCATTAATAATATTTACCTCACTAATATTTCTCTTAGATAAAATTTTAGAATCATCATTAAAATCAAATATATTATTTGTTATATCTTCAAGACCCTCTACTGCCTCAAGTACATCTTTTGTTTCAATAATATCAGCATAAGACATCTCAAGATTAACAGTAGAAATTTTACTTTTTTTAGGTTCTGCTTTTTTGAATTCATTTTCAAGTTTTTCAGCAGCTTCAATAATGTATCTATGTCTTTTCTTATCCTCATCTGATAGCCCCTCTATTACATCTTCAAACTCGCCAGGATTTATTTCTATAACTTTACCTTGATACTCAAGAGGATAAACTTTATCAAAACCTATTGCCCTGACCCTACTATACTCATTAACAAGTTTTTTATGTTTTATAAACAACAACATATACAGTAATATTACAACAATAAAAAGTATAACTGTAGATAATATTATTTTAAGTTTTAAGTATATAGGTAATTCCCAGAATGGGATCTGAATATATTTTCTTTCTTCATAAAACTTTAATAGAGGTATTAAATTAAGATTTTTTACAATAACCTCCCTTATTATCTGCCCCGGAACATCAGATATAAACTCAACTCCTTTTGCCTCTTTTATAAAAAATTGTACTGTTTTTATAGGTGATTTATTACCTGCTCTATCAACACTCTGAATATGAAAGTAATATCTTCCTTTGCCAAGTCTTCTAGTAACATATGTATCCCTGGTAATTAAAGCATTATGAGAATAAAATGTAGGATAAGGACTTATTGAATAAATATAATAATCAATATCATTGTTATAATCCCATCTTATTACAACATCTTCATTATCAATTATATTTTTAATTTGATCTATAAACTGATTACCTGATAAATCAACATTAGGAATAGAAGGAGGTATAGTATCAATTTCTATCTTTTTATGTAGTATTTTACTTTTATTTCCAGAATTATCTTCATAATAGATGTGAAAATACCATACACCATCATCAGCAGCAAAAAGATTAACATAAGTTAAATCCCCACTTAAATACGAAATAGTGTCTGGTATAGTATTCGGATTTTTATCAAAAGCATAATATATTGCTTTTACACCACTTGGGTCATTTATTTTTTCCCATTCTATTACAAAATTTCTTTTATTTATCACAATATTATCACTGGTAAACTCTTTAGTAAACTTAAAGTCTTCTGTTGTGTTATCTCTTTTAGATATATAAAGTGTATCATTATATAAAAAAATTATGAATAAATTAGATCCTATACTTAAATCAAAAATACTACTCTTTAAATTAATAGAACCTTTAGATAAATCACCATTTATTACAAAATAATCAATATCAAAACTACCAATTTTATTTGCAAGTATATATATAGTTGTGTCTAAAAGCAAAACTCTTGGGTTCTTATAGTTTGAAAAACCAGATAAAAACTTTATATCAGACAATTTGTTTGTCCTAATATCAAAAGTAGAGTATGCAATTCTCCAGTTATTAAGTCTATTTTCCCATACAAGGTATATTTTTGAATCATTTATAATCCCGTTTATAACATAATTGTCACCTATATTATCAGTAAGTTTTTCTGTAAGTAAAATATTACCATCTATATCTATTTTATAATAAAAAATATTAAAATATAAGTTCTGTGCAGTCTCCTCTCTTGCTTCTAAAAATAGACCTATATTTTTTGCATCCAATAAAAAAGCTGTTGGATAGATAGCATAGGAAAAATTATCTGTAAGGTTTCTGTTGGTAATAACATTCATACTATTATCAAATATATAAAGAACTATGTCCATTTTATTTTTCTTAGATTCTTTATGGTAAAATAGATAATACCTTGTTCCAAACTTATACAAGACAGGTTTAGAGTAAACAAGATTATCATTTGGGGTTATATCTTTTTCAAAGATTTTTAATGGTGCCTTATATACAGAACCAATTTTTATATACTTGATCTTATTATCAGGCCCTTGATAAACAATATCAGCATTATTATTATCAATATATAAGTCAAAATTTATATTATTGCTTGTATTAAAATCAGCTATGGATACTGTATTTATAAGATTATCTTCAAGAAAAATTCTGAGTTTAAGATAATATTTGTTTTTATCTTTCTCTAATGAGAGTAGGCCTATATAGTTATTATAATTTTTAATTTTAAAATCGTAAACATCTTTAGCTATATATTTATAAGGTAAAAATCCTATACTATATACACATAAAGAATTTAAAATACCAAAAATAAAAAACAATCTTTTTATCAAAGTTTTAACCTCTTTTGGGCAGAGTCAATAAGTATTAAAGCACTGTTATAATTAGGGTCAATTTCTAGTGCTTTTTTTGCAAACTTTATAGCACTATTATAATCACCTTTCTGATAATATTCAAGTGCCTGCCTATAATTCTTAGTTCTTTCTATAACTTTTTGAAGGTCAAGTACTTTATTAGTGTCTTTTTCAATATCAATCTTTGCCTTTATCTTTATGTATAAGCTCCTTATATTTTCAATTGAGTCATCGTTCACATATCTATTTTCTTTAATTATTTTCTCGGTTATATTAAAAGCATCTTTATAGTTATTATTAGAATAAAGTCTTAAAGCCTCATTATATAGTCTTAGTATTGTTCTTTTTTCCTCTGGAGTTAAGCTTTTTTTCTCATCTTTAGGCTTTGCAAGTTCAAGATACTCTTTTAACTTAGGATATGTAGGATAGTCTTCATATATATCTTTTAATATAGTATAAGCAATATTTTTTTCACCCTTATCAATAAACTCAAGTGCTTTTTTTATATCCTCTTCAATTAGACTCTTCCAGCTTTCAGGGTCAATCATCTTAAATATAAACCTTATATTCTTCTTTGCAATAGCATTATAAGGATATGCCCTCTTTATAGTCTGCCACTTATTAAGAGCCTCATTTAATAATTCCTTTGATATGTTTTCATCCTTTGTCTTTAAACTTTCCTGTTGTAATTTCTCAGCCTCAGTCTTCAATGATAAAAATATAGGATAAAATGGATCTCTCGGCGTTATTTCAGATATAGCATTTATTTTTAGTGCCTCTTGTACCAGGTCAATATAATCTTTTGCAATAATGTTTTCAGGGTCAATACTCAAAACATCTTGAAGATATATTAAAGCTTTTTGATAATTGCCCAAAAAATACTCACTTTTACCTCTTTTTATACCCTCTTCAATTCTTTTCAATCTCTCAAGTTCTCTCTGCTTCCTAAGTTCCTCAATAGCTTTCTGAGTTTTTTCTATGTAGTGTTTTGCTTCCAATCTAAGGTTATCTTTACTTTTTATACCTTCTACCGCAGAATAAGCAAGTAGGTAAAGGTTTAAAGCCTCATCATAGTTACCTTTCTGGAATGATACATTACCATCTCTTATATAATTAATAGCCTCACTCTCTTTTTCACTCTCATATTTTATTCTTGCTATTTCAGACTCAACAAACCTTATTTTTGCCAACACATTTTCTTTTTCATAAGGCATATTTTGAATTTCTTTTAATATAACAAGTGAATTATCATATTTACCATTTTCTATTAATGAAAGAGCCATATTATATTTTTCATAAAATATTTTTTTCCTCTCCTCTTCCTCAATATAATCTTGTATAAACTTTACTCTCTTCTGAATATCTTTATCTTCACCAACAAAAGAAAGATATTTCATATAATAACCAAGTGCTATTTTATAATTTTTCTTTTCAAATAGTTCATTGCCAATCTTAAGATTATTATAAGCTTCAGCAGCAAGTCTACTCCTAAGCTCCTCCTCTTTATAAAAATTAAGTTTTACCCTTATCTGGTCTTCAGGATACCTATCATACAGTTTTGAAACTATTTCAATAGCTGTAGAAAACTCTTTTCTCCTGTAACTCTCATCAGCAAGATTAAGATAATATTTTTTCTCAGCGTCTGTTATTTTATTATAAACTCTTTTTGATTCATCATCTTTTAATATCCTTTTTAACATAAGGTAATATCCCATAGCTTCAGAAAACTTAGCTTCTTTTATATATTCATCTATCCTTTCAAGACCTGGCATTATATAGTTTTCATATATTGATTTCTCAATCTCCTTTTCAGCAAGAATAATAGTCTCACTTAAACCAGAGGAAGGAGGGATATTACTCTTAATTTCTTTAATTTTTATTTTTGCAAGCCCAACATCACCCCTGCCATAAAAGTCAAGTATATTTTTTATAGATATTATTGTATTTGTGTAAAAAACATATGCTTTTTTATAATTTTCATAAAGTCTTTTATCATCTTTTTCATAATAAGATAAAAGTCTGTAAATTCTGATAACTTCTTTAAAATAATTCTTTTCAAGTAGTTTATTTGTTTCATCTATTACATACTCATAAAGGTCTGGATATTTACTTCTATTAATTATATCTTTAAAAAGAGGGTACATTTCAAAGTTAACTTCTTGTTCTTTTACAGTATCAAAAATTGCTGAAAATATTTTATCATAAGACTTGGAATTTAAATAATCTAATAATTCTTTTCTGGTAGTTAAACCAAAAACAGAGAAACAAAAGAAAAAAAATCCGATTATAATAAATAAATTTTTGTTCAAAAACATACATTAAATCTTTTTTAAAATTACTATTATAAGGAAAACTAATAAAAAAATTGCAATAACTTTAATTAAAATATTATCGGTTTTTTTTGTACTGTCTATATTAATATCTCTATACTTAGATTTTTCCCTATCTTTAAAGTATATCTTTAAAATATCATTACATGGTTTATATAAAATAATATTGTATATTTTATATAAATAAAATTGATAAACTGGATTGTTGATAATCTTATCTCTATTGATATTTATTATAAATCTTTGTTTTAAAATTTCAAGTGATTCCAAAAAATTTTTAGGTTTATAATCTATGCCAATAGAAGAATAACAGGAATATAATCTTATTAAAAAACTATTTCTAATACAATCAGGCTTAGGTTTTATTCTATATCTTCTCAGGACTATAAAGAACCATTTGTAATATAAAGGCACACTTTTTTTTTCCAATTTAGAAACTTTTATTGATCTATAAGAATATTTAAAAGCAAGAAAAATATTATCATTTTTATAGTAATAAACACTTAACAAGAAAAGATTAAAAGGTGTTAATTTTTCTCTTACTATAATATCAAGGAAATTTATTTTTTTATCAAGTAATATTGCAAGCAGAAGATATAATTGTTTGAAAATAGGATCAGTAAAAAGATTAACTGAATAATCTGACCAATAGAAAGCTTTCTTAAGTCTTCTAAGTTTAAGATTTACCAATATTAATAGGATTAAAACTGTTTTATTATATGGATATTTTTTATAGTAGTAATTTAAGATTTTTAAAACAAGATTGTACTCCCCTCTTTTTTTATATAAGTAAATTATTTTTTTAAAGTTCATATTATTTTGACTCTCAAAATTTAATTTGGCACAAAAATTTAAATTTTATAAATTTAAATAAGAAAATTTTATTTCTTTATCTAGACACACCCGTCTAGAGATAAAGTGCCTGGGACACCCAACCCGGGTCTCTAACTTTAGGTTGACCATACCTATCATTTTATCCAAAAAAAAATTAGGAGGAAATATTGTGCTACCAATAACAAATCAATATGGACTTTTTGAAGTCAGATTTGAAAGTATAGGAGGATTGGGTGCTAATATTGCAGGTAAAATGTTGGCTGAAGCAGGATTAAAATATCTTAATCTTAATGTTGCGAGTTTTTCATCATATGGGTCAGAAAAGACTGGCACACCTATAAAAACATTTGTAAGATTCTCAGATCCTGAAGTACCAATAAAAATAAACTCACCTGTTGAAAATCCACATCTTTTAGTAATTTTTCATGAAAATCTTATAAACGCTCTACCAGTTACATTAGGTTGTAATGAAAATACTATTATAATTGTAAACACAAAAAAGAGCCCATCTGAAATACAAGACATGTTAAAAATACCAACAGCAACAATAGGAACTGTTGATGCTATAGGTATAAGCCTTGAGGAAAAAGTAAAGTTTAATGGTATTCTCTTAGGTGCTATCTCAAAAGCTATTGGATTCATAAAACCCGAACATATAAAAGGTATATTTGAAGATATAATAGGGAAAAAATATCCAGCAGTCCTAGAGGCAAACTTCAGGGCAATTGAAAGAGGATACAATGAAGTTAAAATAGAAAAGGTAAAAGAAAAAAAAGAGTATTCTTTTAAACCATTTGCCAAACCATCTAATCTAATAGGATATGAAAATCAGATAATAGGTGGATTAGTAGTAAATCCAGGTAATAGTTTCTCAAAGGACCTTTCAGCTTCAAGAAACGGTCTTATACCAGTTTTCAATTCACAAAAGTGTACAAGCTGTGGAATGTGTGATATAGTATGTCCTGACTTGTGTATGGTTTTTATAGAAGAAAATGGGCAGATGATAATGAAAGGAATAGATTATCAATACTGTAAAGGATGTCTAAAGTGTGTTCAGATATGCCCTGTTAAAGCTCTTACAGAGGGTGTTGAGGCAGAATATGATGTAAAGTCTATGACTGTTAAACTTTTTACTGAAAAAGATACTGCCCAAAACCATAGATAAAACAAAAGGAGAGAAAAATGGCAAGAGAACAAGTTTATATGGTAGAAAGTGGTAATGAGTTAGCAGCACTTGCTGCAAGTCAAATAAATTATCATGTAATGGGGTATTTCCCAATTACACCATCTACTCAGATTGCTGAGTACCTTGATGAACTAAAAGCAGATGGGAAAAATACTGTAAACATGATACCTGCAGATGGTGAACATGGAGCAGCTGGTATATGTTATGGTGCATCAACTGCTGGTGGAAGGGTTTTAAATGCAACAAGTGCAAATGGTCTTTTATATGCTATTGAACAGCTTCCTGTACAATCACACACAAGATTCCCTATGGTACTTAATGTTGTAACAAGATCAGTCTCAGGACCACTCGATATTAAATGTGATCATTCAGATATTATGATGGTACTGAATACTGGATGGCTTATAATATTTGCTAAAAACCCTCAAGAAGTTTATGACTTTAATATTATAGCACCAAAAATAGCAGAACACAAAGATGTAAGACTGCCAATAATAGTTGCTTATGACGGTTTTTTTACATCTCACCAGAAGAAAAAAGTAAGTGTCTTTAAAAATGATAAAGATGTAAAAGATTTTGTAGGACCTTTTAAAGCTGATTATACATCAATAGATGTTAATAATCCATTATCTATCGGGTGCTATATGAATGAACCAGATTATATAAACAACCATTATCAACTTGCAAAAGTAATGGAGAAAGCAAAAGATGTTATAAAAGAAGTATTTGATGAGTTTGAAAAGTTTTCTGGAAGAAAATATAATCTCGTAAACTCTTACATGGCTGAAGATGCTGATGTTATAATATATGCTCTAGGCTCATCAGTTGATACTATAATCACAGCTATAGACGACTTAAGAAAAGAGGGTAAAAAAGTTGGTGTAGTATGGCCATCAGTTATAAGACCACTACCAAAAGATCAGATATACGAAACAGTTAAAAAAGCAAAAGTAATAGTTGCTCTTGATAGACAGGACTCTTATAATGATATAGGTGGAAACTTGTCAACAGAACTTAAAGCAGTATTACAGGAAAAAGGTGCAACAAATAAAGTAATAACAAGAGTATATGGATTAGGCGGTAGAGAACTTTACATAGATGAGGCAAAAGAATTATTTGACCTTGGATTTAAAGCAATAAATGAAAGTGTGAAAAATTATGACTATTACGGTGTTGTTACTGGAAATAAAGAGACTAAATTACCAATAGGTTTAAAACCACTTACTTTAGAAATGCAGGATAATGGCATTGAAGTTGAAATGGTAAATGGCAAACTTGAGGTTAAAAACATAAACTTAAGAAAATTAACTAAACAGGCAAAAAGATTTGTTCCAGGACATGGTGCATGTATAGGGTGTGGAATATTTTCAGGACTCAACACATTTATGAGGGGTCTAAAAGGATATGTTGTTGTACTTTTCCATACAGGTTGTGGTATGGTAGTTTCAACAGGTTATCCTTATACATCACACAGAATAACTTACGTACATAACCTATTCCAAAACGGTGCTGCAACATTAAGTGGTATTGTTGAAATGTATAAAGAAAAACAGAGAAGGGGTGAAATACCAAAAGACCTTGATATAACATTTGTTATGGTAACAGGTGATGGTGGGGCTGACATAGGCATGGGCCCAATTGTAGGAACTGCTAATAGAAATCACAATCTTATAATACTGGAATATGATAATGAAGGATATATGAACACAGGTAACCAGTTATCCTACTCAACTCCACTGGGACATGCAACATCGACCTCACATGTTGGAGAAGCTCAAAAAGGTAAAAGATTCCATCATAAAGACACACCTCAAATAATGGCAGGAACACATATACCATATATATTTACTGGTTCTGAAGCATTCCCTATTGACCTTATTAAAAAAGCTGCTAAAGCTCAGTGGTATGCAAACAATATGGGAACAGTTTATGGAAAAATATTATCAGCGTGCCCATTAAACTGGAGGAGTGAACCAAAATTAGGAACAAAAATTGTCAAGGCTGCAACAGACTGTAATTTCTTCCCTCTTTATGAGATAGAACAGGGAATTACAACCCTAACATATGACCCTGAAAAAGCAAAATCAAAAATAAATTTTGAAGATTGGCTTACAATGATGGGAAAAACAAAACACCTTATTGATCCTGAAAATAAAGAAATTCTTGAAGCAGCAAAAAAAGAAATCGAGAGAAGATTCAGAAGACTTAAAATAATGAGTGAACACCCAGAATTATAAAAAAAGAGAGGGTACTTCCCTCTCTTTGAATAATAATTAATTAACTTATCAATATTATAATATTATAATTATTTTTTTATAAAAATTTCACCATTTTCATCAAAATCAAGATAAAAGCCATAATCTTTAACAATCTTATTAAAAGTCTCATCAGCAACCTGGCGTGTTACCTTGTATTTTATTATTATATCTTTCATATATACTTTATCTTTTAGTTTTAACTCATCAAGAATAAAATCAATTATCTGAAATTTATAATTTTTTTCTTTTTCATTATTCTTCTTTTTTGAGAAAAATAATTTGCTATAAATACTACAAGAAATATAACAACTAGAGATACTAATGAAACTATTATTTCCTCTATCTCCTTTTGACTGTAACAAAAAGCCTTATTTTAAAATAATGTAATAAATAAAAATAGATAAAAAAAGAAGTAAAACAATATAACTCTCATTTCTTTTTTATACAAATTTATTATAAAATTTTAATTAGTCTATATAAAAAATATCAGGTTCCAGATTTGATAACGGTTTTATACCATTAGAAGTAACTTCAAAAGTTGTTTCTATTCCAACACCACCAAAAGACTCAACAAATATTTTTGGTTCCAGTGCTATAGTCATCCCAGGTTTTAATTTAGTAGTAAAACCCTTAGCTATAACAGGATATTCATCAACATATATACCTATACCATGGCCTATAAAAGGAACCCTATTTTTACCTATGCCCATAAAATTGTTTTCATAACCTAAAGCCTTTACTTTCTCAATAATTTTAATATACAATTCTTCACATGTAACATCTCTGGCAATATCAATCATATAATTATAGATCTCTTTTAAAGCATTAAAAGCATCAATAACATCTTTTCCTGGTTTTCCAATAACAAAAGTCCTTGTAGTATCATTATGGTATCCCATATAATTTGCAACAGTATCAACAACAAAAGGTATATTTTTTTCTATTTTTTTATGGGAAGCACCAACCCCTATATAATTTGAAACACCTTTGCCAACATAAGGTGTTGCATGTACCCCCGATTTTAGTATGCTTTCGCCTGTCAAAACATATGTTAATAATCCTATCTGGTTATAACCCCTAAATCTATTTTCACCAGTATGCCCTTCAAGCCTATAAAGTTCTTCAAGCTTTGCCGAAACTTCAATCTCACTCATTCCTGGTTTTACAAAATCTTTTATCCTGCGATAAACTCTCTCTGTTATCTTTCCTGCCTCTCTTATCCTCTCTATTTCTTCACTACTTTTTATCATCCTGAAATCAAGATATAATTCAGTAATGTCGACAACATTTTCCTGATTTATATTAAGGTCCTGCAGTAGTTTAAGATACATTTTTGTATTTATATTTTCTAATACTATCCCTACCTTTTTAAAATTAAAATAATTTCTTATCTCTTTAAAAGACTTAAACTCAATAACATCACCAAAAGAGATCTCTTCTTTCGATCTTTCAGGTGCTCTGCGTGTAAATAACTTTGGTACTCCATCTTTAGGAATAGCATATAGATTAGCATGAATAGTACCTGCAAAGTACAAAAGGTCAACATAGTAAAATATAAGAGCAATATCAATATCTTTTTCTTTCAAAACTTTTTGAAAATCAATAACCTTACTCTTTGGTATCAACCTTACTCTCCTTTATTTCATAAACTTTTTTTGCATCATACCAGAGTTTTTCTATATTGTAATACTCTCTGGCTTCTTTTACAAAAATATTTATAACTATCTCACCAAAGTCTACAAGTATCCATGGATTTTCTGGGAACATATTTGGTCTGTTAAGTCTCCTATAGCCTCTTGTTTCCAGAAACTCTTGGGTATAATCCTCCAGAATTTTTGAATGAACAAAAGAATTTGAAGTAACTAATATAAATATATCAGCTATAGTAGTCTTTGACATTTCAAGGACTGTAATGTCCTCTGCCTTTTTTGAACTTAAAAAATCAGCAAGTTCAATAGAAATATCAACTATTTTTTTTTCCAAAATTCCTCCTAAAACTTTTTAATTGGATTTAATATTTTTGTTATTTTGACAGCATATTCATCATCAATAGCAACAATAACACCCTTACCTATCATCTGGTCATTTATATATATATCAACATCTTCTCCAGCAAACTTATTAAGCTCAACAATAGATCCTTTCCCTATATTTAAAATATCTTTTATTGGCAATTTATTTTCACCCAGAACAACTGAAAGAGTCATCTTAACATCATACAAAAGAGGGATATTCTCTGTATCAATATCTTTTTCTTTTTTTTCTGGTTCTTTTTTTTCAACAGGTTGTGATGAAGCTGAAACTGAAGTATTTAAAATATCGTCATTCCCACCACCAGTTAAACCTGCAAGTATACTATCTATCTCATTTTGTGAAAGATTACCATCCATAAAAAAACTCCTTATAATCTTTTATCTTTAATAGATAAATTAATACTAAAATTACCATAATCTGAAGTAAAATCTATAACAACAGCAGTAAAATAAAAAGGTATCAAGTCAACATCTTTACCTAAAAAAAATCTTGGTGTGCTTATATTACAATTATAACCTAATCTGCTTATATAAGATATTGCAGAACCTGCTATCATATTGCCTAGCTCAAGGATAGCAGATTCAAGTAAAGCCTTATATTCATCTTTTGATATCACAGTAAGTTTACTCTCTTTTATCATAGACGCAGATATTCTCATAGTTACATATCTTGAAAACTCATAAACAACTTTGCCAGTAATATCACCATTAATATCAATAATTATACCAACACCACCCGTGCTTTTTTTGCCTCTTTTCATATATACTTTATCTTTTTTAACTTCAATGTTGGCACTTTTTTTAATTATATCAATAGCAGATATTATAAAAGGTTTTACATATTCCATAGTTTTATAATCGTTAAATAAAAAAATATTTAAAATAAAATTTAAAAAAATTTCAATTGTTTTCGAATTATTTATATATTATAATATGCTTCTTTTGTAAGTATCGCTTTTAGTCTTCATTTTGATTAAAAGTCACTTACATTTAAGGAGTAATTTCACTATATTTTTGGAGGAAATATAAAATGTCAAACAAACTTTATGTGGGTAATTTAAATTACTCAGTAACAGAAGAAGAATTAAAGTCTTTCTTTGAAGAAAGATACAACGGAGTAAAAGAGGTTAAGGTAATTGAAGGTAAAGGATTCGGATTCGTTGAACTTGCTACAAGAGAGGATGCAGAAGATGCGAAAAATAAGTTAAACGGATTTGAGTTTAAAGGCAGAAAAATGAGAGTTGACACTGCTAAACCTAAAACTGACAGAAAACCTTTTAGAAGAGAAAGAAACTCATTTAGAGAAAGAGAGAGAAGATTTTAAGATAAATTCTCTTTAAAAGAGGGGGTCACCCTCTTTTTTATAATCTCAAATTCTAAAGTCCCAACCTTTTCATATCATTTTCAATACTACTTATACTAGATATCCCAAAGTTTTCAGCAAGAACATTAATAATATTGGATGATGTAAAACCAGGTAAACTTGGCCCTAAAACTATATTTTTGACTCCAAGATAAAGAAGTGCAAGTAGTACTGCAACAGCTTTTTGTTCGTACCATGCTATATTATAAACTATTGGAAGTTTATTAACATCATCAAGTCCAAGAACTTCTTTTAATTTTAATGCTATTACAGCAAGAGAATAGGAATCATTACACTGCCCTGCATCAAGAACTCTTGGGATCCCATTAATATCACCAAGTTCAAGTTTGTTATACCTATACTTAGCACATCCAGCTGTCAATATAACAGTATCTTTTGGTAACTTTTTTGCAAACTCAGTATAATACTCTCTTGACTTGAATCTTCCATCACAACCAGCCATAACAACAAACTTTTTGATATTGCCTCTCTTTATCTCATTTATTATCTTATCAGCAAGTGATAATACCTGATTATGAGCAAAACCACCTACAATATAACCACTCTCTATTTGTTTTGGTGGCTGACAATTTTTTGCCATCTCAATTATAGGAGTAAAATCTTTATTACCCTTCTCATCTTCATATATATATTTTGCCCCATCCAAACCTGTTGGGCCTGTTACAAATATTCTATCCCTATAACTTGCATCAGGATCTGGTGGAACTATACAGTTTGTTGTAAATAGTATAGGGCCATTAAAAGACTTAAACTCATCTTTCTGCATCCACCATGAGTTACCATAATTCCCTACAAAATGTTTATACTTTTTAAAATAAGGATAGTAGTGTGCAGGTAACATCTCTCCATGAGTATACACATCAATCCCTGAATCTTTTGACTGCTCAAGAAGCATCTCAAAGTCTTTAAGATCATGCCCACTAACAAGTATACCTGGCCTTGTCCCAACACCAATATTAACTTTTGTTATCTCAGGATTACCATAGGTTGAAGTGTTAGCTTTATCAAGTAAAGCCATAGCCTCAACAGCATACTTACCTGTTTCAGTAACAATTTCAAGTAACCTACTCTTATCAAGTGGCTCAGTATGTAAGTATGACAATGTATTTTTTATAAACTTTATTATATCATAGTTTTCATAGCCAAGGTGATAAGCATGCTCAGTATATGCTGCAATACCCTTTATCCCATAAACTATCATTTCTCTTAATGACCTTATGTCCTCATCTTCAATACTTAAAATAATATTAATGTTTGATGCCGCATCCTTTATCTTATTATCATCTTTGAGGTCTAGTAGTACTAGACTATGTAAGCCAGTAGATGAGGGCAATTTTTTAATAAGTTTATCCCTTATTTCAACACCTATCTTTATTTTTTTAATAATATCATTATCATCAAAGTTTACATTTGTCACTGTAACAAAAATAGAGTTAAGTATATAATTATCTATATAATTATCTTTATAAAGATTTTCAGGATCCAACTTTTTACAAAGATACGATATAGAAGATACAACACCCCTTAAAAGATCTTGTAAGTCAGCTGTAGTAGGTAATTTCCCACATACACCCCTTACACTACAACCCTTTCCACCTGCAGTCTCCTGGCATTGAAAACAAAACATAGCAAACCTCCTTAAAATTTTATTTTTTAAATTTTTTTAAAAAAAATATTCTCTATCATAAATAAAAAACTAGACCCACTCCTCCTTAATTATATTACCCGATATTCCTATAACAACCTCTTTTATCGGTACTTTCTTACCTGATTGCCTAACTGCTTCTTCAGTAATTCTTACAAGTCCTGAGCAACATGGGACCTCCATTCTTAAAACAGTAATTGTATTTATATTAGTCATAGCAATTTTTAACTTCTCTATATACATATCTATATTTTTATCAAGTTTTGGACAAGCTATAACAAGCTTTTTATCATTTTTCAAAAAACCTGATAAAGATGTCGAAAAACCTGTACAATCAGCTGCAATCACAACATCGCCTGATATCATAAAAGGATTTACAAGTGTAAGCTGTATTGGCCAATTTGGAACCCTGTTAGGAGAAGAGGAGCTTTCCTTTAACTGAATATCTTCATTATTTTTCTCTAAAGTCTTTATAGAACTACCAAAATTACAACACTCCATTTTACTATCCTTTTCAGCAAGGTCTACTATATCAGCAAAATTATTTGCCTTAAGATAATCTATAGCCTGATTGTAATAACTAATACCACCATGATTTTTCAAATGCAAAAGATGCATTAATATAACATCTCTACCCTTAGGTATTATGTTTTCCTGAAGAGTTTTAATTTCATCGTATTCATTAACATCCCTCTCCTCAATAGATATTGCACCAACCGGACACTCACCAACACATGCACCAAGACCATCACAAAACACTTCATTTATAAGGAGAGCCTTACCATTTATAAGCTGTAAAGCACCTTCAGCACATGCACTTACACACAAACCGCACCCATTACATTTTTTTTCATCAATTACCACTACTTTTCTCTTCACTTAAACCCCCACAATATTATAATAAATTCTACTAAAATAATATGATTTTATTACAAGAATTAAATTTATAGAAAAAAATCCAGAATAAAAAATTTTTTAAACAAATTTTTTGGCACATTTTTTGCTACTTTTTAAATAAAAGCTCAAGGAGGATGAACATGGCTGAAAAATACACATATAAGTTTCAGGAAGCACTATCAGAATCTCAGGGTATAGCAATAGATTACAAACACCCGGAGATAAAAGACCTACACTTATTAAAAGCACTGCTAGAACAGGAGGAAGGTATTGTAAGACCAATTTTATCTAGCCTTGTATCAATATCTACTATAATAAATGAAGTCGAAGAAAACCTTAAAAAATTACCAAAAGTACTTGATGGACCTGCAGGGCAATATCTATCTCCTGTTCTAGCAAAAATACTAAGAGAGTGTGAAAAGGAGGCAAAAAACCTTAATGACCAGTATGTATCTGGTGAACACTTTTTGATAGTAGCCTCAAAAACTAAAGAATCTGATACATACAAAATACTTGAAAAGTATGGAATTACAAATGACAGAATACTTAAGGAGATTGCAAGAATAAGAAAAGGTGAGACAATAAAAGACCAGGACCCTGAATCAAAATATCAAGCTCTTGAAAAATACACACGAGACCTTACCCAGCTCGCAAGAGAAGGTAAACTTGACCCTGTTATAGGAAGAGACAGGGAGATAAGGCGTGTTATACAAGTACTATCAAGGAGAACAAAAAATAATCCAGTACTAATAGGAGAACCTGGTGTAGGTAAAACTGCTATTGTTGAAGGAATAGCACAGAGAATAGTAAAAGGAGATGTGCCAACAACACTTAAAGACAAAAGGATACTAGCTTTAGACCTTGGGCAACTTATAGCAGGTACAAAGTATAGAGGTGAGTTTGAGGAAAGATTAAAAGCAGTATTAAAAGAGATCGAAAAGTCTGAAGGCAATATAATAACATTTATAGATGAGATACATACACTTGTTGGTGCAGGTAAAGCTGAGGGGGCAATAGATGCAGGAAACATGTTAAAACCAGCTTTAGCAAGGGGAGAACTAAGGTGTATAGGTGCAACAACACTTGATGAATATAAGAAAAATATTGAAAAAGACCCGGCCCTTGAAAGAAGGTTCCAGCCAGTACTTGTTAATCCACCATCTGTTGAGGATGCAATAGCTATATTAAGAGGACTTAAAGAAAGGTATGAACTTCACCATAAGGTTAAAATAACTGATAATGCTATAATTGCTGCTGTAAAACTATCTGATAGGTATATAAATGATAGATTCTTACCAGATAAAGCAATTGACCTTATTGATGAGGCTGCAAGTAGGTTAAGGATACAGATAGACTCTATGCCAATTGAAATAGACACAATAGAAAGAGAAAAAGTCAAACTACTTATTGAAAAGGCTGCAATAGAAAAAGAAAAAGATGGGTCTGATGCTGTTGAAAGGCTAAAAAATATAGAGGAAAAAATAAGAGAACTTGATGAAAAACTTAAGGTATTAAAATACAGGTGGCAAAGAGAAAAAGAGATAATAAACGAGATATCAAAAATTAAAAAAGATATAGAAGACTCAAAATTTGAAGCTGAAAAAAAGCAGATAACAGGCGACTTTAATGGAGCAGCAGAAATACTATACTGGAAAATACCTAATCTAAATAACAGAATAAATGAACTTAATAAGGAATTACAAGAAATTCAAAAAGAGAACAGGCTATTAAAAGACAATGTAACAGAAGAAGATATAGCAACAATAATTTCAGAATGGACTGGCATACCTTTATCAAGTCTTGTTGTAGATGAAAAAGAAAAATTACTCCATATGGAAGAGTATCTTAAGAAAGAGGTTATTGGTCAAGATGATGCAATAGTATCAGTATCAAACGCAATAAGGAGAGCAAGAGCAGGATTATCTGACCCCAAAAAACCAATTGGTTCATTTTTATTCCTTGGGCCAACAGGAGTAGGTAAAACTGAAACAGCAAGAGCACTTGCAAGGTTTATGTTTAATGACGAGAAGGCAATGTTCAGAATAGACATGAGTGAGTATATGGAGAAACACTCAGTATCAAGACTTATTGGAGCACCCCCTGGATATGTAGGATATGAGGAAGGTGGAATACTGACTGACCATGTAAGAAGAAAACCATATTCTGTAATACTATTTGATGAGATAGAAAAGGCACACCCAGATGTTTTTAATATACTACTACAAATACTTGATGATGGTAGACTAACAGATTCAAAAGGCAAAACAGTTGATTTTAAAAACACAATAATTATAATGACTTCAAACATTGGAAGCAACATAATACTTGAAATGCAGGGTGAACCTTACGAATCAATAAGAGAAAAGGTTTTTGAAATATTGCGAAGAAACTTTAGACCAGAGTTCTTAAACAGAATAGACGATATAATCCTATACAACAGACTGAGAATAGAAGACCTATACAGGATAATAGATATTCAGATAGAGAAAATAAATGAAAGACTACAAGATAAAAAAATAACTATTAAGTTAACAGATGCAGCAAAAGATACACTGTTACACGAGGGATATTCACCTGAGTTTGGTGCAAGACCACTTAAAAGGCTTATGGAAAATAAAGTAGTAAATGAACTTTCATACAGAATCTTAAAAGGTGAGATCGGAATAGGTGATAATATTATAGTAGACTTCAATAAAGAGAATAAAAAACTTATTTTCACTAAATAAAGGGGTATTACAACCCCTTTTTAAAAACATTTTTTAAGTAAAATAAAAAAAATTGTTTCATAATTAAATTAAATTTTAGTTAATTAAATTTGTTTAAAAACAGGGGAATAAAATATGGATTATAAAAAATTAATAAGAGATATACCGGACTATCCGGTAAAGGGAGTAATATTTAAAGACCTTACAACCTTATGGAAAAATAGAGAATCATTCCATAAGTCAATAGATGAACTTATTGATATGATAAAACACATTGACTTTGAAAAAGTTCTAAGTATGGAGGCAAGAGGTTTTATAATAGGTTCTGTTATATCGTATAAACTTAAAAAAGGTTTTGTGCCAGTAAGAAAAAAGGGTAAATTGCCATACAAAACAGTTTCATATGAATATGAACTTGAATATGGTAAAGACCAGATATTTATACACGAGGATGCTATAGAAAAAAATGAAAAGATACTTATTGTCGATGACCTTCTTGCAACAGGTGGAACAACAAATGCTGCAATAGAGCTTGTTAAAAAATTAAATGGTATCCCTGTAGGAGCTGCATACCTTGTTGAATTATCTTTCCTTGAAGGTAGAAAAAAAGTCAATATACCTATTTATTCATTAATAAAATACTAAAATGATATATGTAAAAGAGTGCAAAGTTTTACTGGAAAAATTTCTTGAAGATAGTAGATTATACTATGAGGTGGAAGGTAATCCAGAAAAAGGTCTAATAAATTATACACTATTTACTGAAATCCGAGAAAATAGTTTTAACTTTAATATAATAGTAAAAGACCTGTTTATAGTTTTTGACTTTCTTGATTTTGATTTAATATATAAAGCTCAAATAGAAACAATAGATAAAATACTATTGCCAGAAGAGATAATAGAATTTTTCAAAGGAAATATAAAGTTTAAAGTATACAAAAAAAACAATAAATTTTTAAAATTAGAGGTCTATAGGTTAAAAGACCACTGGGAAAAAATACTTAAAAAAAGTAAACTTTTTATAAAAAAACCAAACCTAGTGTTTGAGTTTTCAATAGAAAACTTTAAAAAAATCAGGGGGTAAAAATGTTTAAAAAAATTAAAAATCCAAAAATACTAATAATATTTCTTGCGTTTGGTATAGCACTCTGCTCTCAACAAACAAGTTTTCTTAAAGTTCTTAATATTCCCAATACAAATGAAGAGGTAGAAAAAGACAAAACATCTCTTGAGACAGCAATAAACCTTCAAAACACATTAAGAAATATAGCAAAGTCAGTCTCGCCTGCTGTTGTTAATATAAGAACAGAAAAAACTGTAAAAGTTCAATCACCATTTGATGATTTTTTTAACGACCCATTCTTTAGAAGGTTTTTTGGAGAACCACAAGAAAAAGAACAAAAAAGAAAAGCTCAATCACTTGGTACAGGGATTATAATATCACCAGACGGATACATAATAACCAATAACCATGTAGTACAAGCAGCTGAAACTATAATAGTAAACCTTAATGATAAGAGAACTTTTAAAGCAAAAATAATAGGAGCTGATGAAAAAACTGATATTGCACTTTTAAAAATAGACGCAAAAGGAGTAAAACTACCTGTTGCACCATTAGGTGATTCTGATAAAATAGAGGTAGGTGACTTTGCAATAGCTATCGGCAACCCATTCGGACTTAACTGGACATTCACATTCGGCGTAATAAGTGCAACTGGAAGAAGCAATGCTGTAGATGAAAATGCACCATTTAAAAGTTATATACAGACAGATGTCTCAATAAATCCCGGCAATAGTGGTGGACCATTACTTAACATAAGAGGGCAGGTTATAGGTATAAACAGTGCCATATATTCAACAAGTGGGGGATCAATAGGAATAGGTTTTGCAATCCCTATAAATATAGTTAAAAATGTAGTTACTCAATTGATTGAAAAAGGTAAGGTTGAAAGGGGTTATATAGGTATATATATACAAGATGTTGATGAGAACCTTGCTAAATATTATAAACTTGATAAAGTTGAAGGTGTTATAGTAACAGATGTTCAGGCTGGAAGCCCTGCTGAAAAGGCTGGACTTAAACCAGGGGACTTGATAGTAAAAGTAAACGATAAAAATGTTGAGGACGCATCAAGCCTTATATCAATGATAAGTAATACTCCACCTGGTGGAGAAGTAAACTTAAAAATAAAGAGAAATAATCAGGAGATTGATGTTAAAATTATTGTAGGAAAAAGGTCTGAAGAGGTAGCTGATATAAACAGAGGTGAACCATGGCTTGGAATGAGATTTGGTTCTTTAAAAGATTATGCGGAAAAGCTACAAATATCTTCTGCAGTAAAAGCAGGTGTTGTTGTAATAGATATTGATACAGAATCATCAGCATATGAGGCTGGAATAAGACCCGGTGATGTTATTGATATGATAAACAATACACCTATAAAAGACCTTGATGCACTTACAAGCTTTATCTCAAAAAATAAAGACAAAAAACAGTTCTTATTAAGACTTATAAGAGGAAACAGAATATATTTTGTTGCAATTGAAAATTAGAAATAGATGATAAAACACCCCACTATTTAAGTAGTGGGGTTAACTTTTTATATTATTACAAATCTCTATAATGCAACTATAAGAAGCCATCTATTTATTGACCAGAGACCATTGTTTTTAAATAATCTGAGTTTACACTATAATAACTATTGTCATACATAGCCTCAACTATAGAAGATGGTATATTAAATAATCCTCTAAAAACAACATTTACCTTAAATATAAAACTTACTGTAGAATTAGGACCAATATTAAAAAACATAGTAATTTTATCATCTCTTATATCAGTATATTTAGGTTCTGAAACCTTGAAATCCCTATAAGCCCATTCAGGAATAAGATCATTGTTTACAATTCTTACATTTTCGACCTCCCATGTTGCAGGAAGATTAAAGTCAAAAGCCATATTATCAACGTATGTATTTGTTCTGTTTGTAATAGAAACAATAACAAACATTGATGTGCCCTGATTAATAGAAATTGGATCAATTGCATTCTTATCCTTATCATAAAAGTATACCTTATGTGAAACTTTGGATGAATATGGTTTTATTGATCCTGTTGGTATTCCTTTCCACACATGTGAAACAAAAATATTATTATAACCACTTTTAGGACTTATAAAAACTGAAGCTTCTTTGCCATAATATTTAGGATCAATATTCAAGGTTGTAATAACATCATTTGAATTAATGTTAAAAACATTATCTCCTATTTTAACACTTGCTATAATAGAATTACTATTATCCTTCTTTATAAAATCAAGGTATTTACCTATAGCAAGCAAACAATATCCTACTGTTTGAGTTGAGTACCATGTATTTGAATTAAGTTCATCAATAATCTCATTAAAAAGTATTGTCGCCTCATTTTCTTTACCAATATTAATAAGTCCCTCGAGCATCATAGCCTTATCTCTTAACCATGAACCATATGTAGAACTGTTATAAACATATTTTTCAATACTAAGATCAATATTTGATATAAAATAATTAACAAGATCTGTTTGGCCAGCTATATGGTAAGTTGAAGCAAGTATAATCTTTTCAAGATTATTAAGTTTTAATCTGCCCTCTTTTGCCTGTTCAACAATAAGGTTCATTGCACCCAATTGTGGGCTATCAGCCAATGCAAGCAGATATAACCTGTATACCCTTGAAATTATATTATCATTTGCATCATTAGCTTTAATAATCTGAAAATCAACCCATCTTTTTATAACATCATCAGGAACATTGTAACCCATTTTTCTTGCTTCAATAAGAAAATGGCCAGCATAATTTGTTGCCCAAATATCTGTCTCCTGATTTGGCCAGTATGAAAAACTTCCGTCAGCTCTCTGAAACTTCATAACCCTATCTATTGCACTCTCTATATTCTTATCTATCTGGTCATATTTTTTCAATGTGTCATTAGTAAAAATACTTTTTAAATACAGCTGTGGAAATGCTGTAGATACAGTCTGTTCTATACATCCATAAGGATAGTTTATTAAAAACTCAGCCCTATCCTTTATATTAAGTGGTTTAAATGGAAAAAAGATAAACGTATTAAGATTACTGTTTAAAACCCCCTTATTTTTAAGCACAAAACTTTTTTCCTTCCCGTTTTCTATTTTAAAAACATCTCTCTCATAAACAAATCTTTTAACAGGTTGTACAGGTAAATAAGTTGTAGTTGTATGTTCAAACTTTTCAGACTTTGCCATTACTTTTATAGTTGAAACCCCAATATTATTTTGAGCTTTAAGTTTAAAATAGATTGTTTTTTTGCCAATATCATTAAATGATAGTTTAAAATTATTTTTAGTAATATCAATAAGTTGATCAGACTCAATAAATACATTAACATCCCCAATATTTTTTTGATTTGCAAAAACAGTCACAGGGACTTGGACCTCATCAGAAGGCCTCAGGAACCTTGGAAAAACAGGTGATGCCATAAGCTCTGTTTTAACCGGTACTATAATTTCAGATGAACCATATTTATTTTTATTCGCAGACACAACCATAACCCTTACAGCCCCTGTATAATCACCCATCTTAAAAGATACTTTTGCAAAACCCTTTTCATCTGTAAATATTGGTCCTTTAAACATTGATACAGGTATAAACCTTCTTTTCTCAGGTGAATCTGGGAACATCTTTTCAGCAAGTTTTACGTTAGTTCTATAATCACCCCCACCTATTGCAATCCTGTTATGAGCAATACCTTTTATCATATCTATTATAAGGTCATAAGTATCGTAATTATTTATAAAATACCTTTCTTTAGCATAAAAATATGATTCAGGATCTGGCTTCTTAAAATCAGTTATTGCAAGTATACCCTCATCAACAACAGCAATTGTGAACTGAGTCTTTTTATTATCAGTTGTTTGAATACTTATTTCAAAGTCCTGATTTGGTCTTATAACATCTGGCCCTTTTATACTAATATCCTGCTTTGAATCCTTTGACTTTATAACAATAGGCAATATTCCATACATTCTTATAGGTCTATCATTTAGTGTAACTTTATAGTCTTGAATAACAGCAACACTGACATAAACATTTGGTTCCATTGAGCTATCAATAGGAATTTCAATACTCATCCTATCTTTTTCTATCTTTTTCCACATTGATTTTATAATTGTTCCCCTCTTCTCAATACTTATAAGTGCATTGCCTGATGATGGTGTTGAAAAACTTATTTTTGCCTTATCACCAACTTGATAAAACTCTTTATCAGAGTTTATTGGTAGTATTGAAGCAGACCTTGGATTTTCATAGTTTGAACCCCAATAAAAAACATTAAAAAACTTTGCACATATACTTGTATTCTCATCCCCAGTTATTTCAATAAGGTAGTAACCCCAGTCATCTGGTATAAAATCAATATCAACAGGTTTACCATTCTTTGTAGTAATAACACCATTTTTAACAACCTCAAGATTTTTGGTTAATTTAAACTTTTTCCTGAACTCATGATATGAAGGATAATCCCACCACCAGTAATTTTTTACCCTGTATATAGTATATGAAAGCTTTTTTTCAACAATTTTATCATCTTTTAATACAATCAAGCTAAAAGGTATTTTTTTCCCAACTTCAAAATAACCATAATCATTATTAGGCATTTTTAAACCTGTTATATACTCGTAAGGATAGACCTTAACAGTTTCATTATAAATAACTGGCCTTCCACTCTCTTCAAAAACCTTTGCCATGTATGTAAGATCAATTGCTGATGGGCTCTGGTCAAGCACAAAATTATCATTTATCTTATCCTGTCCTCTATCATTAGTCTCACCTGTTTTTATAGTATTTGGTTCATAATAAAAGTCTTTAGTTTCATCATCAAAAAAATAGTTACTAAACTTTGTCTCCACAACACCTTTTCTTACAATCCTATCAATCTCATAAATAAGCTTTGAACCAGGTGCCCCAAAAAGATAGTTAACCATAATGTTTAAAGACAAATCAATTTCTCTTCCTATTATCTTTTTTTTATCAGAAACAAGATTAACCTTTAATCTATATGGAACAATAGACTCAATTCTTATGCTATGGTTAAAAACCCTTGGACCTGCATAAACCTTTGCAACATATGTCCCTGTAATATCATTTGAATCAGTTTCATACTTAAAAGAGTAAAAACCATCAACACCATTTTTATTAACAATTGTCTTTACGAGTTTTCCCTCAGGGTCATAAACCTCAAGTTTAACCGGGTGATTATTTTCAAATGTACCACTCTTATCCCTTACTATTACAGATATATTAACCTCATCGCCTGGCCTGTAGACACCTCTTTCAGTATATATATAAGCTTTTATATTTGATTCATCAACAGATACCCCCCCTGTATCAAACTCATCAGTACTCCACTTTGACAAAGGGCCCTTATTAACTATTATAAAAGAACGCTCATTCTCTCTCTCAGCCATAAAATAATATGCATCACTCTTATCTTTTATTTCAAATAGTGTCCCATTCTTATCACTATTTTTAACATCTATAACCTGATTCTGATAGCTTACAAGTGAAAGTTTAACACCATCAATTGGCTCTGAACTGTTAACATCATTAACAAAAACAATATATCCGCCACCTATCTCCTTTACAAGTATACCAATATCACTATTTATAACAGGTTTAAACCTTCTCCCATACTTATAAAGATATCCCCAACTCCTTGGATCAGATTCATCATAATAATCATCCTCATTTCTTTCATTTGAATTATCAAGAGTATAATCAATATCATCTCTTCCAAACATTATCTGAACAAGGTATATACCTTTACTATCACTCTTGATAGCTTTCTTAAGGTCTATCTCATTTAAAGCCCACTCATTTTTTTTATAGTTTATATTAACCTTTTTATTAAATATATCCTTACCTACCCTGTCAATATAGTAAGAAAACTCATCTGACCTTGTCCTTGCCCCACTTACATTTTCATTATGCAAAAACTCGGTAAGGTTATTTGAAAACACTCTTTTAACTATAATATTGACAGACTTTACATTTATGGACTTAAACCTTAATTTATATTCATTGGCAGAAGGCAAAAATATACCATCAGAAACAAACTCTATCCTTGGTTTTTCCTCATCAACATTGACCCCTCTTGTTATAACCTCAGGCATGATTCCTGAGTACTTGCCCCTTATACCCTCAATCTTTATATTATAACTCTTACCTTTCTCAAGACCCCTTATATATACTTTTTCACCAATCTTTCTTAAAACAACATCTTTAAAAGGTTCAACCCTTACAAGCCCCCTTATATCCTGCTCCTCATCAAGCGGCTCGGAAAAAACAATAACAACAGCAGGATTTGTCTCATTTTCTATCTTTAAATCAAAAACAGAAATCTTATTTTTTGCAGGTATAAAAAAAGAAGTTTTATTATCACCTACAATTATCTCTACTTTTTTATTGTTTTCATCTTTCTTTATCTTTGATGACACTATAAAATAACTATCAGCCCTGTTAACATTAAAATCAACTTTTTTCCCATCAACAATAAAAACAACATTGTTATCAATTGAAGCACTTGTGAAAACCTTTGCCCCAGCAATAACATAATCAACATCAACATACTTTATAAAATGATCAAAACCTACATAAAAAGGCACAACAATAAGGTTAAGAGGTAGACTTTCAACAGCAACAATATTATTAAAAAGTTTTTTAAAATTAAATCGAATACTATACTCACCAGGCTTTAAAGAGTGTATTATCTTTATCCTTGATCTGTTATCCCATAATGCTTTAAAACCAGATACATTTGACTCTATAAATGATGTATCAATATATGAACCAACAGAATCATCACTCACAACAG
The DNA here is from genome assembly GCA_029552945.1 of Spirochaetota bacterium. GTDB lineage: Bacteria > Spirochaetota > GWB1-36-13 > GWB1-36-13 > JAKPDD01 > JAKPDD01. The sequence continues at coordinate 30,514 of JAKPDD010000011.1, forward strand.
GTGATATGAACTCAATATATAAAGGCTCATCAGGATATACAGGCCTCTG
>JAKPDD010000045.1 GCA_029552945.1 Spirochaetota bacterium
GTTGATGATACACCTGACTATGATGAAGGATATGCCGGGTCAAACAGATGAAATACATGAAGAAGATTTAAAAATATTAGAAGAACTTGGTTTTAAGCCACACCCTAAAAATATGTATCGCAATTATCAATTAGCAAGTTGTGCACCTTTCCCAGGAACTGAACTTTACAATATTATAAAAGAAAAAGGGATTGAGAGTCTTTCTCAATATAATCTCTATGATGGATCTAAGACAACAATAATGAAAGATATTAAGGATAAAATATAATGAACATAGGTATAATTGGTGGATCTGGGTTTATAGGAAAAAGATTGTATTTTTATATAAAGAATTCTAAATCTGATTTCAAAATTTACCCAACTTATCTTCAAAATTATTTCTCTGAAGATGCAATAAAGCTAGATGTTACAAATAAATTAGAATTGGAAAAATTTTTACTATCTAAAGATTTGGATATTGTAATTTGGTTATCAGCTCTAAAAGATGTTAAAAAATGTGAAGAAAATTATAATTTAGCTTATAAGATAAATACCCAGCCAATAATAGATTTTATAGACTTTAAAATTAAGCATAGTTTAAAAACAAAAATAATTTATGTATCTTCTGATTATGTATTTGATGGAGAAAAAGGGAATTATAAAGATACTGATCTACCTTATCCAAGAACAAATTATGGAAAAACTAAGTTTTTGAGTGAAAAAGCTTTGAAAAATTTTGGACATGATTACCTAATAATTAGGTCTTCTGCAGCTATGGGTAAAGGAGGGGTATTTTTTGATTGGTTAATAAGAAGTTTAAAAAAAGAAACAGTGTTAGAAATGTATTCTAACATTTATTTTACTCCAACCCCTATTAAGATGTTATGTGAAGGAATTTTACATTTAATAGAGAATTATAAAGACAAAAAAATATATCATATATGTGGACCAAAAATATTTAGTAGATACGAATTTGCAACATTTGTGAAAAAATTACAACCAGCATTCACTTGTGAAATAAAACCAGTGTTATTAGAAGGTAATAGTATTTTCCAAAAAGATTTATCGATCATACAATCTGATATTTGCAATGTTTTTGCGACAAAAACATTCGAAAATTACATAATTGAGGAAATTTTATATGATTAAAATTTTAGAACTATATTTTTTATTTGAAGATGAAAGAGGGTTTTTAAAAGGATTAATAAACTTTGGGAACTGGCATGAAATCAATCTAATTTATTCTCAAGCAAATTCTATAAGAGGTAATCATTATCATAAAGAAACTGAGGAAATTTTCATTATCTTAGATGGGAAAATTAAAGTAACTTTATTTAAAGTTTGTGATGATGTTATAGATATAGATAGTAAAAAGGAATATATTTTTGAAAAAGAACAAGTTTTTTTGGTAGAAAAAAATGTATTACATATTTTTGAAATTTTAGAAGATGCAAGATGGATTAATATTTTATCAAAAAAAACAGATCCTAAAAACCCGGATTTTTATCGAATTATAGATAAAGAACAGGAGGTTAAAAATAAACAATGAAAAAACGTATACTTGTTACAGGTGGAGCCGGATTTTTAGGTAGTCATTTATGTGAAAGACTGCTCAATGAAGGCAATGAAGTAATTTGTGTTGATAATTTTTATACCGGAACAAAAGATAATATTAAACACTTACTTGGAAATCCTTATTTTGAACTAATTAGACATGATATCACTTTTCCCCTTTATGTTGAGGTGGATGAAATATACAATCTTGCGTGTCCTGCAAGCCCTGTTCATTATCAATTTGATCCAGTACAAACAACAAAGACATCTGTTCACGGTTCTATAAATATGCTTGGTTTAGCAAAAAGGTTAAAAATCAAAATTTTGCAGGCTTCCACAAGTGAAGTATATGGAGATCCAACCGTTCATCCTCAACCCGAGACATATTGGGGTAATGTGAATCCTATTGGTGTGAGAAGCTGCTATGATGAGGGGAAAAGATGTGCAGAAACTCTTTTTTTGATTATTATAGACAACATAAATTAAAAATAAAAGTAGTAAGAATATTTAACACATATGGCCCAAGAATGCATCCAAACGATGGGAGAGTGGTAAGTAATTTCATTGTACAAGCACTAAAGGGTGAAGATATAACTGTTTATGGAGATGGCTCGCAAACCAGAAGTTTTTGTTTTGTTGACGATATGATAGATGGAATAATAAAGATGATGAACTCTGATGATAGCATCACAGGACCAATTAATTTAGGAAATCCACAAGAATTTACAATACTTGATTTAGCTAAAAAAGTTATAGAGCTTACAGGCTCCAGATCTAAGATAGTATTCAAACCATTACCTCAAGATGATCCTATGCAAAGAAAACCAGTAATTGACCTTGCAAGAGAAAAACTTGGGTGGCAACCTAAAATAGCTTTAGAAGAAGGCTTAAAAAAACCATTGAATATTTTGATAAATTATTAAATGAGGGTAAAGCATGATTGCTGAAAAATTCATTCCACCACATCCATTAAAAACACCAGTGCTTTTTCTTATATTTAAAAGGTTAGATACTACTAAACAAGTATTTGAACAAATAAAAAAAGCAAAACCGCCAAGATTATACATCGCAGCAGATGGTCCAAGAGACTATGTAGAAGGCGAAGCAGAAAAGGTAAAAGCAGCAAGAGAATACGTTTTAAGTAATATAGATTGGAATTGTGAAGTAAAAACGCTTTTTAGAGAGAAAAA
>JAKPDD010000002.1 GCA_029552945.1 Spirochaetota bacterium
TCCAATTTGTGCCCCAAAAAGTATGTATATCCGTGGGTTGGAAAAGGCCTTGAGCCCACCAAATAAAAACATTAAAACAAATACGATTACATTTATCATTATTAAAAAACTTGTCAGGCTTCTTTGCCTCATTTATATTCCTCCTTTCATATAGAGAATTGTTATTTTTCACGAAGTGTAATTTTTTTTCCTTTTAGCTGTTCTAAAATATGTCGTTCAATGTCATTTACTTCCTCATAGGTAATATATTATACTTCGTTACTTTTACTTGTTACTTTTCTCTGTTGCTTTTCTTTGTTACTATTAATTATTCCTTTTTTAAAAAAAGGAGGAAAAATTCCTCCTAAAACTTTTCATATTCAAAATTATTTTCATTCAAAATATCTATTTGTTTGTTTCTTCTTATTCTTAAGGATTCACCCCATGGGGTGAATTCCTTTTCTTCCAAATACGATATATCTTCAAAGCTTTCATCTCCTTTTATTATTAATAAATTATAACAAGAAATAGATCTAATAACAAAAGGTTCTGTTATTAGATCTAATAAAAATTATCTTATTATAAATTTCTCTTCATTTTCTAATAAGTTCTTCCATAACTTGAATGTTTTTTCATCAACTTCAACCCATAATTCTGTGTCATCATACATAAAACCATCAGGAAATTCTCCAAAAACATATGTACATTCTTCAATTGGATCAAACTCAAAACTTATGATACTATAGTCATCATATAATTCACTGTAATTCTCATCATAATGTTTCAATTTATCAAATGTTATTGTTACACTTATTTTTTCGTTGCCTAGTATTTCTTTTAATTCCTTTATACTTTTATTATCCATTTATATTCCTCCTTATTTTTTTAATATTCCTTATAGGTAGAATAAAGAGGGAGAGTACTCTCCCTCAACATCCGTATTTATCTAAAATATTTATACTTATTTCATTTAACTTTAACCTTTCTTTTAATTCTTTATCTATACCTATTTCCTTACTTATATAAACTTCAATTTTGCATATTTGGTCCATCGCTGGACCAGAATATCTAATAACTTCAAGTTTACCATCTTTGCATTTTTCAATATTATAATATTCTATTTTGGTGTCCCCATCCCACTTTACAACTATGGGGTCGCCACCAAATACTTCCGTGTCAAATCCAAATTTTTCATCATGATTCCTCTCAATTCGGACTAGACTGTTTGTTAGTATGAAATCTACCATCTTTTTCCCTCCTTTAGTTTTTTTATACAGCGAAGCTCAATTTTATTCCTATTAGGTATAATATATTACTAGTCTCTGTTACTTGCAAACATCGCTATTTTTTAATCTGATTTAAAAAAAAGGGAGATGTAACTCTCCCTATATAGTAATTCCATCCCTTATGAATTTTTTATTTTGAATATATCTATACTGCTTAAAACGCCTTTGTCTATGAATTCTGGGTGTTTTTTGAAAAAGTTAATTGAAATACGTTCAATTTCTTGATTTAAAGTCGGGCTTTTAAAAGATGATAGTTCAAAAGATTTTCCGTTAAAATAAGCTTCCACATACCTATTATAT
>JAKPDD010000048.1 GCA_029552945.1 Spirochaetota bacterium
TTAAATTGCTTTATCTCGGTTTTTAGTGTCTCTACTCTCATAACTACCCTGCTTGATACTATTTAAAATTAAGACAAATTTTTTAATTAAAATTTAATTTTTTTTAAAATTTTTATATTTATATATAAGGATAATAGAGGATATTAGTTTAAAAATTAAAAAAGTATAAACAAGCTTTATTTAAGTGATATATACACATTTAAATAATTAAAGTGCTTAAAGACTTTTTAAGACAAATAGAGATAAATATAATATAAAATTATTTATAATCCATTTTTGTGCAAAAACCAGTATCATCTGAAGGCGGATTTTTAATATATTTTTGACATTTATCGATAAATATAGAAGAAGGTTTATCAAATCCATATTTATTTAATATTTCATTAAAAATAGATAATGCTTCATTCCATTTCTTTTCATAAAAATAGTTTACACCATCTGAATACTTTTGTAAAAATTCTTTACTATATCTTGAATAAGAATTCTTAAAATCAAGTAATTCATATATTTTTATAGGGCAGGTCTTACCTTTTACTATAACATTATCTAATAATCTAACTTCAAAATCATTTTTCACAATATTGTATACACTTTCACTTATTATAATTCTTGTTCCATAGTATTTATTTAAACCCTCAAGCCTACTTGCTAAGTTCACATTATCTCCAATAACTGTATAATTCAAACGCTCTTCATATCCAATATTTCCAACAATTGCCTCACCTGTATTTATTCCAAACCTTGTATTTAATAATGGAAATCCAATTTTACTAAACCTTTCATTTAATTCTGTATTAAACTTAAGGCATTCCAAAGCTGCTTTACATGCAAAAAAAGCATGATTATCTACTCTTTTTGGAGAGTTCCAGAACGACATTATTGCATCACCAATAAACTTATCAATAGTTGCATAATTATTTTGTAAAATTCTATTCATTCCATCAAAGTAATCACCCATTTTTTCTACTAAAATCTCTAAATCAGTTTCTTCAGAAATAGTGGTAAAATTTTCTATATCAGTAAAACAAATTGTTAACTCTTTTTTTTCAACACTCAAAACAGCCTCTTTATGCATACTCATTAATTCACTAACAAGATCAGCAGGAACATATTTCCTAAAAGACTTTAATGCATTTTTCATGTTGTCAACAGCATCACTTATATCTACAATCTCTTTAATGTGAGAATCAACTCTGTTTTGATTATCTAGTTTAAGCTTTTCTATCATCCTAATAATGAAAGCTAATTCAGACAATGGCTTACTTATCTTTTTAGCAACTATCAATCCTATTACGAGAACAAAAATAAAAACTAAAATACTGCTAAATATTATTGTTAATAAATATCTATTTTCATATTCAACAACTTTTGTGCGGCCATATCAATACCAATAGCTGCTATAATATTACCATCAGAATCTACTATTGGTGCATAACTAGATAACCACACACCCCATTTATCAACTGTAAACTCTTTGTCAACATTTATTTTATAGGGTTTACGCAATACTTCAATCATTTCATCTGAATATTCTTCATATACATCACCTATACTATCAGAGTCTAAATTATCTTCAGCATCTACTACAAATTCAATCTGACCTTTTGAGTTTAGTCTATATGTATAGACATATCTAATATCTGGATTAATACTTTTTATTTTTTTTAATATATTTTTTATTTCAGTATACTCTTTTCTCTTCTCATCTTCTTGAGTCTTAAGAAGTTTTGTTTTTCAGGGTCTATACTCAATGCAGAAATACCTGCAATATCATGCAATCTATCTTTAATTGATGCTCTAATATTATTTTTTAAATTAACAAATGTAACAACTCCTATAGCTAAAGATGTTAATAGAATTACTATTGTGAATATTGACGACAAAGTTATTCTTAAAGTATAAACTTTTTTACGTTTTGGCATACTATAAACCTAAAATCAAATGATTATATTAACATAAAATTGAATAAATTTTATATTTTAGTTATTTATAAATTTATAAAATAAAAATAAAATAATAAAAACGAAAAAAGTCAATAATAATTTTTTTGGAGTATTTAGAAATTTATTGACAAAATATGGCTAAGTCTTTACAAAATTGTGTTCTATTATCTTATTAAATCTAAGCATGTATTAAAAAATACTTGACAAAAATAAACTTTTATAATTTTTTATTCTACTAACTAGTAAGATAGTAATATAAAAACAGGAGACTTAAAATGGATATAAAACCAGATATATTTGATGAAATAGAAATAAATGGAGTCAAAATTCATTATGAATATTTTGGGAAAAGAAATGTTCCTGCTATCATAATAAACAATGGCGTTGCAATGGAAACTGCATCGTGGTATCAATTTTTACCTCAAATACTTGAAAAAGTTGATGTATTACTCTGGGACTTCAGGGGACAGGGAAGATCAACAAGTGATGATCAACCTTATTATATTGAAGACTTCTCTGAATATCTTAAAGCTATAATAGATAAACTCGAACTTAAGAAAGAATATACAAACCTTCTTGGAATATCATTTGGTTGTTTTCCGGTAGTTGACTTTTTAAGAAAATATCAGGACAGAGTAAATAAAGCAATAATATCAGGTATTGTGGGGACAAATGACCTTGTATATAAATATCAGGCTCAACTTGGTAAAAGTATAATAGAAAGAGACCTTCTAGACTTATGGGTCGATTCATTATATGGGGCACTTTTTAGTAGCAATTTTTTAAAAACAATAGAACCTTTTATACCCAAATTAAAAACAGCATTGTTTGAAAGGTATAAAAACAGAAGGACATCACTATTAAGACTTATAGAAGCAGAAGAAAGGTATGTAGATAAAATAGAGGACTACTATTCACAGTTTAAAAAAGTACAGACACCTATACTACTTGTAATAGGAACTGAGGATAGACTTACCCCACCATTTGTACAAAAAAAACTGACAAAAGTATTTCCCAACATGTATATAAAAGAACTTGAGGCAGGGCATGTTGTATATATGGAAAAACCAAAAGAGTTTTTTAACAGTGCAATAGACTTTATAAAGCATAACAATTTTGAAAAACTAAAAGAGTGATTTTATATTAAAAGCCTTTTCTTTAAGAAAACTTTGAATCTATTTTTTAGAGTTAACAGTTTATTCAAAAATTTTAAATTTATTTTAATTAAATTTTAGAAAGACCAAAGTTTTTTAGAGGCACTCTATGAATATAAAATACATACTATGGTTTCTTCTAAGGGGTATTGTTTCATATCCAATATTTTATATAGGGCTTACACTTATAAACATATTTATAATGTTTTTCTATGATATTAAGGATAACCTAGGAAATTATGGATTATTTTCTATGATAATCATAATACTTATAGGAATAATATATAATTTTACATTCTATACAAGAGATTCTAAAAAAATAGGTATAATAACAATATATGGGGGAGACATAATTAGTGGATTTTTAATACCATTTATTGAGATATTAACCTTTATGATAATAGCAATATTTATTATACTCATTACAATAGGATATATAAGCTTTACAGCAATAGCAATCGGTTTTGGATTCACACTACTAACATCAATAATAATAGCAATAAGATTCATATTTACTGATATCTACAAGATAATAAAGGAAAACTGAAATGACTGAGATAAGAGCTATAAGCTTAATAAAGGACTTTTCCACAAGAAGAGTAATAAATAATATAAGTATGGACATAAACCAAGGTAATTTTATACTTATAAAAGGGCCATCAGGAGCTGGAAAAACAACACTTGCTATGATAATATCAGGACTTATAAAACCAGATGGGGGAAGTGTTCATATAAATGGAAGGAACTACTATAATCTTAGCAGGTTTGATAGATATAAACTGAGAAAAAGTTTTAGTTATATATTTCAAAACAATATTTTTATAAATAACTCAAGTGTAATAGAAAATATATTAATACCTTTTATAAATAAAAAAGCATCAAAAAACGACTTTAAAAAAGCACTCTATTATCTTGACCTATTTGGTCTTAATAACACTGCAAATAAAAAAATATATAAACTAAGTGGTGGCGAACAGGCAATAATAGGAATAATAAGGGGAATAATAACTGAAGAATATACAGATGTTATTATTGCTGATGAACCTACATCACAATTAAATGAAGAACTGGAAGAAAAAATATTAAAAATCTTTAAATATCTTAATTCCAAAGGAAAGACAATATTGTTAATAAGCCATAGTAAAAAAGCTGAACTTTTTGCAAAAGAGATATATTTTATGGAAAATGGTAAAATAACAAATTATGAGAAAAGGATTAAGGAATAAAATATGGATATTGACAATAGAATAATAGTATTATCAGCACCATCAGGAACTGGAAAAACAACAATAGTTAAAACTCTTATGGAAAAACATTCAGACCTATATTTTTCAGTATCAACAACAACCAGGAAAAAGAGAGAAAATGAGAAAGATGGGGTAGACTACTATTTTGTAAGTGAAGACGAGTTTAAAAAAATGGTGGATAATAATGATTTTATTGAATGGGCTGTTGTTCACTCCAACTATTATGGTACAACAAAAAAAGAGATAGAAAGAATAATAAACAAGGGATACTGTATCTTAGATATAGATGTCCAGGGCCTTAAAAATCTTATTGAAATATACCCTGGCCTAAAGTCAATATTTATATTGCCACCTTCAATATATGAACTTGAAAAAAGGCTTAGAAACAGGGGGGGAATGGACGAGGAAAATATAAAATTAAGGCTTAATAACGCTAAAAATGAAATGAAAATGATATACTTATATAAATACTTTGTAATAAATGATAACCTTGATAATGCAGTAAAAAGAATAGAAGAAATAATATATGAAAAATAAGGTAGTAGCTATAGTAGGTCCAACAGCTACAGGAAAGACAGAAATAGCTGTAGATATAGCGAAAAAATTAAATGGAGCAATAGTAAACCTTGACTCTGTTCAAATATATAAAATGGCTGATATTGGTAGTGCAAAACCATCAAAAAAGATAATAGAGATAATTCCTCATTATCTTATAGACCAGTTTGAGCCTAATGAAAAAGTTGATATGAAAAGGATTATAGAGATAGCAACTGAAATTGGGAAAAAGATTATAGATGAAAATAAGCTCCCTATTTATGTTGGGGGGACAGGTCTATATTTTAAAGCTCTATTTTATGGCATCTTTGATGGGCCATCTAAAAATCAAGAGATAAGAGACAGATTAAAAAAGATAAAAGAAGAAAAAGGATCAAAATACCTCTACCAGGAGTTGCAGAAAGTAGACCCAGAAACTGCATCAAGAATATCTGAGAATGATTATATAAGAATAGAGAGAGCACTTGAGGTATACTACACAACAGGAAAAACAATATCATACCTTCAAAAAAATCAAAAAAAAGAGATAGAGTTTGACTTTATAAAAATAGGTTTAAATATTGACAGAAAAGAACTCTATGAAAGAATAGAAAAAAGAGTTGATAAAATGATAGAAGATGGCCTTATTGAAGAGACAAAAAATATTCTTAAAAAATATCCAGATAGTATGGTAATACAGACAGCTATAGGATATAAAGAGGTTAAAGACTTTTTGGATAACAAAATAGATTATGAAAAAATGGTATATCTTATAAAAAGAAACACAAGAAGGTTTGCAAAAAGACAACTTACATTGTTTAGAGCTATAGATGGTATAAAATGGTTTAAACCTTCAGATGTAGATAATATAATAGATTTCATAAGAAAAAAATTGAGTGAAAACTAAACTATAAAAGAGGAATAATTTTATGGCAAGAGAGGTTGGTATAATAATAGGTAATAAAGGAGCAACACCAACAGAGTTTTTTATTGGTATAAAAGACCCAAATTACCATATATGTATAGATGATATTGTATATGTAGAAGAAAAAACAAGTAAAAATTTTAATATAAAATTTTACGGAATAATAGCAGAAATAATAAAAGGATTTGATGTAATTAATTTTAATACTGAAAACTTTCTTGTAACAGATAAAAAGATCCCATCAAACATATATCATATAGCCCAGGTAAAAGTAATAAAGATAGAACCAGAGTTTTATGTGGCACCAACACCGGGAAACAAGGTCTTTATGGTAGATGATGAAGAAATTGATATAGCATTAAACTTTAAAAACATGAAAGAAAAAGTGTTTATAGGTGAACTTGCCAACCACAAGCCTGCATATATTAACCTTGAGTTTATAGATGGAAGGAAAGGGGCTCATGTATCTATATCAGGTATCTCAGGGGTTGCAACAAAGACAACGTTTGCAACTTTTTTGATGCACTCTATAAACTCATCAAAACCAAATAAAAACTATAAAATGATAATATTCAATGTCAAAGGATATGACCTGCTATTTATTGATAAGAAAAATAAAAACATAGACAAAGAAACTGAAAATTTTTATATAAACTACAATATTAAACCAGAACCATTTGATAATGTTGGTATATATGCTCCTACAAGAATAGAAAAAGATGATAGTATATCACTTGATTCTATAAGAAATGACGCAAATAAATACTCATGGGATATCTATACAATTGTTAAAGAGGGACTATTTGAGTTTATGTTTAACGAGAGTGATGACTCAAATATATCATTACTAATAAGGGACGCAGATAAATTCCTTAAAAATTATTTTAATCAGAACCCGGGAAGTTCAATAGAAAGTATAAGTGAATTAATAAAAATATTTGAAAATGAAACTAGAAACCTAAATGATAATGAGAGTAAAATTGAAAAAAGAAAACTATTTCCAAATCAAAGTCTTTCATCAATTTCAGCTTTCCTAAGAAGGCTTAGAAAAATAGAAAAAAACCTTAGTAACATTATAAATAGAGAGTACAACAAAATAAATTGGGAAAACCATAAGGTTACAATAATTGATATTCATAACCTTTCATCACCTGCTCAGCTATTTGTAGTCTCAAGTGTAATAAAAGAGATATTTGAAGAAAAAGAGGAAAAGGGACTAAGAGAACCTGTTGTCTTTATTATGATAGATGAGTTAAACAAGTATGCCCCATCATCTGGCTCAAGCCCTATAAAAGATATTTTAATAGATATAGCAGAGAGGGGAAGAAGCCTTGGAATAATACTAATAGGTGCACAGCAGACAGCAGATGCGGTTGAAAAAAGGGTATATTTAAACTCAGCTATAAAAGTTGTAGGAAGGCTTGATTCTGGTGATATAGATTCGCCTGTTTATAAATACCTTGGGAAAAGCCTTAAAGAGAGAGCAATAATACTAAAACAGGGAAAAATGATAGTACACCAACCCGATATACCATATCCTTTGGTTGTCTCGTTCCCATATCCTGTATGGGCAACAAGACCAGAGGAAACCACAGAAAAAGAAGAAAAAAATAAAAAAACAGTTGCAGATTATTTAGAATGAGAGAGATAAGTTTTATAAGAGAAAATGACCCTGCTATAAAACTACTTAACAATATAATAGAACTTGAAAGAGAAAAAAAGCCAATCCCTAAAACATACATATTTTATGGGCCTGAGATCTCAGGAAAAGAATATATAGCTTTAAACTTTTTATCAGTTATAAACAATGAAGAGAAAAATATAAAAGAGTTTTCATCAATAGACCTTAAACCAATAATAACGTCAATTAATATACCAAGGCTTAAAGACCTGTTAAATATCTATAAAAAAAATAGAAAAGTTCAAAACATTTTAATAAACCAGTTAAGAAAAGTTTTAATATACTTACGAGAATATATATATAATAGGAAAGATATTGAAGAAACTGAGGAAGATATATTAATTATAAATGAGTTTATAGAAAATTATGATGAAAAACTTCTTAAAAATATAGAAGAGATAATAAACAGAATAAAAACTTTTAAAATTCCTATAGAAATAATAAGAGAAACATTAAAAGACCTATACGTAATACCAAACAATAAGTATAAAATACTTTTTATAAAATATATAGAAGAATTGGACATTGAAGGACTTAACACAATACTAAAGACAATAGAAGAGGGCCCAAACCATCTTATAACAGTCATGATATCAAAAAGATTAGATAGGGTTATACCTACAATAAAATCAAGGGCACTTAGAATAAGAATAAGACCATACACAAAAATTGAAAAAGAGTCTATAGGATTAGATAACATTATAATTTATAAAAAATATAATATTAAAGATATTGATAATATTGATATTACAGAACTCCCCTACTTTATAGACTATTTAAAATCATTTTTTCCAGGTTTCTCACCATATGAAATAGATAAAATAAAATACCTTAATACGTTGAAAGAATCAATCATATTTAACACAGATCCTGAATATATAAAAGAATCTTTAAGGATTTTTACAGAAAAATATATTAATTTAAATTTTATTTGTTAATATTTTAAGTTAAGTAAAATAAAAAAAGGTAATAAAATGATAAAAAAAACTTTAAAAACAGTAATATTAATATTAGTTATATCTAATCTATATTCTTTAAACGACGATATATTTTTAATCGATAAAATAAAAACCATAACAATCAAAGCAAAACTTGATCTGGAAAGTTTAAGACCAGATCAAAAACCAGGTGCAATACCCCAGCATGACATAAGTCAAGAGATAGGTCAAATAGGATTTGACATAAATGATCCAACCAACGGAATATTTTTACCTTTTCAGATAAATAATTTAAAGTTACTTCTAAATTTATCATATTTGTTTTTTTATAAAAAAATAAGTGAAGGTATACCTAACCAAATCGACAATGATTATAAAACAGATATTAAAATATTTAAGTTTGAAATATATTCAAAATATGATACATACTATTTCAATGTATCATGATACATACTATTTCAATGTATCAATAATCAAAACAGATTATAATAATGATTATGATTATAATATTAATACTACTGTTATTAATTCATACCGGGAAAAATTTGATCCTAAAGATAAAAAAATATACTTTAAAATAAACATACTAAAAGACTTTGATAAATTAAAACCAGGCATACTTATCTCAAACTTTATAAAAATAGAAAATAGATTGAACGGACTTGTTGAGGAAGACTTTGATGAGATAACACCCTACATGTTAGCACCAATATTCACTAATCCATTCTATAGATTCTCAGAATTATATGAATCTTATAAATTTTTCACTAACATAACATATACTGACTCTAATACAATTGAAAAAGATTACAGTACAAAAATACTAAGAGCAGAACCTTATTTTAATATAATGCTAAGAAATTTTTCTCTGAATATTAAACTAATATATACAAACGTTAATTATGATTATACTTTTTCTAATAGTGATTATCCTGATACTACTAAACATAAAGGTAAATATACAGATATTAAAACAACATTGGATATAAATTATAACCTACCAAATGACTATTTTTTTAATAATATTAACATAAAATCAAAATTAAACATAATATCCAGAATAGAAGAAACAAGGGAAATATATTCTGCAGATTTCCCAGAAAACATAAAAGGTGAATATGGATACAATGATATAGGAATTGAGCTTAGAAAAAAAGATAAGTTAAGTTACTACCTTGCCCTTAGAATTTTAAAAGGTAAAATTAATATAGAAAGAATAAATAGTAATACATCTTATGGTTATAACAACATATACATGATGCCATTTGAAGTTTCATCGGATAACACTACTGAAAATCACGAGTTTTTCTTTTCCAAGTTCAATATTGGGACAGAGTTTAGACTTATAGGTATAGACTTTAATATAGAAACTGGTCTAATCCATACTGAGATTAGTGATGAAATCCATACAAAAAATCAGGTATACGGTTCAATAAATCTATTAACAACAATATTTAAGGATATAAATATTACTATTGGCTATAAACACTCTTACCTGTTTAATAGTTCTTACATACCCTATTTTAGTTTAAACTCCAGCTCTTTTATTACTTTTGTAGAATACAATAATAACACTAATAATCCTTTCAAAGGAATAGATCAGCATACTAACCAGGTTACATTATCTATTGAGTATAAATTTTAGATAATAAAATTTTAAATATATTTTTTTAAATTGCAAGTTTACTGGTATCAATAACTGATTTTATTTTTTCAAGCATCCTATAATCACTTATATCTATAGCAAGTGGAGTTATTGATACAAAACCATTTTTTACAGCATCAAAGTCACTGTTTTCGCGGGGGTTATGAGTAGGGAGCTCACCACCTATCCAGTAATAAGGATTTCCCATAGGGTCTTTATGTTCTATAAGCATCTCTCTATAAACCCTAAAACCAAGTCTTGTAAACTTAAAGCCTTTATATGGCCCATACTTTGGAAAATTAACATTAAAAAGTGGTTTAAACCTTGAGTTTATGTTGAAAGCTGGGGACAAAAGATCTATAATCTGATTTATAAAACCTGCTGCATACTCAAAGTCACCATCCTGGTCATAACTATCAAGAGAAAAAGCAATGCCAGGAACCCCCTTCATTACTCCCTCTCTTGCAACAGCAACAGTACCTGAATAAAAAACATCAAGCCCCATATTTGGTCCATGATTTATTCCGCTTATAACAAGATCAATACTCTCTTTTATTATACCAAGAAAACTTATTTTAATGCAATCTGCAGGACTTGCATCAGTAGTATAAAAATTATCAGCTATCCTATTTACACGTATTGGATTTGTAAGCGTGATTTTATGACTTACAGCACTCCTCTCTCTATCAGGTGCAACAACAAAAACATTGTGTTTTTTAGATACATTTTTTATTAAAACCTCTATCCCCTTGCTATTAAATCCATCATCGTTTGAAATCAGTATATTCATTTAAGATCCTTAAAAAATAAAATTTTTAAAATAAAATTTAATTTTTTTTGTTTTTTTAAAAAATATGTTATATTATTTATTATAGTTTATATATTAAAAACAATAGGAGGAAAAAATGAAAAAAATTGCAATTCTAGCAATTTTTGCTATGATTTTAGGCCTTGTATCATGTGGAGGTAAAAAACAAGCAAAGGGACCAGAGCCAGAGTCAATACCATCAGTAAAAGTACTTGATTCTATGGGACCTACTCCAGCATGGATAGAAGGTGGTGAAGAAGTTGGT
This sequence comes from Spirochaetota bacterium, assembly GCA_029552945.1. Taxonomy (GTDB): domain Bacteria; phylum Spirochaetota; class GWB1-36-13; order GWB1-36-13; family JAKPDD01; genus JAKPDD01. The sequence goes on from JAKPDD010000048.1 coordinate 11,141, forward strand.
GATTACAGTGGTCAAAAAGTAATGTTCTTTGTTGGATATGGTGAATCAAAATTCAAAGATACTGCAAAAGAGGCTGCTCAACTTAATGCAGCAGGTTCAGCTGCTTTAGCAATCAAAGCACTCGCAACAAAACAAGTTGCAAAAGCATGGGAATCAATAGGTGCTGGTGATAATGAGCAAAAAGAACAAGTTATGAAAGGACTTGAAGCATTATCAGCTAAAAACGTTGATGTATCAGGTATGCAAAAAGCTGGTGTATACTGGAGACAAGTAGTTAAACCTTTAATACAACAAGGTAAGGTAGTAGGATGGTCAGAACCAGTATTTGAATACTATATAAGATATGCTATGCCTTATGATATGTATGTTGCAAGGAGAGATGGTGTAATACAACAAACAAAGAAAGAGATAAAATTAAACGACAGACAAAAGAAATTATATGCAGATATGGAATCAAAACTTGCTGAATTAGATGAAAAAGGCCAATAATTAATTTCTAAAAATAAAAAAAGAGGGGGGTAATTCCCCCCTTTTTTAAAAATTCATTTTTATATTCAGTCTTATTTTTTAAATTCAAACTTTTTTAATCATTTTTAGTCTTATTCTTGTTATATTTTATTGTCAGAAAATTATCATATCTGTTGATATTAAAAGGAACAACAATGCTTAAAAACCTACTTATGCCAGAAATAAAAGAACTAATAGAAAATAAAAAATGGTATGATATAAAAGAGGTTTTATCTGAGTGGCCCTCCCCTGATATTGCAGACTTAATTGAATCACTTGATGATGAAAACAAAATAATAATTTTTAGACTTTTACCAAAAGATATTGCTGCTGAAGTATTAATTGAACTTGGCCCTGATACTGAGAAAAAACTTATAGAAAAACTTACTAATAGACAGATAAAAGAAATTATAAATGAACTTTCAACAGACGACAGAACAGGTCTATTTGAAGAATTACCTGATAATGTTGTTGAAAGACTACTTGAACTATTAAGCCCTGAAGAAAAAAATGAATCACTTAGTATATTAAGCTATCCGGAAAACAGTGTTGGTCGATTAATTACTACTGAATACCTATCTTTAAAACCAGAATGGTATGTTGAAGAAGCCATTGATCATATAAGAAGAGTCGGAAACGATGTTGAGACAATAGACATAGCTTATGTTGTAGATAATAAAAAGAATCTATTAGGTTTATTATCCATAAAAGATATTCTTCTTGCAAAACCTAAAACACAAATAAAAGACATAATGGAAAAGGAAATTGTTTTTATAAATGTTATGGAAGACCAGGAAAAAGCAGCAAACTTAATGAAAAGATATGACCTCTCTGTTCTGCCTGTAGTAGACAACAATAACAAATTGATAGGTATAGTAACAATTGATGATATTGTTGATGTAATTGAAGAGGAACAAACAGAAGACTTTACAAAGATATCATCAATACATGCAAATATAAAAGAATTGGAACAGATAACTGACCTTCTATCAGCACCTTTCAGAAAACTATATAAAAGTAGGATTTTCTGGCTTTTTGCACTTCTTATAATGGATATATTCACAGGTGGAATTATAATAAGCTTTGAAGAAACAATAGCAAAATACATAATATTAACAGCTTTTTTACCAGTCCTTGTTGATACAGCAGGAAATGCTGGTTCTCAGGCCGCAACACTTGTAATAAGGGCAATGGCACTTGGAACAGTCACAGCAAAAGACTGGATAAAACTACTACTAAAAGAAGCAATAGTTGCAACTCTTTTAGGTATATCAATGGCTCTGGGAATATCAATAATGGGCTTTATAAGAGGTGGAACAAAAATAGCTACTGTAGTAGTAATTTCAATGTTTGTAAACGTTTTTGTAGGTTCTCTTATCGGAGTTATTTTACCTTTTATATTCGCAAAACTTAAAAAAGATCCTGCAACAGCTAGTACTCCACTTATAACAACGTTTGCGGATATATTTGGTACCGCAATATTTTTGGCCATAGCAAAAACAATTTTAGGTTAATTAAATATTTATTTGTCAATGTAAAATAATTCTGTGAATTATTAAATTTTTAAGTAAAATATTTAATATGATATAACTCAGAGGATTTTTATTGATTTAATTTTTTAATTTTAATTTTTTATTTTATACTACTTTTAGATTAAATTTTTTAAAATAAAATTTTCTTTTTCTTATAGGAGTTTTCATGATACACTTAAAAGACTATCTTGATGAAAATAATATAATATTTATTGATGAAGAAACAAAAGAAGATGTTTTAGAAAAAATGATAGATTTTCTAAAATCAAAACCATTTGTGAAAGACTTTAAAGCATTTAAAAAAGCACTATTTGAGAGAGAAAAAATAGTAAGTACTGGTATAGGTTTTGGGATAGCAATACCACATGTTAAAATAAAAGAGATAACAAATTTTTTTATTTGTATAGGTGTACATAAAAAAGGTATTGACTGGGAATCTATAGATAAAAAACCAGTTAAATTGGTATTTCTTATAGGTGGACCAGATGACCATATAACATACCTTAAGTTGCTTGCTAAAATAAACCTTATTTTAAGAAATCCTGAAACAAGAGAAAAACTTGAAAATAGTAAAACATCAAAAGAAATATTTGATATATTAAGTGCATACTAAAAAATTAAAAACAATTTTTATAAAATAAGAGTTGGGAATGTATTTTTACATATTACAAATTTATGATATAAACTACAAAGAGGACATTATTTTAGCATTAACAACTGTTGGAATACTTAATGCAACCCTAATACTAGGCGAAAACTTGGAAAGTATAATAAAAACAGATATAGAATTATTTAAAGGACTTTTAAAACAAAAAGATCAAAAAAAGAGGATAGCAGGTGTTGTAATAGGTTATACTGAGTCAAAGGAAAAACTCAAAGGTATAAAACTATTAATACAGCAAGCTGGTGTAAAAAATCCAGATAATGTTTTTTCAATTATTGTATTAGAAGCAGAAAAAATATAGAATCCGAAGGATATACCCCCGGATAAAATATTAATTCTTATATTCGTTTGTTATACTATCTATTATATCATTTTCCCTGTCAATAAGACCCTCAGTTTCATATATATTTCTTGCCTCTTCTGAGTTTGAGACCTCTTTTACTTTAGCTTTTAGTACATCCATAACAGTAGCAACAGCAAATACATTCCCATCAGAATTTCTTACTGGAATATGTCTGAACTTGTTTTTTGTCATTAAGAACATACATGTATCAACATCAGTATTCTGATCAATAGTAATTGGGTCTTTTGTCATAAAGTTATAAACAGGTTCATCAACACTTTTACCCTCAGATATAACTCTGAAAGCAAGGTCATTATCAGTGAAAATACCTATAAGTTTATTGTTATCCATAACAAGAACACAGGTATTTTTCTTCTTTTTAGCAAGCTTTATCGCTTCTCTTACAGATGTATCTTTTTTAACTACAGTAAAGTTATTTTCTGTTACAAAATCCTTTATCTTTAGCATTTATCCTCCTATTATTTTATTTTTTTCTGATAATGAAATTTAATATTATTTAATTATAAATTATACTTTTTTCACCAGCAAGCTGACCACAAGCACCAGAAATATCTTGTCCTTTACTTTTTCTTATTGTGTATTTAACATTATTAAGATATGATATAAACCTTGATATATCAATATCATCAGGTGATTTATAATTTGCAAATTTATGACTATTGTAAGGTATTATATTAAGGTGAAAATCTATTTCTCTTGAAAGATTATTTAGAATCTCAGCCTCTTTTTTATTATCATTTAAATCTTTGATTAAAATATATTCTAGTGTAAATCTCTTACCTGTCTTAGAGAAATCTTTTAATGCTTTTATCAATTTTTTAAAGTCTATAATGTCATAAATTTTTGGAAATAAAATTTTTCTTGTTTCAGAAACCCCAGAATGATATGATACTGCAAGCTTTATTTGTTTATTAAAACTAACTAATTTTTTTATCCCATCTATTATTCCAACAGTTGAGACTGTAATAGACCTACTTGAAAAATTAAAATAATCTACACTTGTCATTCTATTTAAAAATTCCCATATATCAGGATTTAAAAAAGGTTCACCCATCCCCATAAGCACAATGTTAGAAACATCTTTACTGTTTAAATAAAACTGGCTTATGATTTCATCGATATTAAGATTCCTTTTAAAGCCATTTATACCTGTTGCACAAAAACTACAACCTATTGGACATCCAACCTGAGTTGAAATACAAATAGTGTATTTATTAAGATTATTAGGTATAACAACAGTTTCTATTATATTATTATCAAATGTTTTATAAATAATTTTTGTTGTACCATCTATTGACTTTTTTCTTTCAATCTCATTAAGAGAGGATATGACAAAATCAGTTTTTAATTTAGATATAACATTTTTAGGCAAGTTTTTCATGGAATCAAAGTCAACAACCTTTTTTTTATATAACCATTCTATTATCTGCTTAGCTCTAAACTTTTCAAAATTATTAGATTCTATATACTCAAATAGATCATCATAAGATAAAGAAAAAATTGACCTCAAATCATTTTCCTCGCAAATAAAAGATATCCTGTATGGCCAACCATTGTATCTTCTGGCCTTAATCTCTCAGGAACAAGCTTATACTTTCTTATCATTATCTCAGAAACCTCAATATCATTAAAATTAAAGTCCTGTATTCTTTTTAACACAGAAGATACCTGATTAGTTGTAGGGACAAGTATTCCAAGCATACCACCTGTTTTTAATACATTATAGGACTTTTCAATAAGAGTCTCAGGTTCCTTTAAGTCAAGAAAAACAGCATCAACTGAGTTTTCATCAAAACCATTTTCATAAACATCAGAATTTTTCAAGACAACATTATCCTGAAAACCAGAGAGTAATATATTTTTATATGCTTTTTCCAAAAAATCTTTTCTCTTTTCATAAGAAAAGACCTTTCCCGAAGGAGAAACAGCATAAGCAAGAGATATCGTAAGTGCACCACTTCCAGTTCCAGCCTCTACAACAGTATCACCATCCCTTAAACCTAACTTAAGCAATATATAACCTATATCTTTAGGGTATAAAATCTGAGTATGACGTTTAATTTTCATAATTATTTCATCAAGTGTTGGTCTTAAGACAATAAAACTGTTCCCAGTATGAGTTTTAATAGATACACCATACTCTAGATTATCAGTAATATTAACTATTCCTAGATGTGTTGAAAAACTTGTTTCTTCATTTTTAACAAAAAACTTTTTACCATCAGAAGTAGAATATAATATTAAGAGAGAACCTTTTTTTATCATATAAATTACCTATCTGTCATTATATTTTTAGAAAAATTCTCAACCTTTACAGGATACTTGCCATCAAAACATGCAGTACAAAAACCTTTATCTTTAAGGCAAGAGATCATGCCATCATAAGATATATATTTAAGAGAATTAACACCAAGGTATTTTTCAATTTCTGGTAAACTCATTTTATTAGCAAGTAACTCCTCTTTAGTAGGAAAGTCTATGCCAAAAAAACACGGCGAAATTGTAGGAGGGCTGCTTATTCTAAAATGTATCTCTTTAGCACCAACATTCTTAATCATTCTAATTATTTTTCTTGCTGTAGTTCCTCTTACAATAGAATCATCAATAACTACTATTCTTTTATTTTTTAGCAAGTCCTTAACAGGTGAAAACTTTATCTTAACTCCAAAGTCTCTTATCCCCTGGCTAGGCTCTATAAAAGTACGGCCTATATAGTGACTCCTTATAAGACCTTCTCCTAATGGAACATTTTTTTGAGAAGAATAACCTAATGCTGCCATTCTTCCAGAATCTGGCACAGGTATTACAATATCGGGTGTAATATCATCTTCTATAGCAAGTTGTCTTCCTAACTCTTCTCTAAAACTATATACAGAGTGGTTAAAAACTATACTTGATGGCTTGGCAAAATATATAAGCTCAAATACACAACAAGACTTTTTTTCATTTCTAGGTATAAATAAAGAGGTAATCCTATTATTCTCTATAACAATAACTTCACCAGGTTCAATATCTCTTACATAATCAGCGTCTATAACATCAAAAGCAGTTGTCTCAGAAGCAATAACATATGAATTATCTTTAAATCCAAGAGATAAAGGTCTAAATCCCCAAGGGTCTCTTACTGCTATTAGAGAGTTTTCTCTTAATATAACAAAACAAAACGCACCCTCTAAGAGGGCAAGACTTTCAAGTAACGCATCATTAAAGTTCTTTTTTTTGGATCTTGCAATAAGGTGTATAATAACTTCAGTATCAGAAGTTGATTGAAATATAGCTCCCTCTTTTTCAAGTTCAAGCCTTATCTTCATAGCATTTGTTATATTACCATTATGAGCAACAGCAATATAACCCCTATTATAGTTTGCAACAAGTGGCTGAGCATTCAATGGATTAGATTCGCCTGTTGTCGAATACCTGACATGTCCTATACTTATATTTCCAATAAGTTTTGATATTTTATCCTCTGTAAAAAAATCAATAACCTTGCCCATTCCCACAGACTTATAAATTCTATTCCCATCTGATGTTGCTATACCACATGATTCCTGGCCCCTATGTTGAAGAGAATAAAGACCTAGATACGTTATTCTTGCTGATTCACTATTATTATATATCCCAAATATACCACATTTTTCATTTATTCTACTATCCATAAAATTTTTTCCCCAAAAAAAGTTATTTCAAAACATAAAATTTAAGTTAAAAAATAGATTAAATAAAAATCAAAATACTTAAAACTACTTTAATTTAACCCTTGGAAGATTCCACTTTTTAAAATATGCTACTATTCTAATCCCACTTACAATTAAAATAATCACGAAATATATAATATTTTTATCAAAACTTAAAATATCTCTCATAATAAAGAAAATAAGACCACCTAAAATGCAAAGACTTAAATATATCTCACTCTTAAGTATAAAAGGTATTCTATTAGCCAAAACATCCCTTATCATTCCACCAAAAGTAGGAGTAATAACACCCATTATTATTGATGATAATATATTCATATTGTATGCTAATGCTTTTTCAATTCCAATAATTGTAAAAGTCCCAAGTCCTATAGCATCACCAATTACTACAATATCTTCTAGTTCTTTAAAAAACTTATAAAAGAAAAAAACAAGGATAGTGGCAATAAATATTATATAAAAATACTCACTTTCAGAAAAAACAGTAGGAGGTATTTTACCTATTATAATATCTCTTAATATTCCTCCTCCAATCCCAGTAAAGGAAGCAAGAATAAGAAGACCTATAATATCCATCTCTTTTTCAACGGCAAGCATTGCACCACTTACTGCAAAAGCAAATGTACCTATATAATCAAGAATAAGTATAATCTCCAATATCTATCCTTTATTTATTAGGAGAATTATCTGTATTAACATTAAGTTTTCTTCTTTCCTTTACTATCTCATAAACTTCAAAGTAGTCACCCTCTTTAATATCATTACAATTATCAAGAGTAACACCACACTCAAAACCTTTGGTAACCTCTTTTACATCATCCTTAAATCTTTTCAATGATGATATTTTAACTTCCTGTAATACTATACCATCTCTTATAAGTCTTACATTAGCAGTTCTTTTAATCACACCATCAACAACATAACAACCCGCAACAATTCCAATTTTAGTGAGTTTAAATACTTTTCTTACCTCCACCTTTCCTATAACCTCTTCTCTCTCTTCAGGCTCAAGCATTCCTTCAATAGCATCCTTTATATCTTCAGTAATATGATAAATTACACTATACTTCCTTATTTCAACACCCTTTTCTTTTGCAAGAGTATTAACCTTCTCATTATTAGCTCTTACATTAAAAGCAATTATTATAGCATTTGATGCAGAAGCAAGCATTATATCATTTTCAGTTATTGCACCAACAGATGCGTGTATAACTTTTATACTTACTTCATTTACTCTAGCAGCAAACTTTTCAATTAGAGACTTTATTGCCTCAGCAGTACCCTGTACATCAGCTTTAACTATAATATTAAAATCAATTTTTTGTTGTTCTTGTATTTTTTCGTATAGGTCATCAAGAGAAACTTTTTTAGTTATTTTTTTAGCATTTTCAAGAGACTTTATCTCTTTTCTTTTCGAAACAATATCTTTTGCCTTCTTTTCACTATCAACAACCTGTAATATATCCCCTGCCTCAGGTAGTTCATCAAAACCCAAAATCTCTACTGGCATTGAAGGCCCTGCTTCCTTAACCATATTAGCATTAAAATCAAACATAGCTCTAATCTTTCCGTAAGTTATACCAGCTACAAAATAATCACCCTTCTTAATAGTTCCATCCTTAACTATAAGAGTAACAAGACTACCCCTATTTTTATCAACCTTTGTCTCTATAATTATACCTTTTCCTTTCTTTTTAGGATTAGCAGAAAGTTCTATCATTTCAGATTGTAATAATATAGCCTCCAATAATTTATCTATACCAATACCTTTTAAAGCAGATACATTTACATATAATGTTTCACCACCCCATTCCTCTGGTATTAGATTATATTCACTTAATTGCTGTTTTACTCTATCCGGATTAGCACCGTCTTTATCTATCTTATTTACAGCAACTATTATTGGTACACCAGCTACTTTAGCATGATTTAAAGCCTCTATTGTCTGTGGCATAACCCCATCATCAGCAGCAACAACCAAAACAACAATATCTGTTGCCTGGGCACCTCTTTCTCTCATTTTAGTAAATGCTTCATGCCCAGGAGTATCAATAAACGTTATTTTTTTACCATCATGCTCAACCTGATATGCACCTATATGCTGAGTTATACCCCCAGCCTCTTTATCAACTACTCTGGTTTTCCTTATATAATCAAGCAATGTAGTTTTACCATGGTCAACATGGCCCATTATAGTGACAATAGGAGCTCTTTTTATTTTATATTTATCATCTACAATATCCTCATCCATTTCAAGCTTATGAAGCTCGTCATATATTGATCTTACTTTAACTCTACAACCAAACTCAGATGCAATTATTTCAGCAGTCTCTTTATCAAGAGCATCATTAATTGTAGCAATATATCCCATTTCTATAAGTTTAGATATAAGATCACCAACCTTTATATTCATCTTTGATGCAAGGTCTTTAACAAGAATAGTATCAAATATCTCTATCTCTTCAGGAATAGATGCTTTTTTTTCTTTTTTCTTCTTTAAAACAAACTCTTTTTCTTCATCTTTTTCTTCAAACTCAAACTTTTTCCAATTTTTTTTGTTTTCTTTTTTATTATCTCTCTCATTCTTTTCATCTTTTATGTCTCTTATATCCCTTATATCCCTTATATCTTTTATATCTCTATCTTTATAGTTGGCCCTCTCACCTTTTTTCGACTGTTCACTGTTAAATCTATCATTCTTTTTAAAATCAGTTTTCTTATATTTATTAAACTCTTTGATTTTTCCCTGGCTTTTTTGAACCGTTTCTTCAATCTTACTTTCATCTTTCTGAATAACTGATGTAGTAATATTCTGTTGTTCAATATTATCTACTTCTTCTTTTTCTTTTTTCACTTTTAATTTTATCTTTTTCTTAATAACAATCTTATCTTTTTTATCTTCCACTTTTGCCTCTCTTATTTTATCTTATTCTTAAGTCTATTCTATTTCAACATTTTCTCTAATAACTTTTTCAATAAGTTCCAATTCACTTACACTTATACCTTTCAAAGTATTTAACTTACCAACTTCCATCAATTTTATAAGATCTTCTATATGTTGTATATTATTATTTTTAATTTTGTCTATAATTTCATTAGAAATATCAGGCAAGTTTTCAATAGGTATACCCTCGCCCTCTTCTTCTAGTTCTATCTCTACTTTCTCAGAAATAATCTTTTTAATATCTTCTATATCTTCCTCAGTTAATCCCTTCATTGAAATAAGATCATTATTATTTACAGCATCAACAAGTTGTTCTACTATATATATATTATTCTCATTTAATTTCTCTATAATATTATCGGCTAAACCAAGTTCTTTCAAAGAAGTTCCTATTATATTATCTATAGCAGCTGCTCCAACCTTTTCTATTTCCTCGCCTATTTCAGATTCTACTTTAACATTTATTTTCCATCCTGTAAGTTTCGCAGCCAGAACAACATTTTTTCTTTGCTTACCAAAAGCATAGGCTACCTGGTCTTTCTCAACTATTGCAAAAGCTTCTCTATCATCAGTTAATATAACTCTATTTACTTTTGCAGGCACTAAAGCATTCTTAATAAGTTCTTTTGGGTCATCAGAATATCTAACAATATCTATCTTCTCGCCACCAATCTCTTTTATAATAGATGTTATTCTAACACCCTGTGGACCAACACATGCAGATAAAGGATCAACACTATCAGAATAAACAAGTATTTTTGTTTTATAACCAACTTCTCTAACTATCTTTTTAATCTCAATAGTATCTTGAATTTCAGGTACATTAAGTTTTAAAAGTTCTTTTATAAGATAGGGGCTTGTCCTTGATAAAACTATCCTGTTATCTTTCCCTTTTCTCTTACTAAAAGAAAGTACATCTTTAACAATAGCTTTAAGGACGTCATCAACCTCATAGTGTTCAAGTGGACTTTGCTCTTCTACAGGTAAATAACCTAAAGTATCTCCTAAATCAACAAATATTGAACCCTTTGAATCCTTTTTTATAACCTTGCCAGAAACCAATTTATTTATTTTACTTTTATATTCAGCACCAATTATATCTTTTTCTGCCTCTTTTATTTTTCTTAATATATTATCTATTACCCACTGTAAAGACTTTGGATTATTAAAATCTTTCTCAGGACTTGTAATAACCTCAATCTCTTCGCCAACTTTAACATTTTTTTTAAACTTTTTGGCCTCTTTTAGACTTATTTCTTTCACAGGAGTAACAACATTTTCAACAACATTCTTATTTAGATATATATCAATCTTCTCATTTTCAGTCTTAAACTTTATATCATCTATTCCGTAAAACTTCAAATATGCCTCTTTTAAAGTATCAATTATAACTGATATTATTAGTTCCTGACTAAGACCTTTAGTCTTAACTAATTCTTTTATTGCTAAACTTAAGTCCATTTAACCTCCAATATCTTTTAATTTAGCATATTGTATCTCTTCTAAACTTAATTCTCTTTCTAAATTATCTTTAATATCATATATAATAACCTTACTGTTATTAACACCCTTAATTATACCTGAAGATGGATTTGAGTTTAACAAACAATAATCTATTTCTTTATTTAAAAAAACTTTAAACTCTCTTATTTTCTTTAATTTTCTGCCAACTCCAGGAGAACCTACTTCAAGAACATAGTCCTCACCCAACATTTTATCTATATTTTCATCACCCATTAAAGCATCAGTAACTATCTTACAATCATTATGTGATATACCATTATCAGAATATATAGTAATTTCATATTTTAAAACTTTACCAGACTTTACTTTAAAATCTACAAGTTTATATCCAAGACTTTCCAGTGTTAACTCAATAGTATTCAACAATTCCATTTTTTCCTCTATAAACAAAAAAAAATAAAAATAAGTAAAAAACTATTATTTATATAATAAAGAATAATTAAATTCTATTAGAATACAGAAAAGAAATTGATATTTATAAATTTAATCAAAATAAAAAGAAAAAAAAAGATTTTTAAAAATTTATAACAATTAAATAAAATTTTATTTATAGAAACCCTTTTCTCTCAAAACATCTCTTAATATCTGAAGATCAATCCAAGCCAGTTTTTTAAGCGAGCCATTTCTTAACAATGCTGCAGGATGGAATGTTGGAACCACTATATAATCTTTCATCTCATAAAGTTTACCCCTTAATTCAGTTATCCCTTTGTTAGTTTTCAGAATATAATTTGAAGAATACCTTCCTAGTGTTAAAATAACTTTTGGTTTAATAATATTTATCTGTTCATTTAAAATAGGTGAACACGAAAATATTTCATCAGGACGTGGGTCCCTATTTTCTGGAGGTCTACACTTAAGTACATTTGTTATAAAAACATTTTCTCTATTTATATCTATAGCATTAAGCATTTTTGTAAGAAGTTTTCCAGCCTCACCAACAAATGGTCGTCCCTGCATGTCTTCTTCATAACCAGGTGCCTCGCCAATAATTAAAAGCATTGAATCTTTATTACCTTCACCAAAAACAACAGAGTGTCTTGTACTGTATAACCTGCACTTTATACATTTTAAGGTATTTTTCTTAAGTTCTTCCCATATATCTACACTTTTTTTATTATTGTAATTTAAATTTTTTAAATCTTCAGACTTAATTTCAGGTTTAATATTTAAAACCTGGTCACTATGATAGACTACATTATAATTATGACCAGAAATATAAGAATGAAATAAAGAAACTACATTTATAAAATCGTTTTTCATAATAATTATTATTTAAAAATAGGCAATGTTATTTTAAATGTAGTACTCCATTCCGGATCATCAATAAGAGTAATTGTCCCCTTATGTTTATCTATTATAGTTTTAGCAATTGAAAGTCCCAAACCAGTACCATTCCTTTTATTTGTAAAAAATAATTTAAATATATCTTCTCTTATTTCAGGGGGAATCCCTATACCTTTATCTTTAACATATATTTCAACTTCATTATTATTTGTTTTTAATTCTATTAATATTTCAACTTTCTTATCAGTACCAGAAAATGCTTCAATTGAGTTAACAAATATATTTCTTAATGATCTTTCTATCTTATTAAGATCAAGTTTAAGTTTAATATCTTCTTTTATATTATTAAGATACCTTATATTTATCTGAAAACTTGCATTAAGCTCTTTTATAATTTCTATCAGCATAGAATTAAGTCTATCAAGGCTAACCTCCTCAACCCATATATCAATATCACCTTTTGAAAAATCAAGTATCTCCTGAGTAATATCAATAATCCTAAGTATCTCTTTATCCATTGTTGTAGTATATTTTTGAATATCATTAAAATCATTACTCTGATTAATAAGTTTTATATAACCCCTTAATACAAAAAGTGGATTCTTAATATCATGTATTAATTGGCTTGTCATTTTACCTAATATACTCATTCTCTCTTCAGTCTCTCTCTTTTTAGACTCAAGTACTCTCTCTGTTATATCAGTTATAATAAAAAGTTTCCCCAAGTTATTATTATTAATATCTTTAAGTGAAGAAGAAATAATATGAAAGTATTTTTTATTTATTCTAATCTCTTTATTTATATTTGAATTATCAGATAAATATTCCTTAAGGCGATCAATTACATCAATTATATTTTTACCATATACATCTTCATCAAGATTAAATATTTTCAAGAAATTAGTATTCCAGTCCTGGATTTTATTATTATTATCTATTACAACAACTCCTGTATCAAGGTTTTCAATAAGTCTTCTATTATACTCTTTCAAAATAGTGTTTTCAATAGTGATTTTCATCTGTTCAATTGCTATAGTAATTATTTTTGAAAGTATTTTTAGTTTTTCAAGGTCTTCATTGTTAAATTCACCAGAGTTTTTATTTAATAATTGTATAACACCTATAAGTTCATCCTGGTCATTAATTAAAGGATTAGTTATTATCTGTTTTGTTCTGTAGTTTGTCTGTGAATCATAGAATGGATTAAAGTATATTGAGCTAGGTGCGTTATTTTCTATTATTGGCTCTCTTAACAGTGCAGCCCTACCTGCTATACCCTCTCCTATCTTCAATCTTATTTCATCTATTTCAAGCTTAGATACAACATAAGAGAATAACTCTTCTTTCTCTTTATCATATATGTATAGTGTGGCCCTATCTGCATTAATAATCTTTGTTGCTTCTTTTGAAAGAGAATATAACACATTGGCTATCTCTTTTGATATTGACTTTTTCTTATTTTCTCTTATTTTGAATATAATATTATCACTATCAAACATTATTCTTTTAACCATTAAAATCTCCTGATAATCCTTTTAGACTTGCCTCACATAAGTTTTTAAGAGATAAAAGTATTTTTTTTATATCTTCGGGAGTTTTAAAAGCCTTTGCCATCTCAGATATTAATATAGCTTTTTCAGTTATAAAATCAAAACCATAAGATGAGCCAGACCCTTTTATTCTGTGTGAAAAATCTCTAATCTTTTCATAATTAACCTTATCATCTATAGAGTTTATGTTTTCAACTATTTCATCTATCACTGATCTAAGGTATTGTATTCTAAGTTCTTTTATATCATCTAAAAAACTCATAACCTACTCCCTGGTAAAAATTATAAATCAATAATCAATGAAATATCAGAGGCTTTGACAGAGTGAGTAAGTGAACCCATCGAAACATAATCAATATCTATTTTCTTTATTTTTTTTATTTTTTTTATATCCATATTACCTGATACCTCAATCTTTTTATCAGAGTTTTCTCTAATATATTTTACAGCCTTTTTAATCTCTTTATAATCCATATTATCAAGCATTATTATATCTGCTTTAGTTTTTACAGCTTCTTTTACCTCTTTCATATTTTTAACTTCAACTTCTATTAATAGATCATGGTTGTAAGACTTAGCAAGTTCAACAGCTTTTGTAATTGAACCTGCAACAGATATATGGTTCTCTTTTATTAAAAACATATCATAAAGACCAAACCTATGATTATAACCACCTCCTACTCTTACTGCATATTTTTGCCATTTTCTCCATAAAGGTATTGTTTTCCGTGTATCAAGTATTTTAATTTTAGTATGCCCTATATGTGAAATTATGTTAAATGTATTTGTAGCTATACCACTTAGATGTTGTAATATATTAAGTGCAACCCTTTCCCCTTTAAGTATAGATGAAAAATTACCCTCAATATTTAAAATAGTAGTCCCTTTTTTGCAAAAATCTCCATCTATCTTGCTTGAAATTATTTTTATAGATGAATCAATATATTTAAAAACCATCTCAAAAAGTTCAAGCCCTGCAATTATCAAATTCTCTTTAGCTACTATTTTTGCCTTAACAACTCTGTCTGGAATTGAAACAAGGATGGATGAGGTAGTTACATCATCGCTACCAACATCCTCTAAAATAGCAAGCTTAATTAATAGTTCATCACTTATCTTGTCTAATAATGTTTCCTGCCCCACCTAAGTTCCCCTTAGTTAATAGATAGTGAAATCCTGATATAAAAAAATAAAACTCTTCTAATGCCTCACTTATTTTCTTACCCTCAAGTCTTTTTTTAGATTTTTCAAGACCAGAAGAAAATGTAAGTTCTTTATCAGGGTCTGCTACAAACTTATTATAATTTGTTCTAATCTTTTCAAGTGTATTTTTAATTTTTATAACAACATTCGCAAGTTTTGCTCTTATACTCATACTCAATTTACTCCTTTCAATAGAAGCTTTGTGTATCAATGAATGTTTCTGCATCACAGGAATATTAGGATTTTCCTCAGTTTCATTTATAGACTTTATAATATTGGAATACTCTCTTATAGAATCTAGCACAGAGTTCATTTCAACATAAGACTCATTAAAATCCCTCTTTGGATCAAATCTTAAACCTTCATGATGCTCAGGATAGTAATTAACTTTATTACCAGTAATAAGAAAAGAATACTCTTTTTCAAAAAAGTCTATAATAGCAGAAACACGATATATTTTATCCTTCTTATCATAAAAATAAAAAGGTGAGTTTTTAGAATCACCAAAAGAATGTAAAGGAATACTTTCTATTATTTCAATACCAGTTAAAACTTCCTTGGGTAGGTTAATACTCTCTTCAACATTTATTATATCTTCTTTTTCTTCTTTTACCTCTTCTTCTACTTTCATTTCCTCTTTTTCTCGATTAAGTTGCTCCTCTATTTCCTGCTGCATCCCACCTATTTTGTCTTTTAAAGATAATTGTAATAATACACTAATATTTGGGTCTGATATTTTTATATTGACATTCTGAGAAATTAAAAAAGCATAATATATTTTTATTAAGTACTTATTGAAAATAAAATCCACGCCTCTTCTAATTTTGGTTATATAAGTATTAATTATATTTGAAGGTAAACTTTCTCTTTTTTCAAGTATCCTGAATCCTTCTCTATAAGCTTCAGGAATAGAGTTTTTAAACGGCCAGAATATATAAAGGGTTCTAAATAGATTAGATATTTCTCTTTCAATTTCAGATATTGCAAGTTTAAAAGAAGGGCTTGTCTTTTCTTTCTCACTTATACTCTGAATAATCTCTTTTAAATTAGTTTTATTAAGCCTAAGTAATATTTCATAATATATTGGAAATTTTTTAAAGAAATAATCTTTAATTTCAAACTCGTTAAAACTTTTTGATGATAATATAATCTTTGCTATTGTCTCAAGGTCGTTAACAGCTTCAAGTAAATTTGTAGTGGTTATACTTATAAACTTTAAATTCATAAAAAAACCATTAAAATTAGTAACTTTATTTAAATAGGCTACTAACTTTATGTAAAAACTTTCTAAAAAAGAGGGTTTTATAGACTTTATTAATTGTTCTCTTGTTATCTTTTTACCTTCCTTAATAGTATCTTTCTTACTGACTGATGTTGTCTGGCCACTACTTTTATCCTTATCCTGTTGATATGATCTTGCTTTAGCATATCTAGATATATTTTTATATTTTGATTGTTTAACAGTAGGTTCTTTTTTTTCTATATAATTAGGATCCCCCCCATGTTCAATAAATTCTTTAAAAAGTTTTTTTCTTTCAGATTCATCAAGATTATCTAGATTCAATTTTCTTTTAATATCATCTAACCTACTCATAAATAACTCCTTAAATACCATTATTTCATATCAAATTTTAATTAATATTTATAAATAAAATTTTAAATAAAAAAATTTTATAAATATAATTATTAAATATACAACATTTTTAATTAACAAAGTAATATTTTTATATAAAAACGTTAAGTAAAAACCCAGTTTTTCCCTAATATAATTTATATTTTTGTATAATTCATTACTATAGTATTAGTTCAGATTAATATTAATTCTATATTTAAAAAACTTTATAAAATAGACTTTAAAATATTTTTTTTAATAAAACTAACTTTTAAAATATTATTTATTAATTTTACTTATCTATAGGAAAAGAAAATAAACAACTTAAATATACAATTAAAAAATCATATCATAATAATCTAAAATAAAACAATATTATAAGAATAATATAATATTAAATTAATCCTATATTAATCAATTTTTATTAAATTTTATAATCTAAAATTTTAGAAATAAAAAAAATAAATACTTAATAAAAAAAACAAATAAAGGAAAAAGCATGATTGAAACAAAAATAGAGAAAAAAGATGGGTATATAAATGTAACATGTAAAGTTGATAAAGAATATATAAAAAATCTTATGGAAGAAACAACAAAAGAGGTACAAACTTCTGCAAACATAAAAGGATTTAGGAAAGGTTCTGCACCAATAGGAATGGTAAAAAAAATATATGGTGAACATATTAAATACTCAACACTGGACAAAATAATAAAAAATGCTTTTGACAAGGTTGTAGAAGAGAATAAAATACAACCTATAAGAACGCCTGAAATAGAGGGTATAGATAATATAAAAGATAATGAAGACCTCTCTTTTAATCTTAAAATAGAGGTAATGCCAGAAATAGAAGAGATGCCAGAATTAGAAGAGATAGAAGCAAAAGAAGTTGTTTTTAATTATGACATAGATGCACTTGTTGAAAAAGAGATAGAACTTATTAGAGAATCAAGAGCAAAAATTGAAAACGTAAATGAAAAACCCAAAGAAAAAGATTATGTGGTAGTTGAATACAAAATAAAAGATAAAGATGGAAAAGAAATAGAAACAAATAACAATGTTTTTATGATAAATCCAAAACTTAAAAATTATTTTTTAACTAAAGAGTTTATTGGTTCAGAGATAGGAAAGAAAAAAGAAGTTAAAATAAGTGTTCCTGATGATTATTACAGAGAAGATATAAAGGGAAAGGATGTTATACTTGAGTTTACAATAAAAGAGGTAAGAAGAATAATACTCCCTGAAATAGAGGAAATAATAAAAGAAAAGTTTAACAGTATTGATGAGTTTAAAAAAGCACTGAAAGAAAAAATTGAGAAAGGAATTGAAAAACAGAGTAAACTCGAGACAGCACTCAATATATATAAAGAGATAGCAAGTAAATCAAAGTTTTTTATATCAAATACAATAATTTTGAATCAAGCACAACAGGACCTTACAAGAAAAGTAAATACACTAATCTCTTCAGGAAAAGGTATTGAAGAATATCTAAAAGAAAACAACCTTACACAGGAAGGTTTTATTGAAGAGGCCAAAAAAGAGGCATTAGAAAATATTAAAACATATCTTATAGTTGAAAAACTTGCTGAAAAGTTTAATATAGAATTAACAGAAGAAGAGAAAAAAAATTACCTGGAAAGCATATATGATATGGAAATACTAAACAGAGAAAACGTAAAAAACTATTACGAATCAAATAAAAAGGCAAAAGATGATATTTATAACGAATTAAGATTATTAAAATTAGCTGAGTTAGTGATATCAAAAGCCAAAATAAATGGAAAAGATAAGAGAGAATTAATGAAAAAGGAGGATAAATAATGCCATTAATACCATTTGTCATAGAACAAACAGGAAGAGGTGAAAGATCTTATGACATATACTCAAGACTATTAAAAGATAGAATTGTGTTCATAGGAGAAGAAATAACAGACACACTAGCAAACCTTGTTGTTGCACAATTATTATTTTTAGAATCAGAAGACCCAGAAAAAGACATATCGTTATACATAAACTCACCAGGTGGGGTAGTTACAGCAGGACTTGCTATATATGATACAATGCAATACATAAAACCTGATGTAAGTACAATATGTGTTGGACAGGCAGCTAGTATGGCTGCTGTACTACTTGCAGCAGGTAAAAAAGGTAAAAGATACTGTTTACCTAATGCAAGAGTAATGATACATCAACCATTAGGTGGGGCTCAGGGTCAAGCTACAGATATAGAAATTCAAACTAAAGAGATTTTAAGAATAAAACAGAGACTTAACGAAATACTGGCAGAACATACTGAAAAACCAATAAAAACAATAGCAAAAGATACAGATAGGGACTTTTTTATGAGTCCCCAGGAAGCATTGGACTATGGAATAATAGACAAAATACTTTTAAAAAGAGAGGGATAAAAATACCAAATGTCAAAAATAAGAAATGAAGGGCCAAGGTGTTCATTCTGCGGCCGTCTTTTTAGTGAAGTAAAACAACTTATATCGGGCGATAATAGTTACATATGTGATGAATGTATAAATATATCATATAAATTATTACATGAAAATCAAAATCCAAAAAATACTGACTTTTTTAATTTTGAGACACTACCCAAACCAAAAGATATAAAAAACTTTTTAGACCTTTACGTAATAGGACAGGAAGAAGCAAAGAAAGTAATATCTGTTGCTGTATATAATCATTATAAGAGAATATTGTTTAATAAAAAAAATGCAGCAAATATAGAGATAGAAAAGAGTAATATACTATTGATAGGACCAAGTGGTAGTGGTAAAACACTAATAGCAAGAACACTTGCTAAACTACTTAAGGTTCCATTTGCAATCGCGGATGCAACAACATTGACTCAAGCCGGTTACGTTGGTGAAGATGTAGAAAATATTCTCTTAAGGCTTATACAAAATGCAGGTGATGTAAATGACCCTGAATCTGTAAAAAAAGCTGAGATAGGTATAGTTTATATTGACGAAGTTGACAAAATATCAAGAAAGAGTGAAAGTCCCTCTATAACAAGGGATGTATCAGGTGAAGGTGTCCAGCAAGCTCTATTAAAAATCATAGAAGGTACTATAGCAAATGTACCACCCCAGGGAGGAAGAAAACATCCATATCAACAGAATATACCTATTGATACAACAAATATATTATTTATATGTGGTGGTGCTTTTGTTACTCTTGATGAAATAATATCAAAGAGACTATATGAAAGAACTTTAGGTTTTAATTCTGATATAAGTAAATCCAAAAAAACTAACTTTAACTACCTTATAAAAAACATAATACCTGATGACCTGATAAAGTTTGGATTAATACCTGAGTTTGTTGGAAGACTACCAATAATTGTAGGATTACATGAACTTGATGTAGAAGCATACAAAAGAATACTTATAGAACCAAAGGATGCTATAATAAAACAATATCAAGAACTCTTTAAGATGGAAAATTGTGAATTAATATTCGAAGATGAAGCAATAGATTACATAGCTAATCTTGCTCATAAAAGAAAAATAGGGGCCCGTGGCTTAAGATCTATAGTAGAAGCAATATTAATGGACATAATGTACGAACTGCCTTCAAATAGATCTGAAAAAATAGTAATAACAAAAAATATTATAAACAAAGAAATACACAATCTTCATCTTATAGAAAAGGGATAAATATTGAAAATAGACCTTCATATTCATACAACAGCATCTGATGGTACTTATTCTCCCGCAGAAATAGTAGAGCTGGCAAGTTCTGAGAATATAGAGTATATAGCAATAACAGACCACGATACAGTAAGTGGAATCCAAGAAGCAATAATAGAGGGCAAAAAAAAAGGTGTTAATGTAATCCCAGGGATAGAACTTTCTCTAAATTATCCAGGAGTATTAGGATCAATACACCTTCTGGGACTATACATAGACTACAAGTCAAATTATATTGATGAAATAATAAAAGTTCTTAAACAATACAGAATAGAAAGAAACTTAAGAATGTTGGAAAAAGCAAAAAAATTAAATATAGATATAAGCGAGAAAGACTTTGATATACCACTTGATAGACTAGGAAGAGCACATATAGCAAGTTTCCTAGAAAAAAAAGGATATGTATCATCAATAAATGAAGCATTTGAAAAGTATCTTAAAAAGGGTGGAGAAATTTACGTAAACAAAAAAAGATATAGGATAGAAGAGGGAATAGATATAATTCACTCATTGGGGGGTATATCTATTCTTGCACATCCATATACTACAAAGCTTAATAGCAAAAATCTTGAAATATTCCTAAACTATCTTGTAAATGTTTGTAAACTTGATGGTATAGAGGTATTTTATCCTGAACACAGCCCAAGATTTGTTGACTTCTATTATTCACTTGCTGTAAATTTCAAATTAATAATAACAGGTGGAAGCGATTTTCACGGTTTCAATAAACCAGATATATCATTATTAAGTTATCTTGAGACACAGACAGAAAACTCAATATTTAATCCAGAAGAAACTATAAAACAGCTAAAAGAGAGAAAAGAATATGCAAAATCTTATAAAAATTGAAAATCCATTTACAAAACTTGAAGGTTATAATTGCTTTGGTTGTTCTCCAACTCATGAACATGGTTTAAAATTAAACTTCTTCTATAATCCAGATGAAGACTGTGTTATAAGTTTTCTTGAAAATGGTATAAATAATGAAATGTCCGGTTTCCCAAATATAGTACACGGCGGTATACAATCATTAATACTTGATGAAATAATGTTCTGGATAATATATCACAAATACAAAACAATAGCTGTTACTGCAACAATGAATATAAAGTTCAAAAAACCTCTAAGAACAAACGAAAAAATTATAGCAAAAGGAATATTAAAAGAGGTATTAAGAGATAAAATATTCAAAACAGAGGGTTACCTATTAAAAGATAATGAGGTATTATGTATTGCAGAAGCAACCTATATAAAAACTTAAAGGCTTTCTATCTTCTTTTTAAGTTCCTCTTCCTCAGGTGTATCACTACTCTCTTCAGCCCAATATTTTAATATTCTCAAATATATAGGATTAATTTCAATAGAAAAATCATTCATTATTTTATTAAAAAGTATCTCCTCTTCTGGTAAAACAAAATAGTTATCACCCCAGTGTCCACCATAAACTTTAGAATTATACCATATTTTTATAATCTTCTTCTCAATATCAGAAAAAATAATATTCATTTACTATTTTCCTCAATAATCTCCTGAGCTTTATGTTTTAGTGCCTCTTTTATATTCCTCTTGTCAATAAGATATAATCTTTTATCAAGATCTTTTATAAAATTATTCAAAAAAGGTATAAAAGGTTGTTTTTTTACTTTTAGTTTATTTATCAGAAACTTTATAACCTCTAAAGCCTCATCTATTTTAATAGGATCTCTATAATTTAATTGAAAAACAAGTTCTTTTATTATAGGTTCAGAAAAAACTCCATCGCCTAATTCCCTTAAAAACTGCTCTAACTTACCTTCCATCTTAAGCTTTTTAAATGTTGTCCTTAATGAATTTAAAAACCCAGGATTATTTTCTCTCAAATATTTTTCATAGAGTGTTTCAGCTATTATCTTTTCATCAGCCTCCTCTTTTGTTATTATATCAAAAACCTTAAGTGATAATAAAAACCTCATTCCTATTTTCTTTACTTCTGGATTAGAATGGTTAACAGCTTTTTTAATATACGGGATTAACAAAGCTTCCTTAAGCCCTTTACCATAAGACTCTGTTGTCATAAATGTTAATGTTGATAAACTCTGTTTCCAATCAGAAGGATCATTACTATTCTCAAGGCCATCAACAACCCATAAAAACTCTTTTAAGTCCATAATAAAATAACCTACTTAATTTTTATACAATATCTAAAATTATCAATGCTTTATCATCAAGAATATTATAATTATCTTCAAAGTTTTCTATATTCCTTACTATAAACTTTTTAGTTGCCTCAGTATCAAGATTCCTAGATAGTAATATAAGATTTTCAAGCCTCTCCTCTGTAAACTCTTCCATGTTTTTACTAATCATCTCTGTCACACCATCTGTATACAAAACAATCCTGTCACCTCTATCAAGTGTTATAGCTTTTTCCTCCCAATATTCATCTTTAAAAACACCCAAAAACTTGCCCTTAGTATTAAGTCTTTCAATTTTATGTTTTGAATTCTTATAAATCATAGCCTCATTATGACCTGCATTTGTAAAAACAGCCCTGTTTGTTTTAAGATCTATAAAAATATAGAATGCTGTAACAAAGTAATCACTTATGTTATTTTCTAGTAAATCACTATTTATCTTTTCCATAAGCCCTGATGGTTTATTATGATAAGCCCTGTAAGTATTTAAAAGGCTTTTAATCATTGTAGTTATTAAGGCAGATGGTACACCATGTCCTGCAACATCAGAGATAAAAACACCTATTCCATCTTTTTCTCTTCTTACAATAAACTCAAAAAAATCACCGCCAAGCTCTTCCATTGGTTTGTACCAGAAATCAATTTTTATACCATCAAGTACAGGTGGTCTATCTGGTAAAAGATTTGACTGGATCTTTTGTGCAAGTTCTATTTCCCTCTTAAGATTAACATTTATTCTCTTTATATATTGATAATCTCTGTAAATACTTTCATAAAGTTTTATAGCTTTTATTATCATACTAAGTGGTAAAACGTTTTTTTCAACATAAGCTATATCATCATACCCTAAGATAATAGATTTTGTAACTGAAAAGAATACAATGACTCCTATAGGTATTGTTTCAAGGAAAAGTGGTATAGTAAGATGAGACCTAATAGGTAAAACTTCAAAAAACTCTTTAGTTGATTTTGGCATGTCTTTATCAAGGTCTTTTACATATACTATTTCTTTATTTATAACACTATAAGAAAGAAGTCCACCATTCTCATCAAATGGTATATCAACTCCCATAAGTCTTGACATTATTTTAGGATCATTACTATACTTTGAAAATATAGGATAAAAATATGGGTCTCTTTTCTTTGTTTCAAGTATATAGAGAACAACCCCCTCAGCTCCTAATTGTTCTGTTAAAATCTCAACATATTCATATAATAACATCTTAACTTTATTTATCTGAATTTCACTAAAAACATCAGTAATAATCTGGTTTTTAAAAATTTTTATTTTATCTATAGCTTCTCTTAATATTTTTTCAATATCATCTATATTTGTTAAGGTAGATAAAATTTCATGCCAATTAAAAACTTTCATTAACTTCCTTTTTTATGAAAGATTTATTATTTAAAATTTTAAAAAATATCAAGTTGTATACTCTGCATTAATCTTAACATAATCATAAGAAAGATCACAAGTAATAAACTCAGTATTAAATATACCGATCCCCATATCAACAATTATAATATTTTCCTTTGATTTCATGGAATTCGATAACATCACTTTATCAAAATCTGTTGGTTTACCATCTTTAAATACAAGAATATCATTAATAATTATTTTAATCCTCTTTTCATCTATTTTTAATGCCCCACTATAACCTATAGAGGCAACTATTCTACCCCAATTAGGATCATTTCCAAAAAGTGCTGTCTTAACAAGTAACGAGTTAGCAATAGTTCTTGCTATCTTATCAGCATCGGAAACAGAGTAAGCATTATTTACAATAATCTTAACAACCTTTGTTGCACCTTCACCATCTTTTACTATCATATAAGAGAGTTCTTTAGCAATTTCAAGAATAGCTCTGTAAAAAATATCATAATTTTTAGAATTAATCTCTACATCAGATGCTCCATTAGAAAGCAAAATAAGACTATCATTAGTACTCATATCACCATCAACAGATATTTTATTAAAACTATTATCAGCAACACTTTTTAAAATTTTTTGAGAAATTTTCATACTTATGGATGCATCTGTTAATATAAAACCAAGCATTGTAGCCATATTAGGATGTATCATCCCTGAACCTTTAGCAAAACCAGTTATAGTAACCATCTTACCATCTATTAAAATCTCTTTATAAGCATATTTAGGAAACGTATCAGTAGTCATTATAGCTTTAGCAAACTCCTCTGGCTCATCAAGTACAAGATTAGCAAAAGAACTTACCATTCTGTCAACCGGAAGCCTTACTCCTATAACACCTGTAGAAAGTGGTAAACACTCATCCTCATTAACGTTAAACTTTTTTGATAATTCTTTTAATAAATAAATAGAATCTTTATAACCATCATCACCTGTACAAGCATTAGCATTTCCACTATTTACCATAACAAGCCTTATATTTTTTTTATCTTTAAGTCTTTTAATACATATATTAACAGGTGCTGCTTTAATAACATTTTTTGTAAAAACCCCAGAATATACAGCAGGTCTATCTGAAAATATTAAGCCTATATCTTTACGCCCCGGCTTTTTTATTGAAGCTGATGTTGTATAAACAGAATAGCCAGAAGGTAGTTTTAACATAATCCCTCCTTTTCATCAAATCCAAATAAAATATTCATGTTCTGAATAGCTTGTCCGCTTGCACCCTTTATAAGATTGTCAATCACTGAAACTATTATCATAGTAGATATACCATCATAGTATAAATTAAAATGGCAGTGATTTGTATAAATAACATTTTTTATCTGTGGTTCAACAATTTTTATAAAAAGTTCATCTCTATATTTTTCATAAACATATTCACAAGCAATTTTATAATCAGTTTCAGAAATACCTGTAAGATAAATTGTAGATATTATCCCCCTGTTTATTGGTATAAGGTGGGGAGTAAAAACAATTTTTTTATTTTTCCCTGTCCATAGTTTAATATATCTTTCAATTTCTGGAATATGTCTATGTTTTCTACCAATACTGTATGCTTTCAAAGACTCATTAACTTCACAGAAAAGATAATCTTCTGCAACTTTTTTGCCAGCTCCACTTACACCACTTTTAGAATCAATTATTATTGTCTCAGGATCAACTTTTTCTAAAACAGGTATTAAAGGTATAAGTACAGAGGTAGGATAACAACCAGGATTAGCAATAATTTTTACATCTTTCTTAATATCTGTTCTATTAATTTCTGGAATACAATATACAGCTTTATCAAGCAATTCAGGAATAAAATGATCAAACTTATACCATCTTTTATAATCATTATTTTCAAGTCTAAAGTCAGCACTTATATCAATAATAACTTTATTGCCATCATAGATATCTTTAACAATTTTATGTGATGTATCAGAAGGAGTTGCAAGAAAAATTACATCAAGATTTTCCATATATTTTTTATCAACATCCTTATATCTTAGATTGGAATATTTTTTTGGTAGAAATGGATAATCATCAATAACAGGTTTATCCTTATCCCTCGAAGATACGTATAATACTTCAACACCAGAATGAAAAGAGAGAAGTCTTAATAGTTCTTTACCACTATATCCAGTACCGCCTACTATTCCTGCTTTTATCATAAATTAAACCTTAAAAAATTGTTTTCTACTACTTAAATTTAAATATTTATTAAATAAATCTTAGGCATTTTTTAGAATTTAAAAGATTAATTTTTTAATAACTAAAAGCAGAATAATAGAACAATATTAAATCATAACAGATAGTCTTTTATAAAGAAGATCAATATTTAAAAGAAAAATATTATCTAAAATAAAGTCTGGATTATATTTTTTAAGTTCTTCAGCAGTGTATATTCCTGTTGTTACAGCAACAGATATTCCGCCTGTCTTTTTTGCAAGACTTATATCAAGCGGTGTATCACCTATTATAACAGGTATTTTAGACTTATTTCTTTTTAATAATACATCAGCAAGTTCATCACGATAGTATAATGCATCATCACCAAAAACAGATCTATCCCAATAAAAATAATCTGATAATTTTTTAAAGCCCAATTTTATTTTTGCACCCTCTTTTATATTACCAGTTACAAGTATCTTATCCTCATTTTCAATAGATTTCAAAAACTCATAGACACCATCAAAAACAGTAACTTCGCTATTTTTTATCTCTTTTTTAAGATTTTCTATATACAAAGACTTAAATTTATCCCAGATATCATCAGAATACTCATAATCAATTAATTTTAATATGTCTTTGAATATACCAGGATCTACTCTCCCAGCCATTGAAATATTTGACCAATCAATTTTTTTATTAAAGAGGTGCCAGGTCGCACTTTTAAACGACCTTGTACCAGCACCATTTGTTGACAACAAAGTCCCATCAATATCAAAACAAAAAATTAAACTCATAAAATAAAATTAATTTATTGAATCGTTTAATTTATCACTTGCCTTAAATCTTACAAGCTTTTTAGCAGGAACTTTTATCTTTTTAGATGGGTCTTTTGGATTTGTTTTTAAAGTTGCCTTCCTCTCCTTAACAGTAAAAGAACCAAACCCAATAAGAGATACTTTCTTCCCTTGCTTAAGTGAATCACACAATACATCAACAGTAGAATCAACAATCATTTCAATCTCTTTTTTTGTAATCTTTTCTTCTGGATTTTCCTGTTTGATTTTTTCAAAAATCAAGCTTACAATATCTTTTTTGTTAACTGAAGCTGACATATTTCCTCCTAAAAATATGATTTTTATTTTTTATATTTTTAATTTAATAAAAAAACAATAAAAAAAGATAATAAACAAATTTTTAATTAAAATATTAAAATTTTATAAAAAATTAATGATGAGAAAAACTCCTCTCATCAGTAAATACCATTGTAATATTATGTTCATTACAGGCTTCTATAATCTCTTTATCTCTTAAAGAGCCTCCTGGTTGAACTATTGCAGATATGCCAACACTTGCTGCAAGGTCAATTGAGTCTCTAAATGGAAAAAACCCATCAGAAGAGAGAACAGCACCATCAAGAGAGATACCTAATTTATTTTTAGTTTTAGCCTTGTTAATCGCCTGTTCAAGGGCACCAACTCTATCCTGCTCCCCAGTACCTATTGAAAGAGTAACACCATTTTTCACTATAACTATACCATTTGACCTTACACCAATATTAACATACCAAGCAAAAAGCATATCATTTAATTCTCTTTCAGTCGGCTCTCTCTTTACTTCTATAATCCCATTCTCATCTTTATAATAAGCTTTTATAAAATCATCTGATGATTTTATTTTTGTTAAAAATTGTTCAGCAATAATCACAGAACCATCCTGCAATAATTTAATTTCAGGTAGAGCTTTATCATCTCTATATTTAGGGAGGCTATTTATATTTTTAACCTTAATAATCCTTATCTGTTTATTCCTCTTATATTTATCAAAATTATTAAATACTCTTATTGCCTCCTTAGTATAACCTGGAGCAAAAACATTTTCAACAACAGTTTGCATTATTTCATCAGCAGTATACTCATCAACTTCTGTATTAAAAACAACTGATGCACCGAAAGCTGCTTGAGGATCAGCTTCCCTAGCTTTTATATATACATCTTTTAATTTTTCTTCCTGATTAAACTTTATAGCAACACCACTTGGATTAAGGTGTTTCATAACAGCAACAGCCGGCTTATCAAAATATTTTAATATTTTATATGCCTGATTAGCATCCTCTATGTTTGTCTGAGAAAGACCATCTTTTCCATTTTTTATTATCTCCAAATCACCAAAAAACATATCGAATTCTGTCATAATTTTATAGTAACTAGCAGGTTGATGAGGATTTGTACCATATCTTAAGTCCATAACCTTTGAATATTCTATTACTACATCCCCAAACCTAATACATAATTTTTCAGGATAAAATGACTCAGTTTTTTTAAAATACTTATCTTTAAAACTCAATCTAAAACTCCTTTTGTTGATGGTATATCGTCCTTTGATATTCTAGTAGCTTTTTTTAAAGCTCTTGCAAGAGACTTAAATATTGCTTCTGCGATATGATGTTTATTATTGCCATAAAAAACCTGAATATGTATATTGGCCTTAAGATTATTTGTAAAAGATATTATAAACTCCCTTATAAGTTCTGTATCAAATCTATTAATAATACCATTGAATCTATCTGGTACATTATATACCCAGTATGGTCTCCCTGATATATCAACAGCACACATACACAGTGTCTCATCCATAGGAATGATAGAACTTCCAAACCTTTCTATACCCTTTTTATCACCCAGGGCCTTATTAATAGCTCTACCAAGAACTATACCAATGTCCTCAACAGTATGATGCATGTCTATATCAAGGTCACCATTAGCCTCAATCTCTATATCAAAACCGCTATGTTTGGTAAATATATTTATCATATGATTTAAAAATCCAATTCCACTTGCTATATTTGCTTTACCTTCTCCATCAAGATTAACTCTCACAAAGATTTCTGTTTCAGAAGTCTTTCTATTTTCCTCTCCAATTCTCATTTAAAACTCCCTAATTTATGAAATAATCACTTGCTTTCTGAAGTCTGTTTAAAATACTGAACCCAATTCCTTTACTCTCTGGTTCTTCTATCATTATAAGGTCATACCCTTTAGTTTCACACTCATAAAGCAGTCTGTAAATTTTACTTGAAAGTTCATCATAAGAATTAAAATTATATACATCAAATTTATCTATTTTTTGTCTTGAGATAAAAAAAGGTTTAATAAAATTGTTATTTTTAACAAAATCAAAAGCAGTATTAAGGTTTTTAAACATACATACAGTTGTACTAACCTTGTAATGTCTATACTTTGTCCCAGGTGAAATAAAACTATTATTGATTTCAACTCTACCAACAACTTTTTTAAGTTCCTCTATTGTAACAGATCCTGGCCTTAAGACTTTTAATGGATAAGTTCTTATATCAACAACTGTCGATTCAATACCAAACTGTGTTTCACCACCATCTATTATTAAAGGAACTTTATTAAAAAGTTCTTTTAACATATCAATATTTGTTGCACTCGGTCTGCCTGAGATATTAGCACTTGGGGCTGCAATTGGAAGTTTGGAATCTTTTATAAGAGATAAAGCAATTTGATGATCAGGTATTCTTATTGCAACACTATCAAGCCCGCCAGTAGTTTCATAAGGTATAATATTTTTTTTATCAAGTATAAACGTGATAGGGCCTGGAGAAAATCTATCATATAAGTCATTAAGCATAGACTTCTCTTTTACCACAGCATACTCATATATCCAATCTTTATCAAACACATGAAGTATTAAAGGATTATCTGCCGGCCTATTTTTTATTTTAAATATTTTTAAAACTGCTTCTCTATCAAGACCATTTGCCCCTATGCCATACACAGTTTCTGTTGGAAAAACAACTACTTCAGAATTTTTGATAAGTTCAACTGCCTCTTTTATTGATGAACTTATATCTGTATCTATCTTTATAATCTTTGTTTCCAAAGTTACCCTCATAATTTTGATAAAAGACCTATTTTAAAACTAAATAAATACCTTAAAAATAAAAAAAAGCAAGGTATTAAAAACCATAATATTAGGAAATATTAAATTTAAATATATAAAATTTTTAGTTTAGGAGTTAAAAAATGGCTGAAAAAGGGACTCTATACGTAAATACAGAAGGTTTACTTCCAATAATAAAAAAATGGTTATATACTGAAAGAGAAATATTTTTAAGAGAAATAATATCAAACAGTTATGATGCAATAAATAAACTTAAACACTTATGTTTAATAGGAGAATACAAGGGAGAAGAGACAGAATATAAAATAGAGGTATTTATTAATAAAGACAATAAGACAATAAGTGTAAAAGATAATGGTATCGGTTTATCATATGAAGAGGTAAAAAAATATATAAATCAAATTGCTTTTTCAGGTGCAAAAGAGTTTGTACAAAAATATACAAACATAGATAAAAACTCACTTATAGGATTTTTTGGTCTTGGTTTTTACAGTTCATTCATAGTATCAAAAAAAGTTGAAATAATATCAAAGTCTTATAGAGAAGATGAAAAACCAATAAAATGGGTATCTGACGGTACAACATCTTATGAGCTTGAAACATTGGATGATAGTAATATAAAAAGAGGAACAACAGTAACAATGTATCTTGATGATGAAAGTATTGAATTTATTGACAAAGAAAAAATAAAATCTATAATAAAAAAATATTCAAACTTTCTCGATATTCCTATATATATTGATAATGAAAAAATAAATTATGGGGAACCACTGTGGGCAAAAGATCCTAAAACTCTCAGTGAAAATGATTATAAAGAGTTTTTTAAAGAATGTTTTGGTTATAAAGAGCCCATGTTCTGGATACACTTTAGAACAGAATATCCTTTTGAAATGAGGGGAATACTCTATTTCCCTAAGATTTACAGTAATCTAGATCTTGAAAATGGTTCTATAAGATTATTTGTTAAAAATGTATTTGTAGTTGAAAACATAAAAGAGATGCTGCCAGACTTTTTAGCAGGTGTATATGGAGTCATAGACAGTACTGACATACCACTTAATGTTTCAAGGAGTCAATTCCAGAATGATATTAAGATAAAAAAAATATCCTCATACATTGTAAAAAAATTCGGGGAAGAGATATCAGAAATATATAATAAAGATAAAGAAAGATTCATAAAAATATGGGAAGACATAAATGTTTTACTAAAATATGGTGCTATAAAGGATGAACAATTCTACAATAAAATAAAAGATATAATAATATTCAAAGATAATAATAATGAATATTGCACAATAAATGAATATATCACAAAAAATAAAATAGAAAAAGATGGCAAAAATATAATACTTTACTCTGATCAAAAAACACCACAGTTAGACAGCTTTGTAAAGACATCTGGTAAAAACACAATAATTATAAATCCTATAATAGACATACATCTATTTAACTTTATAGAATCAAAAGAGAATACAATAAGTTTTGTAAGGTTTGACTCAGATAAAAACCCATTAATATATAGTGAGATAGAAGTTGATAAAGAAAAAAAAGATAGGATTATAGAAGTTTTTAAAAAATATCTTGACGTAGAAGTCGAGGTAAAAAATACAAATGATAGTGATTCACACCTTGTAATCTTAATAGATGAAAATATGAAAAGATTTAGTGAAATTTCAAGATTTATACTAAAAGACCAAAATATTAAAAACCATTATAAGATCCTTGTTAATCCAAACTCACACCTTGTCTCAAAAGTGTTGCTACTTGACACAGTAGATAAAGAAAAAGCAAAAAAACTTGCTGAGCACTTAAGAGATCTTGCACTACTTTCAAGTGGGCTTCTGGAACCAGAATTAGTTAAAGATTTTGTCAAACGAAGTTACGAATTTATAATAAACATATAGAGTCTTGAAAAAGAGGTGGAGCCCACCTACCTTTTATAGTTTCAAACTCATTATTTATCAAAATAATTTTTTCAAATTCACTTCGTGAGATAAAGAAGGCACCGAAAGACTTAAAAGTATCAGTATAGACCTGACAATCTATGAGTATAAAACCAAGTCTTTTAAGATTAAGGGCAAGGTTAACAAATGCAAGTTTTGATGTATTTTCCATAGTATGAAACATGGATTCACCAAAAAATATTTTTCCAAGTGATATACCATAAAGACCACCTACAAGCTTATTATTATAATACACTTCAACAGAATGTGCATATCCCATTTTATTTAATTTTGTATATGTAGTTATAAACTCTTCTGTTATCCATGTATCATCCCTTGTATTTTTACACATATTTATAACTGAAGAAAAAGCAGTATCATATTTTATTTTAAAACAGTCTGATTTTTTTAAAAACTTCCTT
The DNA here is from genome assembly GCA_029552945.1 of Spirochaetota bacterium. Taxonomy (GTDB): domain Bacteria; phylum Spirochaetota; class GWB1-36-13; order GWB1-36-13; family JAKPDD01; genus JAKPDD01. Next base: position 43,774 of record JAKPDD010000048.1, read on the forward strand.
AAGGTTCTGTTTATATAAATATTATCTGGTTTTAATACAAACCTTTCTCTTGGTGACCACCATATAGGAAAAGGATCAGACTGCCATGGAAAAGCACCCATCCTGTAATATTTTATAACATTTGAGGGTGTAATAAGAGGTCCAATAAATGCAATATCATCTTTTGTGTAAATCATATTTATCTTAATATAAAATTTTTAGATGAAAATTTATAAAGGTTCTGCTTTTAATAGATAGAAAATTTAAATATGAAATCAGGAATAGAATAAGATTATGATAAAATAAAATTAAAAAAGCCTTGAAGAATCAAGGCCATAAGATTAGTTTTCGTTTACTGGATATATTGATATTTTCTTTTTTGTTTTTCTATATTTTTCAAACTTTACAACACCATCAGACAATGCAAAAAGTGTAAAGTCTCTACCCAAACCAACATTACTACCAGGAAAGAACTTTGTTCCTCTCTGCCTTACAAGTATTTCACCTGCCTTTACAAACTGGCCACCAAATCTTTTTACACCAAGTCTTTTTGATATACTATCTCTACCATTCTTACTTGACCCACCACCCTTCTTATGAGCCATAAACTCCTCCTAAATTTTATTTATTTCCTTTTTTATAAAAAACTTTTATTTTATCAGAATACTCATTTTCAAAAACCCTTAAGGTTGCATAAAGTGTTTTAACTAAAATTAAACCTTCGGGTTCATTTATATCTAAAATAGATATATACCCATCCTTCTTTACAACTTTTTTTTTAAGTTCAAAACACCATTTATTCCTATCTCAAACATTTGAACAACACTTGAGACACCAGCACAAACTAAGTCATGCCCTTTATTTCCACCAGCATGCCCGCTTATTTCAATAGATAAGCTTCCATCAAAGTCTAAAAATACTGCTTCAATCATTATGCAATAATATCTTCAATAACAAGTTTATGATATTTTTGTCTGTGCCCTTTTTTCTTTCTGTATCCTTTCTTAGCTCTAAACTTAAAAACTATTAGTTTTTTACCTTTAACCTCTTTTTCAAGTTTTGCTTTAATTTTTACACCATCTACATAAGGAGAACCTATCTTTACAATATTTCCATTGTTATAATACAGAACCTTATCCAATTCTACAACATCACCCTCATTTGCATCTAAAAGGTCAACATATACCTCTTTTCCTTTTTCAACTTTATATTGATGTCCTTTTATATCAACTATAGCGTACATATTTCCTCCTTGCATCATCAAAAAAACTGATTAAAAATTAATAAAATTCTTGTAAAATACAAAATTTTGAATAAATATTATTAATAATAACAAACAATCTATAAGAAATTTAACTATATAAAAAATTTAACTAAAAGATATTAATTATTAAGTATAAATTTATTTAAATTTTATTTAAACTAATTAAAAAATAAATAAAAGGAGAAAATATGGAACTAAAAATAGATTTCATCAAAGACAACAATATTGTAATAGCAAAAGTAGAAGGTATTTTGGATGCACATTATGCCCCACAGTTTGAAAAAAAATTATCTGATTATGTAAAACAGATAAATAATAATCTAATAATAGACCTTTCGGGTGTCTCACATATAGCATCTGCTGGTTTTGGTGCATTAATGCCAATTAAAAATATACAAGACTCTAAAGGAAAAAAAATAGTACTTTCTGGACTTAATGATAATGTAAAAAAAATATTTAATTTATTAGGATTCAGTAATGTTATAAAAGAATATAAGAATATTGAAGAAGCTAAATCATCATTATGATAAAAATAAAGTTAAATATTGAACCAAATATAGAATCTCTTGAGAAAACAAGAGAAAGTGTAAATAATGCTATCATTCAGTTAGTTGGTGATCAGCCATGGCTCTATGAATTAAATCTTGCAATAGAGGAGGTTATAGTAAATATAATAGACCATGGTTCAAAGGCTGTAACAATAAATGTTACACTTGAAAGAAAAAATAATGAACTTGTTGTAGAAATAATAGATACAAGTATACCATTTGATATAACAAAAAAAGAGGTCCCAGACCTACAAAAACACTATAGAGAATACAAGAATAGAGGACTTGGAGTATTTTTAATAAAAAATATTGCTGATAACCTCAAATATAGATATGAAAATGGTAAAAATATATTGACAATAATAAAAAGGATCGAGGCAAAATGCTAAGAAAATATTTATATTCATTATTTATATTAATAGTTTTAATTATTAATATTATATCCTGTAGTTCCCAATACACCAGACCTTATGATGAAGCAACTGAGGAATATGAAAATAAAAATTATGATAATTCACTTAAAAAATATAGAGAGTTCCTGGGTTACAATATAATAAATAATAAAGAAGTTTTTGATACATATTTAAAAATAGCAGAAATATACGCAAAAAAAAATAGACCTGATCTTTCTTATAACTACCTTAATGAAGCAAAAAATCACATTATAGCAATAGAAGATAAAAAAATAAGAAATGAATATATTAACAAAATAGAACAACTAAAAAAATCTATATTAGCTTCAATAAAAGAGAGCAAAAAAAATAAAGATATATCAAAAGTAGAAAAAATATACCAGACAGCTATAAATTTTTATAATAAAAAAGATTATCTATCAACATATAAGTATTTAAAGTTAATAGAAGATTCAAATTATAAAGAAACTAATAAAATTCTTGATGAAATAGAAGAAATTGTAAATAAAACGCTTGATAATATGTTTAAGGAAGGATTTAATTTATACACAAATGGAGATTATAAAGAAGCATTAAATATATTTGAAAAAATATTATCAATAAACCCTGAACATAAAGAGGCTTTATATTACAAAGAAAATTCAATAAAAAAAATAAAAGTATTGGAGAGTATGTAATGGAAGATAAAAAAAAATTATTAAATTATATTGCTAAAAACTCTTTTAAGTACAGTGAAGAACCAATATTTAAATTACAATCAGGTAAAATGAGTAATTACTATATAAACCTCAAAGTAACAACACTAAATCCACAAACTTTATGGATAATAGGAAAACTTGTTTATGAAATACTAAAAGACAAAGATATAGAGGCTGTTGGTGGTCTTACATTAGGAGCTGACCCAATAGCAATAGCAACATCTCTGTATGCAATAAATCAAGGTAAAAATATATATCCTTTCATAGTAAGAAAAGAGGCAAAGTCTCATGGAACAAAAAAACTTATTGAATGTGCATTTGAAAACAAGCCTTCTGTTTTTGTAATAGATGATGTTATTACTACAGGTGGTTCAACAATAAAAGCAATAGAATCCTGTATAACAGAGGGTTTTAATGTAAAAGGGGTTGTATGTATTGTTGATAGAATGGAAGGTGGAAAAGAAAATATTGAAAATAATTATAAAATCCCTGTATTTTCTCTTTTTACAAAAGAAGATATATTTCAGGAATACAAAAAAAATTAAAAGATAACTTTTAAATCTTACAAATAACAAAAGAGATATTAAAATTATGAAAAAAGTAGTAAAAAGAATTACTATAATATTGTTTATTTTTATAATTATGGTAACATTAAGTACACTATTTGTAGTATTTTTCCCAAGAACAAATATCAATGAAAATGTATATGAGTATGGAATAGTATTTGGTGCTGCAATAAGACCAAAAAATAATATGTCAGATACACTGAAAAGTAGGATGAATAGAGCCTTAGAATTATATCATAGAGGAATAATAAAAAAATTAATATTTACAGGTGCTAAAGATAACCAGATAAGACCAGGTGAACCTATGGTAATGAAAGCATATGCAATAAAAAATATGGTAAATGAGAATGATATAATACTTGATGAAAAAGGCGACAATACTTTCAAAAGTATTTTAAACATTAACGAATATATAAGCGACTCATCATCAAAAGTCTTTATAAGTAGCAACTTTCATATTCCAAGAATATATATAACAGCTAAAATTTTGGGAGTAAAAAACTTTTATATTGATTCGTCTGTCAGTGAAAGTGAAAAAATAGTATTTCTTGTATTTAGAGAGTCATTAGCAATATGGTATTACACATTTTTATCTATTTTTTATAAAATTTTCGTATAAGATATTATGGGATTTACAAAAAAAAAGTTTTTAAAAATATCAACAAACTCAAAATTAAAAAAAATAGGCTTTTTTTTAAAAGAATATATTACAACTGAAAAAAAAGAGTTATTAGAAACATCAAAATTACTTATTGAATGGTTAAGAGAAATAGATAATATATCTTTGAAATTGCCTGAAAATAGATATGAAGCTGGAATATTGTACCATAAAATATTATCTATACTTAACAAATCAGTATATGAAGATATATATCCATACGACGACACAGGAAAAGAAAGAAAAATATTTGAGATAGCTCTAATACTTGACAATTTAAGGTCTCCCCATAATGTTGGTTCAATAATAAGAACATCAGAAGGATTAGGAGTAAAAAAAATAATACTTACTGGAATAACGCCAAGAACTGATAATCCTAAAGTTAAAAGAGTCTCAATGAACAGTATTGTAGATACAGTATATATCGAAAGAACAGAAGATGCGGTAGAATTAATGAAAAAAGATAATTATAAAATAGTAGCTATTGAAAAAACCAAAAAATCTATACCATACAACAATTTTTTTATAGAAAGACCATGTTTTATATTTGGTAATGAAGAGTTTGGAATAAGTCAATCAATTCTTGAAATGTCAGAATATATAGTACATATACCTATGTACGGTATAAAAAACTCTCTTAATGTATCTGTTGCAACAGGTATAATAATAAGTAATTATCTTAATCTATATTTTAAAAATATTAATAATATATAAAATAAACTCGAAAATTATATAAAAAACATAAACAGGAAAATAAAATGAGAAAAAAATTACCATATCTATTAATAATAACAGGTATAATATTAATAGAATGTACCCCAAAGGTAAAAGAAAAACCGTCAGTAGAAAATAAAGATGAAGGGAAAACAGTAACAGAATTCGAAAAAGATTTAAGTGATTATAACAGCATAATTAATGACTTTAATATTAAGAATGATATATACAGGTTTATAAAATATGAAAAATCAGAAAACAATATAGAATTAATAATATCAAAAATGAGTGAAATAATTGATAAAATATCAAAGAATAATAACGATGAAAGTTTAATAAACTCATACTGGAAACTTTCAAAACAGTATGAAGAAATACTTACAAAAGAGTATAAAAAGGAAGAGATAAAAAACACACATATAAAAACAATAGAAAACATAATTAAAGAATATTCTCATAAAGAAAATACCTTGAGGATAAGGATAGGAATGCTTAAAAGTAGAATAAATGATAATAATGAGATTGACTTTGAGTATGCAAATACATTACTGGATTATACAATAAACTCAATAAAAAACTTTGAAGAACAGAAAAATGTTTTGCTAAACCTTTCAAAAAATGGTTTTATTTGGATACCAAAAGAAAGTAAATCTTTTGAAGAATGCATGGAAAACAAAAAAAATTACCTGGTTTATATAGAAGACCAGTTTAAAACAGTAGCAAAATCATTGTAAATCAAAATTTGAAATAAAAAAATTTGACAATAATAAAAATAATTTATCAATTCTTATACTGAATGAAAAATCATCTAAGAAATCTACTAGCAGGACTAAAATACAATAATTAAAAATTTTGGAAATTGTAAGGACTCTTACTCAGAATTAATATAATACTGAAAATTAAATTATTTTTGTTCTAAAAATTTATAACTATAAAAAAATATTAAAATACAAAATAGAGTTTTAAAATAATATAGTCTATTAACTCTTTAGCTATATTAAGTAAAATAAAAACAACTATAACAGAAAGGTCTAAAAAACCTATTACAAGGAATCTGAAAGTATTCCTTACTCTAATTAAAACCGGTTCAGTAATAGAATATATAAAATTTAACAAAGGATTTGAATAGTAATCCCTTACAAACCAGGAAAGAATTATTCTTGCAATAAGTATAAGTTCATATATATTTAAAAAACTTCTCAAAATTAAAAGTATTGGTTTAAGGACAACTTCAATCATATTATATCTTCCTATAACCTTTTATAGCATGTTTATAAAAAAAATATTCAATATTATCTTTTTTTAAAATAACCCTACTTCTATCTATATCAATAAGTTCTCCTCTTATACTTTCACCATTTAAAAACATTAGTTCTATAGTTTTACCCTTATTCTCAACAAGAAAATTACCCTCTCTATCCTCAGAAACTATACTGTGTACCTTATCCTCAAGTGTTTTAATTATTTTATCAAGTTCATTCTTAGCATCACTCTTATTCATTCTTCCCCTCCTTATTTTTTTCTAAATCTTTTTTATCTAAATTATCATTTTTTTCAGGACTTTTATCTTTTTCTGATTCTTCCTTTGTCTCCCTTTTACCTTTCTCCTCAATCAAACTCTCTTTTTCTTTTATATAACTTTCCTTTAATTCAAGCAATCTCTTTTTTTCATCAAGTAATAATCTTAAAACCCCAAGTTCTTTTTTTTGTTTCTCAATACCTTTTTTCTCTATTTCTATCTCTTCAAGTGGTTTACATATTACTTTTTGAGTCTCAAAAGTCCCTGTATAATCTTTTATAATATAATCAATTAGAAAGTCAATATTTACAGACTTTAAACTCTTATTATAAATTTTATCAATTAAAACTGCTGCAATCTTATAATCTATTGGAGATTCTGATTTTAAAATATAATCAATAATTTTTTTTCCATTACTGTTTCTTTTCGTTTTATAATACATAAGTGAACTTAATAAAGCAGTATTATAAAATATATCGTCTTTAACTTTTGATCCTATTTTTTTAGCATAATCAATAAAATTATCATAATCTTTTTTAAGAAAATAAATCCAACAATACAGATAAAAAAGCTCTCTTTTTTTAGACTCATCTACTTTTTGATTTTCATACTCTTTAAGGTAAGAATAAGCTATATCAAGGTCATTCTTCAGTATTAATTCCTCAACATTTTTAAAACTCTGTTCTGAAAAAGATACATTATAAATAAACAACAAGAAAATAACCAATTTTTTCATTTTATACTTTTCCATTTTTCTTTAAAAAATTAATAATACCATAAAAAGCAAGTACATAACCATATATTCCAAAACCAACTATCTGACCAATTGATATATCTTTAAAATAAGATCTTCTCCTGAATTTTTCTCTTTTATATATATTAGTTATATGAACCTCAACAAAAGGTATATTAACAGAAAGTATAGCATCCCTTATTGCAATAGAAGTATGGGTATATGCACCTGGATTTATTAGCATACCGTCGGCTTTAGCCCCCTCTTTCTGTATAAAATCTATTATCTCTCCTTCATGATTTGATTGAAAAAAAATAAGGTCAACCTTAAACTTTTTAGCTTTATCTAATAAAATTTTTTCAATATAATTTAAACTCTTTTTTCCATACTTATCTGGTTCTCTTTTTCCAAGCATATTAAGGTTAGGGCCATTAACTATAATTATTTTCATAACTACTTCCAATATGTTATACATGAGGATGGGCATTTTTTCATAACATATTGTAGTTTTTCAAAGTCATAGTTATTATCCTGGTTCTTAACAAAAGCCCACCCATATTCATCAAATCCAAAAACCTCAGGCATAGACCTAATGCAAAAACCGCAAGATGTACACTCTTCCTTGTTTATTTTTATCATAACAAAAAACTTGTATATTTTACTTCTTAATTTCTATCTTTATCAACAAGTTTTTCCTTTTGTAACCATGGCATTAAACTTCTTAACTTCTCACCTACCTTCTCTATAGGATGTTCAGCTTCTAATCTTCTTATTGCAAGGAACTTTGCTCTTCCTGCAATATTTTCTGCTATCCACTCTCTTGCAAACTCACCAGTCTGGATCTCTTTTAGTATCTTTTTCATCTCTTTCTTAGTCTCTTCTGTAATTATTCTTGGTCCTCTTGTATAATCACCATACTCAGCAGTATCAGAAACAGAGTATCTCATGTTTGCAAGTCCACCCTCATATATAAGGTCAGTTATTAACTTTACTTCATGAAGACACTCAAAATATGCCATCTCTTCAGAATATCCAGCCTCAACAAGTGTTTCAAACCCAGCTTTTATTAAAGCAGCTATACCACCACAAAGCACTGTTTGCTCACCAAATAGGTCTGTTTCTGTCTCTTCTCTAAAACTTGTCTCAAGTACACCTGCTCTTGTTGCTCCTATACCCTTAGCATATGCAAGTGCAAGCTCTTTAGCATTACCTGATGCATCCTGATGTATAGCAATAAGTGCTGGCACTCCCCTACCCTTCTGGTATTCAGATCTTACAAGATGTCCAGGCCCTTTTGGAGCAACCATACAAACATTAACATTCTTTGGTGGTATTATTTGATTAAAATGTATATTAAAACCATGAGCAAAAAATAAAGACTTTCCCTCCTTTAAATTGGGTGCAATACTTTCCTCATAGATCTGCTTTTGGTTCTGGTCTGGTACAAGCATCATAATAATATCAGCTTCTTTTGCTGCTTCATCAACTTTTTTAACAGTAAGTCCATAATTAACAGCTTTTTTCCATGAACCGCCCTCTCTTAAACCAACAATAACATTAACCCCACTCTCATGAAGATTAAGTGCATGAGCATGACCCTGGGAACCAAACCCTATAATAGCAACCTTTTTTCCTTTAAGGATATTTAAGTTAGCATCCTCTTCTCTATAAACTCTCATTCCCATTACATATCTCCTTTTAAATTAATCTGTTTTATACTTAATTAATAAGATTAAATTTAATATTTTGATATTTAAATTAAACTTATTTTATTCCAAAAAAAAATAAGCTAATACTTGACTTACTTGTATTTTTTTGATTTATTGTAATATAACAAGTTGCAGGAATTATTATGGCCAAAAATTTAGAAGAGAAAATAGAAATAATAAAAAAGATAATTGACAAAACATCAATACCAATATGTCTATACAAAAACACTATATTATACTATAACGATAGTTTTAAAAAATTCTTAGAAAAAATAGACTATGATATAAATAAAGAGATAGAAATACTAATAAATAAAAACAATGAAAAAACAGTTGAAAACTATTCAGATTATAAAATAATAATAGAAGAAATAATCCTGGATGAAAAATACTATATAGTTCAGATAGATTTTAACAAAGAAGAGAACCAAGATTATCAGTTATTCAACAGTAAACCAATAATAAAAATAAATCAAAATGGAATAATAGTATATAAAAATCAGGCTGCATCTTATATTTTTGATATAAAAGAGAAAAATATTAATAACTTAGTTAATGTATCACTAATTAAAAAATCAATCGATGATGGTAATTTAACAACAATTATTAATTATAAAGAAAAAACATTCCAGTTAAATATATTCCCAACTGAAGACTTTTATCTTTTATACTTTATTGATATAACAGAAAAGTCAATTACAGAAAAAAAATTTAAAATACTTGAAAAAGCTTTTAATTCTATCCACGAGGGAATAATTATTACTGACAAAGAAAACAAAATCATTATGACAAATACTATGTTTTCAAAAATAACTGGATATAGAGAAGAAGAAGTAATAGGTAAAAACCCTTCATTTCAATCATCAGGAAAGCATGATAAAGATTTTTATATAAAATTATGGGAATCTTTATACAGAGATGGATTCTGGGAAGGCAATATATGGAATAGAAAAAAAGACGGAAGTATTTATCTTGCAAGGTATACAATAAGCACTATAAAAAATGAAAATAATATAGAATACTTTGTGGCTATTTTTGAAGATATAACAGAGTTATCTAATTCTAAAAACAGTGTAGAGTTTATTATGAACCATGATTATTTAACTGGGTTATTTAATAGGTCAGCTTTTGAAGATAAAACTTATGAATTACTAGAAAATCTAAAACCAAATAGAAAAGTAGCTCTTATACTTGTTAATATCAAAGGTTTTAGGAAAATAAATACAATATTAGGACATGTTATTGGTGATTTTGTTCTTATTGAAATGTCTAATAAACTTAAAAATATATTCAAAGAAAATATAATAGCAAGATATAATGCAGATGTATTTAGTATACTATTGGAGTATGATGAACAATTAAAGGATAGAATAAAAATAGATGTGCAGAAAATAATAGATGCTTTTAAAGAACCTTTATTAATAAAAAACAAGGAAATTTTTGTAAATGTAAACATAGGTGTATCAATATACCCAGAAGATGCCAATAATATATATAAACTATTACAGAATGCAGAAGAATCATTATATAAATCAAAAATAGATGGACTAAACTTCTACATATATAGCTCAATAGATAAAAGAGATGAAGAATTATATAATCTTGAAAACTTTTTAAGAAAAGCATTAAAAGATGAATTATTTGAACTATACTATCAACCACAGATAAATTCAATAACTGATTCTGTTTACGGTGCTGAAATACTTTTAAGACTTAGAGATAAAGATGGTAACTACATAAGTCCTGCGAAGTTTATACCTGTTGCTGAAAAAATCGGAATAATAATAGATATAGGTGAATGGATATTTGATAAAGCATTTAAAACCTTTTATGAATGGTTTTATTTAAAATGTTATAATCCAATAAATATTTCAATAAACCTATCTCCAAGACAGTTTAATGACCCTAATCTTTTAGGAATGATAGAAAGAAAATTAAGAATGATAAACATAGAAACAAAGTATATAACTATTGAAATAACTGAAGGAGTTGCTGTTGATAATATAAAAAATGTTATTGAAAAAATAAATTATTTAAAATCATTATCTTTTTCTCTTGCGATAGACGACTTTGGAACAGGTTACTCATCACTTGCGTATATAAAGAAACTACCCTTAGAAAAAATTAAAATAGATCAGTCTTTTATAAAGGAACTGCCAGCTTCAAAAGAGGACTTTGCTATAGTTGTTGCAATAATAAACTTAGCATCAAACCTGAGACTTGATATAATAGCAGAAGGAGTTGAAACAAAAGAGCAGGTTGAACTTTTAAAAAGACTGGGTTGTTATATAATACAAGGATATTATTACAGTAAACCTTTACCATCAACAGAGTTTGAAAAACTATATTTAGAAAAGATAGAACAGGCAGAAGAAATAAATTAGAATAAACAAGGAGTAAAATATAATGAATATTATTTTAATGACAAAAAATGAGATGTTAAAAAAAGTTTTAATTCACAAATTACTTGTTGAAGGTATAAATATTATAAACTTGAATACAATAGATGAGGTTGAAGCATCAATACCTGTAAGAGCAAGAATAGCAATAATAGATGATGATGATATAAAAGACATAAAAGAAATATTAAAAAAAGCAAGAGAAATAAAAATAAATAAAGATAAATCAACTTCAAGACTAATACTGGTTACTAAAATAAATGATAATTTCGTATTAAAGTCTCTATTTAATATAGGATTTGATCTTGTATTACAAAATAGCTTGCATCCTGATACAATTGCAGAAAAGATTCATATTTTTGTATCCAATATAGTAAATCAGGAACACCAGAATAGACGTTATATAAGGGTAAAACCAGATAACAATGAAGAAGCAACAATTAGAATATTATCTAAAAATAATCAATATTTAACAGGGAGAATAACTGATATAAGCCTTGGGGGAATTGCAACAAAGTTTAATCAAGATATTTCAAATGATTTTGCAATAAAAGATACATTTACAAGTATCCAGATAAATATCGGTGACAAAAACATTATTGCAGACGTATCTGTTGTAAAGACAGGTGGGGATATGGTTGCATTCCTATTTTTAAAGATGAGAGATTCTTTCAAAACACTACTTGCTGAATATATATTTGAAAAAATACAAAAAAACCTTGATTTATTACAATAAGATGGCTTCTTAATATGTTAAAAGTAAGTGTTTCAGGCGTACGTGGAATATGGGGAAAAGATTTAAACCATAATATAATTATAGACTATATCAAAGCATATATAGCATATATTAAACCTAAAAAAGTATCTATTGCAACAGATACAAGAATAAGTGGAAATGTAATAAAATTACTTGTAAAATCTGTTTTAAACTCATATGGGATAAAAATACTAGACCTTGGTGTTCTGCCTACACCTTTACTCCTTTATGCTGTAAATAAATTAAAACTTGATGGTGGAATCATAATAACATCAAGTCATAACCCAGTTGAGTGGAATGGGCTTAAGTTTGTAAAAAGTGGTGGAGTTTTTCTTGATAACAATGATATAAAGGTATTGCAAGAAAATTTTATAAACAAAAATTTTAAAGAGTTTTCAATTTATACATTGAAAGAGGATGAAGAATCATACAATATAATTGAAGATTATTTGGAAGAATTATCAAAATATATAGACTTTAATCTAATAAAAAAACAAAAATTTAAAATAGCAATAGATGCAGGAAATGGTGCAATATTAGCTGTAATAGACAAAATATTATCAAAGTTAAATATTGAATATACAATTATACATAAAAAACCTGGATTATTTGAAAGAAATCCTGAACCAGTTCCAGACGCACTCAATAAACTTGTAGAAAAGGTAAAAGAGACTAAATCAGAAATAGGTTTTGCATATGATCCTGATGCAGACAGGTTGGCACTGGTAACTGAAAATGGACCTGTAGGAGAAGATTACACCCTAGCTATTGCATACCTTAATATGCTTGACAAAGGAATTAAAACAGATATAGTAATAAACTTTTCAACATCGTCCATAATAGATGAAATAGCAAAAATGTTTAATCAGAATGTATATAGATCAAAAGTTGGAGAAATTAATGTTACAGAGGAGATAAAAAAAAGAGATACACTTATAGGTGGCGAAGGAAATGGTGGTGTTATATTGTACAATTTTAACAAGTGCAGAGACAGTATTGTTGCAACTTTAATTTTACTTGAATATCTTGCACGAAAAAAACAAAGTTTGATAGAAGTAATAGAGTCATTGCCTAAATTTTATATAATTAAAGATAAAATTGAAACTGATTGGAATAATAAAATAATAGAAATTGTTAAAGATACTATATCTAAAAATAAGGTAACAATAGTATCAGAGTCAATAGAAGATGGACTATGGTTTAAACTTGAAAAAGGATTTTTACACATAAGAGGATCCAATACAGAACCTATAGTAAGGATAATTGGAGAAAGTAATAAAAAAGAGTTTATAAGTAACATTATTGGAGAAATAAAAGATGGTATCAGAAAAGGTTGTTGTTGTAATTGATGATGACCCAATATTTAATACACTTGTAATAAAGCTTTTAGAACAGATAAACATAAAAGCAAAAGGTTTCTCTGAAAAATATGGTGCATTAGAGTATATTAAAGGAAATTTAAATATAGTATCCTGTATTATAATAGATGTTTTTTTACCAGGAAATCAGTTCAAAGAGATAATTGAAGATATAAGATCTGATGTAGAGACAAGATATATTCCTATAATGGCTATAACTGGAAATAAAAAAGAAGATGTGAATAAAATATTATACTTCGCTTATCAGGAAAGTATAGATGACTTTTTATTCAAACCAATAAACTCACACGAGTTTACACTAAGAATTGACAGATTGATTAAATTAAGAGATTCATTTATAAGTCTAAAAAACCAGATATATGACCATGATAAAATAGTAAACATACTTGAGAACAAACTAAGAGAAGTTTCAAAAATAGATGAAATCCAGAAACAAGAAATAAAATTATATCAGGAAAAGATTAAAAAAGAGAAAGAAAATTATGCGAGTGTTATACATGATATAAAGTCTGCTTTAAATAATATAAGTATGGGTATATCAATACTTTCAAATAACAAAAATCTTAATAGTGAGGAGAAAGATGTAATCAATGTAATATCTTCAACAGTAAACAAAATAGTTGATATATCAAAGAGCTATCTTGAACACCTAAAAAAGGAAAATGAAGAAATAAAAATAGAAAAAACAAATATAGATATACTTCTAGAAATACTTTTAAGAGAATATTATCCGAAAGCAAATGAAAAAAATGTTATGATATATCTACAGTTTCAGGATAATATCAATCCTATATACTGTGATAAAACAATAATATTAAGAATACTTAGTAACATAATTGACAATGCTATAAAATACAACAGACCTGGCGGCTCAATAGATATAATTATAAATCAAAATAATGAGTTTACAAGAATAAACTTTATTGACACAGGTATAGGAATAGATGATAATAAACTTAACAGTATATTCCAGATGTTTTATCAGGCTGATAAAAGTGTTGAGGGTTACGGTATAGGACTTGGTTGGGTTAAAAGAATGCTTGATAAAATAGGGGGAAAAATAAATATAAAAAGCAAAAAAGATGAGGGGACAGATGTTGAAATAATAATACCAAATAAAATTGAATTAGTTCTATAGATAAATTAATGAATAGTTTCAAATCAAAAAAATTCAAAAAGTTATAAATTAATAATAGTGTATAAAAGATAATTCAAATCAATTAAAATAAATATTCATAACTAAAGTAATGTAAAAGATTAATCATTTAATTAAATTTTAGTATTAAAATTTTTAACCAAAATTTAGGGAGAAAATTATGAAGATAGTTTTAGCTTATTCAGGTGGACTTGATACATCAATAATATTAAAATGGCTTAAAGATAAATATAATGCTGATGTTATAGCATTTTGTGCAAACATAGGACAGGAAGAAGAGTTAACAGGACTTGAAGAAAAAGCAAAGAAAACAGGTGCATCAAAAATATATATAGAAGACCTAAGGAAAGAGTTTGTTGAAGAATATGTTTTTAAGTGCCTTAAGGCAAATGCAATATATGAAGATAGATATTTATTAGGAACATCGATAGCAAGACCACTTATTGCTAAAAAACAGGTTGAAATAGCTTTAAAAGAAAAAGCTGATGCTGTTGCTCATGGTGCAACAGGAAAGGGAAATGACCAGGTAAGGTTTGAACTCACATTTAAGGCCCTTGCCCCACATCTTAAAATAATTGCTCCATGGAGAGAATGGAGTTTTTCATCAAGACAGGAACTTATAGAATACGCAAAATCTCAGGGTATTGATGTACCAGTTACAAAAGAAAAACCATATTCAATGGATAGAAATCTTATTCATATAAGCTACGAAGGTGGAATATTAGAAGATCCATACAGAGAACCTGATGAGGATATGTTCAGACTAACTAATTCAGTAAATAAAACTCCAGATGAACCTGAATATATAGAAATTGAGTTTGAAAAAGGAATACCTATAAAAATAGATGGTAAAAAAATGTCAGGTCTTGAAATAATGGAAAAAGTAAATAAACTTGGAAGAAAACATGGCATAGGAAGAATAGATATTGTTGAAAACAGGCTTGTTGGTATAAAGTCAAGGGGTGTTTATGAGACACCAGGTCTGACAATACTTATGAATGCACACCAGGCATTAGAAACTATAACTCTTGAAAAAGATGTTTATCATTATAAACAGAGAGTAGCATTAGAGTATGCTGAACTTGTATATAATGGCAAGTGGTTTCATCCTCTAAAAGAAGCACTTGACTCATTTATAGACAAAACACAGGAAACAGTAAACGGTACAGTAAGACTTAAACTATATAAAGGACACTGCATTGTTGTGGGAAGAAAGTCTGATAATTCTCTATACAATACTAAACTCTCTTCTTTTGAAGAAGCAGGTGGCTACTCTCAAAAAGATGCTGAAGGTTTTATAAACATATATGGACTTAGCACCAGAGAGTTTGGAAAAATAAAGAAATGGTTAAAGTAATAAAACAGAAAAAATGTTTCTCTTATTTTAAAAGTAGTAATAAAAAAGTATTAAAAATATTAATAATAGTAATACTGTTAAACCCAATATCTTTATTTTCTAAGAGAGAAGATTATAAAACACAAATATATTATAAAAAAAATGATCCTATAAAAGAGATTTATAAAATAAAAAGTATCTTAGAAAAGAAAAAAGATTATGATACATTGATAAAATACAGTCAAAAAATATTTATAATTTCAGCATTTTTCAGAGATAAAGTAAAAAACAAAGAGGAATTAATCAACATAGTAAACGATGGAATAAACTCTGCTAGAGAAGCATTGGCAATAAAAAATAGTGTTGAAGCAAGAGCACTACTTGCTTTCTGTTATACTCAAAAAGCAGATCTTGAGAGAAGTCTAAGTTATGCAAGAATTTCAAAAGATATACTTGAAAATATAATAAGAGAGGAACCCAATTTTATGAACGGTATAGGATATACTATTCTGGGAAAACTATATTATGAGGTTCCTGGCTGGCCAATATCATTTGGAAGCAATAAAAAAGCATTAGAATACCTTGAGATAGCACTAAAAAAAGATAAAAATAATCCTTATAATTATCTTTTTATGGCAGAAATCCTTTTAGATGAGGGATATAAAAGTGAAGCTAAAAAATTACTTGAAACAGCCTTAATGATACCAAATAGAAAAGATTTTTATGAAGAAGATCAAAAGTGTAAAGAGATAATAAGTTATATTATTAAAAAAGATATAATAGATTAAAAATAAGTCTTATACTTTTAAAAAATCTTATTTAAGTAAAAAACTATTTAAAGTACAGATCTTCTCTTCTATCAGTAAAAATATTATTAAGCAAGTTAAGGCTCTTATCTCTTGCTTCATTTATATCAATATACACACTCTTAATCTCCTCTCTATCTGTCGAGTATTTTAGTATTTTCCCTTTAGGACTTACTATCCTTGACATACCAATAAACTTTAAAACTTCATCACCTACTTTCTCTTCTCCAATTCTATCAGCTAAAACTATAAAAACTCTATTCTCAAGGGCCCTTGTTATAGTTGCAGCAGGACAATAAGGCATAACAAGATTTGCTGCATGAAGAATAATATCAGAGCCTTTCAATGCTAAAGTTCTTGCAACCTCAGGAAAAAACCAGTCAAAACATATCATAAGACCCAATCTTATATCCATTCCTCTTATGTTTACAGTTACAGGTTCTATAGGAGAGTTTGCAGTATCAAAAAGTTTTTTTTCCTTATAAAATAAATGATTTTTCCTATAAACATAAAAACTTCCATCAGGTTTTATAATCATAGCTGAATTATATATTTTATTATAACTCTTTTCTGGAAATCCAAAATATATTGCCATATCTCTTTTTTTAGCTATTTTGCTTAAAAATTGGTAGGTCCTACCTGTAGGTTCTTCAGCAACAGTTTCTAATAATGATCTATCCGGGAAAAAATAGCCAGTCGCAAATAACTCAGGTAATACTAAAATGTCAATATTTTTTTTATACGATTCTATAATTTTTCCTGCTTTCTCAAGATTATAATCAATATTCATAAACTCTGGATTAAACTGAAGATATCCAACACTTATCATGGTATTACTCTAAAATCTTTGATATACTAATATTTTTATTTATATTATAAATCACTTTTGCAAAAAGTGCAGAAACACTAACAGATTTATACCATGGATTTTTATCCAAAAAATCTTTTTCCCTATTTACACAATCCGTTGTTATGAAAGACTTAATAATCCCCTCTCTATAAGCATTAGCCATTCTCTCATCACCACCACCACTTAGAAATGGAAATGTTGTTACCACATGTATATCTTTTGCCCCATTATCCTTTAATAGTTTTGCAGCATTTATAATAGTACCACCTGTATCAACCATATCATCAATTATAAGTGTATTTTTATTTTCAACATCACCTATAAGACTCATAACCTCAATAGTACTTACTTTTGAATAATCTCTTGCTTTATAAATAACAGCAAACCCTTTTTCAAGTTTTTTTGCATAAAATCTTGCCCTATCAACACCACCTGCATCAGGTGCAACAACAACAAAGTCATCAATACTGTTCTTTATTTCATCTATAAATACAGCTGAAGCATGAATATTCTCAAGTTTTGCTCTGTCAAAAAAACCTGCTATAGCTTCAGCATGAATGTCTATTGTAATAATTCTATCAGCCCCAGTATCTTCAAGAAATCTTGATGCAAGTTTTGCAGTTATGCCCTCCCTTTCTTTCCTTCTCTCCTGTCTTGAATATGGGAATTGGGGTATAACAGCTGTTATCCTTCCTGCATCAGATTGTCTTGCAGCATCAATTGCAGTAAGAAGAGCAATAAAATTATCATTAACACTCCTATTAGAAGTCGGATCATAAAAAAGTTGAAATATATAAACATCGTCTCCTCTTATAGGCTCTTTTATTACAGTCTTAACCTCACCATTCTTAAACCAAACTTCCTCTGTATTTATTATTTTAATATTAGCAGTATGATCAGATATTGTTTTTAGATAACTAAATATTTTTTCACCAAAAGAATTAGCACTATTACAAAGTATTAAACTTATATTGTTGTTTATCATAAAAGCTCCTTCCTTATTTTTTCCCAGGATTGATTTGAATCAATCAAAAATATCTTATTTATACCTACTTTTTTATAAGCCATTATATCAGATTCTCTATCACCAATACCAGCAATTATTTCAAGACCAGTCTCTTTAACAAGGTCCCTAATTTTTTTTACTTTATATGAATAACTCTTAAATGGATCGTATTTCATTGACCAAAGAAAAACAGGGGCAATTGGAAAGTCATTACTAATTATCCACTCTTTTGTTGTGTTTGTAAACATATCATGCCTATGAGTAAGATAAAGTATATAATACTTTTCCGAAATCTCCTTTAATACATTCCTTGCACCATTTATAGGAGTAAGTCCTAATCCAAAAATAAAAAGCATGTATGAAAAATTAACAATTGTATTATCAATATCGCAAACTACAAGTTGATTTTTTTTCTCAGGTGAAATAATCAAAACATTCAAAATACCTGGTTCTGTGTCATATTTTTTAAGCTTTACTTTAAGTGAGTATAAACCTGGTTTTTCAAAATTATAAGTGGTATAAAACCTTCCATTTACATCTGTTCTTACTTCAGAAATCTTAGTATTATTATGGTATATCTCCAATTCCTCATTTTTTATTGAAAAATTAAACCATAAAAACCTTGAGACCCATCCCTCAAGAATAACTTCAGTATTTTTAGATATTTTATCAACACAGTTTATTATCACTCTATTTTCCCCTTTTTTCAAGATAAATAATAAGGTGCCATATATCAGCAGGTTTTATCCCCTGTATTCTACTTGCCTGACCTAAACTTAAAGGTCTTATTTTATCAAGTTTTTCTGCCGCCTCTTTTTTCAAGTTAGGAACTTTTTTATAATCAATATCACCAGGTATTATTCTATTTTCAAATTTTTTAAACTTTTCAATCTGCTGATTCTGGTTGTTTATATAACCCTCATACTTACAATCAACATAAACTCTAAATAAGGTATCATAATCAATGTCCTTAAAAATATCAAGCTTTTTTGCATCTTCAGGTTTAAGTCCTTTTGTAAAAGCTTTAGAAAGTGTATCACCTGGTTTTATTTTATCATTTTCTTTTAAAAAATCAAATTTTTCAATATCTTTTTTAAATAGTTTATAAGTTTTAGCCTCCTCTATTTTATCCCTCTTTTTTTTCATTCTGTCTAAAAAATTTCTATAATCTGCCTCACTAATAGAGCCAACTTCAAAAGCAATAGGCATAAGTCTTTCATCAGCATTATCATACCTAAGGTTAAGTCTATATTCAGCACTGGATGTAAACAATCTATAGGGTTCTGAAAGCGGTTTATTTATAATATCGTCTATCATTATACCTATATATGAATCACTTCTATGTAGTATCAGTGGTTTTTTACCTTTTATTTTAAGAGCAGCATTTATTCCTGCAACAAGCCCCTGGGCTGCTGCCTCCTCATAACCACTGGTACCATTTATCTGCCCAGCAAAAAAAAGATTTTTAACTACTTTACTCTCAAGTGTTGGATAAAGTTGCTGGGGATCAGCAAAGTCATACTCTATAGCATAACCTATTTTAAGTATTTGAGCATTTTCAAGACCAGGTATAGTTCTAATAAATTCTTTTTGAACACTTTCAGGTAAAGAGGATGACATACCATTAACATAGACAGAATTGTGATAAAGAGTTTCTGGCTCAAGAAAAAGTTGATGCCTTTTTTTATCAGAAAATTTAACAACCTTATCCTCAAGCGATGGGCAATAGCGAGGCCCTATACCTTCAATCTCTTTTGTTCCATAAAGTGGAGAAAGGTGAAGATTTTTCATTATTATCTCATGAGTTCTTTCATTAGTATATGTAATGTAGCAGTTAACTTTTGATTGAGGAATAAAGTCACTTGAATATGAAAAAGCAAAGAAATTTTCCTGATTTTCCTGTTTTTCAACTTTTGAATAATCAATAGTTCTACCATTAATTCTAGCAGGAGTGCCTGTCTTCATTCGTCCAAGTTTAATTCCTGCAGCTCTTAGCGAATCAGAAAGATTATAAGAAGCTTTATCACCAAATCTACCTGCTTTTTCTTTATAATCACCTATATGTATAAGCCCACGAAGAAAAGTTCCTGTTGTAAGAATAACAATATCAGAATAATATTTCATATTTCTTTCAGTTACAATACCTTTACAAACTCCAGTTTCTACTATTATCTCAGCTGCTGTGTCCTGAATTATAGTAAGGTTAGGTTCATTTTCCATTACTTTTCTCATAAAAAGAGAGTATAATACTTTATCAGCCTGGGCTCTTGGAGACCATACAGCAGGACCTTTTGATAAATTAAGCATTCTAAACTGAATCCCAGTATAGTCTATAGTTTTTGCCATCTGCCCACCAAGTGCATCTATTTCACGTACAACAATTCCTTTAGCAACCCCACCTATAGATGGATTACACGACATCTCAGCTATATGGTCAACATTTATAGTTATGCAAAGAGTTTTAAGTCCCATTCTACTTGTTATAAGACTTGCTTCAATACCAGCATGACCTGCACCAACAACTATAATATCATACTTCAATATGTTTTACTCCATTTTTCAAATCAAAATTTTAAGAATAAAATTTACAAAATATTATTATATTTTTAAAGATAATTAGTAAAACTATTATTTTTTAATTAATAATTTTATTTTAATCTAAAAATTATTTAAATTTGATAAAATACAAAAAATCCAGGAGTTATAAAATGATGAACATACCAGGTGATATTCAAAAAATGATAGAAAAGTACATGCAAATGTTTCAGAACCCAGAAAAAGCATTAGAATTTTTTCAGGAGTTCTATAAGAGTTATGTAGATCCTGCTATGTGGCAAGACTTTATGAAAAAGTATCTTGATATGTTCCAGGGTTGTTTTAATATCTTCGGTTCAACATCAGATAATAAAAAAAAGTAATATAGAAGATAAAGCAGGCACAAAACCTGCTTTCAAAAAACTATTCTCTTGCTATTATATTCACATATACTTACTATAGGGCATTTAAAACATTTAGGTATGGGACCACATAAAGTCTGACCAAAACCAACAAGTAATTTGTTAATTTTTTTCCAGAACTCTTTTGGAACAATATCCATTAACATTTTTTCAGTTTCATAAGTTTTTTTTGTTTTAACAACACCTAATCTATTAGAAATCCTGTGAACATGAGTATCAACACATATATAATCCTTATTAAAGGCCTCGATCATAACAAGTGTTGCTGTTTTTCTTCCAATACCATCTATTTTTAACAATTCATCAATACAATCAGGTACAATGGAATTATATCTCTCAATTAAAATAATACATATACCTATTATAACTTTAGCCTTATTTTTATAAAAACCAACAGGTTTTATAATATCTTCAATTCTTTCAATACCAAGTGATAAAATATTTTCAGGAGTTTTAGCAAGACTAAAAAGTTTTTTTGAGACATCCATAGTAACCTGGTCCCTTGTCCTAAGACTTAATACTGTTGATATTAAAATCCTGAATGGGTCTTTACCTCTTACTTTATCAAGTTCAAAAATCGGTGGACTCAAATCATTTATAATATTTTCTATAATTCCAAGTGCTCTTAAAAAAACTTCAACTTTCATTTTTATATTAAAGATTTAGTAGTATGATTTTCGATAATATATGCAAAATTACGAAACCTCCCCTTGAAACAAATACTATAAATAAAACAGAGGACTATAAAAAGCCCTCTGTTTTAAATTCTCATAATATAACTTAAAAACTCATCAATTAAGTATGTAAACTGTCTTCCATTACTCATGTCTTTAAGAGTTATAGTATTGTTTTTACTCTCATCTTCACCAAATATTAATACAAACCTTGCCCCTAATTTATCTGCATCTTTAAGTTGCTTTGATATTCTATCAGGTCCTGAGGTAATAATACTCATACCTGCTTTTCTTATATTTTTCATTATTTCAAAAGGTTTTTCCGGGTTAACACCTTCCTGAATTACAAGATAATAATCAAGGCTATAATCTTTAATGTTTTTGGTAAGTTCCAACTCTTCTAATAAAATCAAGAGTCTCTCAAAGCCTATAGCAGAACCAACAGCAAACTTATTTATTTTTGGATCAAACTGAGAAAACAGACCATCATATCTACCGCCACCTGCTATAGCAGATTGTGCCCCAAGACTTGAATGATGTATCTCAAATACAGTATTGTTATAATAATCAAGCCCCCTTACTATCATTGGGTCTATTTTATAATTTACTTTATTTATTTCAAGTAATGAAATAACATTATTAAAATTAGTTTTACAGTTATTACAAAGAGAATCTATGATAGTAGGAACAGAAGATATTATTTTTCTACACTTTTCCTCTTTACAATCTAAAACTCTTAATACATTTGTTTCAAATCTTTTATTACATGTATCACACATATGAACAAGATGAGGAGAAAGATACTCTTTTAATTTTAAGAGATAGGACTTCCTACACTCAGGACACCCAACAGAATTAATTCTAAGCTCATAGTCTCTAATACCAAGTTTATCAAGTAACATAATATTGAACATAATAACATCAATATCTGCATATACACTTTCATCACCTACAATTTCAACCCCGATCTGATGAAACTCCCTTAATCTTCCCTTCTGAGGTTTTTCTGCTCTAAACATTGCACCTTTGTAAAATAATCTATTAATCTTATTTCTATAAAGCCCAGATTCTATTAAAGCCCTGACAACACCTGCTGTCCCCTCAGGTCTTAAACATAAAGTACGACCAGCCCTATCATCAAACTCAAACATCTCTTTTGAAACAACATCTGTATCAGAACCAATAGCTCTTTTAAAAAGAGATGAATATTCAAGTATAGGAGTTCTTATCTCTTTTAAATAAAAAGACTTAGCAACCTCATCTACAACAGATTCAACATACTTTATTATATAAGAATTATTCGGTAAAACATCCTTTGTTCCTTTTACAGAGTTCATAATAAACCTCTAAAAATTAATATAAAATTAAATTTAATTTATTAAACAAAAGTTAATAATATTTTTCAAGGAATGAATATAAGAATTTAATAAAATACTATTTGGTCATATAGTAATTTTTTATTATATTTAATATTATCCAAAATAATGTAAGAAACTTTATAAGGAGGAAAAATGAAAAAAATATTTCTTATCTCTCTTATTATGTTAAACCTAACAAATATATTTTGTTATGACTATAATATTGATGTAACAACAAGGAGTATAGAGACAGGTTCATACAGAAAGAAAGTAATAAAAGAAGAGGAAATAAAAAACTTCAAGGATCTCTCAGAATTAATAAATAAAGTATCTATCAATTTCAGTAAAACACAACCCGGGGCATTAGGGAGTGTATGGATAAATGGAGTTAAAACAACAGATTCAGACATATACTCAAGTTCTGGTGTATTGATACTTATAAATGGTCACCCGGTAAACTCCTTAATAGATAATATACCTTCTGAAGGTATAGAAAAAATAGAAATAATAGAAGGCCCATTCTCATCTTCTTATGGGTCTGGTGCCATAGGTGGGATTATAAATATAATCACAAAGAAAAAAGATGATAATAAAATCGGTATAGATATATCATACGGTTCTTTTGATTATTTAAAAGCTGGTTTTTTTGCTGGCTTTAACAAAGAGTTATCTATTATGACAGCAGGAAGTCATGAAGAAAGAAAAGACTATAATACTCCAGAGGGAAGGTATATAAATACTGATTATAAAAAAAATAATGGATACTTTGGGTTCTTAACACCAATAGGTAACAGTATATTAGAGGGAAGTTTTATCTATTTTAAAGGAGATAATATAGGAACACCTTTTAAAATATCTATGAACGACCCTGACGACTATGTTAACATATTAAACATTGTTTCTGACATAAAACTGACAACAAATATAAATGATAATATATTAACAAATCAGATATACTTTACATATAATAAAAGATCAAACTATGGCATAGACACATTATGGCCATACGAGTCACATACCAAAATAAAAACACTGGGTTATCAACCTGGTTTATACATATTCACAGACATTTTTAATATATCCTGTGGAATAGATATATCATATTCAACCATATCTAAAAAAAATGAAAATGGTAATTACAACCAGCCAGATGTATCAAATATAAACTTTGGTTCATTTGTAGAAATAAATAAAAAAATAACAGAAAGTCTTAAAATTTTATTAGGTGGAAGGTATGATCTTTATTCAATGAAAATAGAAGAGAGTAAAGGGATAACATTCATAGGTTCTATAAAAGATAAAAAATTTGATTATTTTAGTGTAAGGGGTGGTTTAAATTATGAGTTTTATGAAAAAACTCTAATAAAAATCAATGGTGGTACTGGCTTCAGAGCACCATCAATATTAGAAAGATATGGAACCTATACAGGACCATGGGGAAACTACGAGGGTAATCCCGAGTTAAAACCAGAGACATCATTAGGAATAAGTTCAACTATTGGTTATTATTCTAAAAACATTATGTATATAACACTCGACTATATAGAAATAAAAGACAGGATATCTACATATTATAATAGTTCTACATTTACTACTTCATATTACAACCAGAAAAAAGCATACATAAGCAATATAAAAGCAGGTATTGAATACAATTTTGCAATAACAGATTCATTAGACATAAAAATAGAAACAGAAGGTGTATACAATATAAAAGGAGAAGATGAAAACAATAACCATATATTATACTTACCTGAGTATAAAATAATAGCAAATCTATATTTAATTTCAACCTATTTTACTTTTAACATAATTAATAATTATACTGGAAAAGTATATGATACAGGAGATAAAAACATAGGGGAATATAATGTATTAGACTTATCACTTACAATACCTTTTAATATAAGTGGCAAAGATATAAAAATAAAAAGTAAAGTAAACAATGTTACAAACAAATATTACCAGTTTGTTGATGGGTTCCCTATGCCAGGAAGGAATTACGAGATAGGAATTGAATATAGTATGAAAATATAAAAACTTAAGAAGAGAGGATATTCAATATCCTCTCTTAATATTTTAATAAGACTTAAACCCCTTTTGTCTTAATAAGATATCTTGTTTTAATCATTATCAGAATATTGATAAATTTTTATTTTAATTTTTTTTTAATAACTTTAATTACAATAACCAATAAAAAAGGATAAAAAGATGATAAAAAAAATAATAACAATAATGATAATATTTTTTTCATCTATTTATTCACTTGATTATAATTATCTTAAAACAATGAATGAACAGGATATTGAAACATTAAAAATTGCTGGTATTGAGGTAAAAGAGAGTTTTAAAAACTTAAATATAAACTGGTACGATTCTGAAGTTAATCTATTTAATTATGGTGTAAAATTACTTGAAGAAGAGCATGATATATATAACGCATCAAGGATATTCAGTTATCTTACTACAAACTATAAAGCTGAAATATATCTATTTTATCTTGGTAAATGCTACTATATGATGGCTGAACATTACTATGAAGGTTACAATGAAAAATATTATAGAATGGCTTATGATATATTTGAAAAACTATATGATAAAAATGATAAAAATATAGAATACCTTAGATGGTACTCATATTCATCTGCAAAATTAGGCAATTTCATAAGAGATAAAGAAAAAGGCAAGTTAAGTGGTTTATCATACCTTAGAAAGTCAATAAGTATAAACTCTGATATTCTTGATGATTTTAACAAGAATGACGAAGATGCACTTATAACAGAGGCTGAGTATCAGGCTGAAACTGATGATGTTCCAATATTTGGTGGGTCATTAAAAAAAGCATACAAGATAATTGATAAAGTGCTCTCAATAAATCCGAACAGTTTAAGGGCAAATATGGTAAAAGGTAAGTTTTTATATAAATATGCAAAAAACTATGGAGAATCAATAAAATATCTTAAAAAAGCTATAGAGATATATGATAATGGGCTTGTAGAAAAAAATATAGTAAATAAATATATAAGAATATTCCTTGATATGCATCTTGTAAGAGTATATAATTATATTGGGGATTCTGCAAATTCATTTTTGCACTTAAAGAGTCATTTATCTATGTTACCAAGAAGTATTTCAGGGCTTAATGCTCTTATAGACCATCTTGAAAAAGTTGAAAAAAATAAAAGTAAAGCATGTATAGTCGCAAAAAGACTTGCGTCACTCAATCCATATTGGAGTAAAAAAGATGAAACAATAAAAAGAGTATGTATAAACTAATATGGAAAATATAGAATATTCAATAATACCTATAATAATAGTCAACAAAGAAAAGATAATTGCTATCAATAGTATAGCAAAAGAATTATTTAACAACTTTGAAGAATATAATTATAGTCTTAAGAGTTTTGTAGAAAAAGAGTTTAATAAAAAAGTTTTTGTAAATATAAAAAAAGCAATCAAAGAAAATAAGGAAAAAGAAATAATAAACATAAATAACAATCTATTTTGTTTATTGGAAAAATATAATAATGATAATTACTATTTAAAACTATATGATATATCATACTTAAAATTACAGGAAGAAATAAACAATTTAACAACTGACATAATTATAATAACAAGAACAAATGGAGAAATGATATATGGTAATAAATCATATTTTTTATTGTTACATGCCAATAAAGAAAGAAATAATATTACAAATACATTTGAAGTTAATATAAAAAAAATAATAGAAGATATTGAAAAAAATGGGATTACCAGTATAAATATAAAATTTGATGTTAATAACATCACAATATATATATCGTTTTTAATAAAAAAAATAACTATAAAAGATAAAGAATATCTTATTTTTTCAGGTAAAAATATAACAGAATTAATTGAATACCAAAAAGTGTTATCTGAATATCTAAAAAATCAAACGATAATAATGGAAAGTTTTGAAATTTTAATAAAAAATAAAAGTATAGAAAAGATATTGGAAGAAATAGAAAAAAAAATTATCAAAAATATGAATATAGAAGGTATAGAGTTTATAGAAAATGGAAAATCAATATACTCCTCTACAAAAACTAAGTACTACTATGATATAAACTTTTCACCATCATTAGACCCAGAAAAAAAAATAATATTCAGAATATACTTAAAAGACATAAAATTTCTATTACAAAACCTCCATATAAAAGAATCACTAATTTACATATTTACAAATATTTTTAACACATATGAAAAAATAATTTTTATAAATAGACTTAAGGAAGAGAGGGATAAAGCATTAAAAGCTGATAAATTAAAATCATGCTTCCTATCAAACTTGAGTCATGAAATAAGAACACCACTTAATGGTATAATAGGATTTTTGCAGCTTATTGAAAGTGATAATGTAAAACCAGAAATGCAGGAATATATAAATATAATAAAAGAAAGTTCAGAAAGACTTATAAGAAATATAGAAAACATACTATATTTATCAAAAATTGAAACAGGAGACGTAAAAGTTAGAAAACAGAATTTTGTAATAGATGAAGTAATAGATGAAGTAGTTAAAAAATATAAAAAATCAGTAGATGAAAAAAAAATATCACTTGAATTAATACTAAAAAATAAAAATAAAAAATTAAATAATGATAGAGAGAAGATAAAAAAAATAATAACTGAAATACTTGATAATTCAATAAAGTTTACAGAAAAAGGCAAAATAACTCTAAGTCTAGAAGATGAAGATAATATAATCAGGATAATAGTAAAAGATACAGGAATAGGAATACCTAAAGAAGATATAAAAGATAGTATTTTTGAAAAGTTTTTCCAATCCGAAAACATAAAATCAAAAAAAAACTATGGTTTAGGGATAGGACTTCCAATAGTCAAAAAATTAATAAATATGTTACATGGCAAAATAAAAATTGAAAGTTCGGAAAATAACACAAGTATTACTATAACAATACCAAGAGAATTATAATTGAGGCTATTATTAATATTTTTTGCAGGAATCATAATAGGTATATTTTTAGACAGTAAAATAAACACATCCCCATTTTTTACTATTTTATTTATAATAATATGGTTTATAAAAATGTATAAGAATATAAAATAGAACTATATGCGAGAGGAGGGAGTTGAACCCTCACGCCGGAGGCGGTAGATCCTAAGTCTACTGCGTCTGCCAGTTCCGCCACCCTCGCAAAATGGGCTGTACAGGATTTGAACCTGTGACCCATTGATTAAGAGTCAATTGCTCTACCAACTGAGCTAACAGCCCCAAATGCGTGCCTGGCAGGACTCGAACCTGCGACCACTGGATTCGAAGTCCAAAGCTCTATCCAACTGAGCTACAAGCACCTTAAACAAGGTGGATGATGGGATTCGAACCCACGACCGCCAGAGCCACAATCTGGAACTCCAACCAACTGAGCTACATCCACCACTAATTGATTATTAAACGTGCCAAAGAGGAATCGAACCTCTGACCAATAGCTTAGAAGGCTATTGCTCTATCCAGCTGAGCTATTGGCACGCAAAGTCGGGATGGAGGGACTTGAACCCCCGACAACTGGT
Source organism: Spirochaetota bacterium (assembly GCA_029552945.1). GTDB lineage: Bacteria > Spirochaetota > GWB1-36-13 > GWB1-36-13 > JAKPDD01 > JAKPDD01. The sequence continues at coordinate 72,812 of JAKPDD010000048.1, forward strand.
TCCCAAAACCAGTGTGCTACCAACTGCACTACATCCCGCAAAATTTTATTGATTAAAATTTAACATTATCTGACATGAATAGTCAAGTTTTTATAATTTAAATTTAATCATTAAAACTTTAAATTCCTAAACAAAATAAAAAATAGTGTACCAATAATATAAACACTTATACCTATCAATAATACTAAATTAAAACCATAACTAATAGCAAGATAAACAGTAAGAAAACTTGATAATACTGAAAATATACCATTAATAGACCACATCCATGGTACAGAAAGCTGATTATAATTTGAAACAACTGTTATACCCGTTGGCATAAAAATACCCATAAAAAATCCAGCTATACCTGTAAGTATTACTGAAAATATAAGTCGAAAAATAAAAGGGAGGCTTATAAGATAATCTGATAAAAACCTAAAAAACAAGATATTTAATAATATAGAAATAATTAGACCACTTAAAGATATACCTATAGTTTTATATGGACTTTCACTTATCTTTTTGCTCAACAAACTACCAATACCAGAAGTTATAAGTATTGTGGAAAGAATAACAGAAAATGAGTACATAGGATGACCTAAAAATAATATATATTTTTGCATGAATATAACCTCTATAAACATAAAACCAAGCCCGAGGGAAGCAAAATATATAATAGACCCAATTTTATTTCTAACTTTTCTTAAACCACCAATATTTAATATGATTAAAGGTAAAATTAAGAATATTAAAGCATATTTTAATACAGTTTCTGACATAGTTTTAATTATTAAAAACGGTTGTGGATAGAAAAACTCAACTTTTTTAAGTGTCTTAGTTTTATCATCCAGTTTATCTGTTCTTATCCTTTGAGTAAAGAATGGCCAGTTATCATAAGTTGGTCTTATTTCACTGTCTGCTAATTGGTATTCTTTATCTATATTATCAGTTGTAACAAGCCTCTCCTGATAAGTTTCTGTTTTATCAAAAGGAGAATACAATAATTTGTGTTTATGACTTTCTATATATTTTTTTATTTTAGAAACCTCTTCTTTAGTAAATACACCATTTTTTATAGTTATCTTGCAAGTTCTATAATCATCATCTGGAATCCATGAAACAATAATACTTTTTTTAAAAGAATCTGATAAACCCAATCTTTTAAAACTCTCTCTTATAACAGTTATAAACCTGTCAACATCAGTATATGGATTGGAAAGATAAAGTATACCATTATCTTTAAGTCTTTTCATATAGTTCATAAATGCCTCAACAGTAAAAAGATAACTTTCTGTCAAAGCGTTGGCTCCGCTTGTTGCTGCTGTTATAGATATAGAGTTATTAAATATTATTATATCATATTTTTTCTTTGTTGATTTAAGATAATGCCTTGCTTCACCAGGAATAAGATTTACACCTGGATAATCAACTAGATTACCAGAATAGTGTTTAAACTTTTCTTTAAGTAAATAATAAAAAGTTGGATTAAACTCTATTGCATCAATATTTTTTGAATTATATTTTATACTTAATGCTATCTCACAACCTCCACCAGCACCAACAATAAAAACATCATCAACTTTATCCTTTACAATAAAGGGATATAAATGATTTTTAAAATAACCACTAATGTCTTGTGGTTTTTTATTTCTCATATCAAGTATTGGAGTTATTACAGCATAATCACCAAAAACCCTATAAAACTTTTTTTGGTCATGAACAGCAACATAAGCAAAATTGTCCCAATACGAATAAACCAGTGGACCAACTGTTTTTAAATCTCTTTTTGTCTTAGAGACTCTTACTTCTATTTTTTCAGCCTTAGGATAAATATAATAAAAATTAACCCAAATAAGCCCTATTGAAATAAGCACAAGTATTGTTCTTATATACCATTTGTAGCTCAATACAATAAAAGATAGGGCAGCAATAAAAAAAACTCCTGTAACAATTACAGCCATAAGTATTGGCCCTTTACCAGGAAATAATAAGAGTACAAAGAAACAACCTATTCCACCACCCATAAGATCCGCAAAATAGAGTGAGTTTATTTTATTACTGAAGTTTGTAAAAACTATTGAAAAAATTATGCCACTAAAAACAAAAGGTATTGAAAGCAATAAAAATGTATCTCTAAAATATGCATTGTGTTTTGGGCTTTTTCCTAATAGTTCTGTCTCAAGTGGAATAGTATTAACAGTATATATAGAATAAATAAGAGATATACCAAGTAGTATTGTAAATATAAAAAGCCAGAAATTAACAGATCTTTTTATAATAAAATTCAAGAAAAACACAATTACTCCACCTAAACCTATACCAAAAAGTGCAATAGATATTATAAGAAATGCAAAATGATACCAATAAGTTAAGGCAAACATCCTATTAAGGAAAACCTCAATTGATATAGTACCAAGCGATACAAGAAATACTCCGATATGAAGAGGAAGACTCTTAAAATCTAATTTTATTCCAATCATAATAAACCCTTATATATTATTTAAAGTGTAATAAATTTATTAAATATTATATAAAAAAATCTTTATATATTCTTTGATTAAGGTTTTTATAATTTAATCCTACCTCTTCCCAAACAAAATATGGTTCCATACATAAATATATTTTATTTGTGTACTTCTTTAAATTATCAATAATATGTTTAAATAATTTCAATCTCAAAGGATAAAAAAATCTTAATTTACCATCATAAAATGAAGGTAAAATCTCCATAGATGTTATAGAGGTCTTTCTATTATAAAGATGTTCAAGTAATTTTGGATTAAATCTAATCATACCAACACTTACCCAACCTATATTATTTTTAATAATTGGGAAAAGAGAAGAAATTATTTCCTCATATTCCTCGAAACATCCATCATAGTAATAAAGTGGATCAAAGTGTACTCCTATTTTATAACCCTTCTCAGAAAGTCTTATAATAGAATCAAGCCTCTCTTTTAATGTAGTATTACCTTTTTCCTCATTTTCAATCATTCTTTGTGTATTTAAAGACCATGAGACAATAATATTTCTATACGGTTTATTTTCTAAAAAATATTTTATATTAGTAGTCTTTGTTTTAAACTCAAGTACAGCATCATATCTTGAGAAAATATTAATTAAATATTCAGCATAATTAAAAAAATTTTCCCACAAAAGTGAATCGGTAAGCTCTCCAGTACCTATTCTTATAAACTTTTTAGTACTAAGATAATAATCAACCTCTTTTTCAAAGTCATCAAGATTAGTATAAACTTTTATAGCCGGGAAATCAAGGTAAGCATCTATTGCACAATAATTACAATTTAAAGTACATCCCTCTACAATATTAATATTATGATATGAACAGGAGATAACAGATGGAGAACAAGGGCACTCTTTTAAAAAACCACCTTTCTTTTCAGTTAAAAAAATAGTTTTCTTTAAATTATAATTAGAAGGAACATAATCAGAATAAAATATTTTACCTTTAAAATTATTAAGGAACTTTTTAATAAAACTCTCATTTCTTACAGTTGGATCAATAAATACAGTATCTATCATAAAAATTATTTATTATAAATAATATCATACACATATAACACAGGACCAATACAATTCCCCATTATTTTATATGTCCTGTTAAATAGATCATGATCAATAAAAGTAAAACTATTATCTATTATTCTTGCCTTCTTTTCTTTTATCATATTTTTAAATAATTTTCCATCATCCTCAAATATTGAGATCAAAAATTCTCTTATTACCTCTTTATCTTTATCACTTAAATTAATTTTTTCTATAAAAACAACATCTTTATTCATATTTAATACCTTTTAATATTTTATTCGATATTAAATTTACTAAACGAAAATTTAATAAAATAAGGTCAAAATAATGAAAAAAGCAGTTGTCCTATTAAGTGGAGGGCTTGACTCAGCAACGACAGCAGCAATAGCCAGGTCAGAAGGATATGAGATTTATGCTATCACTTTTAGTTATGGCCAGAGACATAAAATAGAGATAAAGAGTGCAAAGAGAATTGCAAAAGAAATTAAAGTAAAAGAACATAAAATAATAAAAATAGATTTAAGGACATTTGGTGGCTCAAGTTTAACAGACAATATAGATGTTCCTAAAGAAAGAGATATTGAAAATATAAAAGAGATACCATTAACATATGTACCTGCAAGAAATACAATTTTTCTCTCATATGCCTTAGCATATGCTGAGGTAATAGATGCAGATTCAATATTTATAGGAGTAAATGCTATAGACTATAGCGGGTATCCTGATTGTAGGCCAGAATATATAAAAGCATTTAACGAAGTTTCAAGACTTGGTACAAAAAAAGGAGTGGAGGGAAGACCAATATTAATCAAGACACCAATAATAAACATGACAAAAAAAGAGATAATAAAAAAGGGACTTGAACTTGGCTTAGACTTTTCTAAAACTCATTCATGTTATGACCCGATAAAAGGAAAAGCATGTGGAAAGTGTGACAGTTGCCTTATAAGAAAAAGAGCGTTTTTAGAACTTGGTATAGAAGATCCAACAAAATACTACAATGGAGAGTAAAATTGTTATATGCAATAATATCTGATATACACGCAAACCTTGAGGCTTTAAATGCTGTATTAGAAGATATAAATTCTTTTAATGTAGACAGCATATACAGTCTTGGAGATATAATAGGATATGGACCTAACCCTAATGAGTGCGTTGAGCTAATAATAAAAAACAATATAAAGTCAATAAAAGGTAATCATGAAAGAGCATTATCAAATAAAAAATACCTTGAAAACTTTAACTTAATAGCAGCTAATGTAATAAACTGGACTGAAAAAGAACTTACCGTTGAAAACAAAGAAATATTGGAAGGTCTTACAAATTATATTATACTTGAAGAGAAGTTTATACTTGTTCATGGTAGTCTGAAAAACCTTGATAAATACCTTGTTGAAAATGAAGATATTATAGAAGAAGTTGAAGAACTAAAAGAATCAGGTTTTAAAATAGAGTTTTTCGGGCATACACATATAAGCAGAGTAATAGTTGATGAAAAAAAACCTATAAAACCAAAGGGTAATGAAAAAATAAAACTTAATCCTGATAACATATATCTAATAAACCCAGGTTCTGTTGGACAACCAAGAGAGGCAGATAATAGAGCATCTTATATAATCTTTGATTCAGATAACCTTACTGTAACCTATAGAAAAGTAAATTACGATATAGAGAAAACTATAAAAAAAATAAAAAGTATTGGATTACCAGAATTCCTTGCAAATAGATTAAAGTTTGGAATATAATTTTATCCAAAAACATTCTTAGATACTTCATGAATATAACTTAAAAGTTTTTTATCAAGATCCTCTATATTTTCACCCTCAATATAAAAACCATCTTTTGCCCTTATACCGACTGTATGAATTTTAGATTTCTTTATATTAAAACCATTATCAAGAAAAAACTTCAATAAGAAATAGAGTAATCCTGGGAAACTCCTTGTTGATATATTAACATAGAAATAATTATCTCTTAAATGGTTTACTACTACTACAGGCTCTATATAGTATATCTCTTTTTTTATAGTAGAATAAAGTTTATTGTAAAATAGTTTATAAATATTAATATTCTTATTAAAATCACTTTTTACAGAATCTAATATTTTTTGTTTAAGAGTATCATCATCAATGTTTGAGATAGGATTGCAAAAAAAATAATCTATAACATTACCATCATAGAGTGTATATATACCAGCATCTACTATATCCATATAGTTTAAAGTAATAGGAAGTACTATTTTTAGTAATAAGCCTTTATAATCTTTTCCAAAATATTTTATTCTTTTAAGCCCTTTATAATTATCAATTAATACATTCTCACTTCCTATATATTTTATATCCTCTATTATATCCTTATCATCTATATCATAAAGATATTCATCAGGCAGGGTATTTAAAATATTTATATCAACTTTATTTATAAGTCTATTAACCACAGAATCTCTACTTATATCTATTTTACCTTTATCAAAATATTCAGAACATAATTTATATATTTTAACCAGTTTATCAATAATAAAAAGTGGTACTCTATTTTTATTAACAGAGTTCATATCAAGGTATGTTAATATAAACAACAATCTTAGTTTTCTTTTATCTTCTATTTTTTCAACAAGATAACTAACAATTTTTTCATTAATATCTTTTGCATTTACAACATCACTTAATAAAAGATGGTTTATTACAAGAAACTCTACTATATATTTTTCATCATCTTTAAGACTAAGGGATGCTGTTATTTTAGATATAAGTTTGATATTATTGACTATATGATCACCATCCATTATCTTGCCAACATCATGTAATAATATAGAATAAATAAGAACAATTTTATCATTTACCGATAATTCATAACACTTTTCTGTTATAAAATAATCATTAGATCCAGAACCTAAAAAAATATTTGAAAAATTATTAATCATAAAAAGAGAGTGATAACTTAAAGTAAAATCATGATAATAATCTATCTGAGGTCTCAAAACCATTTCAGAATAAAAAGGTATTATTTTTGGCAAAAAACCAATAACATCAAGATATAAAAAATAATCATATAAACCTATTTGTAATTCCGCTATATGCTCATGAAACTTGTCTATATTACTTTTATTTAAGTCTACTGTTGTTATATAATTTTTTATCTCAATAATAGAAGAATATGATATTTTTTTACCTATTTTGATCGTATTATATATAAAATCCAAACATAAGTTTACGTCTTTAACATTTTTTATATAAGAATAATTTTTATCAAAAAGCATATTATCAAAAGACTTTAAATAACAATTTTTTCTTTTATAAAATCTTTCATTTATAATATCTTTAAAATAAATCACAAAATCGAATATATCTGAAAAACATACAAATATATCTTTTATAAACTCTTCAAAATAAGACTTTTTTTTATCTTTGCCAATTATAATTTGCAAAATATCTATTGTAACTATATTTATCTTCCTTTTCAGCAATATTGTTATCTTTTCTCTTATTTGAAAAAGTTTTAAATAAGAAATTAATGCTTTATTATATAACTCTGACTGTCTTATACTTCTAAGTTCAGGATACAATCTAATAAGCCAATTAATTATCTGATAGCTCCTTAAACCACCATAAGAGTTTTTAAGGTCTGGATGATTTAAAAAAATCTCTTCTTTATTATAGTAGTCAATAGTTTTAAATCTATCATTAAAGTATTCGAGAACTTTTATCCTATTATCTTTTATCAAACTTTTTTTTAATTTTAAGAATCTGCTATAAAGTTCCTTAGAACCAACTATATATTTTGAAAAAAGTATTGATGTAAAAAAAGTAATATCATTTTTAGATTGTACAAGAATATTTTCAAAGTCTCTTACACTATAACTTATCTCATAACCCTTTTCCCATAATAAAGATATTACAGGCTTAACAGAATCATCATCATATGTTATAAACAAAAGATCAACATCAGAATATTTTCCCTGTTCAAGTCTTCCCAAACCACCAACAGCCACAAGAACAAAAGAATCAAGTCTTAGATTGTTTAAAGATAGAACTTCATTCCTTATTTTTTTTATAAAATCTTTTGAAAAGTCTCTTATTGGTTTATATATTTCTTTAAAACTTAACAAAAATATACCTTACAATATATAATTACTTTTATTAAAATGTTCCATCTCAACAATAAGATCTTTTTTTATATCTTTAACAGTCTTACATCCAGTAAGTAACATAATTTTTTTAAACTCATCTCTTATATTTTCAACAAGTAGTTTTACGCCTTCACTACCACCACCCACATTTACTACAACAAAAGGTCTTCCAATTCCAACAAAGTCAGCACCTAAAGCTATAGCTTTAAAAACATCATAACCATCTCTTATACCACCGTCAACAAGTACTATAGCATCTTTTCCAACCACTTTTTTAATATCAGGTAGCACATCCAGAGTTCCTCTCATATAATCTAAAACCCTTCCACCATGATTAGAAACATAAATTATTTTAGCCCCAGTCTTCAATGCCTTCTCAGCATCATAAGGGGTCATTATACCCTTTAGCACAAATGGCAACCCACTTGCATCTATTATTTCTGAGAGTTCCTTATATGTTTTTGTTGAAACCTTCTCTTTTTTAAGTTTCATTGTAATAAAATCAGCTGCATCAATATCAATTCCAACTGCTGTTGCACCATTTTTTTTTGCATATTCTATTCTCTTTATTATCTCTTTATTGTCAAGCCTTGGCTTAAATATTTGAACACCATAACCAATAGACTTTATAGCTTCAGCACCTAAAAGATATTTACTTGGTGTTGCACCATCACCGAAAAAGGGCATTACACCAGACTCTTTAGCACCTTTAGCAAGATTAAGTAAAAAATTAAGCTCATCTATAGAAGGCCCCATATTTGTTTTTGTTCCACTTAAAGGTGCAATAAATAAAGGAAGAGACAAATCATGTGATAAAAAACTTTTTTCTGTATTAGGTTCCTTGACATTATGAATATACCTTGTGTTAATTGAATATTTTCTTACACTCCTTATATTATTTATAAAAGTTATACCTTTACCAACAGAACCCATACCAGGCATTTTACCTCTGCACTCAATTCCATTACAATCAGTACATGCATAACATGTAGTAAGTTTATCAATAGCATTCTTTCTTATCTCTTCTATACTCTTTTTCTCTGACTTAGGTTCTGTATAAACCTCAACAGTGTTTAAAGCTTTATTTGCAATTTCCCAAGCAGTCTTAAAGTCATCAGCAACTACTATAACATGCCCTGCTTTTTCAACATTATTTCTGGGCACTGTTATTTCATCACCTATCTCTTTGGTTATAAATATATTTTTTACACCAGGTATCTTTTCAGCATCCTCAATATTTCTTATCTCCTTTATTATCCCAGGTTTTGGTATTATAGCTCTCTCTATTGAAACTTTATTCCATTTAGGCTTAAGTTCCTCTTCATCTGGCCTTTCACCCAATGCAATCTTTATTGCAACTTTCATAAGGTTTATACCAGTAGAATAAGGAAAAGTATATGTAGACATAAATCCACCTGATAACCTTGCTGCCATTTCAACAATTTTTATACCATTTTTGGTTACTTTTATATCACCTTTTGCTGCTCCTATATTTATTCCAAGAGCCCTTATACCTTCTTTCATAACCTTAATAGCTTCATCAATAATATGAGAAGGTTTCTGGGAAGGCATTATATGCCCTGTTTCAACAAAAAAGGGTGGATATTCTATTATTCTATCAGCAACACCAGTAATATATACATTCCCATTATATACAAGAGAATCTATACTAAGCTCATCTCCTTCCATATATTCCTCAATTATTATTTCACCAGAAGGAGAATTATTTTTAGCATCTTCAAAAGCTTCTGATAGTTCTTCCTCTTTATCAATCCTTCTTACACCCCTTGCTCCCATATTGTCAGCAGGTTTTATAACAACAGGCTTTTTTAATTTTTTAAATGCTTCTATAGCCTCAGAATATGTCCACACAGGATAAAAATCTGGGATAGGAACATTATTTTCTTTGAACCTTGTCCTCATTTTTATCTTATTTGATGCACACTCAGCATCTTCGAACTTTATGCCAGGCAAACCAAGAGTATTAGCCACTGCAGCAACTGTCTTTGAAGCATCTGTTCCAACAGTCATAACACCATCTATTCTTATCTTTTTCCTAAGTTCTTTTGCTATTCTTACAGTACCATCAACATCTCTGGTACTTATAATAACAGGATAATCTGCTATTTTAAGACCATATGCATTAGGATTATAGTCTGTTACAATTGTTTTAATGTTAAGACTTGCAGCTGTTTGAATAAGGGGCACCTGTAATATACCCCCACCTATTATCATAAGATGTTTTTCTTTTATCAAATCTATCTCCCAAAATTGTCTAGGTATAAGAATAGTCTTGGATTTAAAAACCTGCCATTTAACAGAACCTCATAATGAAGGTGATAGCCGGTAGATACACCAGTATTACCTACATAACCTATTATAATACCTTTATTTACAGACTGACCAGGATAAACATTTATTCTGGAAAGGTGTGCATATCTGCTTTCATACCCATACTCGTGCCTTATAGTTACAGTAAGACCATATCCACCTTTCCAACCCGCAGATACTACTACCCCTGTTGCAGTATTTCTTACAGGAGTTCCAGGAAATGCTGCTATATCCTGCCCACTGTGAAATTGCCTTGCACCTGTAATAGGGTGTCTCCTGTACCCAAAACCAGATGTATACCAAAACCTATTTGAAGCAAGTGGAAATATTGATGGAACATTTAAGAAAAAACTCTTAAAACCTTTTATATAATCTGAAATATCAGCGATTTTATCCTTATATATATCAACACCATAGTCTATTATTACATCACTTTTATTTCTAATTTTAAATGTCTGAAAAATACTTTCAATCTTAGCTGTAATACCTTCTTGCCCCTCATTTATTTTAGGCATAAAACTCGAAAAACCAGATAATTGATTTTTATAATACTTTTTTTCTTCTTCATAAAAGTTCAATATATTTTCTTTGTCACGTAATGAAAAAGAGAAAAAAATCCCTAAACCAATAATGGCGAGTAGGATAATTGGTATAAATATTAATCTTAAATTAGATATATGAAGACTCAAAACATTATCAGTATCAGTAGGTATAAGCATAAAAGTAATTTTACTATGCAAAAAAAGCCTTATTTTTTTACGCAATTTAATTCTCCCTAAATTAATATTTTTATAAATAGTTATCGGTATAAAGTTTAAAATTTATAAAATTAATGGCTTTTTTATAAATGAAAAATATATATCTTTTCCCTCTTTTTTAAATTTCTCAAAATACAAAGTAGGATAATAATAATCAATATTAACAGCATAATAGTTTTCAAAAATTGGTATAAAGTCACTCTCTTTAAACATCTCTATCACACTGAAAAAATACTCTTTATGATCGCTAACAAAGTATAAAATACCCTCACTTGAAAGTTTATTAAAGATAAGTTTTATCCTTTCTTGATTAAAAAACCTTCTTTTATTATGTCTCTTTTTAGGCCATGGATCAGGAAAATTAACATACAAACTTTTAATACTGTTATCAGGGAAAAAAGATAGAAGTTCCTCACCCCTCCCCCTATAAAGAAGTATATTTTCAATTTGATTGTTCTTTACTTTTTTAAGAGTCTTATTAAGTCTATCAAGTTTTATATCACAGCCTATTATAAGATCATTTTTATTATTTAAAGCTAAAGCTACTATAAAATGTCCATTGCCAGTTCCAATCTCAACACTTAAATTAGATGGGTGAAGTAGTGTTATAGCCCTCCCAAGTTCATCAAGGTCATTAAATATAATATTTTCAATCATAGTATTATCCCCATTATATAATGTAGCTCTTTAAATTATATTTTTTTCTATTTTTTATAAATTCCAATATGCCATTTATGTATACATTAGCTTCATCAACCTTTGCATAATGTAAAAAAATATGTTTACAAATATCAACTATATTTTCATCAACATCGCCAAAATATATTATATTAGGCCCAGGTTTATCATAAGGCTCTAAAAAAAGGTCATATTTATCAATTGCTTTTAATTTTTTACTCTCTTTCTCGTTTCTACTAACAACTGCATATTTGCCCTTTCCAAATCTCAAAAATCTACCATATTTAATAGATTTCAAAATATAAGGATTTTGGATAGATTCTTCTTTTAAAAACTTAATCCTATTTGAAAAACTTGGCATAGTAAGGATACATCCCCCGCCAGGTTTTGAATAGTATTTTATATCATATCTCTTTATAAGTTCAAACTGGATCTTTCTCTCCCTGCCTTTTATGTCAAACAATTTATCCCTATTAACCCAACCCTCTTTTTCAGGGATAGTAATATCAAGATTTTTGGCAGTAAGTGGCCTTAAAATCAACCCTTTCAAACCAGATGCTTTATCAAGAATATCTATAGCCCTTCTATTTTGTGACATTGGTCTTTGACCAAGTACCTCTCCAGTAATCAAAAAACTGGCTCCATACTCATTCAAAAGAGATCCTGCTTTTTTTATCATCAGCAAATGGCAATCTATACATGGGTTAATATTTTTGCCATATCCATACACTGGATTATATACAATATCAAGATGTTCTTTACTTATATCTATTACTTTAACATTAATTCCAAAAGATTTTTCTAAATTATATTCATTAATACCGAAAAAATATGAGTTAAAACTTACTGGTATAACCTCAATACCCTGTTCCTCAATCACTTTAATCGCAAGAAGACTATCAAGGCCACCAGAAAATAATGCAATGCACTTCAAAAACAACCTCTTTGAATAGATTTTCAATATCAAAATTTTAGATAATAAAATTTAACAAGAAAAATCAACCAAGAATCTTATCAGTAAATTTTGATTTAATCTATTCTAAAAGTCTGTAATAAGCTTCAAAAGTGTCACCAAGGCCAAAAACTTTCATAAAAAATCTTACTAAAGGATATAAAAACTTTGGGATCTTATTATAAATCCTTTTAGGATGAAGACCTGTATAAACGATTTTAACTTTTTTAAATCCATACTTTTCCAAAATCTTTGTTAATGATTTTGGCGTAAACTCATAATAATGGTCATCAGGAATCTTTGAAGAATAATTTTTTATATTTTTTCTACCTGTAATACCATAACAGTTAGGAGTAGATATAGCTAATATCCCATTCTTCTTTAAACCTGACTTGACTTTAAGTATAAGATTATCAAGTTCCTTTATATGTTCAATAAAATACCACATAGTAATAACATCATAATACTTATAATCAAAGTTAAAGTCAAAAAAAGATGAATTTACAACATCAAGTTTAAGTATGTTCTTAGAATAATCAGTTGCATATTTTGAGATTTCAACACCTTTTACAATAAATCCCTCACTTCTTGCAAGATCAAGAAAAAAACCCAAAGCAGAACCTGCTTCAAATAGTTTAGGCCTTGCAACATTTTTTAAGATTTTTTTTATTATCTTAATCCTTCTTTTATTCAGTCTGTCAATATTAGGCCTATCCTCTTCATATGTCTTACCATACTGAGACTTATAACTTGTAATAAAGTAGTCAGGACCATATTTTTTATCCGACGAATAATCACTATTTCTGAAAATAATTTTATCTTTTTTACAAAAAAATATGTTATTAAACCCATCCCTGAAAACAGTAATCCTATTAACATAAGAATTACATATAGGGCACAATTCTTTATTTCCAGACAAAAACCTTTTAATTAAACCAACAAAAGAGGAGTTTGAAGTAGGTAACTTTAAGACAGGAATAAAAGGAGATTTTATAAACTTTATGATAGCAGCTTTTATATTATCAAAATTCTTATAGTCTCCTAAAAAAGAACTTACTTTTAAAATATTAGCAAGTCTATTATGGTAATCTGTTGGATTTATTAAAAAAACTGGCCTTTCTGCAACAAGAGACTCTATTGCTGTTATTCCAAAAGATGTTATAACAATATCAGCCCATTGAATATAATCATACAAAGACTCTTTAAATTCTTGAATAGTAAAGTTTGGTGGCAATCTATCTTTATTTATTTTCCCACTATATAAAGGACCAAGAATTATTTTAACATTAAAATTATTGCTAATCTCTTCCAGAATATGTACAATCAGACTTGAAAGGTCTTTTGGGTCAGAACCACCAAAAGTTACCAAAATATTTTTAATATCTCTATTTTTACTTTTCCTTATCTCGAATATTTTACTATCTAATACAAGGTATTCAATACCTTTAAAATTAACATTAAACTCCTTTTCATATGGCAGGGCTGAGATAGTAAAGTCAAAATAATCTGTGTCAGATCCGTAATTATCAATACCAACAGTTATACCTCTCCTATTCTTATAAAACGATGTTTCTCTTTTATCAACAAGAAGTATATCATAAGATATCGAATCTAAAAGTTTTATTTCATCTTTTTTGCTTTTAATCACTACATATTTTATTCCGCTCTTTTCTAATTCTCTTATACCATTTTTATCATTATTAACAAATATTATTGGATAAGAAAAAGGTAATAGTTCTTTAGCTATGTTTATAGATCTCTTAAGGTGACCTGCTCCATAATTTTTTGAAACCTTAGTTGAAATTATTACAAGTTTATTATTTTCCATGATTAAATTATTATATTCCTTGAGATAATCTATAAAACTTGTACAGAAAAATTATAGACAGTATAATTATAACAGAAGCCCATATTATAACAATTAATCTAATTTTTCTGTTAAGTCTTAAAGAATACAAGATCAAAATTATAGAAACCACTATTACAAACAAAATAAAAATATACATCATTCTCCCATCCTCTTTATTGTAATATTATAAGGTTTTTTGGTATTAAAGTAGTTTCTATCAGAGGCTCTCACTGATATTCTTATAACCTGTTTTGTGGGTATAAGAAGTTCAAAACTCCTGTTATTCAAATCAACCTTAATCTCTTTTATAATAAAGTTCTTAAAATCATAAACAGTAACAATAAAAGGAACCTCTATATTTTCAAAGTTTAAAACATATTTCCCAGTATCAGGAACAAGATAATAAAAATTATCCAGATCACCTTTATTATTTACAAATCCACTTATAGAATCTGAAAATGTATTGTATTTTACATTTTGATTGTTCTCATCATTTGGTTCAGCTTCAATATTCGAATCAAAACTATCATTGAACTTTATTTTGAAAATATATTCCTCTTTAAAATTACCTAGTAAGTTATCTCTACCCCCTTTTACAGCAAGAAAAACTCTATTTCCTTTTTCAAGTAGTAGATTAGGAATCTCTTTTTTAAAACCAACACCCCCATTATCTATAACCTTCAATAAATTACCAGTATCTGAATAAATTTCCAGAGAAATATCAATATCTTTCGGTGGTTCAATCTCAACAGTAGCTAATTTGTAGTTTATATCCTGAAGATCCTTACCCATAGAGATTGATATGAACGATGCCTCATCACCATTAAAAACGTAGTAATCTATATCACTTGCTGGGTTTAAAAAACCTTTAATAATATTTGATGATATAATATTAGCACTCTCTTTATTATCATTTACCTCAATTTCGTTAATATTAGAAACATTTTGTAAACTTAAATTAAGAGAATATGGGTTTTTTATAATATCTTTAATATCTTCATAATTAAGTCTTGTGATTGATGTAAGTATAATATAGTATTTATTATTCCCTTCTATCTTTAAGTTATTTATTCCTTCCCCTCTATCATAAGAGTTTGAGTCAGAAAAATAAATACCATCAGTTTTTTTATCATTCAAAAAAGAATGAAAGTTATTTTCACTAAAAAAAATTATAACAGGATCATAGTTTGGCAGGTCATTAACAGATAAGTTTAAAAGAAAAGAGCCTTTATCTTTTAAAGTAAAGTTAAAAACATCTATATCTTGATAAGTTAAATCTTTATTAATTCTAGAAGATACATAATTTAAAACACTATCCAATTTACCTTTAGAAACCCTATTTATTGCAGGCTTATAAAATCCATATATAGTTTTTGGTTCAAAACCAATAGATATATTATTTGATTGTTCTATAAGATCATTTGGTTCCATTTCAATATTACTACTAGGAAGTGATAAGAGATCACCTATTAAAACATAATCATCAGACTGAATAACAACAGGTCTATCACTCTTATAATCATTAGGACTTGGTGATACTTTAATAAAATAGATTCCTTTTTTAAGAAAAAGGGCAACACTCTCTCCAAAATTACTTGGATAATCATCTACTTTTTTTAATAATACATTATTTGAATCAAATATCTCAATCTGAGTATCAAAACCCTTTAAACTTGATATAGAAAAATAACAATAACTATCATTATTAATTCTAAACTTAAAATAGTCTATATCCATACCATTGTTAAGCCTACCCTTAAGAGAAAAAGGAAAATTAATAAAGTTAGCGGTTTCAGGAGTATTATTAGGCTCCTCTTCATAAATTGATGATGAACATGAAAAAAATAAAAATATAGCAAATGTTAATAAAATTCTGTTTCTCATAAAGTTCCTCTAAAATATCTGCATAATTATTATAGCAATAAGTATAATAAATATAACTAAAGTTATGTATAAAGTTGTTTCACTTTTTATCTGTTCTTTCTTTTCTTCCTCTTTTTTCTGTCTTATCTCCTCTTTCTGTTTTTCTTTTTGTACTAACTTACTTTTTGATGCAATCTTTTCAGGTTCAATATATTTTACCTTAACAGCCTCATCCTCTCTTGCAATACCCATAAGGTCAGACTTAAGAGATATAACAACAACAACCTCCCCCCCTTCTGAAAAAACTCTATAAACTTTACCTAAAGATGGTCTAAGTTTGTTGTCCTCTGTATAAAGACCATAAGTCAAAGCAATACTTTTGCCAAGCTCATTAGAGTCATCTATCTTACAGAGAATTAAGTCTCCCTCCTT
Source organism: Spirochaetota bacterium (assembly GCA_029552945.1). GTDB lineage: Bacteria > Spirochaetota > GWB1-36-13 > GWB1-36-13 > JAKPDD01 > JAKPDD01. Next base: position 89,335 of record JAKPDD010000048.1, read on the forward strand.
TATCTCTGTTATAGGCTTACCCTTTATAGGTGATAGAACAACAAAACAGTCAATAACCTGTGTATTCGGCGGTATTCTGTATTTATCAAGAAACTCCTTCTCTTTTTCCTCCTCTTTCTTTTTCAAAATACTAGCTTCTATATCAAAAGTCTGGATACTATCTCTCTTTTCTGAATTAATTACAACATCAACCTCAGCACTTAAGAACTTTGAAAGTACATCCTTAATTTTTGACTGAAGTTCAATTAGATTTGGAATTGTTTGAAAAGAGTTAAAAAATGATGATATAACACTTTTTATCTCCTTACTCATATCAAAACTTGCTTCCTCATCATCAAGAAGCTCATTTATTATATTAATAAGAGCCTCGTAATTAGTATCAAGAGAGTATGTAGAAATAAAACTACTCCTTCCTGCTGCTACTACAGTATCCTCAACTGTAGATGAGTTTTCATTATAAAAAACAATAAAAAGTCCATAAAACTCTTTTTCTAAACAAACAAATTTACCTTTAATTACCTTATATGACAATATAAAAACCTTCTATTTGTTTTAGATTAATATCTATTATAAATCGGTAAAATAAACAAAAATTTATAGTATTATAATATAACAAAAAACTTAAAAATTTAAACAGTATAAAAATATAACATTAATTATATGTTAAGTGTATTATAGTAACACTTTCACAATATTATGCTTAAATTTATACTATTAAACTATTATTTTTTGACTTAATAAAAAAACAGAATTAACCATATGAGAAAATATTTTCAGTTATTATCAACAATATTTTTTAATCTACCATTTTTATCAAATATATTCAAATATATACCCGCACCTGTTTTAAACTGCTATTCATGCCCCCTAGCATCATGGGCATGCCCAATAGGTATTATACAACACTTTGGTATAATAAAAGAGTTCCCATTTTTTACAATAGGATTAATAATTATCTTTGGTCTAATACTTGCAAGAGGATTCTGTAGTTTTTTATGCCCTTTTGGTTTTTTTCAGGACCTTATATATAAAATACCTGTAAGAAAAATAAAGTTAAGATCAAACCTAAAATACGTACAATACTCTATTTTAATATTCGCTGTATTACTTATTCCAATACTAAATAATATCCCCATTTTTTGTTATATATGCCCTGCTGGTACACTTGAGGCCTCAATACCTACAGTAATAATTGAAAAATATAATTCTTATAATAATCAGTTTTTTGATTCATTCATACTTGAGTCACTTGGTTGGATATTCTATACAAAAATATTGATATTACTAACTTTTACTACAGTATCAGCAATCACACCAAGACCATTTTGTAAAATATGCCCTTTAGGATTAATACTATCATTTTTCAATAAAATTTCGATTTTAAACTTTTTTAAACCAAAACTAAAGTGCAAAACATGCAACAACTGCCTTAATAAGTGTGCACTAAAATGAAAAAATTTATTTATTAAAATTTTTAATAAATAGTGTATTTTATACTAATTGAGCCAAAATATGATACTTATGAACATCAAAATTATAATCAGTAATCATACTTCAAATCTATCAAAATTAGACTGAATATTTTCTGAAATAATTTTAAGTTCTGATGCTATTTTAGCAATATGAGAAGAAGCCATACTTGTTTCATTTAATGCTTGATCTTCCTTTTTAAGAGCAATTAAAACTTCCTGAGATATTTTCTCCAGACTTTCAAAAACTTGTTGAAGCTTCTCTAAATTTGCTGTCTCTTCAGTTGTTTTTTTTGCAAGTAAAACTCCCAATTCTCTTAATGTTTTTATCGTATTTAAAATTGAATCATTTTTCTCCTTCTACTCTTCTGTAATAGATGTTATTTCATGATTAATTTGGGAAACTTTATTAATCTTTTCTTTTAACAAAAGAAAGTTTTTAATTGTCTTTTCACCTTTCTCCTGATTCAAATTAATCCCTTCACCAATTTTCTTAACTACATTTTTAATTTCATTTGATGAGTGGATTGATTTATCAGCCAATTTTCTTATTTCCTCAGCCACTACTGCAAAACCTTTACCATAATCACCTGCATGTGCAGCTTCAATAGCAGCATTTATAGCTAAAAGATTCGTCTGTTCAGCTATATCCATAATAATTCCTACCATTTCATTAATCTGAAAAGACTGTTTATATACATTTTCAATAGTTTCAAGAAGATCACTCATAACTCTATTTGTTTCATCAGAAAGAAATAAAAGTTCATCTGATGCTTTCTTGCATTCCTCTGCCATAGAAGCAGACTTTAAAATAGAATCAGATATTTTTCCAACATCATTAAAAGCATTCTCTATTGCATTTTGATTTTTTTCAGTTTTCTCAGTAATTTTCGAAATAGAAAAAACAATCATATCAAGTAGATTACTAGCCTCTTTAACAATTTCTATCTGCTTTTCCATACTTGTTCCCATATTTTTAGAAGAACCCAATATTTCTTGAATGCTTAAAGATGATTGAAAGGTCTCGTTTGCAATATTTTCTGAAAATGAAGCTAACGATAATCCATCAACTTTCATTTTTTGAATAATTTTTTGTTGATTTTCCATAAAAATATTAAAGTAATTTGCTAAGTCTCCTATCTCATTATTTAAATATACTTTTAATCTTGTTTTTAAGTCAGCCTCTCCCTTAGATAAACCATACAGTATAGATACTATTCTTTTTATAGGATCCGCTATCTTTTTACCAAGAACAGTGCTCAATAAAAAAATACTTGAAATAGAAAAAATAATAGAAATAATTGCAACCCATTTAACATTGCTAAAAATAGGTTTTAAAATTTCATGTCTTTCTACAAAAGAAAATACAGTCCAGCCTGTAACTACAGACTTATTTTTTAAATAAAATGACTCCTCACTTTTTAATATATTTTCTGAAGAATTAATACTATTAATAAAATCCTGAATATTTTTCCCTATCCATTGTTTATCTGGATGAATAAAAATTTCATTATTTTCATTGACAATAACATGAAAAAGTGATTTATAAAAAGTAGGTTTATTAACAAAATCAATTACATCATTAAGAGAATAATCAGCAGCCATTACTCCCACTGTATTTTGATTAAGCTTAATAGTTTTTACAGTAGAAAAAATTAATTCTTTTGTTGAAGCATCTTCATAAGGCATTGTAATAGCAATCTTATTATCTGATTTAAGTGCTGTTTGATACCATGGTCTAACTGTTGGGTCAAAACCTTCTGGAGGAGTGTAATCATTAATAACCAATTTTTTATCTGAATAACCAGAATAAAGATACTTAATATTCTTATTAACTTCAGTTACTCTTTTATAAAGATAAAGAGCCCTTTTTAAGCTATCTTCATCCTTATTTGCTAAAACAATATCAGGATGGTTGGCAAGAAACTCAACAGTATGAGTAAGTTCTCGAAAATAACCATCAATAAATGTCAATACTTTTTCATTTTCACCTGTAATATATTTTTCAGCAGCTATAAGACTATTTTTATATGAATGATAAAACATTGTAATAATTACCAAAACCAGTGCTAAACCTGTAATTATTAATGTAGAAAAAAATATTTGTTTTCTTATTGATCTTGATTTCAAGAATTAATACTCCTCTTTTAATTTCAAAAAAATTTATTTAAAATTATAAATTTTGTTTAAAAAATCAAGATTTTTTATAGATTATAATTAAAATTTTGACTTTAAAAAAATCATTACATTATTATTCAACCAGAATTAATTAAAAATATAGAGGTTTAAATATATTAGTTTTCTACTATCTTATTCTTAAATTCATCAAAACTCTCAAACCAATAATTTTTATAACTTTCAAGAACTTTTGATATAGGATATTGAGTTTTAAAAAGCATTTTCATTTTTATTGTAAGTCCATCATATGAAAAACTTTTATCCTTGTTATCAAATACTACCCTATATCCATCAATTTTTCTATACCCATCAGTATGTTCTGTTCCTTTTGGATCAATAAAAAGAATAGTATAATTATTATCTTTTTTTAACCAGAAAATAAAATCTGGTTTAAACTTTTCTATTTTATTTGTTTTTGGTTGATAATATGGGATATAAACCTCATCCAGTGTTTCATCTATCTTAGAAAAATACCACCAATCAAACTGTTTAAAAAAGTTGTTCTCTTTCTCTAAATAATTTTCCAGCTGATTAATGAAATCTACTTCGCTTTTGTGTTTTATAATATGATGAATAAAATCTACTTTTTCAGATTCTGCCAAAGCAACAGGCAAATAATAATGATTTGCTAAGTACTTTATTTTTAATTTTTCATTTTTATTATATATTACCTCAGATTCCTTTAGCATAGTTGTTGAAATATTTTCAATTTGTTTAGTATAATCATCAAGTGTAATTTTCCCTCTTTTAAAATCTTCTTTAAGACTTTCAGTTATATAACCTTTATCTTTATATTTTTTTACCTTTTCAATCTTTTCTCTTAATGAGTTTAATCTTTCTACTGTTATACTGATTCTTTTAAAATGTATAATTTCTTCTTCAAGTTTTTTAAATGTTTTAAACTCTTTTACTTTATTAATAAAATGATTAAATATTCTTCCAAGTAAAAATTCTGGTTTTTTTATCTCGTTTTCTTCATTGCTCAGTATAAAATAATCATTGCATTTACTATTAAATCCTTCTTTTATTTTGTTTAACACCCTTAAATCACAGTCATATTTTACCAAACAAACTCTTTCGCCTAAATAATTAAAATATTTTTTTACAAGTTCAAAATCATTCTTATTTATCTGAAATTTCAGAACATCTTTCTCTTCAACAATGATTTTATCAGAATCTTTATAAACTGGTATTAATAATAATTTATCCTTTACTTCTGGATTAATTTCAAATAAATCACTAATTAACTCTTCCTGTTTTTCCTCTTTAATGGTCTCTATAACTTCTCTTAAATTTTCTGCTTTTGTCCCAAAAACAAATAAAGTTTCAAGTGCTGGTATGTTATTTTTGATTTGATTAAACTCTTCATCTGTAATATCTCCATTATTATATAAAAATAGAAGTCTTTTTCTTTTATTTGGCAATGGTTCGATTCTAACTCCTCTACCCATTGATTGTAAGACAAACTTTCTTGCATCTGTTCCTTTCCCTATGTTTATATAAAGAACAATATTCGGGCGATTGCTATCCCATCCTTCATAAAACGCACGTGAGCCCATAAGGATTGTAATATCTGAATCATTATGATTTATTCTATCAAAGACACTTTTATTATCAAATTTTTCAACAATCTCATAACCTGATAATTTGTTTTTTATCCATTCTGAAATATCACCGATTTTAATTAAACCAAATGGTTTTTCACTTGTTTTAAGTTTTAAAACAATCTCCTGCCTATTGCCTGGAATTTTTAAGACTTCTATTTTTCCAGGTTTATCAGAATTAAAAACATTTTCTAAAATATCTTTATAAGTAATATCTTTAATTATATTTTCATTAATTTGTATATTGTCATTTGAAAACTCATATTTACCTTGAATTTCTTTTAAAATTTCATTTTTCGCCTCTCCTAAAACACCTTCATCCCATGTACCGTTTGCTATATTTACAATTTCATTAAAAAATAAAAATAGATCAGAATCTTCTGTATTTACAGAGTTTACTAATGTAAGAATTAATGGTTTATGATAATATTTACCTTTAATCTCTCTCTTTTGCTTAAAGATATAAGTATACAGAAGCAAAATTTTAAGAATAATGATTTGCTTTTTTTTAACTGTGAAATCTTCTTTTTTATTTAACTCAGAAATATCACTTTTTGATATGTAAATCTGTTTTCCATACCCATCCTGAATAAACTTTTCAAGATTAAAATTAAAAACGCAGGTTACAAAGTCAATAGCATCTGTAAAAGTTGCAGAAAAATTAAATAAAAATCCATTTCTTGAAAGTATTGAATAAAATTGCTGTCTTTTACTATCTCCTTTGTCTCCCTTATGTGCTTCATCAAGTAAAATATACCAGTTACCAAAATTATCATAGTTACGAAAATCTATAATCTTATCTTTTTGTTCATCTGAAATTAAATCACTACGATAATAAAAAACATTTATCTCATTACCAAACTTTAATCTATTTTCTCTTTTTACATATTCATAGCTTTTCAAATTATATAACTCAATAGATATACCATTGTTAGCACTATTAAACTCATCAATATGTTTTTTAAACTGCTCCAATAAATCCTCACGATAAGATAAAAATAAAATATCCTTTTTTGGGATCTGATTATCTTTAATCAAATTAGCTAGTAACTCAATTAATTTTACAATCACAAGAGTTTTTCCACTCCCTGTTGCCATCCAGAAACTCATTCTGTTAATAAAGTGATAAAATGAAATTTTATTATTATTAATCTGGTAATCATTGCTAAAATCTTCAAATATTTTTTTGTTTTTTGAATTTGTCAAATTAAGGTCGAAACTTTCATTTAACCCATTATTCTGATAAAAGTTATAAAACTCCTGTTTATTAGATTTAAAATCAATATAGTATTTATATAATACCTTTATCGAATTTTTTAAAGCATTCTGTTGATAGTCAAACAATCTCTTGTTTTGTGAAAATTTTACAAGATCAAAGTTTATCCACTCGGTAGGTAAACTATCCCAATTTATACTCTCTGCTATATTTTGTAGATAAAGTTTCATAATAAACCTCTTTAAAATTTAAATCTTTAAGCATTTGATACAAATCACAGGTATATAAGTTAAATTCTTTACAAACATTGGGTATAGGTATTCTATTCTTCTGGTCTTTATTGAATTTCTCAAAAGTAACTATTTTATAATTTTCTTTCTTACTTAAAGCAAAAGCTATAAGCCAGGGGTCTGCATTATCTTCTTTCATAAATTCATCGATAGCATTTCTTGTATAATGATTATTTTTACTTTCTGCCCATCTCATAAGTTCGGAATATTTTTGAATAACTTTTGGGTCTTTTGTATTTAAAAAATAATTTGAAAAATAATTATTTGCCCATTCTTTAAGATTATTTTCACATCTATTAATTTCCTCTTTGACTTTATCTAAACTTGCTAATTTTCCATTTTCAGCTTTGTCTACTAAAAAATTCCAAAAATTCATCCCAAAAGCAAAGCGATAAAAAGTATTAGCTGGTGTAATAAATATATTTGAGTCAAGTAAATAAATCATTTTATTCTCTCAATTAGTTTATTAAATGCCTTAGCTTTCAATCCAGTAATTCTTAACATGTCTCGATAAATAATAATATTGTTATGGAAACCATTAATTAATATATTCAAAAATCTTTTACTTAAACGATGGGATGTTATAGCATAGAAATTACCACCGCCAGATTTCTGTTCATTTTTTATTTCCTTATTGTATAGATTATTTAATTGTTCATAAAATTCATTTTGAGTCATTAATTGAGTATCTAATAGTCTTCTTAATATTACTATCTGACTTACCTTAAAGTATCTAGCCAATTCTTCCAAATTATTTGTATTTTGGTATTGTTTTATTAATTCACTTAAAGGAACTAAAAATTCAGCAGTACATACATCACAAAATTTTTCTATTTTATTCTCAGCAGATTGTAAATGGTGTAGATCAAAAGAAGCACTTTCTCCAATTAAAATATGAACAACTTCATGAATTAAAGTAAATATCTTTGCAGAAATAGCATCATTGTTATTGATAAAAATTACAGGGGCAACATCATCATATAAAACAAATCCTCTAAATTCTTCTACATTCAATTTGCGATGAGTATTATTTTCAACAACTCCATTTATAAGAACAATTATCCCTTTTTCCTCTGCTTTTTCTTTTAAATAGTTAAATGCTTCTCTCCATTTATTCATTTCACTTGCCCAATTATTCTTTATGTCAAAAATTGTTTTTAACTCTTCAATTATTTTTTCTTTATTATAATCATCTTTATACTTTCCACAAAATTGTATTTTCTCCTGTCCCCATTCTAACAATATATATTTAGCCCATTCCTGTATTTTTTGTGCAAACATAACTGTATCTAATAATTCGTTAGAAGGTAAAAATAAAAGGTTTTTTTCAGTTCTATAATGTGTAATAGGATACTTTCTTTCAGGTAATTTTTCCAGGAAGAAATGCCCAAAAGGTACATGAAAAATTTTAGATAGTTTAACTAATTGTTTGTATGTAGGATAATCATCACCACTAACCCA
>JAKPDD010000008.1 GCA_029552945.1 Spirochaetota bacterium
CTCAACCTGTGCTGTTATCTCCTGAGCTGCTGATGCTATCTCTTCTGAACCTGCTGCTGTCTGTTGTGCAACAGTATTTACCTGACTTATTGCCTGTGTAACCTGGTTTGCACCCTTTAACTGTTCCTCTGATGCTTTTGCAACCTCTTGAAGTATAACAGCTGTTTTCTTAATACTATCTATTACAGCTTTTTGAAAATCAAAAAGCTCTTTTGTAACAGTCTCACCTTTTTCAACATTATTCAATACACTCTCTATAAAGTCTGCTGTCTCTTTTGCAGCCTCAGCACTCTTCTGAGCAAGGTTTTTAACCTGCTCTGCTACAACAACAAACCCCCTTCCTGCATCACCTGCCCTTGCTGCCTCAACCGCAGCATTAAGTGCAAGTATGTTTGTCTGAAAAGCTATATCATCAATAACTTTTATTATCTTACCTATCTGCTTACTTCCATCACTTATAAGTTTCATAGCATTTTCCATATTCTTCATAGAAGCATCAAGACTTTCAGCAGCCCTCATATTCTCTTTCATAAGGCCCTCAACCTCTTTTATATTCTTCGTGTTTGACTCAATAGTTGCCTGCAACTCTTCAGTTGAACTTGTTATCTCCTCAACTGAACTTGCAAGTTCTGACGCATTGCTTGAAAGTTCCTCAGACGATGCTGCAAGTTCAACAGATGCCTGTTCTGATTGTGATGTTGACTTAACTATAAGGTCTATATTTTCACCTATGCCCTTTTCAGTTGACCTTGTTATAAACATGCCAAGTAAGAGTGAGATAATAAACGCTATAATTGAGATAATAAGTATAAGTATTATAGAAGAACTGGCTAAGGCTTCAGCATCATTCGAATTTGATACCAATTTTTCATTTATAAACTTTAATAAAAATAACCCAGTAGTACTTACATCGTCATAGACCTTACTTACTTCACTACTTAAGATATATTTGCCCAATTCCTCAATCTGTTTAAGAAAAATAGTGTTATCATTTATAGTGAATAAATATTCAAATTTTTTAGAAAGATTTTTATTTAATTCTTTCTCTTCATTCAATTTATTTAAAAAATCTTTATACAACCTCTCTTCCTCTTTTTCTTTTGCTATCTTATCATATTCAGCTAAATCCTTCTCATATTCTTTACTTACTTCAATTATATATTTTAAAATTTTACTCCTCTCCTCCCTGGCTAAAGTAGGTATAGCAAGTGTCCTATAAGAAGTTTTTATATTCTCAAGTTTTAGGGAAATATTTTGAAAGTAATTTATACTGGGAACCAATCTCCTAGAAACATTACCAACAGTACCAGATACACTCCTAAGTCCAATGAAACCAATTAAACCAACCAATAACCCAATTACAGCAGTTATTACAAAACCACTTAAGACCCTCTTTTTAAGCGTCATATTTTTAAACATAAAATCCTCCTGATATTTTATTTAAAAACTAAAATTTTATCCAAAAAAATTTTATTTCTCAATACTCTCTTTCTCTTTTATTATCTCATTGACATCTATAACATCCTCTTTAGTAAGTATCTTATCAATATTTAATATCATTATCATATTATTATTAACCTGTGCTATACCAGTCAGGTAACCACTCCTTAGTTTAAGTCCTATCTCTGGTGTCCTCTCAAGGTTTGACTCAGATATATCAACCACATCATTAACAGAATCAACAGCAATACCAACAGAATAGATATAACCTGATTCTCTATTAACAATATCTACTATTATAAAAACAGTCCTATCATTATATGTAGACTCTTTAAGATTAAACTTAAGTCTCATATCAATTATGGGTATAATCTTTCCACGCAAGTTTATTACACCTTTAAGAAATGAAAGAGCATCATGCACTGGGGTTATTGTTGTATACCTTATTATCTCCCTAACCTTAGTTATAGGTATTGCATAAAGTTCATTCTCTATTTTAAATGTAAGGTACTTTTCTGACTTTTCCATTTTATCCCTCCTTTTCAAGAAGCATTCTTATAACTTTTAAAAAAGGCTCTCTTTCAAAAGGTTTTATTATCCACCCTGTTGCACCCAATCCCTTTGCCTTCATTATTTTTGACTTGTCTGTCTCTGTTGTAAGCATAACAACAGGTGTTGTAGTATCAAACTTTCTTATTTCACCAAGTAGTGTTATTCCATCCATCTCCGGCATATTAACATCAAGTATGTAGATATCAACCTTAGGTTTCTTGCTGTTTATAATCTCAAGTGCTTGCTTACCGTTTTCAGCCTCAAGAACATTAAAACCTTCACTCTGAAGAACCTGTTTTATTATATTTCTTACAACAAGAGAATCCTCAACACTAAATACAGTCTTCACTTTAAAGCTCCTCCAAAAATATTTTAAAAAATTTTAATTTATAAATTTTAAAGTTTAAAATTTCAAACAACTAAATATTCAATCCCTCTTTCCTTTTAACACTATTTATAAAACCTTCAACATCGATAACAAAACCTATTGTTCCATCACCAAAAATTGTACCACCTGAAAATACAGGATTTGAAGCAAATAAAATACCAAGACTCTTTATTACTGTCTCCTGTTTACCAAGAACAGAATCAACAGCAATTCCATAAGGAATATTATCATACTCTATTACAAGCACAATTGCATCTTTAATATCAGTCTTGTAATTCATCTCCTTAAGAACCTTTCCTGCCAAAACTATAGGTATATGTTTTCCCCGATGAAAGACCATATAATCACCATCTCCCATTTTTGTTACATCTTTATCTGAAAAAGTTATAATCTCTTCAATAATATCAAAAGGAAATATATATGTATTTGTACCAACCTTAGTAATAAAACCCTCTATTATTGCAAGTGTAAGTGGTATCTTTATAATAAATTTTGTGCCTTTACCCTTATAACTTTCAATCTCAACCTTACCTTTAATACTCTCAATATTTTTCTTGACAACATCAAGTCCAACACCCCTACCAGATATATTAGTAACACCCTCTTTTGTTGAAAATCCTGGGAGAAATAGAAAGTTAAAAACTTCCTTATCAGACAAATTATCAGAATTTTCAATAAGCCCCATAGAAATAGCTTTATTTATTATCTTCTCTCTATTTATTCCTGCCCCATCATCTCTTATAACTATCTCTATATTATTACCCCTATGTGAAGCCCCTATGTAAAGTAGCCCTGCTCTTGGTTTGCCAACTTTTTCTCTCTCATCAGGCATCTCTATACCATGGTCAATAGCATTACGAACAATATGAACAAGTGGGTCATAAATCTTTTCTATAACATTCTTATCAAGTTCAGTCTCTTCACCCTCCATTTGAATATTAACAATCTTATTAACCTCCCTTGCTGTATTTCTTATAACAACCTTTAATTTATTGAATATTTCACCTATTGGTATCATTCCCATCGATATTACTATATTTTTCATGCTTGTTATTATCTGTTCAAACGAGTTTAATATTCTTTCAAGTTCAACATCTTTTATCATATTTGATAGTTTCTGCTTTATCATAGACTGGTTTATAACAAGTTCACCTACATTATCAATAAGTTCATTAAGTTTGTCGTAAGAAACTTTAACATAATTTGAAACAAACTTTTTAAGTTCCTCCTGCTGTTTAGCTACAGCTGTTTTAATATCCTCCTCTGTTACTTTCTCTTTTTCAACTGCAATCTCTCCAAACTTTTTCTTTGTCTCAATCTGTTCAAGGAGAATTTCCTGGATATCCTCATCATCTATTCTTTTCTCCTCTTTTAATATCTCACCTATTTTTTTATGGCCTGTAATACCTCTTATTTCAGAGATGTATGAGTATATATTGATACTTTTAAAATCATTTTTTATTTTATCAATATTAAAGTCATTTATAGTTATAACATTTATTATATTTTTTAAAAACTCTATCCCCTCCAGTATCTTGTCTATTATCTCCTTGGTTGCTCTTAACTTACTATCTCTTACCATTGAAAAAAGGTTTTCAAGTTCATGTGAAACCTCTTCTATATTCTTAAGCCCTAAAAATGAAGCTGAACCTTTAATAGAATGAAATGCCCTAAAGATAGAATCTATCTTATCCTTATTTGTTGGGTCATATTCAAGGTCAACAATATCAACTTGTGCCCTCTCAAGGTGTTCAAGAGACTCAATAATAAAGTCCTGAAGCATCTTCTTATCTGTTGTTATATTATCAAAAAAGTCTTCCGGATACTCTTTTTTCTCTTTATGTTTTAGCTCATCAACAAAATATTTTTTCAGTATAGAGTTTATTTGGGGAATTAATAGGTTAATAGAATCTATAATCTCTTTTTTTTCATCATAACTCTCTTTGATATTAAGCTCTTTTATAAGCTTTAAAACATCTATAATCACATTAAGAGAACTCTCATTAGACTCTCTTATTTGAAAAAGCTTAATAAGCCTCTTTGAGAGTTTATCAATATTTTTAATCCCAATAAGAAAGCTTGCCTATATAATTTAAACATTCATTAATTTCTGCTATTGCAATAAGATTACCTTCTTCAAAACTGGATAAATATGTTATTACTCTACTTATCTTTTGATCAATCTCTTCTCTTTTTAACAAGTCAGTCATTGTAAAACTCCGTATTTGTAATTTGTATTTATATAAAGATTTATGTTACATAAAGATTTATTTGATATAAAGGGGCATATTTGTGATATATATATATATATATATATATATATATGAGAGAGGAAATGTGGATTAAAAATTATATATAAATACTTATCGATTTTTAAATCAATATCATTCATGTCATAAAAATTACGATCTCTTAAAATTCTTAAATTACAAGCCCACATTTAACAAAAATCCTTAACAGTTTTACATTTTTATAATAAAAAACATTCTTTTTAAAAAGTCAATACATTCTTTAAAGCTTTACTAAGAAACATAAAAACCTCAAGGCAAGTCTTTTTTCTTATTCTATCTCTATTACCCTTAAGGTTAAGCCTTTTAACATATGTATTATCGTAAATTGAGACCGCAAAATAAACAAGCCCAACAGGTTTATCTTCTGTCCCACCTCCAGGTCCTGCTATTCCAGTAATACCTATACCAATATCGGAATCTCCCTTAACTTTTTCTGCCATTAGCCTGGCAACAGGCTCACTTACAGCACCATGTTTTTTAATAATTTCATCAGGAACACCAAGCCTCTTTATTTTTGAATCATTAGAGTATGAGACAATAGACTCAATAAAGACTTTTGATACACCAGGAAAATAGGTCACATAACTTGAGAAAAGGCCTCCAGTACATGATTCTGCAATTGAGATTTTAAGATTTTTTTCTAAAATCCTAGATACAAACTTTTTAGCCTCTCTTTTTATCCTTATATCAAGCATTAAACAACTTTTCCATCCCTATAAAGATCTTCAACCCTTATCTCTTTAATTATTTCAACATTAATTACATTGTATTCTGTTGAAAAAACAACTTTCCTGCCGTTTTCACCACCTGTATTCCTATATTTTATATATACTTTCCTCTCCCTCAAAATATTTTCAGCCACATCAACATTCCTGTCTCCAACAAAAAATATCTCACGTGCAGAAAATATAATAAAAGCACCGCCTGTTATTGTTGCCTCAAGATTTTTTATATCTGAACCATTATCAATAAACTTCTTAATAAGGTATTTTATCGCAATATCGCCATACTTGGTACTCTTTAGATTAGCTGGGGCAATTGGTAAAAGATAATGGCACATACCTCCCCATCTATTAACCTTATCAAAAATAGTAACAGCAACACAACTCCCTAAAACAGTCTTAATAACCATAGGTTCTTTTGAAAATATAAGTTCACCTGGATTTAAAAAATATTCCAAACCTCTCTCCTTAAAATATAGGTACTAAATATAATTAAAATTAATTTTTAAATTTTACAAATAGAAATTTATTTTTTCAAGTAAGAGCCTATTTAAAATAGTTATTTTCCTTAAAATAATCTATTACTCTCTCTATTGTTCCCCCATCAAATCCCCTTGAAAAAAGATATCTTCGTATCTTTTCATAAATCTCAAATAAACTATTAGCTTTCTCTTTATAAGCCTTAATTTTATGAATTATTAAATCCCTTGCTCTCTCAAAAGTCTGATCAATATCTATCTCTTTTAAATACTCATCTATTGTATTACTATCAATTCCCTTTTCAATAAGTTTTTTCCTTAGAGTAAATGGACCATAACCTTTTTTAGTATAACTTTCAATAAGATTTTTTGTAAACCTTCTGTCATTCAAAAGTCTATTCTTTAATAAATCTCCTATTACATAATCTATCTCAGCATCACAAAAACCCTTATCTTTCAACCTATTCCTGATCTCATATTCACTCCTGTCTCTTATTTTAATAAGTCTATTTACATGTTTATACGCATCAGATATTGCTTTTTTATATGCTTCTTCAAAACTAGAAAACTTATCTATCTCATCTGGCTTTACTGAAACCTTTTTATTATCTATAATCACTATTATTCTTTTATTCAATTTTAAATTTTCTCCATTTTATAATAAAAAAAATTTGTTTTTTAAAAATTTAATTTTTAAATTTAAATAAATTTTTAACTTCAAGGATAAAGTTATACTTGTAGACACTAAAGAAAAAGAAAATATAACATATCTTTTAAAGTCAAAAAACATATCTATAACTATTCCTAGAATAGAAATTTTAAACTTTTTATTAAACACTACCTCTCATCCATCAGCAGAAGATATTTATAATTATATTTCAAATATACATCCAAACATATCAAGGGCAACAGTATACAATAATATTTCAAGCCTTAAAGAGGCCAGAATAATTCAGGAAATTACAATAGAAAAAGATAAAGCAAGGTACGATGCAAACCTTAAACCCCATGCACACTTTTTTTGTAACTCCTGTAAAAACGTTATAGATATTGAAATAGATGAAGAATATTACAACAAAGTAATGAATATAGATTACATAAATACAAACTCTAGTAGTTTTATGGTTGATTGCTGTCATATATACTTCTATGGTATTTGTGACAAGTGTGAACAGGATAATAAATCTATAATATCTTTTGAAGTCATTAAATAAAATAATAAAACTAGTTCTATCCTAGTAAGATCTTTCAAGAACATTAAGTATATCATTAAAACCCATAGGTTCTATGTTAAGTAGTTTATTTTCTTTGTTTCCTTTCAAAATCAATGTCTTTTCTGCTATAACATTTAGGTCCTCTTTTTTAACTCCAAGGTCTTTAAGTCCCTTAAAAGCTTTAATAGAAACAATAAAATTTTTTATAACCTCCGAAGCCTCTTTAGCTGTATTAACCTCATATCCAAATATTTTTATATACTGTTTTACCCTCTCAATATTTCTTTCCCCATCCCATTCAACTATTGCAGGAAATATAGCAGCAAGTCCAGAGCCATGACTTATATCAGGATACAACCCACTTATTGCATGTTCTATTGCATGCATTGGCCATCCGCCAGATCTTGGGTATAATATACCATACATTGCCATTGTGCTTGCAAGTGCAATCTCTGTTCTTGCTTTAATATCAGTAGTGTTAGCAATTATTTTAGGGCCATTCTCTATTACCATTTTAACTATAGTTTCTGTTACACCATCACAAAAAACGTTTCTATCTTTTGTTGAAAGAAATGTCTCACTTGCATGAACTATGATATCTATAAAACCATCAACAGTAGCATTTAAAGGTGTTGTTATAGTAAGTTCAGGGTCTATTATAGAAAATTTAGGATAAAGACACATTCCTGAAACTGATTTCTTTTCGCCTGTATTCAAATTATTTATAACTGCAATGGGATCAGCCTCAGAACCAGTTGCAGATAGTGTTGGTATTGTAATTATAGGATAAGCATCCTTTGGTTTTTTATTAGCAGTATATTCCCATGGATCAAACCCCTCTTTTGCAACAAGACTTATAACCTTTGCTGCATCCATAACACTACCACCACCAAGAGCAATAACAGAGTCACATCCATTTTCTAAAAAAATATTTTTTCCTCTGATAACATCATCAACAGTAGGGTTAGGTTTTATATTTTCACAAATAGCATATTTAAAATCCTTCAGTAATTCAAGAACTCTATCTAAAATACCATTCTTTTTAACACTCCCCTGCCCTATAACAATAAGAGGTTTATTTATACCAATACTCTGGCTCTCTTTTGGTAATTTTGATAGACTACCAACTCCAAATACAATCCTGGTAGGATTATGCAATATAAAGTTCATTTTAATTCTCCATTTTTATTTATTGAAAGTTTATTATAGTTTATATTTCAGTAATAAATTTAATTACAGAAAAAATCTATAAGGAGAATAAATTGAAAATAAACTTTTGGAAGTTTGTACTATATTCAAGAAACCATAATATATGGTTCTTTTTATTTGCAATGCTAATTCTGTTAAAAATACCAACAATATTTTACACTAATTATTATGATATATCTATTACAGAAACAGTATCATATCTATTAGACAACCCTGTAAGAAACATTTACGAACTTATAGTAAAACTTTCAATAGATAATGGCAGTTTCTTACTGTTAAGAATTATTAATATTTTACTTATCAGCCTTACATCAATCTTTGTATTCCTATTAACAAAAAAAATATATTCCTCAAGAGTAGGATTCATATCAACAATAATATATACTTTATCCTTATCATCTTTTGGACCATCATTTCTGGAGTTTAGTGAAGAAATTTTACTTTCCCCATTCTTTATGTTAGGTCTATACTCTTTCTACATGATAGAGTTTGAAGAAAAAAAAATATATATACTAACATTAACACTTTCAGTTATTTTTTCACTATTAATATCTTTTAAAGGTGTATACCTGATACTTGCAATTATATTCTATATACTTATTGCAAGGCCGTTCTGGGTATTTAGAAAAAACAGAGAAGATGTTTCAAAGTATTTTATTCTAATAATAGTTATAACACTTATGGGTTTAAGTTTTTTTATAATAGACTGGGTTACTACAAATAAAGTAATGAATGAAAACTTTAAAAAAATAGTTTCTAACTATTACATAAACTATATAGAAAATAATTTATTACTCTTTATACCAAATTTTATTCATAAAATTTTAATTATATTTATATTCCACTCTATCTTATGGTTTTTTGGCATAAAAGGCATAATAAACTTTTTTAATGATAAGATAAAGAGAGCAAAAGAGTTTTACATTATATCTACAATAATATTTTTGGGTTTTACAGTCTTATTATCAGGGCTTGATATAAAACTTCAAAGTTTTATACCAATATACCCTGTAATTTCAATAATAGCAGGTTTTCAGATATTTGAGAATGTGAAACAACAAAAACTTAGAAAAACAATTATTACTCTAATACTTTTACCAGTAATTTTCTTCTTTTTATGGAACACAAAAGAGATTTTTGTTAATAAGAATACTAACAAAATAAGTTATACATTTAACAAGATAATGGGAGAAAAGACAATAGATATAGAGAGAGTATCAGAATTAGAAGAAATAATCGATTTTATTAAAAGAGAGGAAGCAAGTGTATACTCTTATAATAGCTATCTAAAATATTTAGGGTACTCTGAAAAAGTTAAAATAAATTTTATTACAGATAAAAAAGAGATAGATCCTTTAAAGATCAAAACAATTATAATAAATACTCAAAATAAAGAAAAAGATAATTTTGAAGAGGTCTTAAAAAATTATTTTTATGTAAAAAACATTGGTAACTTTCAGATATGGAAAATAAAAGAGTAAGAAAGTTCCAGGTACTTTTAATAGGAGACAGTGCTGAATTTGAGTACAATAATATTGTTGCATATGAGATAGGTGCCTTTATTGCAAAAAAGAATTGGGTTTTAATAACAGGTGGTAGAAGCGGAGTTATGAGGTCTGCCTGTAAAGGTGCTATAGATAACAATGGACTTACTGTATCAATAATACCTGATAGTAATATAGAAAGTTCAAATGAGTATTCATCAATCGTAATAGCTACAGGTATAGGATTTGCAAGAAATTATACTAATGCTCTATCATGTGATATAGCTGTTGTTGTTGGAGGAGGTGCAGGAACATTATCTGAAATAACGTATCTGTGGCTTGCTGACAAACCTATAATAGCTTGTTCTTTTGTCCCGGGTGTATCAAAAGAATATGCAGGTAAAAACATAGATTACAGGAAAAACAGTCCAATAATAGATGCAAAAAATATTGATGAAGTATTTTACAATATGGAGCTTATTGCTCAAAAATTAATTTAAATAAAAAAGGTTTTAAATATATGATCGATGATATAAGAAAAAAAGCTGAAAGTTACCTTACTACAAAAAGACTTGTTCATACACTCTCTGTTGAAGAGACTGCTGTTAAAATAGCAAGTTTTTACAGTGTTGATGAAAATAAGGTAAGAATTGCAAGTATTCTTCATGATATTGCAAAAGATATACCAATTGAAAAGTCTTTAGAAATAGCAAAAGAATATAATATAGATATTTCTGATATATTTATAAAAAATCCAGACTTAATTCATGCGTTTTTAGGAGCCATAATAGCAAAAAATGATTTTGGAATAGATGATCAAGAGATAATAGAAAGCATTAAATACCATACACTTGGAAAAGAAAATATGGGCCTTATATCGCTTATAGTTTATATTTCTGACTTTGTTGAACCTAATAAAAAAGTAAGTAATAAAATAAAAGAGATAATTGTAAAGGAAGCTATGTCAGGTTATATATACAGGGCTGCTTTTATGGTCTGTGTTGAAAAAATAAAATATGTAATATCTGAAATGAAATACATGCACCCTGATACACTATTTTTTTACAACTTCCTCTGTGAAAATGAAAGGAAGTGTCTTTTGCCTAACTCATAACCAGATATAAATAGTAAAGAATCTCTTTTATCAATCCCTCTCTTAATAAAATATTGAAGTTCTATTTTATTTATTTTTATTCCTAAGATTTCCTCAACTATTAATTTAATCTCATTATCATTCATTATTTCAAAACCATTTTTAATTATAATGTCAAAAATTCCATTTTTAAATATAAAATTTCTTTTCATTTTATATCCTTTTGTTTTATTTTTTATTACTTAAACAAAATATTTTTTAATTTTATCTTTGTCTTAATAAATTTGTCTTAATAAAATTTTTTAAACAAGAAGGTTTTATGAGCGAGAATATTTTTGCTATACTTGCTTTTTTTATATTCTTCTCAAAAATAATTTCTGACTTGTGTTACAGGATAAAAATACCACCTGTAATTGGGATGATATTAATAGGTATTATCATTGGGCCAACAGGTTTCAATTTAATAAAAGACCATAATGACCTTGATAAACTAAGATTCTTTTCAAATATAGGAGTTGTACTTCTTCTTTTTATTGCAGGAATGGATACAGAAATAGAAATGATAAAAAGAGTTGGAAAAAACTCTTTTATAATCGCATTAGGTGGTGTAATTCTACCATTCTTAATGGGATCTGCTATTGTTTATCTATTTACACAAAATACTATTTTAAGCATAGTTATAGGTACAATATTAACCGCAACATCAGTTTCAATAACTGTTATGACATTATTAAATATGAAAAAAATAAATACTATTGAAGGGAATACAATACTAAGTGCTGCTGTGATTGATGATATATTGGGTATAATAGTACTAAGTATAACTTTAAGTTTTATAGGTGGCAGTAATTTAACATTAACACTCGTATATATGATTATTTATATATTAGGTGCTATACTTATTGGTATTTTTATAATCCCTTATCTACTTGATATTGCTGAAAAGTTTAAGTCTGAAAAAGCCATAATATCTGTAACCCTTTCACTACTTTTTATTTTTTCATGGGCTGCTGAAAAAACAGAACTTGCTGCAATAACAGGTGCATACATAGCAGGTCTTTTTGTTGGTAATACAAAGTTCAAATCAAAGATAGAAGAAGGTATAGCAACGATTGGAGATTCTATATTTATTTCTCTCTTTTTTGTGTATATTGGTCTTGAAACACACTTAGACATATCACACTTGGATCCAATTTTTTCTTTACTTTTAGTTGCTATTGCAGTAATATCTAAAATAATAGGAAATGGAATTTTTGCCAAGTTTGTTGGTTTTGACACACCAAGATCACTTATAATAGGTGTGGGGATGGTTCCACGTGGTGAAGTTGCACTCGTTATTACATCAGTTGTAATGCATAAAGTACCTAATCTTATTCCTGAAACCTATTTTGCAAGCATAGTATTTATGATAATGGTAACATCTATAATTACTCCAATATTAATAACTTTATCATATAAAAAAATAAAAGAAGGGGGTGTCCATGATAGTTAATATGATAAAAAAGAATAGAATTCTAATAAATCCAGATATAGATTTTTATTCTATTATAAAAAAGTTCTTAACAGAAAGTTATAATGAAAATACAATCACTGATATAGAAATAGTATTTAATGATTTTCTCAAAAGAGAATCTGAAGGAAGTTTTGAACTATTACCTCATATAGTAATACCTCACCTAAGATCAAAAAATATAAAAGAACTTACACTATTTATAGCAGTAAGCAAAAAAGGGATACCTTACAAAAACGCAAAGTCTGGCAAAGTTAATATAATATTTTTTGTGCTTATCCCAGATGAAGACACTAACTATATAAAACTACTTGCTTCAATATCAAGATTCATTAAGAATGAAAGTTTTGTAAAAGAGCTTATAGATGCTAAACTATTTGATGATGTAGTATACACATTTAAAAAATATTCACTTGATATTATAAAAAAAGAGAAAAAAGGGGTAGAAAAATACCTTGTTATTCTCTCCTTAAATAAGAATGTTGACGATGTTTTTATTCCAACAACACTGGCTGAAGTTGGTGTATCACTATCTATAGCTTTTGATGGTAAAAATATGGGTAATATATCAACATTCCTACCTTTTCTTTCCTCATTTTTTATCAGTACAAAAATAACAAAATACAATAAGACATATATAGGCATTACTGATGAACCTGAAGCAGGGGCTAAAATATATACAATCTTAAAAAATAATAAAATAGATATTGAAAAGAACGGAGTAGGTTTCATTGCTACAATAAAAATAAATGAATGGTATGGCGGTTACAGTGGTATTGACTTTTAATCTTTTAAACTTAGTAGTTTATAAATACGATATTTTATTTATGTTAAATAAAATAGTAAAAAACAAAATAAAATTTTATAAAAAAATTTTTCTAATATTATTTATAACATCCATTTCTCTAATAAACGCATATGCTAAAGACATAAGTATAAAATTCAATATGACAGGTTTTATCAAACAGGAATATTTTACATACTTAAATGATACAATAAAATACTGGATTGAAACAAATACAAAACTAAAATTAAGCCAGAGTTCTTTGACCAGCCTTGAAATAAATATAAAAAGAGTTACAAACTCATTTGTATTGGAAGCAACACTTAAAGAATCAAACAGTATAGTATCTCAGTACTATTCAAAATTCTATACATTAACAGATTTTTTTAACGCTCTTGATGATGTACTTTATAAGACATTTTACAATTCTACACTTGATAAAAACATAACCTCTATTCAGACTGCTGATGTAATATTCCTTATAGACTCAACAAGTAGTATGAATGATGAGATAGAGTTCTTAAAAAGAAATATAGAAAAATTACTTTTCAGAATAATATATAACCTAAAAAATTATAGAATAAGGTTTGGAATAAGTGATTATAGAGAATCAAGAGAATATAAAATAAAATTTAATAACTTAACTCAAAGGCTTGAACCCATAATAAAACATATACTTTCAACAAAACCAGCTGGTTATAACTCTGACCTATACTATGCTATGGATTATGTACTAAAATATGGAGATTGGAAAGATAATAGATTTCTAATAGTTATAACTGACAGCATAAATATAGAAAAAGATAAACTCAAAGAAATTAAAAAAAGAGTTGAATGTGCAAACATACAATTAATTTTTTTACTAGCTGATAGTATTAAGCCAATTCATAAAAAACTACTATTATCAGTATTCCCTAATAGTGTTTTCGATTTAACTTATATTTTAACATTTTTAGATGATAAAATGAGCCTAAGGAATTTTATTTATAAAAATAAGTACATATATGAAATAAAAGAAAATGAGATTACTGACATAACTCTTGGGAGAGAGGTTGAAACAATATCTACTGTACAAAACTTTCTTAACGAGAATTTTTTGGATATTAAAGAAATGAAAGAATTAAGGATAAACTTCGAGCAAGAAATTGATAAGATATTTACAAGATCAGAATCAAAAAAAATTATTTTTGAAGATGATGATGGAAAAATATTATTTGTACCATTAAAGGATAAAAAGCAAGTTGAATATTATAAAAAGAGACTTATAAAGAACAAAAAATATATTATTGGTGGCACTTTCCTGCAATATGAAGATAAAATAACTATACTCCCCTATACTTTTAAAATACTTGAAAAAAAACCAGTTGAACCAATATATCAAAACTTCACAAAAATAGCAAAAGACCCAGTATTTTTTTATGATAAAGGTATTTTTGAACCATCATTTTGGGCAACAACACTGATATTCAAAGGAATAGAATAAATCATGGAACTTATTCTTGATCTTCATTCCCATTCAGGGTATTCAGGTGGAGTTGGCAAAATAGATATGTATAAATTAAGTGACTCTATGAAAATCAAAGGTATAGATATATATGGTACAGGAGATATCCTACACCCACTATGGTCTTCATACTTGAGATTAAACTTAATTGAAGAATCAGACGGCATTTTTAAATTGAAAAAAGATATTAATAAATCTTTTTTTATACTTCAAAGTGAGTTTATAGCATCATATCCCTATACCAAAAATAGTAAAAAGTCTTTTCACCTACTTATACTTTTTCCATCCTTTGATTCTGTATTATCTATAACAAAATTATTTGAAAAATGGGGTGTAAAAAATACAATAGGAAGACCATTTCTAGTGTGTTCAAGTAAAAAGGAACTTATACAAAGACTTTTTAGTATAAAGGAAGTTAACAGTTATATAGAGATAATCCCAGCACACATAATGACTCCTGAAGGTGTATTAGGAAGTAAAAGTCCTGTCTATTATATTGAAGAGGTTTTTGATGAGTTTAAGAAAAATATATATGCTATAGAAACAGGACTTTCAGCTGACCCTTTTATGCTTGAGGCAATACCTGAGTTATCAAATTTATCTTTTATTTCAAACTCTGATTCACATTCTGTATCCCCACTTAGAATAGGAAGAGAGTTTACCTGTATTAAAGTTGAAAAATTATCTTACAAAAACATAATAGATTCAATAAGAAACAATAATATACTATATACAGGTGAGTTCAATCCTATGGAAGGTAGATACTTTCTTACAGGTCACAGAGGAACAAGAAGTAAGCATAATGGTAAAAGTCTATTCTTTAATACATTTAAAAGGCCAAAAAAATGTAGTATATGTAACAAAGAGTTTCAAATGGGAGTTATTGAAAGAACAATTGATATTGCACTTCATCAAGGAATGAAAGAATTTGATTATACACCAAAAAGGAATTATATAAGTATAATACCATTAATAGAAATTATATCTATTGCAATTAATAAAAAGACAGACTCAAAAGAGGTATTGAATATATACAGATCACTAATTGAAATATTTGGGAACGAGATAAATCTTTTCTCTGATAAAAAACATAGCATAAAAATAATTGAAAATATAAACATAGATGATAAAGTAAAAAAATGTTTAATAGATGTGCTTGAAAAAAAATTCACATATGATCCCCCTGGGTTTGATGGAGAGTATGGCAAACCTGTAATAGGGCAAAAAATAGAACTAAAAGATTTTATAAGGAGTTTTCTTGATAGACCTTAAACTTTTTAAAAAGTTTATAGAAAGAGTTGATAAAATAGATACAGAACAGATAAAGATTTTTTTAAACGATTTTTATTGTAATATTTCAAACTTTCTTAGAGTATTAGACTTCAATAATGAAGGTTTTATCATATTTGATACAGAAGGCATAGTAAAATATGCTAATATAACTGCTGCTGAAGTACTAAAGTTTGAAACTCCAGAAGAACTTATTGATAAGTCTATCCAAGAAGTAATATACAACAAAGATATAAAATATTACCTTATAAACAAGATAAAAAAACAGGAACCAATAATAGAAGAAGAGCATATAATGGGTGTTCCCCATATAAGAGTAATGAGAACAAATCTTATCCCAATAAGAGATAATACTAATAAAGTAATACTTTTTTTGTTTAGATTTGTTGATATTACCAGAAAAAAAATGGAGGAGATAAAAAACAGGCGTCAGGATAATATAGAATCAATGAAACACCTTGCCTCAGGATTAGCCCATGAAATAAAAAATCCATTAGCATCAATAACTATTCACCTTGACCTTATATTAAGATATATATCAAAATTAGAGATAGAAAATATTAAAAAAGATATATATGAAATTGTCAACATATTAAAAGATGAAGTTCAAAGATTAAACTCAATAGTCCAAGACTTTCTCTCATCTATAAGACCAATAAGCCTTGACCTTACAAAAGTCGATATTATTGAACTTATTAAAGATGTAATAAAGTTTTTAAGCTATGAACTTGAAGAAAAAAAGATAACAATAGAATTTTCACCTGAGGATAATCTTCCACCAGTTTTAGGTGACCAAAAATATCTTAGGGTTGTCTTTCTTAATCTTATAAAAAATGCTATGGAAGCATTTGACAACGTAAAAAGGGATAAAAAATTAATAACAATAAAAATGTTTGAAAATCACCCATATATAGAAATAATAATAAAAGATAATGGCAAAGGGATTGAACCTAAAAATATTGAAAAAATTTTTACCCCCTATTTTACAACAAAAGAAACTGGCAATGGTATAGGTCTTACACTTGTACACAAAATAATCAGTGAACATCATGGTAATATAAGAGTTGAAAGTGAAGTTAATGTCGGTACAACATTTTACATAATCTTGCCATCTTATAAAGGTGAAAGTAAAAAATATCTGCCTTAAGATTATTAAATTTTTATATTCAAAATCTTATTTGGCGGTTATCAATATGAAACTTAAAGAAATTTTGAAAGTTATAAATATAGATTACAATAGTGATGAATCTATTAACAATCTTGTGGAAGACTCAAGATTAGCTAACAAAAATGATCTTTTTGTTGCAATAAAAGGGACTAATATTGATTCTCATTCTTTTATAGATGATGTGGTTTCTAAAGGTAGCTTTGTTATTGCCCAAAAAGGATTGTATAATAAAAACAAAGAGAGAGTTTTTTTTGTTGATGATACTAAAAAAGCCTTAACAATGCTTTCAAAACACTATTTTGATTATCCTGACTCAAAACTACTGATAATTGGTGTAACAGGTACAAATGGTAAAACAACAACAACATACATGATAAGATCAATACTTGAGGCTGAAGGAATACCAACAGGCATAATAGGAACAATAAGATACATAATAGGTGATGAAATTGAAGATGCAAAAAACACAACACCAGGCCAATATCAGTTATATTCACTATTTAACAGAATGGTAAAAAAAGGGCTTAAAGCGTGCGTAATGGAAATATCTTCTCACTCATTAATTATGGGAAGAGTTGATAGTCTTGATATTGATGTTGCTATATTTACAAATATAACCCAGGACCACCTTGATTTTCATAAAACAAAAGAAGAATACTTTAAAGCAAAATTGCTTATTTTTGATCTTTTAGCTAAAAGTAATAAAAAAAACAGACTTGCTGTATTTAACGCTGATATCCCAGAATCAGAACATATAAAAAAATATATTTTAGATTTAGGCCTTAAAAGTATAAGTTATGGTATAAAAAATGGGGATATAAAAGCTCAAATTTCAGGATTCGAGTTAAGTCATAACAAGTTTAATGTAGTACTTGATGACAAAAAAGAGATATTTATCGATACACCCATGCTAGGTAGGTTTAATGTATACAATGCACTAGCCTCAATCTCTGCGGTGAAGGATATAGTAAAACTATCAAGTATTATTAAGGGGCTTAAATCAGTCAAAGTAGATGGTAGGTTTGAAAGTATTACCACATCACTTGGTTTTATTGTTGTTATAGACTATGCTCATACACCAGATGCACTTAAAAACATACTGGAAACAACTAAAGAACTTAATCCAGTTAACATAATTACTGTATTTGGTGCAGGTGGTGACAGAGATAAAACCAAAAGGCCATTAATGGGAGAAATAGTATCAAGTTTAAGTAATTACACAATAATAACTTCTGATAATCCAAGGACTGAAGATCCATATTCAATAATAGAAGATATAAAAAAAGGAATAGTTGGAGAAAATTATACTATTGAGCCTGACAGAGAAAATGCAATAAAAAAAGCTATATTCATGGCTGATGAAGGTGACATAGTAATTATCGCAGGTAAAGGGCATGAAGACTACCAGATAATAGGAAATACAAAGTATCATTTCAGTGACAAAGAGATTGCCTTAAAATATATTTATGAGAGAGAAGCAAATGTTTAAAAATTACAAAATTAAAAAAAATATAATTTATGCAGGTAAAGTATTACATAACTTAGGACTTGTTGCTGGCTTTGACGGGAATATAAGCATAAAGTCAGGTAATACTATATTTATAACAGGCACAATGTCATATAAAGGTAATCTAAAAAATAGTGACATAGTATCTGTAAAAATTGGAGAAAAATTAATTATTAAAGGGAAAAAAAATCCTTCATCTGAGTTCCCGATGCATAAAAAATCATATGAGGTAAGAACTGACATAAATGCTGTTATTCATGCCCACCCATTTTATACAGTCCTACTTTCGGTAATAGAAATAAGACCTAATACCAATCTTACACCAGAGGCTTTTATATTTCTTAAAGATATACCTGTTGCTCCTTACAAAACACCGGGAAGTTTTGAACTTGCTGAGTCTGCAAAAATGTTAGTAAACTCAAATATTGTAATACTTGAAAAACATGGAGTCTTAGCTGTTGGAAAAGATATTTACCATGCACTTGATATTATTGAAAAGACGGAAAATATAGCAAAAAAAACTTATTATACACTAATTTCAGGCAAATATCCTAAACTTTTTAAAGATGAAGAAATTATGGAACTTAACATTATAAGAAACAAATTATCAGGAAAACTATTATGAAAGATGAAAAAATAAATAGTAAAAGAAAATTTGTGCTATTTCTTTTACTTTTAATAGTATTAGCTATTTTCTTTTTGTGGGAAGCAGTTTATCCTATTATCTTTGGGATTATATTCTTTTTTATCATAGATATTTTCAACAGAAAGCTTTTAAAAATTGGAATAAAACATAATATAAGTATTATAATTACGATAATGACTTTCTTAGTAATTATAATGTTTATTATTGGATTAATACTACCGTTTATATTAAAACAATCTTATAATATTTTAACCAATATAAGCGACTATGCTAAAAAAGGACAAGAACTTATTGATAGTATAGTAAAAGTATTTAAAAAAATAGGTTTCCCAGTTAAAAAAGAAATGTTAATAAACAATATAAGCAATTCAATAAATAGTATTGTATACTCTATTTTTAACTCTTTAATAGATTATGCTGCTTATAGTGTAAGGTTTATTATTGATACAATTGTAATAATACTTACCGTTTATTATTTTCTAAAAGATAGAAGTAACATAAAAAATTTTATAAATGAAAATTTTTCAACTATAATAACAGAAAAAGAAAAAAAGTTTATAACTCAGATTGGTATAAAACTTAAGTCTTATATTAAGTCTGTTGCTGTTATAAGTGTTGTGGTAATGGTATTTATAATCTTAATTTTAATTATTTATAAAATACCATATTCAATAGCTATAGGAGTATTTTCCGGTATAATATCAATAATCCCTTATGTTGGGCCTCTTATACATATTATCTTTATTGCTATGATCCAGTTAACAAATGACTATAGTGTGACATCTATTGTTTCTGTTATATTATTACAACTTATATTTTATACTTTTATAGGATTTTATTTACAGCCAAAAATATTAAGTTCATCTCTTAAAATCCATCCGTTAATAGTAATAATGAGTATTATAATAGGAAGTTATATTTATGGAATAGTAGGGATGATATTTGCAGTACCTGTTGCTATATTTATACAATCTTTATTTGAAGTATATTTCAAAACTTATATAAAGTCTTAAAATATGGATTATCTTAAAAACCAAATTATAGCATATATAGGAAATAAAAGAAGGTTATTAAATTTTATAGAATCTGTTATACTCAAACTCGAACCAGAATATAAGGGTTTTCTTGATCTTTTTGCAGGTAGTTCATCAGTCTCAAGACTCGCAAAAAAAATGGGTTTTAGTGTATACTCAAATGATTGGGAATTTTACTCTTACGTTATTAACAAAGCCTATATTGAAATAGATAAAAATAATCTGGATCTAATTTTTAAAGATTATGGTGGTATAGATAATGTTTTAAACTTACTAAACTCTCTAGAAAAACCAAAAGAACCATACATAAGTAAATACTATTCACCTACTTCAGATAATCCTGACCCTAAAAAAGAAAGAATGTTCTATACAAAAGAAAATGGAATTAAAATAGATGCCATAAGAGAATGGATAGAAGAGAATTTTAAGGAGTGGAAGGAACCAAAGTTTATTCTTGTAAGTTTACTACTTTATGAGGCTGCAACACATACAAACACATCTGGAGTATTTAAAGCTTACCATGCAGGCTTTGGTGGCCACGGAAAAGATGCATTAAAAAGAATACTCTCACCAATACATCTTGAAAGACCTGTACTTTATCATAACCTGGTTGATAAAGAGTATAAAGTATTTCAAGAAGATGCAAATAGACTTGTAAAAAATATAGAATGGGACAAAATAGAAATAACATACCTTGACCCACCATACAATCAACATCAATATGGTTCAAATTATCATTTATTAAATACTATAGCTTTATGGGACAAACCCCCAATAGACAATGAGTTTAAAAACACTGGGAAATCAGGTATAAGAAAAGATTGGTTAAAAACAAAGTCTGATTATTGTATTAAAGACAGAGCAATAGAAGCTTTCCAAAATCTTATTGAAAATATAAAATCAAGATATATTATGGTAAGTTATAATACTGAAGGTATTATTCCACTTCAAATGATTGTAGACATTTTGAAAAAAAAAGGAGAAATTAATCTATATTCAAGTAATTATACTAAATATAGAGGTGGTAAGCAAAGTATCAAAAGAAAAATAAAAAACATAGAATTTATTCTCACTGTTGACACCTTAAAAAAAGGATTTGTAAAACAGCAAGTCTATAATATAATAAACCAAAAAAAGATTGAATCCTTAAAAGAGCTGGCAATAGATATTAAAAAACTTGAGAATAAAGGATGGGAAATATTTTTAGAATACGCCCAAAAAGATAATGCAAGACTTATTCTTGAAAACAGATTAATAATAAAAGATTTTGAAGGAAGTTTTAATAATGAGCAAATAAATGATATAGAAGACTCAATCTTACCAAAGGATATAGAAATAATTAAACTTATAAATATAAACCCTAAACTTTATAAAGAGAGGATAATAAACTCTTTCAATAAATTAAATCATAAAAAATATAGAGAAAGCTTTATTAAAATAATGGAAATTATAAAAGACAAGATAAAGGATCAAAGGATAGAAAGAATAATAGACATTGCAAAGAAAAGAGGAGTTATTTTAAACTAGATTTTAATTTATAGTATTTGTTTTGTATTTAAATTTTTTTCTTAAAATTTTTTGTTATTTTAAAATTTAGAATTGTAAGTAAAATTAGTATTTTTAAACACTAAACAATAATCAAACAAGGAGACAGAATGAAGATAAAATCATATATATTTATTTTAGCTATAATAAATATTTTCCAACTAATTTCTTACCCAACATACGCAAACTTTGATCCTGGGGATGTTTTAAGTGCAACAAAAAGGTCATTGGGTTTAATTAATATTTTTAGAGAAAGATGGAATATTATGAAAAACTCAAAGTCTATCTACGAACTTACGACAGAAAAAAAGAGCAGAGAAACTAACTATTATTTTGATAAAAAAGAATCAAATGAATACACAGAAAGAGAGGTAACAGATACAGAGAATAATAACCTTAAAAAAGATATAAGAGAGCTATACTACTACTTAAATAGAGGTAGTTATTCAAAGTATGTTGACCTATTTTTAAAATATGACTACATACCAGACTTCGATGTAAATACACCATTCGGCAAAAAAGAGCTTGATATGAACTACCTAATACTCTCTTCAATGGTTAAGTTTGATAATATTATTAAAACCGATCTTTTTTCATGGGGACTTGGTATTGGAGTAAGTGGTGCAAGGTATGGTCTTACAAGAAACGTTGAACTTACAGGCCCAAATGGAGAAAAGTTTGAGACAATAGATATGGTATACAATCAGGTATATGATGACCTTGTTGTAGTTTCAAATACATTTAATCCAATTGGCGATATACACATAGGACTTCTGTTTAATAGAGATATTGATGTAGGAATCGATAATGTTATTGGAACATCTGATGACTACGAGAAAAAGTTCAAAACACTGTTTATTAATACAAACATTTTAAATGTTGAATTTACATTAGGTTATAATTATGAAAAAGATGAGAGTAATAACCTTGAGATAGGTGTTAATGTAATGGACATGTTATATGATTATACTAATTGGGTAGAAAATAGATATTTATGGCCTGATTTTAAGTTATCATATATCTATTACAAAAATGAGTTTGAAAAACTTGCAAATCATATACTTTATTTCGATTTTATGTACAGTACATACTCATATTTCTATATCAAACTAAAAGGTGGGATCCCATTATATGGCCAGGAAGGATTTGAGAAAGAGGTGGGAATTAAAGAAATTTTATGTGAAATAGGTTTTCACCCTAAATTTGCTAAAATAGCAAGAAATCCAGAAGAATATTATAGTGAAGAATATAAAACTGCATTTTTCTATTATATCCTAGCAGGTTTTAGCTTATTTAATGACAACAGACTTACCAATTTTGGTAATAAAAACTCAACAGTTTATGGTTTTATGGTAGGTATTAAAGTAAGTTTTGCTGCATTTATTGGTGGTATTGATTCATATATTAAGTTTTCAAGAAACTATTCTGAAAAAATAAACAGAATGATTGAAACTTATAATAAAAATTATATTGAGTTTGCTATTCAGATAGGTTTTTAGGGGGATAATATGAAAAAGTTACTAATAATAAGTTTAAGCTTTTTGTTAATTAATTGTTCAAAAATAATAGGTAGTATGTTTGATAAGGATAATAAAACAGACTTTGCTATAAAATCATATGGTATATCAAAAAATACTGTAGTTGTAGAAATACCAAGAGTAGATCATACCCCTATAAAAACACTATCATCAGTCGGTGACTACTTTTTCGGATACTATATTTATAGAAGTGAAATATCACCTTACGAAGGGTATACACTAATAGGTTTCGACACAAGACCAGATTATAACAATTCTTATTCTGAAGATTACTACACTGGAAAATACTCAGGCTCATCTGAAATATCACTTAATGGAGACTCAAGTCCTGCCAGATTTATGGATAATTGCACTGGTGGTAAAATATACTACTATAGAGTTGTTGTTGGATACAAAAAATACAATGGAACAGCCTTTGAAAGTGAACTTAAAGAAAAAGGAATAAGTAGTTGGACTGCATCAATATGTCCTACTGAAATTTTGTTCCAGCCATAATTAAAACTCAAGGTTTTTAATACTACATTTATGAAAAATATTAGGCAGAACAGGTATCTAAAAAATTTTTAGAATAAAATTTTTTCATATCACCCTCAACAAGGCCTTTTCTAATTAACCTGGCATCTGACTTTTTTTCAATCCATATGTTTTTTATATCTTTATTCTTTAAGACCCCAATAATATTTTCATCATTTATATTTAAAAGTTCACAATCTTTTATATCATTAATATTTTCTACAACAGATGTATTAAAAAAGTCAGAGAAGAAGGATATAAGATTTTTATCCTCTCTATTAATATCTTTTCTTAAAAAAACAATTGTTTCTACATATGTAAATATCTTCTTTATCTCGAAATTAGGATCAAACTTAATATCCAAACTTACAATCCCCTTAATTTAGAAATAAATTATTTTATAACAATATTTATAAGTTTATTTTTAACAAAAATTGTTTTAACTATTGTCTTATTTTCTATA
Source organism: Spirochaetota bacterium (assembly GCA_029552945.1). Lineage (GTDB taxonomy): Bacteria > Spirochaetota > GWB1-36-13 > GWB1-36-13 > JAKPDD01 > JAKPDD01. The sequence goes on from JAKPDD010000008.1 coordinate 24,375, forward strand.
TGTTTTTTAACATTTTCAATTTCTTTTGCTTTAGCTATAATCTGCTCTTCATTTTCATCAATAGAAGTTTCAAAGGTTGCTCTTAGTTTACCGTTTACCTGAACAGCATAATTTACAGTTTCATCTTTAGTAAGATTATCATCATAAGACGGCCATTTTTTCTCATATATAGATTTACCTGTTAACTCTAGGTATATATAATCACAAATATGTGGTGCAACAGGAAACAAAAGTATCAATAAATTCTCAATAGCATGTCTTAAAACAGCAATATCTGCTTCATTTTTAGGTTCAAAATCAGATATTGAGTTCAAAAACTCCATCATAGCAGCAATACCTGTATTAAAATGGTACCTGTTAATAAAGTCGTGAGTAACTTTTTTTATAGTTTTATGAGTAAGTTTAAGAAGGTCATAACCCTCTTTTGAAATTTTGTTAATATCAATATTATCTACACTTACATCTTTGATTTTATCAAAATTTTTATCAACAAAAGAATATACTCTTTTTAAGAACCTGAAACTACCTTCAATGCCCTTATCACTCCATTCAAGGTCTTTTTCAGGTGGTGCAGCAAATAACATAAAAAGTCTTACAGTATCAGCACCATACTTTTGAACAATATCGTCAGGATCAACCCCATTTTTTTTAGACTTTGACATTTTATCAAGCGTAACAACAAGTTCCTTATTACATAAAGGACATTTATTATCAACAACCTCTTTTGGTGGTATATACTTTCTACACTCTTTACAGTAGTATGAATTAGCAACAACCATACCTTGAGTAAGCAAGTTTAAAAAAGGTTCTTCACAGTTAACAAGTCCAAGGTCCTTCATTACCTTATGAAAAAATCTTGCATATAAAAGATGGAGCACAGCATGTTCAATACCACCTATGTATTGATTAACAGGAAGCCATTTTTCAGCATTTTTAGTATCAAAAGGAGATGTATCACAATTAGGTGAAACATATCTTGCATAGTACCATGAAGAATCTATAAATGTATCCATTGTATCTGTTTCTCTTTTAGCTATTCCTCCACATTTAGGGCATTTAGTGTTAACAAAAGATGAAGATGTTGTTAAAGGATTTGCTCCAACACTGAACTTTACATCTGTTGGAAGTATTACTGGAAGGTCATTTTCGTTTAATACTACAGTACCACACTTATCGCAATAAACAACAGGGATAGGAGTTCCCCAATACCTCTGTCTTGATATTAACCAGTCTTTAAGCCTGTAATTGTAAACCCCTTTTCCTATTTTTAAATTTTCTGCCTCTTTTATTATAGCTTCTATAGCATCCTTATTATACATACCTGTGAATTTACCAGAGTCTACAAGGAAACCATCATCTGTATAGGCATCAGTAGTTATATCTATATCCTCTTTTTCTGGTTTTATTACCTGTTTTATAGGTATATTATACTTTTTTGCAAACCTGAAATCTCTCTTATCATGAGCCGGTACTGCCATTATAGCCCCTGTACCATACTCCATAAGTACAAAATCAGCAATATATAATGGTATTTTGTCGCCTGTAAATGGATGGATTACATATCTTCCTGTAAATATACCTTTCTTGTCAACACCCTCGCTTGTCCTCTCTATTTTTGTCTCTTTTTTAACAACTCTAATAAACTCTTTTATCTTCTCTGACAATTCCTTATCAGATTTTTCTATTATCTCATCCACTAATGGATGTTCAGGTGCAATTGCCATATAAGTAACACCAAATATTGTATCAGGTCTTGTAGTAAATATAGGAAAATCTCTACCATCATCAAGTTTAAAGTTTATATGAAGGCCATAAGACTTACCTATCCAGTTTTTTTGCATAACAATTACTCTCTCAGGCCAACCCTTTTCTATTATAGAATGTCCAGAAAGAAGTCTATCAGCATATTTAGTTATTTTAAGATACCATTGAGAAAGTTCTTTTATCTCAATCTCAGAATCACATCTCCAACACCTATTCTCTTCAACCTGTTCATTAGCAAGAACTGTCTGACACTTAGGGCACCAGTTAACACTACCATTTTTTTTCTCAACAAGACCCATTTCATACATTTTTATAAAAAACCACTGGTTCCATTTATAATATTCTGGTTTACAAGTTGTAACCTCCCTATCCCAGTCATAAGAAAAACCCATTTTTTTTAACTGATTTTTCATATAATCAATATTCTCAAAAGTCCATTTAGCAGGATGTATATTATTATCTATTGCAGCATTTTCAGCAGGAAGGCCAAATGAGTCCCATCCAATAGGATGTAGTACATCATAACCTTCAAGTTTCTTAACTCTTGCTATTATATCACCTATTGTATAATTTCTTATATGCCCCATATGTATTCTTCCAGAAGGATATGGAAACATAACAAGTGTATAAAATTTTTTTTCACCATCATCTTTAGTTTTAAAGTACCCTTTTTCATACCATATATGCTGGATCTTATTTTCTATTTCCCAAAACTTATACTCTTTTTCCATAAAATAACCCCTTATTAAAGATAATCGAAGAATATTATTAAGTCTGAAAATTATAAATATTAAAATTAATAAAAATCTCTATAATTTTATATCTTTACCTATAAGTGTATGACCTGATAAAGACTCTATTTTAACATTAGTTATCTGCCCTTGTTGCAGATTAAAATCTTTCAATATAATATTAAGCCCATAATCTGTTATACCAAATACACCATTATTTTTTTTATTTATATTTTCAATAAATACTGATGAAAAAGTACCAATAAATCTTTTAAGTTTTTCTACAGTTATCTTGTTTTGAATCTCTATAATTTTTTTAAGTCTCTCTTTTTTTTCATCAATAGATAAAGTTTCTTCCAGATTGTATGAAGCTGTTCCTTCCCTTGGTGAATACATAAACATAAAAGCTTTATCAAACTCAATCTCTTTAACAGCATCATAAGTTTCTAAAAAGTCTTTTTCATCTTCTCCAGGAAAACCAACAAGTATATCTGTTGTAATACTTATCATAGGCAATCTCTTTCTCAAATTCTCAACTATTGAAAAATAGTGTTTATAGTTATATTTTCTATTCATCATAGACAATACTTTATCAGATGCAGACTGTAATGGCAAGTGAACTTGCTTAACAACCTTATCAAGCGAAGCAATAGCCTCAATAAGTTCATTACTGAAATCTTTTGGATGAGATGTAAGAAATCTTATTCTTTTTACACCATCAATGTTATTAATTTTTTCAAGTAATTGATAAAATTTTATATCACCTGTATCAAGACCATATGAATTAACGTTCTGCCCAAGTAAAAATACCTCTTTTATACCTTTATCAACCAACTTTTTAATATCATCTATTATTTTTTTACTATTAAGGGAATATTCAGGGCCCCTTGTATAAGGAACTATACAATAAGAACAAAAATTGCTACATCCTCTTATTATAGATACAAAACCTCTATACTTGTTAAAAGGGTCTATAGAAGGTTCAATATATTCTGGTGTTTCCATATCTGTAAAAATATATTCATTTAAAGGAGCATTAATTATCTTAGATATTTTAGTAATATTTCTTGTCCCAACAACAAAATCAACAGCAGGAAACCTTTTTTTAATGTTATCTTTTTCTTTCTGAGCATAACACCCTATTACAAATATTTTAAGATTATTATTTTTTTTTATCTGAGAGTAATAAGCTAATCGTCCCTCTAGTCTCTCTTCAGCAGACCTACGTACTGAGCATGTATTAACAAATATAATATCAGCATTTTCAAGAGAATCAGATTCTCTTAAACCCTTGTTAATTAAAATATCTTTTAAATAGGCTGAGTCAGATATATTCATCTGACAGCCATAAGTTTCAATATAAAACTTCAAACCTTGCATACTAAAGATTAATAATCATCTTCATCTTCCCAATATTCATCAGAATCAAGGTACTCTTCATATTCCTCTTCATCAAACTCCTCATCAAAGTCCTCATCATCATCAAAGTCCTCATCATCTTCGAAGTCCTCATCATCTTCGAAGTCTTCATCATCTTCAAAGTCTTCATCGTCCTCGAAGTCCTCATCATCATCAAAGTCTTCATCATCTTCAAAGTCTTCATCGTCTTCAAAGTCCTCATCGTCTTCAAAGTCCTCATCGTCCTCGAAGTCTTCATCGTCCTCGAAGTCTTCATCATTAGAATTAAGTATATTTTTTTTCTTATATTCAATATAATCTACTAACATTATTGTCCTCCCTCCTATTTCTTTTTAGGCTTTCTTAAAAAGATAACAAAATTTAAATAAAAAATTTTATTTTCAAAATTTTTTAATTTATTTTTTTAGCTTTTTGATAAGCAGCATATACTGCTTCAATTATACTACTTCTAAACCCCTTTTCCTCTAATTTTGCAATCCCCTCAATGGTTGTTCCTGCAGGTGATGCAACAATTTCTTTGAGATGTGCTGGATGATTCTTTGTCTTTTTAATAAGTTCTATAGAACCTAAAATAGTCTCTTCAACTAATATAGATGCTGTTTCTCTATCAAGTCCTATCCTTATACCTGCATTTACCATTGATTCAAAAAACATAAAAACAAAAGCAGGGCCACTACCTGATAAACTCGTTATACTGTCAATTAAGTCCTGATTTGAAACTTCAACAATCTTAGTTATTTCATTTAAAAAAGACCTATCTTTCTCTTTCTCATTACCATCTATACCATCAAAATATACACCTGCTATACCTTTTCCAACAGTAAGCCCTATATTTGGCATAAGTCTTATAACTTTATCTACTTTTAATTTATTTTTTAAAGTAGATGTATCCACACCAGCAAGTATAGAGATATATTTACCTTTCCAATTAGTCGAAAAACTAGCAAGGTCTTTAGGTTTAATAGCAAGTATTATATAGTCTAACTCTAATTTTTCATCAAGCTGGATATTGTTTATTTTATATTTGCTAATTCTATCAAGATTCTTTTCTGACACATAAATCTGATGCTTATTCTTCAAAGTTTTATATATACTTGCTCCCATATTTCCAAAGCCAATTATTCCTACCTTCATATAATGCCCCTATTTTATTACAATTATTGCTTCTTGATAATATGAACTATCTTCAACATATCCTTCTATACTTTTTATATTAGGATTTATTCCTATATTAACTATTTGTTCTTTAAGAGGTGGTACTTTATTAATAAGTCTTTGGAAATCTACAAAAAGAAACCTTTTAGACGTATAATTAGCCACATTAAAATCTCTTGGTGATACTAAAAGATAATCTTGCTGAATACTAACATTCATCATTACACCTGGTAGTAAAAGTGTATATGCAGGATAAGGCTTATTTATTGGTTGTAACATACCCTGGCTGTTTTTCATTAAAAACTCTATTACCCTATTTTGATTATTAATTTTTATTCCTAAAATAAAATCGAGACTATTATAGACATTATTCATAAGTCCCTGATAATCAAAATCATTAACAACTATAAAAAACTGATCTCCTATTAAATCTTTTAATTCCTCTTGTTGTGGTTCTAGCCCAGAAAACAACATTTTTTTAATATTTTTATTCAAAGGCAATATAAAAGAAAATAATGGAGATTTTATTTGAATTGGTATAGGTTTTATCTCTTCTTTTTCTGAAGACCTTGCAACTATTTTAAACTCTGAATCAGCTTCAAATCTTATCATAACAGGCTTTTCTATATCGAATTTTTCTACTAACTCCCCTATATAAATAAAACCTATTGGATTTGATGTAAGATCTATTATCTTATTATCAGGCTCCTGTTTGTTGTTTATATACTCATTTATTATACTACTCTGCGGTGCAATAATAATCTTATTCTTATCAATAATATAGACCATTTCAACAATATTATTGTTTTTAACTATATGGATATTATCAATTACCTCAACTTTTATTTTATTTTTGTTTTTTCCCCTCATAATATCTATTATACTATTAATCGAATTTTCAGGTTCCTCACTCACAAGAACAATAAATAAATTATTATCATTTTTAATATTAATACCAACATAAAGATAATCAGATGCTAATTTAATCCTTTTTTTAAGTTCACTAATTGTCATCTTAAACTCTTTTGTTATACCCTGTTCTATACTATTTTTAATCTCATTAAACTTATTTTTTGTAAAGAATTTTCCTATAGTATTATAGATTTTCTTTTCATCAGAGCTTATACCAATTAAGGCATAATCTTTAACAAATAGATCTTTGTCTATAACTTTTGAATATGATGTTACTGATAGAAAAAAGACAAAAATGAAAAATATTTTTTTCATAAAAATCTCCTTAAATTTTATTAAATCTTAGCTTTTAAATAATACCAAATAATTTTACAAATTTAAATTTTTTTAAAAAAAATTTAAATTAATATTAAAAAATCAAATAATTGTTAATATTATAAAGATATTTAAAAAATCATATAGGAAAAGGAGCCAATTATAAGGCCCCTTATTTTCTGATTATTCAATTTTAACAATTTTATTTGAAACATTATCCTCTTTTCTGTCTTTCAGAACTTCCCTTATTTTCAGGATTTAACTTAACAGTAACTTTATTGTTAGCTTTATTTATTTCTGCAACCTGATCTGTAGAATCAATATAAACTGATACATCAGACTCAGAAGTCAGGTTAAAGTCTTTAAGTATATAAACTACTTCACCATATTTTAGTTTTTTTTCAGGGTCAAAAACAGATAGTGGTATATCAAAAACTTTATTAGAAACTGTTATTTTCAACATAACCGCCTTATCTCCTGTAAGTTTCCAGAGTGCATCAGGCATCCATCCCTTATCTTTAGATAATCTAACCACTATCTGATTAGATCTATTAAGAGAAACATCTTTCACAATAAGGTCTGCTTTATTTGGTATACTCTCCCATAAGTCTCTCTCAACATCAAAAATATCTCCTGGAAAATCTATCAAAATAACACCTTCTAAATTAGAATTACTATAATTATTTATAGTCACAACATATTTTCCCTCTGTTGTTTTTATTTCTAAATCATCAACTACATATTCTATCTTACCATTGTTATTCATAGAAGCATTATCATGACCATGAAACCAAACTGGTGGTTTCTCTTTTTTACCTATAATATTATTTATTTGACGCCTACCATAATCAACAATACTTCTAACATAATCACCGTCAACAAAGTTTATAATGTGGTATTTATTAGCTTTATTAAGCCAATCCTGCCACCATTTAGTATTATCTTTTTTATCAAAAGCCCTTACATCAACAAGAGAGAAAGATAATTTACCATTACCCTTTTGAACTTGTAAATATACTCTTATTTTACCAGGACCTGTTATTTCTAATGGATATACAAGTGTATAAGGATCAACACCATTTGCAGGATACATTTTGAATTTTGTATAGATAAGCCCCTTTTTTTCATCAATAGAATAAACACTTGATATAAAGAAAAAAACAACAAAAAAACAGACGTACAATAATTTTTTCATATAAACCTCCTAAAAAATATACAAGCTGATAAAACAGATAAGATTAAAATAAAGAATTATATATAAATTAAAAAGAAAAAAGAGAGGGATGAAAGTCCCTCTGAAAATAATTCTTAATTTCCTGTTGCTGGTTTATAATTAAAATTATTATATATTGCCCCAAGAAGTTCCTTTTCTTTATAAGCTCTATCAAGCGGTGCCATAATTATAAGGCTTATTTTAACGTCTCTATTATCAGGTGAAAATATAAAATATGTCCTTACAGAATATCTTCCCCCACTCATGTCTTCACCCTGGAAAGCCCTAAAATAAACATAGTTATTTCCTTTTCTCATCCACTCTCTATCAGTAACTATTCTAAGACTCTTAAATATATAAAGAAGGTCACCCTCTTTCCTGTCAGCAATTGTTATTATTCTCTCTGGACTATCCTCTATAGCAATAACTACCCTTATGTTTTTTGATGTTTCCCAGTATTCAGCAACTTTTCCATTTGTATTTATCATAGCAGTATTCTTATCAGTCAACATCCATTTAGCTTCTGGCAGTTTAAAATCAATATTATAAGTTGAGTTAGTATAACCCTCTTTGGTTGCATTTCCTTTATCTTTGTAAGGTTCTTTTACATCCTTCTTTTCTTCTTGAGCAAAAGAAATAACAGCAAAAACCAGAACTGCTAGAAAAATTATTTTTTTCATGTCTCCTCCTCCATAAAAATATCAAAATAATAATAAAATATAACAAAAATCTAATCACTCATAACCATATCTTTTATTTTCATAAGTCTTGCTATATTAGACCTCTCCATCTCATTAAGTTTATCTTTTATGTACTTTATAGTTTCAATAAGATTAGGGATAAGTATATATTCTAATGCATTAACCCTTCTTCTTGTATTAATAATTTCGTTCGCAAGTTCTATTATTGCTTTCTCTTTCTCAGCAAGAATAAGCATTTTTTCAAGAACTTCTCTAAACTTAATAACAGAGTCATCAAGATAAGTTGAAGTCTCAATAGTACTGTAAGAGAGGATTTCTCCCTCTATTACAGGTTTAAAAGTTGGAACCTGAAGATTCATTATCTGATTCTTACCATACTCTATTTTTATTTTTACAGTAGGCATAAGTATAGCTTCTTCAACTTTCTGGTCACCCATAAAAGACTTAGCAACTAAAAAACTTTGATAAGCTTCAATAAGAGCATTTTCTACATTTTTTCTTAACTCTCTATTTTCCTTTACAATCTGAAAAAAACTTCTTATTAATTGTTCCTGTTTATCTTTAAGTAATTTATGACCTTTTCTTGCAAGTGTAAGTCTTTTCTTTAATTTCATAAGTTCCATTCTATTAGGATTAACTTTAAGAATCATAATCTATATCCTAATTATTTATTTTTCAAAAACTTTGGTAAAAACTCTTCAAGGTACTCTGGTCTTATTCTTTTTAATTCTGATTTTGGTAACATAGCAAGTAGTTCCCAACCAAGGTCAAGTGTCTCTTCTATATTCCTATCTTCATTATAACCTTGATTTATATACCTTCTTTCAAACTCATAGGCAAACTTATAATACAATCTGTCCATTTCACCGAGTGCAGCCTCACCTAATATTGCTTCAAGTTCTCTTGCCTGAAGTCCCCTTGCATAAGCAGCAAATAACTGGTTAAAAACATCTGAATGGTCTTTTCTTGTCTTACCTTTACCTATACCTTTATCTTTAAGCCTTGAAAGTGACTGAAGTACATCAACAGGAGGATATATACCACTGTTTAATAATGATCTACTTAACACTATCTGTCCCTCAGTTATATAACCAGTAAGGTCAGGTATTGGATGTGTTTTATCATCCTCTGGCATTGTTAATATTGGTATCTGGGTAATCGATCCCTTTTTATTCTTTATCCTACCAGCTCTCTCATACAGTGTTGCAAGGTCAGTATAAAGATAACCTGGATAACCTCTTCTACCAGGAACCTCTTTTCTTGCTGCAGATATTTCTCTTAACGCTTCACAATAGTTTGTCATATCTATAAGTATAACCAGTACATGCATATCTTTTTCATATGCAAGGTATTCAGCTGCTGTTAAAGCAAGTCTTGGAGTAGTAATTCTTTCAATAGCAGGGTCATCAGCAAGATTTATAAACAGAACACTTCTTTCAAGTGCCCCAGTTCTTTTAAAGTCATCAATAAAGAACTGTGATTCTTCAAAAGTAATACCCATTGCAGCAAAAACAACTGCAAAACTTGACTCACTACCAAGAACCTTTGCCTGTCTTGCAATCTGAGCAGCCATTTTTGAGTGTGGCATACCACTACCTGAAAATATAGGAAGTTTTTGTCCTCTTACAAGAGTATTAAGTCCATCTATTGTAGATATACCGGTTTGAATAAACTCATTAGGATAGTCGCGTTCATAAGGATTTATAGGGCTACCATTAACATCAAGTCTTTTTTCAGGTATTATTTCATCCCCACCATCTATCGGCCTACCCTGTCCATCAAATATTCTACCAAGCATATCAATAGAAACACCTAATTCAACTCCCCTACCCTGAAAAATAACCTTTGTATTAGTTGTCTCCATACCATTAGTTCCTTCGAACAACTGAACTATTGCAAGGTCTCTATTTACCTCAAGTACTTTTCCGGTTCTAATCTCGCCGGTTGCAAGTTCAACTTTAACAAGTTCATCATATTTTGCACCCTCAACACCGGAAACAACCATAAGAGGACCATATATTTCTTTAACACTTTTATATTCTTTTACCATATTAATCCCCCTTAAATCTTAGAAAAGGTCTCAAATATTTTTGTTTTTATTTTTTCAAACTCATTAGCAGCCTCATTTTCTGGTATATACCTGAACCTTGCTATATCTTCCCTTACCTCAAGTCCTATAATTTTCTTTATATCAACACCAGACTTTAAAGACGTTTCAGCCTCCTGATGGAAAAGTAGAATCATTTTTAGCATCATATACATCTTTTTTGGAGAACAGTAGCTATCAACCTCATGAAAAGCATTCTGGTGCAAAAAGTCCTCTCTTATTGACCTTGCAGTTTCCATAATAAGCCTGTTTTCAGGAGAGAGTGATTCGATACCTATAAGTCTTGCTATCTCTTCAAGTTCAGATTCTCTTTGTAAAAACTCCATAGCTTTTGTTCTCATATCTATCCAGTCTTCACCTATAATCTCAACAAGATAATCATCTATATTTGAATAATAGAGTGAATAGCTTGTAAGCCAGTTTATTGCTGGGAAATGTCTCTTATACGCAAGTGATGCATCAAGCCCCCAAAATACTTTTACAACTCTTAGAGTAGATTGTACAACAGGGTCAGAGAGGTCACCACCTGGAGGAGAAACAGCACCTATAGCACTTACACTACCTATCCTTTGAGTAGAACCTAAGGTTTCAACCCTTCCTGCTCTTTCATAAAACTCAGCAAGTCTTCTACCCAGATATGCAGGATATCCCTCTTCACCTGGCATCTCCTCAAGTCTTCCAGATATCTCTCTCATTGCCTCAGCCCATCTTGAAGTAGAGTCAGCCATCAAAGCAACATCATATCCCATATCTCTGAAATATTCTGCTATTGTAATACCTGTATATATAGATGCCTCTCTTGCCGCAACTGGCATGTTTGATGTATTTGCAATTAAAACTGTCCTTTTCATCAAAGGTTCACCAGACTTTGGGTCCTGAAGTTCAGGGAACTCTATAAGTACATCTGTCATTTCATTACCACGTTCACCACAACCAATATAAACAACTATTTGAGCATCAGCCCATTTTGCAAGCTGGTGTTGAGTTACTGTTTTACCACTCCCAAAAGGCCCAGGGATACACGCTGTACCACCTTTAACTATAGGGAAGAAAGCATCAACTACCCTTTGACCTGTAAAGAGTGGCTCTTTTGGATTTATTTTTCTTTTATAAGGTCTTCCTATTCTGACCGGCCATTTTTGATACATTTTTATATCAATCTTTTCACCTTTATTATTTTCAATAATAGCAACAACATCTTCAACAGTAAAACTACCTGATTTTATATCAATTATTTTACCATTTATTCCTGGTGGAACCATTATTTTATGATTAACAAGAGTAGTTTCTTTAACCTCACCTATAACATCCCCAGCCTCTACTGTATCGCCTTTTTTAACAACAGGATTAAAGTCCCATTTTTTTGATCTATCAAGTGCTGGTACTACAAGACCCCTTGATATAAACGCACCCGAACTTTTTGCAAGTTCTGATAATGGCCTTTGAATCCCATCATATATATTTTCAATAAGCCCAGGACCTAACTCAACTACAAGTGGCTCACCAGTAGATATAACCTTCTGCCCAACTCCTATACCAGATGTCTCTTCATATACTTGAATAGATGCCCTACCACTTTTAAGTTCAATTATCTCACCTATAAGCCCAAGGTCCCCTACTCTAACCATATCAAACATTTTAGCATTAGAAAGTCCTTCAGCAATTACAAGAGGACCTGCGACCCTTACAATTTTTCCCTCTATCATTCTATCCTCCATTCTTTAATTAGAAAGTATCCGTACCAAGGGCACGGACAACAAGACTTCTTATATTTTCCTCAGCTATTCCCTCACTACCTTTTATCTCAGGAATAGGAACAAAAATAGGGTATGGTTTACCAAAAAAAGTATTAATATATTTATTTAATTTTACAAAAACACTCTCAGTAATAAAAAATATTTTAGCACCCTGTTCTATAGTATTATTAATCTGATTTATTAAATCATCTACATCATTCTCATAATAAACAAGGTCTAAACCTATTGTTTTAAATCCAAGTATTGTATCTCTATGACCAACAACTACTATCTCCATTTTAGTCCCTCAACTTTTCTAAAAATAGTTTTGACACATTATTAATCTTGGCTGATAATAACAATCTTACTTTTTCAATCTCTCTTTTTTTTCTCCAAAAATATGAGAATATTATCTCAGGCCCAAAAATTCTATTAGACGCAAAACCCAGATACTCATTGTACAAAAAGTCATAAAGTGAGTTCTCAAGGAATGTAAGACTCCCTCTTCTCCTATACTCTTCATAACCTTTTTTAATATAGGGTGCAATATCTAAAAATGAAAGCTTAGCAACTATAATATCAAGATCCTCTTTATATAATTTAAGCAATATATAACTATAATCGTTTGCGGAAGGCATAAGAGTTTTTTGAAAAACTTTATAATCCTTATTAAAAGACTTTAGCCTAAATAGAGATAAAATGTTATTAATGTCTGCTTTTATATTATGAAACTTTATTATAAAATCGTTATTAAGTTCTCTAGCTTTTTTAATAAAAAAAAGATTAAGGTATTTATCCCAGGTCACATCAACATCAAAAGGAGTATTATCCACTATATTTTTTTCAAAAAACTTTATACCAGCCTCTATATCAGGATGTAAAACTCTTTTATATTCATCAGAATATATCATTTTAAGATCATCATTTTTAAGAATACCGCCATTATAAAACGCTAAATTTTCAAATGGTTCATTCTTCAAAAGAGCCTTGTATATAGTTTTAAGGTTTAATATATCATATTGAATTCTGTAATATTCAGTAAAAATTTTATTTTTAGAAAATTTTATAACATCATTAAGAAGCTTTGATTCTTCAGTTATAAAATCAATATTCCTTGAAGATACATTATAACCTCTATCAGAAAGGGAGGAGAGTATATTATCAATATTATCACTCTCCAGGAGCCTATTATAATCCTCTGATCCTATAAGGTTATACATCCTCATATTAACAAGAGATGCTTCAAAAATATAGTCATTTGTCTGACTAAACTTTACATTATAATACATTTAACTTCTTCCCTATAATTTTTTCAAGTTCAGCATATTTTTGCTCTATAAGAGCTTTAAGAGAAAAATTATAGTTAAACTGTGGCTTTTCTATAACAACCCCATAATCATTAAACTCTTTATATTCAACTTTTTTGCTAATATCCTTTAAAAGTCTATCTTTGAAAAGCTTAATATCATTTGGATTAAGTTTTACAACATCATTATTATCCGAATACTTTTCTATTACCAACTTTAAAAACTTATAATATTCATCCTCACCAAGTAGAGAAATAATATTCTGATGTATGTAATCAAGTACATCCTTTATTGCCTTTTTTTTATAAGACAGTTCTATCTTACCAGCCTCTATTTTAGCAGTTAACAATTGTCCTCTTTTTATCTCCTCAATAGCAGACTCTATTTTTATATTTTCACTTTTAACAAAGTCCTCTTGTTGTTTTTTAGCATAACTTTTTAATTCTTCTATTTTTTTATTATAATAATCTCTAAGAGATTCTATCTCTTTTTTACCTTGAGCTTTAATATTTTCTATAATATCCTTTACACTCATAGTTAAAACCTAATAATTTATTTAAAGAAACCACTGTTAAGCAGCATTATTGAGATTACAAATCCCAATATAGCATAAAACTCAACAAATACCCCCAATACAAGTGCTTTACCAGACTCTTCTGGGTGTTTAACAGTCATATTTATACCAGCTGCCGTTACTTTTCCCTGATATATAGCTGAAAATAAGCCCGCAAGTGCAATCGGTAAGCATGCAAATAATAATGCCAATCCATCGCCAAAAGCCATTTCAGCTCTTAACTTAGCTAAAGCAAGGAATCCAATAACAAATCCATATATACCTTGAGTACCAGGTAATGCTGTCAATACAAGATATTTACCAAAGTTTTTAGGTTCTTCTATCATTGCTGCATTTGCAGCCTCAGCAGCAACCCTTATACCAATCGAAGAACCTATACCTGCTAATGCTACAGCAAGACCTATCCCAAATATACCTATTGCTAAACCAATCATTTTTCCTCCTCAATATTTTCTTTATTTTTTATTAAAAAATATCTTAACCTAAAACTAAGTGGTTTAAATACTTCACCACCACCCTCAAAAAATTTAGTAAAAAACTCAACAAATTGTAAACGCATTGTGTGAATAAAAGCACCAAGTGTATTTATAACAATATTAAAGATCTGGCCAAACAATAGAATAGCAGAAAATAAAACTATGCTTATAATAGACGAAATAGCAGCAGTAAGACTTGCAAAACTTATATCACCTAAAAGAGCAGAAGATAGTTTATTTATTACTCCACCTATTATACCTGTTGCAATACCTAAGGCAAATAGACGAGCGTATGAGAGAATATCACCAAATATACCGGTTACCCCATAAAGACCATACAAACCATTAAGTAGTCTTACAACAGGATTTTTACTTTCTCGCCCAGCAAATAAAAGTATAACAGAGGCACCTAATAACATCAGTACCAAACCAATGTTGTATATAATATCTTTATTTCCAGTTAAACCAAACTTTACTATTCCTATAGCACCAACCATTATTAATATCCAAGGCAAAACATCAAGTAATGCTGTTTTATTATCTTTATTCTTTATCTTATATATAAGATTTATAAAATAACCAAACAATACATGTATATATCCGAGTCCAAGAGCTATACCTAAAAATAACATAATATCTTTTGAAGGGTCAATTACTCTTAAACTCTCTATAAATTTTCTTACAATATTATTTTCAGATAATAAACTTGTATCAATGCCAAAAACACCACCCACAAGAAGTCCTATGACTATTGTTGCAATACCTGAAAAATTAAGTATTTTAACAAGCTTTCTCATATTTTCCGGGAGATTAAGCTTTTTTAAAGCAAAAAAAGTGACTAAAAAAAGAACAAGGCCATAACCTGCATCTGTTAAACAGAAACCAACAAAAAGAGCAAAAAATGGTGCAAAGAAAGGTGTTGGATCAGGGTCCTTTTCACCAGGATATGAATACATACCAGTTACAAACTCAAATGCTTCTGAAAATCCTCCATTTTTAACAAAAACTGGAGGGGCCTCATTCTTATCAGGCTCCACAAACTCATAATCAACACTATCATATTTATTAATTAAATCATTCAATTTATCCACATATATTTCAGGTATCCATGCAGAAACAGTAAATGTATAAAGACCATATTCAAGACTGTTATTAGCTTCAGTAAGCTTATAATAATTAGTTATAAAGTCATAAAATAATCTTATATCATCTATTTTTTCAAGATAGCTATCTATTGAAAAATTTATAGCCTCTATTTTCTTTTCTATTTCTATTATCTCTTTTTTAACATTTTCAAACTCTTTAGCAAAGTTTGTATTTTCATCAACATTGTACTCTTCAAAACCATAATTTCTAAAAGTATTAAGAAAATCATTCTTTTTATTTTTTAGTGTTATTACAAAAACATAAACAACACCAGAAATTATAGATAATACTTCAACATCATATTCTTTTAATAAACCTTTATCCTCAGCTTCTCTATACATTTTTTCTGGGAATTTACCAAGGAAACTGGATATATATGTATTCTCTTTTATCTCTTCTGTATTTATATCAAACTTTGACCATGGCTCAAGTTCAATAAGCAACGACTTTTTATCTGACAGAATACCTTCAAGTTCCTCTCTTTCCTTAATTAATCCCCATATTTTTTCAATTATCTCTTTTCTTTTTTCTATCTCTTTTTCATTAGCAAAAATATCTTCACTAACATATCTTACCTTGAACTTATCCAGAATGCCCTCTTTTGCTTTCTTTGCAAGTAAATCAAGGATTATTTCTGTCTTATAAATTAATGTCTGTATATCATTTTTACTAGTTTTTTTAGAATCTTCAACAGAAATTATCTGAACAATACCTTTTTTCTGAAGTGTCCCCAGAAAAGAATCCTTATCCTTATTAAGACCAAATATCCTTATTTTTTTAACATTTACTTTTGCCATTTAAGTCTCCAAAATTAGATTTTAATTATTTCTCTTACAACCTCTCTTGCAATAGATTCTATTTTACTCTTATCAACAACAAAAGATTCAGCTTTTTTCCTGGCAGCTTCTATTATTCTGTTTTTTTCTTCCTCATACTTTTTTTGAGCATCTTCAATACTCTTATGTCTTTTTTCTCTCATCTCATTTTTCAATATATTAAACTCATTTTCCAATAATTCTTCAATCTCAGATACCTTCTTTTCCAGTTCTTGTTTCTCTCTTTCAAGATCTTCTTTGATTTTTGCTTCAACTTCTTTTATCTCTTTAAACTTATTTAACATAAAAGACCCCTTAATCACATTTTAGACATTAGAAAAAATTAATAAACTTTTATATTTTTGTCAAGAAAATTTTTTATTTTAAAAATCTTCTTACACCAGGTCCTATACCTGTCAAAACCTCATAAGGTATTAAACCAGTTCTTTTTGAGATATCGTTTATTCTTATGCCATCAATACTATCACATATAATAACTTCATCTCCTATCTTAGCCTCTATACCTGAAATATCTACAATTGTGTAATCCATACATACTCTACCAATTATATTAGCTCTTCTACCGTTTATATAAAAAAAGCCATTATTAGAGTTTAAAGATAAAAATCCATCTGCATATCCAACTCCAACCACACCTATTTTCATATCCTTATCTGTTTTAAAAGTTCTACCATAAGAAACTGAGGAACCCTTTTTTATTTTTTTTATCTCAAGTATATTTGAAAACCATTTTATAGAATTATTTACATTAATAGCTTTTTCAACAGCCTCTGATGGATAAGCTCCATACATTAATAAACCAGGCCTTACAAGATTAAAAAAGGTGTCATTATAAAAAACAATACCACCAGAGTTTGCAGAATGTAAATATTTAAAAAGTATGTTATGCTCTTTAAGTTTATCGATAAGCCTCTTAAAAAGAGATATCTGTTCTAAAGTAAAATCATCTTTAATATCAGCTGAAGGAAAATGTGTAAAAACACCTTCTAAATTTATATTTTTTAATTCTTTAACTTTTTTTATTAATTCCTCAGCATCATCATAAACAACACCAAGCCTTCCCATCCCAGTATCAACTTTAACATGGGCCCTTACTACCTTCCCTTTCGAATAAGCAATCCTATTTATAAGGACAGCTCTATCTATGTCAGTTATTGTAGTAATTATATTGGATGTTAAATATAAATCGACTTCTTCTGGGAGAAAAGGAGATAAAACAATAATATCTACTTCCTTGAAAGTCTCTCTTATAGATAATGCTTCATAGATAGAAGCGACTCCAAAAAACTTTATACCTTTTTCAACAAGTACTTTAACAACACTCTTAGCATCTGTGCCGTATCCATTAGCTTTAACTATAGCTAAAATCTGTTGATGAGGATATATTTTAGACTTTATAATATTAATATTATTTATTATTCTATCACTGTAAATAAATATACTGCTATGTCTCAAACAAAGTCCTTCTAATTATAAATTTTTAAAATTAAAATTTTATATTTTTTTAACTTATATGTTATATATTTTTTGTGCTTCTATAACATTTATCTTATTATCAAGAAGAATTTTTAATGCTTTTTCCATATCATCAAACCTCATAACAAGCAATGCTTTATCACTATGCTTCTCAACAAAAGCATACATATATTCTATATTTATATTATTCTTCTCCAAAACCTCAAGTACATTATCAAATCCACCTGGTCTATCATCAACCTCAACAGCAAGTACTTTTGTTTTTTTAACTATAAAACCATTTTCTCTAAGTTTTTCATAAGCTAAATCAGGGTTGTTAACAATAAGTCTTAAAACACCAAAGTCCTGAGTTTCTGCTATAGAAAGTGCTCTTATATCAATACCTGTATCTTTTAAAACTTTTGTAACACCTCTTAATCTCCCCTTTCTGTTTTCTATAAAAACTGAAAGCTGTATCAAGTTTTCCATATATCCTCCTTATTTTTTATTAATTTATCCTTTTATCTATAATTCTTTTAGCTTTTCCCATACTTCTTTCAATAGTTTTAGGTTCAACTAGTCTTAAATTTACTCTCAAGTTCAATATACTCTCTATCTCTCTTTTTATTTTTGTTTCAAGTCTTTCTATCTCTTTAACCTCATCTGAAAATATTGTCTCATTAACTTCAACAACAACTGTAAGCTGGTCAAGAGAACCGATCCTGTCAACCTCCAAAACATAATGGGGCTCAACACCCTCAATTTTAAGAAGAACTTCCTCAATTTGAGAAGGAAATACATTAACCCCTCTTATTATAAGCATGTCATCTGTTCTACCTTTAACCTTACTTATTCTTGGTAGTGTCCTGCCACAATGAGGGCAAACTGAATAATTTATACTTACAATATCTCTTGTCCTGTATCTTATAAGTGGTAGAGCCTCTTTTGTTAGTGTTGTTATTACAAGCTCTCCATCTTCCCCCTCTTTCACATGCTCTCCTGTAGCTGGATTAATAACTTCTGGGAAAAAATGATCGGCAAATATATGAAGTCCATCCTGTCCAGGGCATTCCATTGCAACCCCAGGTCCTATTATTTCAGACAGACCATATATATCAAGTGCCTTAAGCCCCCATATTTTTTCTATCTCTTTTCTCATAGACTGACTCCATGGTTCAGCACCAAATATTCCAATCTCAAGTGAAAGTTCTCTTGGGTCAACACCCATCTCTTTAGCTTCCTCAGCCATATGAAGTGAGTATGATGGTGTACATGTAAGTATTCTTGGTTTAAAGTCCTGAATAAGCATAATCTGTCTTTTTGTTGCCCCAGATGAAACAGGAACAACAGGGAAACCACCCGTTAATGCTCCATAATGAACACCAAGCCCCCCTGTAAAAAGACCATAACCATAACCATTATGTATTATATCCCCCTTCCTTCCTCCAGCACAGACTATTGCTCTTGCCATTACCTCTCCCCAAAGCTTAAGGTCATTATTAGTATAAGCAACAACTGTTGGTTTGCCGGTTGTACCAGAAGAAGCATGTATCTCAGCAACCTCAGATAATGAAACAGCAAGGAGTTTAAATGGATAATTTTCCCTTAAATCATCTTTAGTAGTAAATGGCAATTTTTTTATATCATCCACACTCTTTATATCTGAAGGTTTTATCCCAATCTCATCAAACTTACTTTGATAAAAGTGTTGCCTTGAATATACATACTTTACAAGTTCACAAAGTCTTTTACTCTGTAGATCTCTTAATTTTTCAGGATCCATTGTCTCAATATCTTTCTGGTAATAAATACTCATAAAAACTACCTCCTTATTAGTAAGAAATTTATTTTTTTATAAATTTTTAGTAACAAACCCAAGTAATATACTGTTTAATGTATCAGGTTTCTCAAATATTGTAACATGGCCACAATCAGGTATTATAACATATTCACACTTTGGTATATTATTAACTATAATATCAGACAATTTTCTTCTTTTTAATATATCATCTTCCCCAACAACAACTATAGTTGGTGCCTTAATTTTATGAAGCTCTGGAGTAAGATTAAGAGTTAAAAAAGTATCATAAAGTGCAACCTGCCCATCAAAATAAGAAGGATCAACATTTTTCAGACCCTCACCCCTTGTCTCCAAAAATTTCCTATTATTTTTTATAAATGTATTTCCATATATAGAAGGAAGCATACCGTAATAAAACTTGATAGGGTCTTTATCTACTGCAAGTTGTCTCCACTGTAAAGCAAACATTCTTAAAAGGTCATCAACCTCACTTACAGAATCTATTATAGCAAGAGACTTAACCATTTCAGGATACTCAATTGCAAACTTTATCCCAACTTCACCACCATATGAAGTCCCTATTATATGAGCCTTTTTTATTCCAACATGGTCTAATAAAGCCTTAAGGTCATCAGCATGCATTTTAAAACTGTAAGGCCCTTTTGGTTTATCAGACAACAACTGTCCTCTAAAATCATGTAATAGTATTTTAAAACCTTTTTCAAAAACAGGGATCTGAAAACCCCAGCTATTAAAAGTTGCCATTACTCCGTTAAGAAATACAACAACATCATTAGAATTTTCATTACCCCTTACCTCATAGTATATATTACACCCATTTACATTAAGTTTTGGCATAATATCCCCCTAAAAAATTATTCTACCTTTTCAAATTTAATTCTTGGATCAACTATATAATATAATATATCAGAAATTAAAATACCAATAAGTGTAAGAAAACTTGAAATCAAAGCAAGTGCATTTATTACAGGATAATCTCTATTCATCACAGCCTCAAAAGAGAGTTTCCCCATTCCATTAATACTAAATATTTCTTCTATTATTATAGAGCCACTTAACATAGCAGGAAGAACCCCACCAAGCAAAGTAATAATAGGTATAAGAGCATTCCTTAACGCATGTTTATAAATAACATCTTTTTCACTAAGCCCTTTTGCAATTGCTGTTCTTATATAATCTGCTGAAAGAACATCAAGCATACTCATTTTCATCTGCCGGGAAAGATAGGCAAGCGAACCATATGTTAAAACAAAAACAGGAAGAAAAAGGTGCCATATATGATCAAGTATGTAGCCAAAAAAAGATAGTTTATCAGCATCTGGTGAATGAAGATAACTTGCAGGAAAAATATTTAGTGAATCTGAACCAGTAAAAAACATAATAAGAAGGTTTGCAACCCAGAATGATGGCAATGAATAGAGTATAAAAAGTATAAGGCTTATTATTCTCTCTTTCCTAGTATTGTGTATAAGTGATGACCTTATCCCAATAAAAAGTGCAAGTAAATAAATAATAACCATTGATATAATATTTAATTCAATTGTAGGGCCAATCCTCTCTTTAATAAGAGTTGTAACCGGTATATTGTAAGCGTAAGATATATCAAAGTCAAGCCTTATAACCTTATAAACCCATATTCCAAACTGTGTATCTGAAAAAACTCTTAAAAACTTTTCAAAAAAAGAAAACTCAACATAATACTCTTTTTCATATTCCCAAAACTTTTTTATAGAGTAAATAGTATTATCAAACTCTCTTTTACTCATATCAGGATTATAAACCCATGGTTTACCTGTTATAACACCTAAAAGATTTATAAACTCCCCTGCTCTGTCTCTATTTTTTTCTTTAAATAGGTATTCAACCAATAGAGGAATAGAAGCAGATTTAGCAGAAAGAACTTTATTTTTATCAAGTATTCCAGTTTCATAATATTTTTTCAGATAAGACTCTATTTTACTTTTTTGAAAATCTTCCTTTATACTTTCATAATACTTCTCTATCTTAAAAATATCTTGTGAAAACTCTTTAATTTCAAGAGCTTCCAGAATAAGCTTTATAAGCCTTTCTTTATCATTATCATTAACATTATTTTTTTTTAGAAATTCAATTATGTAAGGGACTGCAATAGTATTTAAGTTCCTTATTTTTTCAAAGACTCTATCTTTAAAATATCCTTCTTCCTCATTTATAAACTCATTAAGTAGAGATAAAACTGAATAAGGTAATCCTTTACTCTTAAAGTTAAGTATAAGTGGTTTATCAAATCCATATAGTTTTCTATTTTCTTCTATCATTTTTTTTGTTATGGGCTGGGCTTTGGGGGAAGTTAATGAAGACTGGAGTTTAAGAGTAGCAGGGTCACCAGGTGCTATTCGTGTTATAATAAATGTTATAAGTGTTATACCAAACAATGTAACAAAAAGTACTGTGATTCTCTTTATTATATAATTTTTCATAATATAAGTCTCATAATTATTCTATAAATTTACTCTTAAAAAATTTATTGAAAAATTTTAAGATTAAATTATAATAAAACAAAAAAATTAAACTTAAATCACAAGAGGAAAAATGGATAAAATAAAAGTATTGATAGTTGATGATTCAGCAATAGTAAGAGAGTACTTAACAAAAGCATTATCCAAAGAACCTGAAATAGATATCATAGGAACTGCACCAGATCCATATATAGCAAGAGATAAAATTGTAAGGCTTAACCCTGACGTTATAACTTTAGATATTGAGATGCCAAGGATGGATGGGCTTACATTCTTACAATACTTAATGAAATATAAACCAACCCCTGTAATAATAGTAAGTTCAATAACTGCTGAAGACGAGTCTGCTTCAATAAAGGCACTTGAACTTGGTGCTTTTGATATTGTAAACAAGCCAGGTGGAAGGTATTCGGTACAGGACCTTGAAAACGACATCATAATAAAAATAAAAAATGCATATAAGGCCAAAGATGAGTTTCTAAAAAACTTTAAGAAATATGAAAACATAAGCAGTTCTATAAAAAGAGATATTAAGATCGATAAAAAAAATGTACTTCAATTTGTTAAAACAACTGATAAAATAATAGGAATAGGTGCTTCAACAGGTGGAACAGTTGCAATAGAGTATATAATAAGTAAATTGCCTTCAAAAATGCCACCAATAGTAATAACACAACATATGCCACCACAATTTACTTTCAATTTTGCTCAAAGACTAGATTCACTTACTGAGCTTAAAGTAAAAGAAGCTGAAAATGGAGAATTATTATTACCCAACACTGTCTATCTTGCCCCTGGCGGCTATCATATGGAAATAGAAAGAAGAGGAGCAAATTATTATTCAAAAATAGTTGATGGTGAAAAGGTAAACTTTCAAAAACCAGCTGTTGACGTAATGTTCAAAAGTATGGCAAAATGTGTATCAAAAAATACTCTTGCCATTTTACTTACAGGCATGGGAAAAGATGGTGCAGAAGGACTTTTAGAATTAAAAAATATAGGAGCAATAACAGTAGCACAGGATGAAGAAAGCTCAGTAGTATGGGGAATGCCAAAAGCTGCAATAGATATTGGAGCTTCTAACTACATACTTGGTCTTGAAAAAATCCCAGAATTTATAATAAACTTTGCCAACCAGTAAAAAAGGATATAAAGCTATGAAAAAAGAAAAAACAGATAAAAGAAAAAAGATAGGCCTTCCCCCAGGAAGTTTAATATATGTTGGTAAGAACTTAAAAGAGAAAGTAACAATTGAAGCTTTTATATATGACGAGGAATCTTATATAGAAACAGAAATAAAAAAAATAGATGAGATAAAGAGTCTAAAAGAAAATAAAAAAACAATGTGGTTAAACATAAATGGAGTTCATGATATTAAAATAATTGAAAAGATAGGCGAAATATTTAACTTACACCCACTTTTATTGGAAGATGTACTAAATACTACTCAAAAACCTAAACTGGATGAATATGATGAATATATTTTTCTGTGCTGTCAAATGTTATCACTAGATAATGAATATAATATTATAGAAGAACATATAAGTTTTGTAATAGGAAAGAATTATGTAATAAGTTTTCAGGAGAGAAAGGGTGATGTATTTGATCCTATAAGAGATAGAATAAGGTTTAATAAAGGAAAAATAAAAAAAATGAAGGCAGACTATCTGGCTTACTGTTTACTCGACGTACTTATAGACAACTATTATCTAATAACTGAAAAAATAAGTGATAAAATAGAAAATGTTGAAGATGTTATAATAAATGAAACAAAAGAAGATTTAATTACAGATATATACAAAATAAAAAAGGATGTGATTATCATAAGAAAATATATATGGCCATTAAGAACAATAATAGCTAAATTAAGAAAAAACGAAAATGGTATAATTAATAAGTCAATTAATATATTCCTTAAAGATATTTATGATCATACTGTCGAAATACTTGAAACAATAGAAATATTCAGAGAAATATTATCTGGTTTGCTAGAAATTAATCTATCTGCTATAAGTTATAAAATGAACTCTATTATGAAAGTATTAACAATAATATCAACAATATTTATACCTCTTACCTTTATTGCTGGAGTTTACGGAATGAATTTTGAAAACATGCCTGAACTTAAATGGAAGTATGGATACTTTGCAGCATTAGGTCTTATGCTATTAGTAGCTCTTATTATGATAAAATATTTTAGAAAAAATAAATGGATATAAATATTATTAAATTGATTATAAAAAACTAATTTTTGACATAATTACTAATTTTCTCGATATTTTCTTTTTCCCCATAACTATAAGTACATCGTTTTTATTTATAGTATAATCAGCTTTTGGATTAAATATATATTCCGAGAAATCCTGACTCTTAACAGCAACCACAAGCAAATCAAAATTATTAGGTAAATTAAGCTCTCTTAGAGTCTTCCCAATAACTTTTGAATCAGATGAAATAACAATATCAGCAATATAATATGACCTATCTCTTATAAAGCTAATCTGCTCAATAAAAGAGAGTATATTTTCATTAACCATAGATGTTGCAAGCCTCTTTCCTATTATAAAATTGCCTGATATTACATCATCAACACCAAGAAGATAAAACTTTGGTATATTCTCCTCTTCAATAACAAAAGCTGATACCTTAACTCTTGGATTAAGGTTTTTCACAGTAAGGCTTATAAGAAGGTTACTCGAATCATTTGGAAGACATGTCACAAGCCCATAAGCATTGTTTATATTCGCATGATTTAATAAAATATCCTCTTTTGAGGGATCCCCTTCAACAAAAAATAAACTTTTTTCATTATAATCGATATCCTTTAAATCCTTTTGTGCAAGGTTAATAAAGTTTGGATCATTATCTATAACTACAACAGGTCTCTTATTTTCTCTAACAAGTTCTTTTATAACATACCTTCCTATATTACCTGCTCCACAAACTATAACATGATTTTTTAACCTGCTAATAGACTTTTCCATCTTTTTTCTCCTATAGTTTTCAATTATTTTTGTCTGAGTTATAATAGAACTTATAATACTTATAAAAGTTGTAATTACTCCAATCCCTATCAAAGCAAATAATATTGTAAAGACTCTACCATAAACCGAAAGTGGCCTTACCTCAGTAAAACCTATAGTAGTAACTGTTATAACAGTCATATATAGAGAATCAATAAAGTTCCAACCTTCTATAATCATATATCCTGAGGTACCAGTTAATATTATTAGAAGGAATATAAAAATAAAAAAAAGCTTTTTTGCCATATATTATATAACCTTTGATTTTAAGAATTTTAAAGTAAAAAAATTTAAGAAAACAATAAAAAATACTTAAAACCATTATAAAAAAAGATTAGAGCATTTTATTTAGGAAATAATATTTTTAAATCAATTAAATAGAACAGTAAAACTTAAGAAATTTAAATTTAATAAGACTAAAAAATAGAAACAGGTTAAATAATGGACAAAAAAGAAAAAATGCAGGAATTAATAAAAAAAATTCAGTACCATGATTATCTATACTACGTACTAAATAAACCAGAAATATCTGATATACAGTATGATAAACTTGTAAATGAACTTAAAGAGTTAGAAAAAGAAACTGGTATAATATTAGCTGGCTCTCCAACTCAAAGAGTACCAAGTGATATTACAAACAATTTTGCAGAAGTCGAGCATAAAATCCCTGTACTCAGTCTTGACAAAGCCTACAATATAGATGAATTAATTAAATGGCTTAACTCAAACAAAATAGAAGATTTTGTTGCAGAACCTAAAATAGATGGTTTTTCAGTAGTCTTGTATTATACAAACGGTATTTTAGAATATGCTCTAAGTAGGGGTGATGGAAAAATAGGTAATGATCTTACAAATAACATAAAGACAATAAGATCAATACCAGTTGTACTAGAAAATAAAATAAATATGGCAATAAGAGGAGAGGTATTTATAAACAGAGATGACTTTATAAAATACAATGAAAAAATGGGTAACATATATGCTAACCCAAGAAACTTTGCAGCAGGGAGTATAAGAAGAATAAGTCCTGAGGATGTTGCAAAAATACCCTTAAGAATCTTCGTATATGACCTTTATACTACAGACATAAAGTTTAAAACACATATTGAAAGTCTTGAGTTTTTAGTAGAAAATAGGTTCCCAACACCAATTGAAAACATTGCTCTATTTTCTGATAAAGAGACCTCAAAGCACTTTCAAAGCTACAAAGTAGATCAAATTGCTGAGTTTATAAAAAATATAACAGAAAAAAGAAAAAAACTTCAATATGATATAGACGGTATAGTATTAAAAACAAATAACATAGATTTAAGAGAAAAACTGGGATACACTTCACACCATCCAAAATGGGCAATAGCTTATAAATTTGAATCACCAACAAACATATCAGAAGTCCTGGATATAAAAGTTCAAGTTGGGAGAACAGGTAAAATTACACCGCTTGCTATAATAAGGCCTATAAAAATATCAGGTAGTACAGTACAAAAAGCAACACTTCATAATCAAGAATATATAGATGAACTTGAAATAGGTATAGGAGATACTGTCTTAGTATCAAAAAGAGGTGATATAATACCTGCAATAGAAAAAGTTATAGAAAAAAAGGGTGAAGTTTTTAAAATACCTGAGAAATGCCCTGAATGCTATTCAAAACTTGAAAAAGATGGAGCACACCTATTTTGTAAAAACAGACACTGCCCTGCCAGAATAAGAGAATCAATATTCTTTTTTGTTGATAAGTTAGAGATCAATGGTATAGGAAAAAACACTGTTGAAAAATTACTTGAAAATAAAATAATAAAAAACATTAAAGACCTCTTTATAATAGATTTTGATATTATAAAAAACCTGGAAGGTTTTGCTGACAAAAAAGTAAAAATAATAAAAGATAGCATAGAAAATGTTAAGAAAAAAGAGTTCGCAAAACTCTTTGAAGCAATAGGTATAGAATCAATAGGTCCAAATGTAATAAAACTATTAATAGAAAATAGGTATGATTCTTTTGATAAATTGATAGAAATAGCAAAAAATAAAAAAACTGAAGAACTATCAAAAATAGAAGGAATAGGCCCAATTACAGCTTTAAAAATAGTAGAAGCATTTAATGACCCGGAAATCCTTGATCTTATTCAATTCTTTAAAGAAAAAGGGTTCCAGGTAGGAGTAGAGAAAAAAACAGAGGAGAGTTCGAGCAATAAAATATTTGAAAATACAGTCTGGGTAATTACAGGAAGCTTTGATAATTTTAAACCAAGGGAAAAAGCAAAAGAAATAATAGAAAAACTTGGAGGAAAAGTAACTGATTCTGTTTCAAAAAACACAACTTATCTACTTGTTGGTAAAGAGCCAGGCTCAAAACTAGAAAAAGCTTTAAAAATTGGAATAAGAACAATAAGTGAAGAAGAGTTTTTAAAGATCATAACCAATAAACAAGATAGTAACTAAAATAAACTTATTTGATTAAAATAGAAAATATTTTTGTAATTGATTAATATTAATTTTATATATTATATATTTGAAAAATTTAAATAATAAATAAGAATCTTATTAAAGAGATTAATATTAAGATACCTTAATCAAAATAAGGTTTAAAAAAATAAATTTTTTTGACAAAATTTAAAAAGTAATTAATATATATAATAATACTATAAAATTACTATAAAATGAAATTAAAAATACATAAGGAATAAAAATGTTAAAACTTGACAGAACAGCACTCCTTATTCAGGGAATGGCTGGTTTTGAAACATTACTTTTAGGTTTTTTCAAAGCATTTCAAGAAAATAATATAATGTTTAAGGCTATATCAACAGAAGGTGCATCAATAAAAGCAGCAATGATATACTCAGCAAATTATCCAATAGAAAAAGCTCTAAAAGAAATAAAAAACGCAAACTTATTTGCAACACCACCAGAAGCTGTATTCACAAACTCATATTTTAATTCCACTTTTCACTCAACTTCATATTTCAGTTACTACAATGACATATTAACAAATAATTATTCTACACCATTTTCTTACCACTATAAAATAACAGAAGAAACAATTTTAATACAGAAAAATATGAAAATACCTGTCTACACTTCTATAGTAAACCTTCTAACTGGTGAACACAAAACAATTAATTTACAAGAGTTTGATCTTGAGAAAAAGCATCTATGGCTTGGTACAAGGATCCCATACTTCAAACCTGTTAAAATAGATGGTGAAATATTTATTGAAGACCATTTTAACAATCCACCTGTTAATATTCTACTTGATAAATATAACGAAATAGAAAAGTTTATAATAGTAAGGTCATACCCTAAAATGTCAAAGCCACCCTCAAGTCTGCTTGAACTTAATGATAGAGCAAATGATATTGCTATGAACTCATATTTAGATCAACAGTTATATTTTATAGAAAAAGTTAATAAATGGGTAAAAGAGGGCCTTTTACCAAAAGAAAAATATAGAAATATACAAATATTTTCACTTAATATAGACCCTGAACCATTAGAATATCTTGACTATCGACCATCCCAATTACAAAAAAAGTTTGATATTGGTTATAAAAAAGGAACTGAATTATTAAGAGAATTAAACAAATAATTAGGTTAACTGATGAATAAAGAAAACCTTAAAAAAAATCTTGATTTTTTACTTATTGACCTTTCATTAGAAAAAATATTCCTTACATTAGTTGATACTATACTAGAAAACATCAATGTAGACGCAATAATATTACATAGAATAATAAATAAAGATAATAGAGTCTTTATAAAAAGAATAAAAAAATATATAAATGAAAAGTACAATCATATAAAAGCATTTTGGGATTCACTTGAATCGGGAGAATTTCCTATAGAAAATTCATTATCGATAAAAGATCATTATTTAATAAATAAAGATAAATCCTCTCTAACAGTAAACAGAATTAACGACCCAGAAATGAAAAATTATTTAAAGATATCAATGTCAGACGCTAAAAGAATAGATACATATTCATTTAAGAGAAATAATAATATAATTGCTTTACTGCAATTGATATGGTTTGAAAATAATGAACAAGATAATGATGTATCTGAAATAATAAAATACTTTAATCCCTATATGGAAATATCACTTAAAATACGTGAACTTGAAGAGAAAGAGAATAATTTCAATAAAACAGAGGAGACTTATAAAAAATTACTTAACCTTACAGCAACAATAAATAAAATAGATGAAAAAGAACTGTACTCTCACATACTAATAAACCTTAATCAAATATTTGGCTTTGATATGATTTTCACTCAAATAGAAGAAAACGGATTATTACCAATAGATGAAGGGGCTGTAATTGAATCTAATTTTAGAGAATGTCTTGAAAGACTTACACAAATGTTTGGGAAAAATGGTTCTCCACCTGTCATAAACCCACCTGAAATGGCTAACTGTATAGTATTTACCTCTAAAATGCCAATCTATTTTAAAGATATAAACTCTATAAAAAATCTTCCAATGAGAGAAAAAGATAAAATAGCAATAGAATCTGTAGAAAAAATTATAAATATAAAGTCTGTACTTATATTGCCAATATTAGAAAAAGGAAAGGCTGTTGGGGTTGCTCAGTTATGGTCTTTTAATAATTCTGTAGATATTACAACCACAGAAATAAGCATGTTAAAAGACCTATTCTCACTTATCCCATCAATAAAAAGGAATTATCTGTTACATAAAGAGGTAGAAGAAAAAAATAAGATACTGGAAGAAAAGAATAGATTTATAAAAAACATAAATAATCAAATTAAAAAAGAGCTTCAAATAGCAAACAAAATACAACAATCATTAATTGTCAAAAATATTCCAAAAATAGAAGGACTCAAAATAAGTTCAATATACAAACCAATGGAAGAGTTAGGTGGTGATTTCTATGATATTACTAACATACAGAATAAGATAATAGGAATTTTTATTTCAGATGTTTCAGGTCATGGAGTGCCAGCCGCACTTGTTACAATGATTCTAAAGTCTATAATAGACAATGCAGGAATTAAAAAACTTAGACCCAAAGAGCTTATTGAGGATATAAACAAAAAAATAGTCTCCTATAATACAGGACAATTTCTTACAGCATTTTATGGATTATATAACTCTGCAAATAAAAAACTTACATATGTTAAAGCATCCCATCCAGAACCAATACTTATAAGAGATGGTAAAATTATAAAACTTGGGGGAAAAGGAAAAATACTTGGCATGTTAGAAGACATAAATGTTGAGGAAAAAGTAATAGAATTACAAAAAAATGACAAATTAATTTTCTATACAGATGGTCTAACAGAGGCTATTAACCAAAATAAAGATATGTTTGAAGATACATTCTATAAAATAATAGAATGCAACTATCAATTAAAAATAGAAGAACTAATAGATAAAATATACTTTAATCTTCTAGAATTTTGTGAAACATACGATCTTGAAGATGATGTATGTTTAATTGGTATAGAAATAATTAATTAGATACTATTATTCCAAAATAAAAGGCATTTTAGGTTCAATTTTTAAAATAACACAAATATATTTACCATCTT
Source organism: Spirochaetota bacterium (assembly GCA_029552945.1). Taxonomy (GTDB): domain Bacteria; phylum Spirochaetota; class GWB1-36-13; order GWB1-36-13; family JAKPDD01; genus JAKPDD01. The sequence goes on from JAKPDD010000008.1 coordinate 55,121, forward strand.
TTGTTGCCCAAAATCTATCAGAAAACTTTTCAGTCATATATAAACCAAGTTTAAGAGAATCACTCTTTACATTTTTAATTATATTATTTCTAATTAAGTCTTCATCATTTTTATTATCTATAGCATTTATAAAATCCCATGGATTAAAACTAGTATCACTTATATTTTGAAAAATAAAAATTACTTTTTGATGATCAATTTTATACGATATTTTCCCACCGAGCCCATATTTTATCATATTACTTATAATCTCTTCAAGAACTACAAAACACCTCTTTTTAAAACCAAAAGATATATCAAATCTATTAATAATATCAAGTATACTGTTTGTTATACCATCAATAGATGAAGACCTGTTTACAGTAACTCTTTCTTTTATAGGTTTATTGAAGTTAAAAAACAATAAAAAGCCTGTTTTATTTTTTATATTTTCAGAGTCTTTTATCATTCTAAGGTCTTCAAGAGCATTATTAATATTTGATGTCAAAAACTTATCTATAATAAAATAATCTATATCCTTACCATTTTTATGAGTAAATTCAACAATCTCATCCGAATACATTGAAAACTTGGCAAAATTAGAAAAATCAAAACTGGCTTTTTTATAATCAAAATAATTTTTAGCTATACCAATAGGAAAGTTCCATTCTTTAACAAAAAGATTGTTCAAAACATTATTATTATCAACAATCCTTGGTTGATTAAATCCACAGAGTGAAAAACTAATCTCCTCTTTCTTCTCATCAATATAACCTGTAAATATATTTATTATCTCTTTAAACTTGTTAGAATAGTAAAAATCTTGAAAACTCTTTAAAAATAGGTCTATATCTTTCTTTAATTTATCAATATTTTTATCAATAAACTCTTTAAATATTGCAGATGAATAATATGAAGAAACACTATTATCTAACGTTTTTAAAACTACATAGTATAATCTCTCTTTATCTTTATAAAACCTATAAATAATACTACTTGCATTATTACTAAATAAAATCTCACAAATATTTATACTGAACTTTTTAAAAACTGGCAATTGTTCTGATAAAATTTTCCTGTATGTAGTATACTGTTTATAAATATAATCTTTAAAGTAAGCGTAATTATTATCACCATTTAAATCTGGTTTAAAAAAATTTATAAATATAATAAAAGCACTATTATCACAAAAATAATTGAATATATTTACTTTATAATGTTCCTCTTTAAAAATAAACTCAAGATGATTATTTGAAAAATCATCTGAAATATTCTCTATTTTTTCTTTTATAAAATCAATTATAACACCAGGGAAAAACCTTCTTAATTTATCAAGATAGGATATCTGACCAAAAGAGTTTAAAAACTCAAAATTAGAGTAAAGTATATTAAGTTTTTTATCAACAATAAAAATAATATTATTAATTTCATCAGCTAATTTTTTGAAAACTTCTTGCGAATATAATATATTCAATGCTTTTTTATAATAGTTTATATGAAAATTTAACTGTTTTATAACAAGATTTTCAGAAAATGGAGTATATATAAACCCATCAATAATATCAAAGTCAGCAATATTAGAACTTGATATGCCCCGAGAAGTAACAAATATAACCTGACTATTCTCATCTTTTGTCTTTAACACATCAGCAATTTCAATTCCATTGCTATTATTTATAACAAAATCAAGTATAGAAAGTGCTATCCTGTTCTGATTAACAATAGATATAGCATCTTTAACATTATTTGCTATAAATAAATTAAACTCAGGGTAATTATTCTTAAACAGAGATTTAAAATACTCTATCTTTTCATTATCAAGTGCAAGCAAAATACTTGTGTTCATATAAACCTCTTCTGGTATTTACTGAAACTTTGTATAAACTTTAATAAAGCCAGACCTTTTAAAATTATGTTTTATATCATCTATTGTTTCAGTAATACCAATAAAAAAATATCCACCCTCCTCTATTGAATTATAAACCTTATTTAAAGCAACCTCTCTCTTTTCAGTTGAAAAATACATTATAGTATTTTTCATAAAAATTATATCAAAAATATCAAATATTTTAGAATCTATTATATTATCAAAAACAAATGATATTCTATCTCTTAAAAACGATCTTATTCTATAACTTTTTTCATTTTTCATACTTTCAATTATAAAATACTTGTCTCTTATTTCATCAGGTACACCAGACAACTGATGTTCAAGATACACTCCATCCCTTGCAACTCTTAAAGACTCAATATTTATATCTGTAGCTAATATAGAAAAAAAGCCATTAATAAAATTGTTTCTAATATACATATCTATCATAATACCAAGAGAATATGGTTCTTCACCTGTAGAAGAACCAATACTCCAAACCTTAATGGTTTTTTTCTTAGAAAATAAGATAGGTAAAATATTATTCAAAAGTATATTAAAATGTTCCTTTTCTCTAAAAAAACCAGTTTTTCCTGTTGTTAAAAGTCCTATTATTTTAAAATTTTCTCTTGTATTATCCTCTTTTATAGCATATTTTATATAGTCTTCAATGCTTTCAAAACCCAATTCATCAGCTCTCTTTTTTAGTCTATTCATTACCATTATTTTTTTAGATAATGGTAAAAAAAGACCACTTTTTTTTAATATAAAATCACTTAAAAGATTGAAAATACTGTTACTAATTTCTTTCAATTTTAAACGTCTATATACCAAATAATTTATCAAGTCTTAAAAGTTCAAAAGTCTCCCTTAATTCAGGATTTATAGCTTTTATCTTTAAACTTCCACCCTCTTCACTAAGTTTTTTATAGAAAAATAGTATTTTACCAATACCATTTGAGTTTGTTGCTTTAACCTTAGAAAGGTCTATTTCTATATTTTTATAACCTTTTGTATAAAGTTCATTTAAAATTGTCTTTAACTCTTCTGAGTTCTGAGTATTAAGTAAGTCCTCTTCTATTTTAAGAAGAACAGAACCCTTTTCTTCCTCAATAACATATTTCATTTTTAACTCCTATTAAAATTTTATTTTAAAATTTTTAATTACTAAATAAAAAAATAAAAAAGTTTCAAAAAAAGTCAATAGTTTTTAAAAATATAAATAATCAGATATTATCAAGACCTATCAAGTGAAAAAGCTTTTTTAACTCAGGATGCATGTCAATTATTTTTAAACTACCCCCTTTTTCAGAAATTTTTTTCTGAAAAAAAAGTATTTTAGCAATACCACTTGAATTGGTAGCCTTAACATTTGATAAATCAAGTTCTATATTTTTAATACCATCGTTTATACTCTCAGATAATAAAAACCTTAAAGCTTCAGAATTTTCATTATTAAGAAGTTCTTCTTCTATCTTAATTATTATTTTATTTTTATCTTCTTTAATAGTATAATTCATACTATAGCCTTATATTTGATAATTTTATATCATTTATATATAATAGTATAAAAAAATATAAAAGTCAATAGTTTATTTATAATCAGAATTTTTTTCTAGATTATAAGCAACCCTAAACATAGTTTCCTCATCAAGCCATTTTGACATTATCTGAATTCCTATTGGAAGTTTTTTACTATCTCTACCAATAGGAATCGACATTGCAGGAATACCAGCAATATTTGCTGATATTGTAAAAATGTCAGAAAGATACATACTTATAGGATCATCAATTTTTTCTCCTATCTTAAATGCTGTAGTAGGTGATGTTGGTGATATAATAACATCAACATTATCAAATGCTTTTTTAAAGTCATCCCTTATAAGAGTTCTAACCTTCTGTGCACTAAGATAATACGCATCATAATAACCACTTGATAGAACATAGGTTCCTATCATTATTCTTCTCTTAACCTCTTTTCCAAAACCATTACCCCTTGTCTTTTTATATGTTTCAATAAGAGTATCAGCTTTCTCTCTTACACCATACCTTATGCCATCAAATCTTGCAAGGTTAGAACTTGCCTCAGCAGGTGCAATAATATAGTATGTAGCAACAGCATATTCAGTATGTGGCAAACTTATATCAACAATTTTAGCTTCAAGTTCCTTTAATACCTCTATACTCTTTTTTATACCCTTCTCAACCTCTTCATTAATCCCACCAGTAAAATATTCCTTAGGAATACCAACCCTCAGCCCTTTAATATCTTTTTTAATATTATCAATATTAACTTCATGATCCTTATTCAAACTTGTTGAATCCATTGGGTCATGCCCACCTATAACATTATAAACAATAGCAGCATCCTCAACACTCCTTGCAAAAGGTCCAATCTGATCAAGAGATGAAGCAAATGCAACCAAACCAAACCTTGAAACCCTCCCATAAGTGGGTTTAACTCCAACAACACCACAAAATGAAGCAGGCTGTCTTATAGAACCACCAGTATCTGAGCCTAAAGATATTGGTACAAAACTTATTACACTTGCTGCTGACCCACCTGATGAGCCCCCTGGAACTCTATCCCTATCATGTGGATTTCTTACAGGTCCAAAATATGATGTTTCATTAGATGAACCCATAGCAAACTCATCCATATTAGTTTTGCCAATTATTATTGCACCAGCATCTTTAAGTTTTTTTATAACAAAAGCATCAAATATTGCCCTATAATTTGAAAGAATTCGTGAACCACAAGTTGTAAGTTCACCTTCCACATTTATATTATCTTTTACAGCAATTGGAATACCAGCAAGAGGTTTCGAAAAATCATTAATAACCGATGCTTCCTCTAATGCCTTCTCTTTCCTTAAACTAATAAAAGCATTTAGAGGTTTCTCACTCTTGTTATCAGACTCTATATTTTTAAATATCTCATCTATAACTTCGATAGGTCTTTTTTCACCTGATAAGTATAATTCCTTATAGTCTTTAATGTTCATTACAAATTCTCCCATCTTTATTAACAAGATAAAATTTATTAAAAAAATTAAAATATATATCACTTATAAATTTTTAAACACTATTTTCTAATTAACATTACACTTTTAAATAAAAAACAGTCAAAAGTTAAAGATGATTTAATAAAAAACCATTTTATTTTATAATAAAAAAATTAGAAAATAGTAATTAAAATATATGATTATTTAAAAAAAATTAATAGTTTTTTAGTTTTCTAATTTAATATTACATTGTTTTATATTGCTTTTTTATTATTATAAATTATAAAACTATTATGAAATATTTTAAATTTTAACTTAAAAAAATTAAAAACACAGAAGGAAAATCTCTTATGTCAATAAACATAGATGAACAGATAAATACTCTTGAAGAAACAAAAAATAAACTAAACCAATATTTTAAAGACCTTGGTATAATAGATTATAAAGATAAAGTAAAAGAACTTGAAAATCAAATGACATCACCATCTTTCTGGAATGACCAGGAAAATGCCAATAAAATAACAAAAGAGGTTTCAAATCTAAAAAAAACATATAATGAATGGGATAATCTTATAAAATCAGTTGATAACCTTATAGAAATAGGATACATGATAAAAGAAGGTTATGAAGAGTTTTACGAAGACTTTTTAAAAGAATATAAAAAAATAATTGAAGAATTTACAAAAAAAGAAACTTTAATATATTTCAATGGTAAATTCGATAAGTCCTCTGCATATCTTTCAATAAATGCTGGTGCAGGTGGGACTGAATCAAACGATTGGGTTTCAATGTTAACAAGAATGTATTTAAGATGGGCTGAAAGGATGGGATACGAAACAGAAATAATAGATAAGATTGATGGGGAGGAGGCTGGAATAAAAAGTATTACGATATATTTTAACGGTGAATACGCTTACGGCTACTTAAGTAGTGAGATAGGTGTTCACAGACTTGTTAGGATCTCACCTTTTGATGCTAATGCAAGAAGACATACATCGTTTGCATCTGTAAGCGTATTACCAGAAATAAAAGAGGATATAGAGATAAACATAAATCCAAACGATCTTAAAATAGACACATATAGAGCATCAGGTGCAGGTGGCCAGTATGTCAATAAAACAGAATCAGCAATAAGAATAACACATATACCTACAGGAATAGTTGTACAGTGTCAACAAGAAAGGTCTCAACATAAAAATAGAGAAAAAGCAATGATGTTCCTTAAAGCAAAACTATATGACTATTATGAAAAAAAGAAAAATGATGAATTAAAAAGTATAGAAGGAGAAAAAAAAGAGATAGGATGGGGCAATCAGATAAGAAGTTACGTATTCCAACCTTATAGACTTGTAAAAGACCATAGAACAAATTATGAAACTGGAAATGTCGATAAAGTTATGGACGGGTATATAGACGATTTTATGACAGAGTTTTTAAAGTGGAAAATAAAAAAATAATTATTAGCTTATTATTACCAATTTTTATCTCATCATGTTTTCTCACTGAAAAAAAAGTAAAAAAAATTGATTTTGAAAAACCTGAGTTTAAACTTGAAAAAAAAATAATAATATCAAAATTTGAATCGGATGGAACAATAGAACTAAAGATCTTAAGTGAATACTTACCAGAATTATTATATACATACCTAAAACACATTGATAAAATACCTTTTATAATAGACATTGCAACTATAAAAAACAATAGTTTTTTTACAAAATTTGGTTATAAGCCAGAAAAATTAAGTCAGAGAGAAAAAATAAAATTAATAAAATATGGGATTTTATCAGATAATTTTTCACTCTACTTATATCCTTTATTCCTAAGGCCAGATGAAATAGATGATAAAAATATAAAATTCCCTGAGAGTTTTAAGATAAAAACTGAAAAGTTTAGAGAAAATGAGAAATATAGTGAAGATATATTATTCCTCACAGGAAATATAAGAAAAGATGGAATAAATGTGAAAATTTATGATCCATATACAGAAAAAACAATATTTGAGTGGGAAGAAAAAACAAAAATTGATCTTACAAAAATAGATATTGAAAAAATAGATTTAAACTTTATAAAACCAATAGTATTATCCATTATGAAAAAATTAATAAACAATCTTACAAAAGATGAATATTACCTACTCGAGATAGAAAATACAGAGGGTGCAATAATCTATATAGATGAACAATATATCAATACAGATGCAATATATATTAATAAAGGAAAGCACATTCTAAAAGCAATAAAAGACAACTATAAAACAAAAAAATTAGAATTAGAAATCAATAATGACACAAAAATAAAAATAGAGATGGAAAAAAATGAAGAAAAAGAGATTACTGTAAATTCAAGCCCTAATGGAGCAGCATTATTTTTAGACGATCTTTTTATAGGATTTACTCCAGTATCGTTTAAAGTGATAAAAAATAAGACTTACAATATAAGGTTATCACTTGAAGGCTTTGAACATTATAATTTAAATTTTAATACAAAAAATCAGGAAAACAATAATATAAAAATTATATTGAAAAAGTATAATTACGAAGTTGAAGAAAAGAAAAAAACAATAAATAAAATAAAAAACTTTACCTTTTATTCATTCTTCCCATTTTTTGCAGGTTTTATATATACAAAAGAGAGAGCTGATTATTATCAGAGTAAGTTTGAGACAATACAATCAATGGAGGTAAGTCAATGGAGTAAATATAATATAAATCAAGTTTACGACAGAGCTATATTTTTTAACAACGCACAACAATTCTTTAAAAATACAAGCATAATAATGCTTATTACAGCCGGTATTTTACAATTGCTTGAACTTGAGATGGATGATGTAGGTGTCGGTGTTGATCAAGATAAAAATCTTGGAATATTTTATAAATGGTAGCCCAGAAGGGCCACCAAAAATAAAAATTTATTTTGCTCTTGACTTGTTATAAGAAACACCAGCTGTTATTTCAATAGTAGTTGCATCTATTGCATCATTTTTAACAACATATTTTATTAAATCAGCTATTTCTTCTGGCTCTATTAATCTACCAAGGTGTACATCTGCAAGTATTGCTTTTAAAGCATCCTGATTCATTCCTCTAACCATTGGAGTACCAACATATCCTGGTGCTATACCTACAACTCTTATGTTCTTTATTCCCCTCATGTGGAACTCACCAACAAGTATCTTTGGCCATAACGCAACTGCAACCTTAGTAGAAGAGTAGTTTATCTGTCCTACTTGGCCCTCTTTGTTAATAGATGCAACTGTAAAAAGTACACCTTCCCACTTGTTATCAACCATTCTTCTTGCTGCTTCTCTTAAAGTTAAAAATGTACCAAGAAGGTTTACGTTAATTACAGCCATAAAATCATCTGTTGACATTACTTTTTTAACTTTACCAGTCTCCTTGTCAGTGTTTAACATAAGACCATCTTTGATTATACCAGCCGATGGAACAACTATATTAATAGCCCCAAACTTTTGAACAGCAGTATCCATAAGTTTTGCAACTTCATCCTCTTTTGTTACATTACAGAGAACACCCTCAGCTTCTCCTTTTGAATCTTTGATCTCTTTTACAACTCTATCAATAGCTTCTTGGTTCATATCACCTATAACTACTTTTACACCATCCTGTGCTAAAGACTTTGCAACAGCTTCACCTATACCACTGGCACCGCCAGTAATAACAGCAACTTTACCTTTTAATTCCATGCTTCTCTCCTTTATTTTTTTAAAAATTTTGATATAAAATATACAAAAAAAAAGAGATTAAATTAAAATTTTAATTTAACTATAATTTACTTGAAAATGAAAAATATTTTCTAAAGATTTTTTTAAATAAAACAATTATTTAATTATATCAAAATAATCAAAAAAATCTGAATTCTTAATCAAGAAACTGTCCTTAAACATAACAAAATAAAAACCTGATATCCCAATCCTTGATAATTCACTTGCAAACTCTGAATAATAAACTTTATATAATGTTGAGTCATATCCTCCGTTATCCCCAAATTTTTCTAATTCTGAAACCACAATATCTCTATTTATCTCCATATTTTTTTCAAACCCTCTCCTTACTGTTTCATAAATAATATCTCCTATACTCCAACCAATAAGATTGTAATTATTTGGTTCTTTATCATAATTTTTTTTATATTCCCCAATAAAAAACTCAACAGAAGGTTCATTAGCAGGTTTAACCCAGTTGATAAAAATAGAATTATTTAGTAATTTCTTCTCATCATCTTCTTGAAACTTATTAATTATGTTAATATTGTCATGATTAAAAAATATTTTTGTCTTATCTTTCACTTTTTTTAAAACACTAATAATATCATCTTTTGAAGAAAGGAAAAGTACTGTATTTTCTTTTATTTTATCAACAAGTGATGGATCATTAACATCAATTAGTTTATCATTCTCAAAAATAGTAAAAGCATTCTCTTTTGTATCTTGGTTATAAATAACAGAATATTCCAAATTTTCTTTTCTGAAATATTCTCTTAAAAACTTATATCCTGTTTGAACATCAGGTATAACAGGAAAAACATATTTACTGAAATTTTTTTTAAAACTAACATTTATTGGGAAAATATAAGGTATTTTTTCTCTTTCAGCAAAATCTGATAAATATAATATCTCTTCATCATATAAACATCCTGCAGTAATTATGAAACTATCCTTATTTTTAATAAAATAGGACTTTATTGAATCATTTATACTTTTAGAACCATTATCAATAATCTTGAAAACTATATCATAAGAATTAAAGCCCCCTACACTATCCATATATTTTAAAAATGTATTAAGACCCTCTTTTATATCATTGCCAATAGCAGCATCATTGCCAGTTAATGGTATTATTAAAACTACATTATAAACAGGCTTTGAAAAAATATTAATATAAATAAGGATTAACAGGCATGATAAAAAAAATTTTTTCATTTTAAAATCCCCAAATAATTTAAATCTTATTACAAAATTCTATTTATAAATTTCGTAAATAATCAAATAAATGTAAATTTAAAATTAAAATTTTAGAATATTATTAAAATAAAATTTGGATTTAACTATTCAAGTTTTATAAATTTTAATTGGATGAACATTGGTGTTAGGTTAAAGGGCTTGTAGCTCAGGTGGTTAGAGCACACCCCTGATAAGGGTGAGGCCGATGGTTCAAGTCCATCCAGGCCCATTGTGGGGGCGTGGTTCAGTCCGGTTAGAACGCTTGCCTGTCACGCAAGAGGCCGCGGGTTCAAGTCCCGTCGTCCCCGCTTAAAACAACCTATTTTAAATATAAAAAATTAGAATGTATCTCTTTTTTAAGAAATTCATTTTTTTAAATAAAAAAATGACAGTTTTTTATTTATACTTTAATTCTAAACCCAAAATACTTTAATTATTACACCAAATATTTTTGTTAACTATCTTTATTTCTATATTTCTTAAGTTAAATTGAACTTGTTTAAAGATTGAAAAACCATGCATTTTAGTTAAAAAATTGATAATATTTAAAACTTAGATATTAACCTTTTGCCTCTCAATTAGATCTTTTATAATTTCCTCTCTCTCAACAAGATTAAGTTTTTCTATTATTTCATCAAGATACCCATTCATAACCTGGTCAAGGTTATAAACAGTAAAGTTTATTCTGTGATCAGTAACCCTATTTTGAGGATAATTGTATGTTCTTATTTTCTCAGATCTTTCACCACTACCAACCTGATTTTTTCTTTTAGTGTCTATCTCATCTTTTTTTTGTCTATCATACAACTCTTTAAGCTTTGCTCTTAAGATACGCATAGCCTTTTCTCTATTTTTATGCTGTGATCTTTCATCCTGACAATGAACTATTATACCAGTCGGTAGGTGAGTTATTTTAACAGCTGATTCAGTCTTATTAACATGCTGTCCACCTGCCCCCTGTGACCTTGTTGTCTCTACTTTTATTTCATCAGGCAAAATTTTTACCTCTGTTTCTCCAACTTCAGGCAGGACAGCAACTGTAACAGTTGATGTATGTATTCTTCCTGCAGCCTCTGTTTTTGGAACTCTTTGAACTCTATGAACACCACTCTCAAATTTTAATAAACCGTAAGCATTTTCACCTTTTACACCAAAAACTATCTCTTTATAACCACCAGCTTCTTCAGGATTTGAATCTATTATTTCAACAATAAGTCCTTTACTCTCACAGAACATATTATACATTCTAAAAAGGTCACCTGCAAATATACCAGCCTCATCACCCCCTGCACCCGCTCTTATTTCAACAATTATATTTTTTCCTTCATTAGGGTCAGGAGGAATTATACTGTACTTTATTCCTTCCTCTATTTCTAATAATTTTTTCTCCTTTTCAGACAACTCAGATTGTATAAGAGACAACATTTCATCATCTTTTTCAATCTTTAACATATCTTTAAGTTCATTAATATTATCCATTAATTGATTATATTCATTATTAAGATTAATTATTTTTTCAAGCCACTTATACTCTTTATTTATCTGGAAATAATCTGGTGAAGAATAATCTATATTACCACTAGAAAACTCAGATTCCAGAAACTTATACCTCTTAATTAAAGGTTCAATAAGTCTCTCTAAATAATCAACCATTAAAATTAACCCTTACTTACTGCTATAACTTTATTATTTTCATCAACATGAACAACAGTCGGTTTATGATTATCAGCCTCTTTTAAATCAATATAACCATAAGCAATTATTATAACAAGGTCTCCTTTATGAACCAGTCTGGCAGCAGCCCCATTTATGCATATCTCGCCTGTTCCACTCTTTCCCTCAATAACATATGTCTCAAACCTTGCACCATTGTTTATATCAAGTACAGCCACCTTTTCAAAAGGTTTTATACCTGACTTTTCCAAAAGTTCTTTATCTATTGTTATACTTCCTACATAATGAAGATCAGCTTCTGTTATTTTTGCCCTGTGTATTTTTGCTCTCATAACTTCTATTAACAATTTTAACCCCCTAAAATATTTTGGGTATTAAAGAGTAATTAAGATATGTAACATATCTTTTTTTAATATCTTCCAAAGTAATATTTTCAATTCCTTTTACTCCAAATCCTTCTATGTTAAAAGAAGCAAGAATATTAGCATAAACAATTGAGTTTTTGAAACAATCAATATCTATTTTACCAGAATTAAAGTCACAATTCTTAACAAGATAACTTAAAAAACCTCCTGCAAAACTGTCACCTGCACCTGTGGGGTCTTTAGGATATTGAACAAAAAAAGATGGGTAGTTAACTATATCGCCAAAACTTGAAAAAAACATTACACCACTTCCACCTCTTTTTAACACAATATATTTTATTCCCTTATCAAATATAAGTTTAATACTCTCTGAAATATTTTTCTTTTCAGTAAGAAGATAAAGTTCCCCTTCATTTAAGATAATACCTGATGCTTTTGATAACACTTTATTAAGAGAATTCTTCTTGCCTTCTATCCAAAAGTTCATAGTATCTAGAAAACAGAGACTATAACTAACAGTGTTCATAACTTCAAATTGAATATCAGGGTCTATATTAGCAAGAAAAAGTATTTTTGTTTTTTTATTAGAATCAGATATTATTGGTTTAAAACTCGCAAAAGAATTAAGTTCTGTTTTTAAACTTATTGCATTATCAAGTTCTTCATAATATCCTTCCCAGTAAAATGTTTTATCCTCTTTTTTAACCTGAACATCTGTTATATCAACAGATCTATCTATAAAAAAAGAGATATCCTTAAAGTCACCACCAACAACACCTATAATACCGATTTTAGGAGAAAGTTTTGATGCAGCATTAACAAAATGAGTAAGAGAACCACCTAATGTATTCCTTACTTCCCCAAAAGGCGTTCTTATACTATCATAAGCAATTGAACCTACAGCAACTATATCTTTCATTTCAAACCTTTAAAATAATTTTTACTATAACTAATAAAATCTAATAACAATTATATATAATAGTTACTTTAAAAATTAATTTTAAAATTATTTAATTTAAATTTTTAATAACATGTAGTTTTTCAACAAGATGTTGTTGTTCTTATTTCTTATAGATAATTTGATGGATAAAAATACTAATCTTTATAGAAAAATAAAAAATAAATATTAAATCAATTTGAAATATCAATCTTTTCAGAGTCTATAATAATTGTCTTTTTTTCAAGTTCTGGATTATTTTTTATATTATTTTTTTCAAGTAAAAAAAGTTTTTCTTTTATCTCTTCCTGCAACTTATGTACATCTTTTATTAATTCTTTTTGCTCTTTTAAAAGATTATTATAAATAAAATTATTCTGAAGTATCAGAAAACTTATTGAGATTATAAATATTATGAAAAACAAGTATTTTGACATTTGAGAACCTCCATTTTCTCAGCAGCCCTTAGTTTTGCACTCCTTGCACTTGGATTAATCTTTATCTCTTCATAATCTGGTATTATCGGCTTTTTTGTAATTATCTTTAAAAAAGATATTTTAGAAAACTGTTTAAACATATTTTTTACAACCCTATCTTCTATTGAATGATAAGTCAATATTACTATCCTTCCCCCCGTATTTAAAATTTCAATACTATCTGTTATCATCTTTTTAAGATTTTCAATTTCATTATTAACAAATATTCTTAAAGCCTGAAATGTTTTTGTTGCAGGGTGAATTCTGCTATTTTTATTATAATATTTACCTATCGCTTTTTTTATTATATCAGCTAACTCTTTTGTTGTCTCTATTCTTTTTATTTTTCTTGCACTAACAATCTCTCTGGCAATTTTTTTTGAATGGATCTCATCAGAATTAAAATATATTATATCTGCTATCTCTTTTTCACTAAAACTATTGACAACATCATATGCATTAGGTCTCTTATTATCAAGGCTCATATCAAGTTTCATGTCATTCATAAAAGAAAACCCTTTTTGTGATTCTCTATAATGATACATTGATAGTCCAAGGTCTGCAAGTATGCCATCAACACTATCTATTCCTATTTTTTTAAGAGCATTCTTTATATTAGCAAAATTTTCATTAATAAAAATTATGTTATCATAAGAAGAGAGATTATTTTTTGCAATTCTCTGAATATCAGGATCCCTATCAAAACATATTAATTTTTCACACATTGAACTTTCAGCTATCTTTTTACTATGCCCACCCTCCCCTGTAGTAAGGTCAACATATATACCCTTTTTTTTTAATAATAATTCTAAACTCTTTTCAAGTAATACTGGAATATGAAACATAATATCTTATTTTATTATTTTCTCTATAAACTTTAGATTAACTATAACATTTGTATATATAAGAATCCCTATAATTGATGAAACTAATTGAATCGTTGACCCAAAAACAGCGTATTTTCTTGAAGATACAATAACTTGAAAAATAGAAAGTATTCCAAGTATTAAAAGAGAGAAAATAACAACTTTTGTATTTGAAGTAAAATTAATAATATTAAAAACAAATAAACCATATATAACAGATATTATAACATTTACAAGTGATGATATTGAAGGAAGGTTAACAATAAAGTATATTATAGCACCCAAAAATATTAATATTGCAATAACTTGAGTAAGAGAAAGGTCCATAAAATCCCCCGTTATAATTTTTTAACAATAAAAATTATCGGAAAAAATAAAAATTTTAAAAATATATCTAATAGTTGATTCCTTAGAATAAGGAAATATTAAAAATAGTTATTTCAGAAATTTTAAATTTAAAAAATTTATTTTCTTTAAAGTGAGTAGTCATCAAAAACTAACATATATATTTTACTAAAAAACTTTACTTATTTTTACTTTTTTTATCTTTTTCCATTAATTCTTTAAAAGCAAGTTCTTCAACTTTTTCATGTGCTTCTATTATTTTATCTCTATCTTTTAATTCTTCCCTGGCAAGTTCCTGGGCCTTCTCATATGCTTTTATTATCTTCTCTTTTTCTATCTGCTCCTCTCTACTTAATTCAAGGGCAGTTTCATAGGCTTCAAGTGCTTTGGTTATCTCATAAAGTTTATAGCTTACGTTCTTCTTTATATTATCATAAGAGTATATTATTTTATATGCAATCCTGAGTTCTTCTCTCATCTCCTCTATTATTTTTATAAGTTCATCTTTTGTTTTATTATGAAGGTCCATCTATTCCTCCTCTATCAAAATAAAGTCATCAAAGTCTTCCCCATTATTATTTTCTTTTGGGATACTCTCTTTATTATCTAATTCAAGAAGATTATCTTCTTTTATCTCTTTTAATCTGTTATCTTTTTCTTTTAATTCCTCTATTGTGAGTTCCTGAACTTTTTCCTGAGCCTCAATTATTTTATCTTTCTCCCTAAGTTCTTCTAAAGTCATTTCCTGAACTTTCTGGTGTGCCTCAATTAATTTATCTTTTTCTTCAAGCTCTTTTCTTGCAACCTCCTGAACAGCCTCATGTGCTTTTATTATCTCCTCTTTTTGTATCTGTTCTTCTCTCTGCAATTCTGTAAGTTTTTCATAACTTTGAACTATATGATCAAGTTCATACAATTTCTCACCCATATCTTTCTTAATATTCTCATGAGTTGACATTATTTTGTATGCAACTTCAAGCTCTTTTTGAAGTTCACTTATCTTTTCAACAAGCTCCTCTTTAGATAAAGCCTTAAGGCTATTCTCTTTTTTATTTATGTCAGGAGTTTCAACCTTATTTTCTTCAACCTTTCGTTCTCTTTCCGTAATTTCAATCATCTCTTTTCTTGAGAGTTCTTCAACCTGTTCATGTGCCTCTATTATCTTATCTTTCTGTTCCAATTCACTTCTTGCATAGTCAATAACCTGCTGATAAGCTTCAACTATTTTATTAATTTCTATCTGCTCTTTTCTTGCTATCTCTTCAAAGTGTTCATAAGCCTGTATAATCTTATCTTTATCCATTATCTCCTGTCTTGCTAGATCAAAAATAAGATTTTCATAAGACCTAAGTAGTTTCTCTTTTTCCAGTAATTCCTGTCTTGCAAGCTCTGCAGCCAGTTCCTGAGCCTTTATAACCTCATCCCTCTGCTTTATCTCCTCTTGTGATAACTCCTCAACAACCTCATAAGCTTTTATAGTAGTATCTTTCTCTATCATCTCAGACCTTGAAAACTCAACAAGTTTTTCATAAGCTTTTAGTATTTTTTCTTTATCAATTTTCCTTTGCCTTGTAATCTCTTCAAGATTTTGCAAAGCTTTTATTATATTATCTTTATCAATAAGCTCTTTTCTTGTATATTCAATAGCATTCTCAAAAGCAGTCAATAACTCTTCAAAACTTTTTAACTGATTATCTTTTTCTTTTATAATTTTCTTGAGTTTTTCATTTGTTTCTTCAAGTTCCTTAATATAATTCAGCCCAACATTGAATCCCATTTATATAACCTCTTGATTATTTAAATCAAGTACTTTAATTCTTTTTAAACCTCTAATATTATAATTTTTTATGTTTTTAAAATCATTACACGGCACAAAAAATATTATTTTATCTTCCTCTTCTTTAAAATTATACCTTTCTTTAATAAAAGATAATAAATCAATTTTGTCAAGTAAAAACTTATTAGCAGAAAATAAAAAAAACTTACTCATTGACTGGAGTGATTCCGGTTTAGAATAATAGGAACCTGTTTTAACAATCTTAATGATAGCAGAGCTTGCATCCTCTATTTTTTTTGCAACCTCATTTTCATCAACATCAGCCCCTAAAAAAACTCTAAAATTTTCATACTCACTTTGATATCCTACTGGTGATATGTATCCAAACTCAAGTTTTACCTTAGGATTAAAACCAGAAGTAAAAACAAGCGGTAAACAAGTTTTAACAACAACTTTTTCTATAAACTTTAAAATATCAATAGTTGAAAGATATGATAAAGAGCCTTTTTTCTCAAAAACAATCCCAACTATCTTTTTCCACTCACCTTTTTTAAAAAAAACTTGTGGGGAATAATTGTAAACTCTTGGTTCAGCTTTTAAATTCTTATTCTGACTACCACATGCACCACAATAATCATTACAGCCATCATTGCACGAAGGTGAAGATTGAAAACTTAAAGACCTTATATACTCTTTATTAATAAAATCACTTGATACCAAAGGATTAATAAAATGCCATGGTAATTTATAATTACTGTCAATATCACTTTCAAATATTGATAGATCAAAATCTCTTAAAACATCAAACCATATATCTTTATTAAAAAACTCATCCCACCCATCAAACCTTGAACCTTTCTTAAAAACAGCCTCTATAATTTTAGCTGTCTCTCTACTACCCCTTGCAAGTATACCTTCAATATAACTCATATAAGGATCCGAATAACTTAATTTTATTTTTTTAAATTTTTTACTTAAAATTTTTATTTCTTTTAATACATCAATAACCTCATAAGGTTTATAAAGCTTTTTCCTTTCAAATGGAGTAAAAGGTTTAGGTATAAAAACATTAAGACTTATATTAAACTCAATTCCCCTCTCTTTTCCAAGTCTTTCAATAAAAGAAATTATTCTATTTTTCTCATCTATAATATCAAAAAAACCAATCATAAGATATATTTTAATATGTTGCCAACCCCTTTTTTTTGCCTCTTTTATTATTTCAAATAACTTTTCATCAGAAACATCTTTATTTAT
The DNA here is from genome assembly GCA_029552945.1 of Spirochaetota bacterium. Lineage (GTDB taxonomy): Bacteria > Spirochaetota > GWB1-36-13 > GWB1-36-13 > JAKPDD01 > JAKPDD01. The sequence goes on from JAKPDD010000008.1 coordinate 72,632, forward strand.
TGCTTTTCTGTAATCTTCATCAGGGCACTCAAGTGCAAGTGTAAGACCTGTCTTTTTTACAGAATATAATTTATCTAAAAGATCAAGTGAAAATGAGTTTACCTTTATAGATGGCAGATAAAAGGTAACAAAGTTAGAAGACCAGTTTTCGTTTAGTCTATCAAGTAATAAATCTATCCTGGAATAATCAGCACTACTTAAAGACAGGAGTGAAAACTCAAGTGAACCATTGTTAAAAAAATATTCTTTAATTGATTCTTCTATTTTATCTATATTTTTTTCTCTTACTGGCTTATAAAAGATTGAAGAAGAACAAAACCTACACCTATGGTAACAGCCCCTCGAGATTTCAATAGACTCTTTATCATGAACAGTATCCCATGGTATAGGAAACTTATAATATACAGGTAAGGTATTAATATCTTTTTCAATTCTTTTTTCTATACTAAAATCAAACTCTTCTACAAAAAAATTATTACTGTACTTAATATCATGAAGAGATGGGGAATAAAAACCCTTTATAGACTCAAGTTTTTTAAGTAGTTGATACTTATCAAGTTTATCTTTATTATCTTTTATACATTCCAATATTTCAATTATTGCATTATCAGCTTCACCAACAAAAAAACCATCAAAAAAATAGGCTAAAGGTTCTGGATTAAGTATAGGCCCCCCACCTATTACAAGAGGATATTCTCTATCTTTAGAATATAAAGGTATCTTGCCAAGTTCTATTATATTTAATATATTTGTATAAACAAGCTCATAGGGTATTGTTATAGCAAGTACGTCAAGGTCTTTAAGTTCTGTAAATGTTTCAAGTGTGTAAAGGCCTATGTTATTTTTTCTTAAGAATTCCTCAAAATCATGAGCTGGAGCAAACACTCTTTCAGCTGAAAACTCTTTTATTCTATTTATTCTATCATAAAGTATTTTTAGTGCAAGATTACCCATTCCCACTTCATAAAGGTCTGGATAACATAATCCAATTCTAAGTTTAACATCCTCTTTTATTACTGAGTTTAATTCTCCACCAATATACCTTAATGGCTTTTTAAAATTTATAAGATTTTCAAGTATAAAGTCTTTAGTCTCAATATTCATAAAACCTTCTTAAAGAAAGTAAGAGATTAAAATTTATGAAATATGAAATAAAAATTTTATAAGATACTAAAAATTTAAAATTAACATGAATAATAGCTAAGCTCAAGCCTATTTATATATATCTTTTGTCTTAATATACCAGAACAAAAAATCAAGTTCATCAAGTGGAATATTTATTGACAAGGAAAAATCTTTTAATAACAACTCAAGCCTTAAGTATTCTTTTCTACTAAGATTAGGAATTTTGTCTATAATTTTAAGTTTTAACATAATATCAAGTATATGTCTATCAAGTATAGCTATATTTTTGCCAAGACCAATATTTCTTAAAAAATGACTTGCCTCTTTATAACCTATACCTTTAACCTCTTTAACAATTATGTCTCTTAATTTTATTATATCATCTTTATACTCTTCTATAATCTCTTTTAAAGATATATTACCATAGGGTTTAAACTTTTTATAAGCATACTGTATATATGCTGCTTTGTGGTTTTTAAACCTTACAAACCTTAACTCGTTTGACAACTTATCAAAGTCATTAATAATTGATATCTTATCTTTTAATAAATCTACTATTTTTCCAGCATTCCGTGCTTTGGATTGAGGGGTAAGTATACAAAAGAAAAGTTCATAAAGGAGAGAGGAATCATCAAAAAAAATATTGTTAATCTGAGCTATTCTCTCCTTTATAAGGTCTTTAATCTCATAATAGGTCTTTATAATATTATCAATCATAGTTTGGGTGTTTTAATACACAATCATGATAGACAACAGATATTCCATTATCTTCACAAAACTTTATTGCATCAGGTGATTCAGCACCAGGTTGCATCCAGACCTTTTTTATTCCCAATTCTTTACACTCTCTTACTATCTTTTCTGTAACAGATGACGGCACTATTATATCTACAGCTTCTGGAACTTCAGGCAATTCAGATAAAGTTTTATATACTTTAACTCCTTCTATCTCCTTTTCCTGAGGATGAATAGGATAAACTGGCTTTCCCAGGTTTAAAAGTCTTTTAAAAACCAAATAACCAAACTTTTCTTTTTTTGATGTAGCTCCCACAACAGCAAAGCTCTTACTCTTAAAAAACTCTTCTTGCTTTGTCATTTATAAACTCCCAACAAAATATTTTCTTAAAATTAACCAAAATTCAACAACTGGTCAATCTTTGGCTTATTAAATCCAACTATAACCTGCCCTTTTAAAACTATAACAGGAACACCCATTTGTCCACTCTTTTGTACCATTTCTTGAGCTTTTATAGGGTCTTTTGATACATCGTATTCCTTTATAGATACACCAAGCTTTTTTAAGTAATCCTTAGCCTTAACACAGTAAGGGCATGTAGGTGTTGTATAGATTGTAGCTTCCATTTTATACTCCTTATAAAATTTTATTTATATATATAAATATATGAATATTTATAATAAAAGTCAAGAAAATTTTAAAGATAAAATTAAAATATATTATTTTAAAAAAATTGATTAAATTTCATATATAAAAAAATATATATCTAAATACAAATATACATAAATAGGAGATTATTTTATGAAGGTCAATAAAAATAGATGCCCTCAAAATCACAGATGTCCTGCTGTTAGAATATGCCCTGTTGGTGCTATTGAGCAAAAAGGTTTTGGTTTGCCAATAATAAATAATAAATGTATAAAATGTGGTAGATGTATTAGTTTTTGTCCTATGGGTGCAATAAATAAATAAAAAACCTGCATTTAAGCAGGTTTTAAAATACTATTTTTCTATTTCAACATCATCTTTATCACTATCATATTTGCCTTTACCAATAAATGTCTCATCCTCAGCAAAAATTAACATATCTTTCTCTTTGTACTCTTTATCATTCATGACAACTTTATCTTTAATAACAATTGCCTTTACCTTACCAGTTTCATAAAAAAACATTTTATCCATAACATTAAAAGAGAGTTTACCAATTTTAATAATTTGTGGTTTAGAAAGGACAATTTTTATTATCTTACCTTTATCATTAAAACCTAAATAATTTACAAAAAATCTTTTATTAAAAACATTTACTGGTTTTTCTATAATAGAACCACCTTTAACAATTTTATCAGAATAGAACAATGATGTCATCCTTAAACTACCAACAGGAGTTCTTACAAAAGTAGGCTTATCAAAGTTAATACCAATAATTTTTGTACTATCAGATATATCAAAATAAAAACCAATTACTGAAAAATTACCCAAGGGAGATTGATAAAGGATTGGTTTATTAATAACAGCATTAAATAGAGACCCATTGTGATAAAAACTTAATTTTATACAGTTATTTATACTATTTACTGAAACAGGTTCTACAAGCTCAATACTTTTTAGTTTATTATTTTCATAAAAATATATGGTTTTTACATTAAAACTACCTACTGATGTTTTAATCTCGACAGGAGATATATCAAATCCTATCTTATTCATATTTTCATCAAGGTATACACTAGTTATATTTATAACCTTACCATCAAAGTCATAAGGTTTTACCTTATCAAGTATTAGTCTACGTACAGCACCACTTTCATAAAATTGGATCTCTTTTACATTAAAAATACCATCTAAATTAATGTTTTGAGGAACAATTTCAACTGAAAGAATTTTTCCATTTTCATAAAAAGATGCTCCTTTAATTTTAAAATTACCAAGGTTATTTGCAAAGTCTGTTGGCTCAGATGTTTGAATACTTTTTAATTTATTATTTTCATAAAAGCTTACATATTTTACTTTAAAATTACCAACTGGTGTTTTAATTATCTGGTGTTCTGCAAGATATGCACCTAAAAACTTACCAGATTGATGAAAATATAGGGTCCCATCCATTTTAAGTTTACCAACACTTGTATTTATAATTTGAGCAGAAGATAAATCAACCCTATCAATATTACCATTATCATAGAAAAATGCTATTCCTTCAACTGTCATAACTCCAACTGGAAGCCTTGCTTTTTGAGGTTCTGCTATATTAATCTCTTTTATTTTCCCATTTTCATAAAAAGATATTTTTCCTTCAAGTTTAAGCCTACCAATAAGTGTATTAACAAATTGATTTTCAATTTCTCCCTCTTTTATTTTTCCATTTTCATAAAAGTTTATTACACCTTTAAATATTAATTTCCCAACAGGGCTATTAAGAGGTGTAGGATCAACAAGTGTAGCCTTTATTATCTTACCATCTTTTTCTTGTACATCTTTTACAACTGCATCAGTTTTTTCAGGCAATAATAAAGGAAATAGTGAGTTAAATAATGACACAGTAATAAAAAAGATAATTATAAAACTTCTCTTCATAGTATAATCTCCTAGTTAAGATTTTAAGATATTAAATAAATAATATTATAAAAATTATAAAAATATTTTTCAAATATTTAAAAAAACTTGCAACATTTTTCTGAAATACATGTCTTACTATATTAAAAAATTAATAAGGGGTTTTATAATGGAAATAGAGATAATAGGAAGAGGTGGACAAGGTGTTGTCGTTGCAGGTGAAATACTTGCCTCAGCCCTATTTTATGAAGGATATTTCGTAAAAGAGTTCCCATTTTTTGGTACAGAAAGAAGAGGAGCACCAGTTAGAGCATATCTTAGAGTCTCAAATAATAAAATATTAGGTGCATACCAGATATATAAACCAGACTATTCAATAGTATTTAATTACTCACAGTTATCACTTGTTCAAAAAAATATACCTGTACTTGTTAATTCAACTCATATAATAAAAGAGGTAGACGGTGATAATGTAATTAATATTGATGCAAATCATATAGCTATAAAAAACAATCTAGGTACAGAAGCAAATCCAATAATTAACACAATCATGTGTGGAGCATTCGCAAGAATCTTTGGAATAAGGTTTCATAATCTTGAAAGAGCAATAAGAAATATATTATCAGATAATTTATTGAAAAATAATATAAATGCTGCCAGAGAAGTATACAACACACTGAAAATAAAAGAGAGAGAATTATGCATAGTATAGACCAGATTATATCATACTCTTATATACCAATAACTGAAAATAAAGTTGGGACATGGAGGTTCAGTGAGCCTTTTTTTGATGAAAAAACAAGTCCATGTTCATTTCACTGCCCTATAAATCAAGAAATAAGTCATATAATGATACTACTTGAAAACAAAAAATATAAAGAAGCTTTTTTAAATATGTTTGAAAAAAACCCATTACTTTATACAACAGGTAGCGTATGTCCTGCTTTCTGTAAACAGAATTGTAATAGAAAAGAGATAGATAGTTCTATAGATATAAACAATATAGAATCTTACCTTGGTAAAATGTTTATAGATTATGACATATCAGAAACTTTAAGTAATGAAAAAAGAGATGATAGAATATGTATAATTGGTTTTGGTCCTGCTGGGATATCATTATCATATCAACTTGCAAAAAAAGGTTTTATAGTTGATGTTTTTGAAAAAATGGAAAAAGGAGGTGGGATGCCAATATATGGTATCCCTGACATAAGATTAGATAAAAAAATAGCTGAAAAGGAGATTAAAAGAATTGAGGCTATAAAAAAAATAAATGTTTATTACTCAACTGAAATAAAAAAAGATGATATTGAAAAACTTAAAAAAGAGTACAAAAGAGTAATAGTTGCAACTGGTCTGCAGGATCCAGTTAAGATTGAAGGGCTCGAAGATGTTTATTATGGTATTGACGTATTAATAAAATATCATACAAAAAAATTTAGTTTCCCATCTAATGGTCACTATCTTGTGTTAGGTGGTGGGAACACTGCTATGGATGTTGCACTATATCTTCTTAATAACTCAAACAAGGTAGATATAATTGCAAGAAGAGATGTATTAAGAGCATTTGAAAAAGAGGTAGAAGAGGTAAAAAAACTTGGTGCTAACATAATATTTAAAGCTGAACTTAAGGAATGGGATAAAAAGAGGGGAGGGGCTCTAATAAACATTAATGGAAAAGAAGATAAAATAAAAGCAGACGGTATATTTATATGTTTTGGGCAAAAAGATAAAAACTTTACTGATTTGAAAAACATTGAAAAGATAGGTGATATAGGTGGTTTTGAAGCAAATCTATCTACTGCTATAGCAAGTGGTTTAAAAAAAGCTTACGAAATAATTGGGATAGAAAAAGAAAACAAAAATATAAAAATTGCTACAATTGAAATGATAAATAAAGATATTATAGAAAAAAAAGATAAAACTGAAATTATAAATAATGAAACACTTATAGAAGAAGCCTCAAGGTGTATAAAGTGCGGTATCTGTACAGAATGTAAAGTATGTGAGACATTTTGTCCAGACCTTGCTATAGATGTAAATAAAAGGCCAGAATTTGACTATGACTACTGTAAAGGTTGTGGCATATGTTACATGGAATGCCCAAGAGGTGTTATATCATTAAGGGAGGTAAATAGGTGAAAAAAGAGGTATTAAAAGGAAACTATGTAGTCGCATATGCTGTTAAACAGTCTGATATTGACTTTATACCTGTATATCCTATAACTCCCCAAACTTCTATAATAGAAAAACTTGCTGACTTTAAAGCAAAAAATGAAATTAAAGCAGATTATGTTCCTATGGAATCTGAGCACTCTGTTATGGCAGCATGCATAGGAGCCTCTCTTGCAAACGCAAGGGTTTTCACTGCAACATCAGGGCAAGGACTTTTATATATGCATGAACTCCTTCATTGGGCCTCAGGTTCAAGACTCCCTATTGTAATGAGTGTAGTAAATAGAGCAGTTGCACCTGGATGGAATATCTGGATGGATCAAAGTGATACAATATCTCAACGAGACACAGGATGGATACAAATATATACTTCAAACCATCAGGAGGTTTATGACCATATAATTATGGCATATAAACTTGCTGAAAAAATTAATCTACCTGTAATGGTTATACTCGATGCTTTTTTTCTTTCACATACAATATCAGACCTTATAATAGAAGATGATGAAAAGATAAAAAAGTTTTTACCTCCTAAAAAAGATCTTCCTTTTGGAATAGACTTTAATAATCCAAGATCAATAGGAAGTCTTTCCGACCCATCAAACTATATGGAGTTTAGAAAAAAGATAGCAGATGCTTTTATTGAGGCTGAAAGTGAGATAGAAAAAATATATGATGAGTTTAATATTATATTTAACAGAAAATATGAAGTTTATGAAAAATATATGGATCATGATGCAGATTATATTATAGTTACAACTGGAACACTATTTGAAAACTCAATGTTAGCAGCCGATTCTTTACGAAAAAGTGGAATAAAAACTGGAGTATTAAAGGTAAGGTTTTTAAGACCATTTATAAAAAATAACCTAAGAAATTTTCTTAAAGGCAAAAAAGTAATAGTTATAGACAGAAACTATTCTTTTGGTAAAGGTGGTGTATTTGCTGAAGAGCTAAGAAGTATAATTAACGAAGATGTTTATTCTGTTATAGCAGGACTTGGGGGAAGGGATGTCCCACCAAAAACTATTGAGCAAATAGTTATAAAAGTTATTAAAGAAAAAAAAGACTTTTGGGAGACAAATATATATGTATGAGACTAAAATGAATAAAGGCCACCTGGCATGTGCAGGGTGTGGTGCAACTATAGCAATGGGGTTAGCCTCAGGAAAATTCCCTGAAAAATCTGTTGTTGTAATTCCAGCATCATGCTGGTCTGTAATAGGTGGGCCTTTACCTTATAGAACATTAAATATTCCTTCAGTACACACAGCTTTTGCATGTGCTCCAGCTGTTGCAACAGGAATATACTATGCTCTTGCTAAAAAGTATAAAGACCATAGAGTTATAGTATGGGCAGGTGATGGTAGCAGTTTTGATATAGGACTTCAATCATTATCTGGTGCATTAGAGAGAGGAATACCTTTTACCTATATATGCTATGATAATGAAGCTTACATGAATACAGGAATACAAAGATCATCAGCAACACCACTATATACAATTACTACCACTACTCCGGAAAATGCGTTTAAAAAAGAGAATAAAAAAAACTTTCTGGAGATAGCAATAGCTCACAATATTGAATATGCTGCAACAGCAACAATTGCATTTCCCGATGACTTAAAAAAGAAAGTAGAAAAAGCAGTATCAACAAAAGGCCCCTCAGTAATTCATATTTTTTCACCATGCCCAACAGGTCAAGGTTTTAAAGAGATGGAGAGTGTAAAAATATCAAGACTTGCTGGAATATCAGGTTTTTTCCCTATCTATGAATATGAAAATGAAAAATACAAAATCAATATAGAACCTGACTTTTCAAGGCTCAAAGAATATATTACTATGCAAAAGAGATTTGCCTCTATTGACGATGAGTCATTAAAAAAAATTGAAAAGATTGTTATACAAAACTTTAATAGACTGAAAAAAAAGAGTTTATTATCTTTAAATAACTAAAAATTTGAGGTTTAAAAATGGTAGTAGAACTATCTGATCAAAGTATTGAGAAACTTGTCAATTTATTATCTCAAAAATCAAGCCCAACTGTAGATATAATTGTATCACTAATTCCTATAGTAGGAATAATTGGTGGGTGTTTTGTATTCTTTTCAATATTCTTATTCTATTACAAACAGAGGATTTTAATAATTCAAACTGGAAATTACAAACCATTTAAAGTAAATTGGAACCTTGTGCTTATACTTACAGGCATGGTAACAACATTTGTAGGTATTGCTATAACAACAGTCTTTATTATTAACAAGGTTTATGGTTTTGAACTTTTAGGTGGATTAATTCCACTTTTCACTGGACTTGCTATTATATTTACTTATATTATAAGTAATAAGGTGAGAAGTGGAAGAGAAGAAAATAATAGATGAAATTAAAAATGGTAATTTTAATAGAATAAAAGAGATTATAGAAAAATATAGCCCTTTAGGATTTAGAATACTTTTAAACTTTACTGGTTCAAAAATAGAAGCAGAGGAAATATTGCAAGATATATGGGTAAAAATATATGACAAAATTATATATATAAAAGAGCCTGATAAGTTTAAATATTGGTTTTTAAAAGTTATTTATAATAGAATAAAAAATATGAAATACCCCCCAAAAAACGAAGATATAAATGAAAATAATTTAACTATAATTTACAACCAAAATGAAGTTTTAGATAAAGAGATAATTAATAAATTAGATAAAATTGTAAGAAATCTTGATATAAAATACCAGATGCCAATAGTTTTATTTTATTTTGAAAACTTTGATTATAATCAGATAAGTGAAGTTTTAGAAAAAAACATAAATACAGTAAAGTCCCTTATTAAAAGGGGGAAAGAGATTATAAGAAAAAAATTGGAAGAGGAAGGTATAAAATGGAAAGATTAGATGAATTACTATATAAACTAGGAGAAAATAAAAGAAATAATCCGGAAGAGAGTATAAACCCAAACTTTACAGAAAAAACAATTGAAATAATAAAAAGAAAAAAAAGAGATTTTTTTATACATTCAGCTTTAATATTTGCAATTTTTATACTTATAACTTATATAAGTGGGTTAACATTAACTTCTGTTAAACATAATATGAATAGTCTAAAAATATACATATTTTTATCATTATCTTTCTTCCTAATTTCATTTACACTATTCTGGATTATAAGTAATGAAAGATTAATAGAAAAGTTTATAAATAAATTTTTTGGTAAAAATTTTGTTAATAATTACATAAATAACAAAAAATGCCATTTTACAGAGTAAAAAGTAAGATCTTAAATACTACAAAATTATAATATTAAAAGACAATTAAAATCATATTATTCACTTTTTTTACATATAGTTTAAAAAATTAATACTCAAACGTAACTTCAAAACCAAAATAATTAGATACATAATTATTGTTGAGTAAAAGATCATTATTATTAGACTTGCCTATCCTTAAAACGTAAACAGGCTTAAAAGAAAAAACATCATCATTTTTATAATCATAAGCTAAAGATAAACCATAATATAAATCCCACTCAGTCTTTGAATAATCAAGAGCCCCACTCCCATCATTTTTAGAAGGATGCCTAGCAGAATAAGACTTATACCCAATGTTTGGAGTTATAGAAATTGTACTACTTGATGAAAGAAAAATTAATAAAGATAATGAAAACTCAATAGAATTGTAATCCAAATAATCCTTATTAAAGTCTATTTGAAGTGTTGAATAATCAATAATTTTTCTATAATTATAGTTTGAATTATAATTTATAAAGTTTATTGACAATTCAAGACTAAAATCATATTTCTGATAAACAGCATTAAACTTTAACATATTTATAAAATCATACTGATTTTCCTTGCTCATTATATTAACTGAATTTACATAAAGATCTGGATATATTCTATATATTAATGAATATTCAAAAATTAAAAGTAAAAAACTCTTAAAATCTATTGATGCATCAAAATCAAACTGCCAAAAGTTTTGCTTTACAGAACCTGAAACACCTTCTATAAGATTAATTGCTTCAGTTTCAAGGTCAGTATAATTTGGAAACCACACATAAGATATATTAACACCAGATCCTAAAATAAGTTTAGGTGATAAATTATAGGTAAGACTACTACCTATCCCAGTTTTACCAAAGTTATATAATCCCTCAGTCCATTTTTCATTACCAATATTGTAAAACTCATACAAAAAATCCAGTTTAAACTCAAAAACAGTATTATCAATAGGATAAAAAAACTTTGTCAAAAAATAGTTATCAAAACTCCTTGATGTAAAGTTTCCTGAAGAATAACCTTTTATCCCAGGTCCATTATAATCAAGGTTATATACAAATAGAGTATCAAGACCTATTAAATTATCTTTGTAAGCAAAGTATGCATTTATTGAGTTTGTAGCATCAAGGTCTAAATCTACATTTTTTGGTTTATTAAAAATAAAACCCTGCTCCACTCCCATCTTAGCAAGGAATACTGATGAAGAATAAAGATTAATAGAAAATACTATGCTTAATAAAAATAAAAATTTTTTTATCACCATACTTGCCCCCTAAAAACTAACACTTATTCCTGGATGGATTATTACAGGTGAATCAGGATAGAAACCTAAAAAAAACGAAAAAGTCTCACCACCAAAAACAAGTTTTGCAAATAACCTTGCAGAAATTATATTATACCCTATCTGAATTCCTTTATAAGAACCCTCTTTTTCTATAAGCATACTTACAAAAAAAGCAGGATCAATATAAAACTCTTTAATATATGAAGCACTCTTGATCATATCTTTTAAAGTTCTGTCAGAGACTTGCTCTTCAATAATATCTCTAAAGTTAAAACTTACATATCCTATAGATATCTTTGAACCAAAAGAAAATATAACATTATCAAGGTCCTTTGAAATACTTATAAAGGGGCTTGCACCAAACATGTTTATATCTTTTGCTTTATCAAGCCCATCGATGTATTTTATAAGCTTTATTCCCCAGAAATACCACAAACCACAACCTGCATTAAAATTTAAGTCATTAATTCTTAGTTTTGCATTATAAGAACCATTTGCAACACCTATAACATGGAGTAATAAGTTTGTACTTATTCTGTTACTAGAAAATGGAAGATTATTATCAGTATCTGTTTCAATATCAAGAAAAAATATTTTTGGGTTCTTTACAAAGTCCGATAGTGTTTTATAAAGATCACTCTCAAAACTTGCAAAATTATAAAAAGGAATAAATATTAACAATATAAAAATATATCTTTTCATATTATTTACCTTTTTACTTTACAAGTTCATTTATAATCATAAAGCCTATATCAGGTAATACATGAAAATATATACCACTTGGGTTTGTAATAAGCCCACCAATCTGCGTCATATCATCAAAAATAAACTTAAATGACATACTCATCAAAAAGTCAGATGAAAGTTCCATATCTTTATATACAGGTACTATACTACCATCCTCTTTTAAAAGATATACCTTTAAAACAAGACTTGAAGCCCCCAAAGTATAATTTGCACTAAGATATGGATCAGTCTCATTTACCTGTTTAAGCTTTGTATAATCAACACTACTTAAACTTGGTTCGCTAAGATTATTACTTATACCCATCTGGACAACTTTTGCCATAGGATTTGATTTATCTTCATATATCTTCATTCTTGTTGTGTATATTCCGTCTATCTGAATAATATTTATAATTCGCTCCCTCTCTTTACTACTCCCAGATATTATATCCATCACACCATCAATATTTGTAGGTATAACATCCTCATATATTCCTCTATATTCAAGAACATTTAAAAAACCATTATTTTTTTTAGTAATATTAACTATCTGTAAAGTATTATCTGAAAGCTTTCTTAATGTCTGACTTACTCTTACAACATTACCCTCTTCATCAGTTACAGTCCTTCCAGTTATAAAGTCTGTTTTCCTATTCTCCCCTATAAAAAACCTGTCTCTATTAGCAAAACCTATTGATTTGTAAAGACTTTTTCTTAAAAAATTCTTTTCAAAATATGATTTTAAGTCTTTAAATCTAATAATAGATGGAAGGTTAGATTTCGCAAGAACAAGATCTTCTGTACTAAAATCTCTTATATCAAGACCTGACTTCTTTAATATACCAACTTTCCCTTTTTCAATAAGTCTTTCAACACTTTTATTACCAAAATATACACTACCCTCAAGTACATAAAGTTTATGAGAATCACTATCTTCAATATCGTATATAAACTCTGTTCCCCTTACACCAGCATTCGAAGTTGGTGTTTTTACCATAAAAGTATTTCCAGATAAAAGCTTATTTACCTTAACCCATATCTTACCATTAGAAAAATCAACGTTAATATTAGGTAATAATGACAACACTGAAACTCTTGTATTTGATGATAGTTTTATACTAAACTCATCACTACCTATTATTGCAACAGACTTATTACCAGTTTCAACAACAGCATTTAGAGGTATCAAATCCCCTGTCTTAACTATAAAAACATTATTATCTACATAATACTTAACATCACCTATAACAAATAATATTTTGACCTCATTTGCAAAAACATTAATAGATAAAATAAAAAATAGAGAAAATAAAAACTTTTTCATACATCCTCCTTTTCTATCTTCAGTATTTACAATTAAAAATTAAATTGTAAATTAAAAATAAAAGGAAATTTTAGACTTAATATATAATAATAACTAAAAAAGAATAAAAATAAAATTTTTTAAATAAAATTTAAGATTTATTATTAATGTTATTTCTATTCTTCCCTTTTTTTATTTTCAATGTATAAGAGCATTCAGGATATCTTTCACATCCAAAAAAAGGCCCATACTTTCCCTCTCTTTTTATAAGCCTTGAACCACATTTTGGGCATGGTTCACTGTAATAAACCTGTATCCCTTGAACATATTTTGACTTTAAAATAGTGTAATCAAAAGACTGACTATTATTTAATGAAGATGTAACTACAGAGTAAAACTCATTTAAAACCTTTAATCTGGATGAATCTCTTGTTTCTATTTTATCAAGTTCTTCTTCCATTTTTGATGTAAACTCTTTACAAATAAGGTCTTTAAAATAATTAGAAAGTATAGCATCAACTGTAAAACCAAGTTTTGTAGGTTTCAACGAGTTTTTATATCTTTCTATATATCTTCTACTAAGCAGTATTGAGACAGTTGTACTATATGTTGAAGGTCTTCCTATCCCCTCCTTTTCCATTTTTTCAATTATTGAAGCTTCAGTATATCTGGGTGGGGGGCTTGTTTCTCTTTTTTTTATAGTAATTTTATAAGGTATTAAATTCCCCAAATTAAACTCTTCAATAACATTGAATTTGGATACTGGATAAAACTTCTCAAATCCAATATCTATAAGTTTATAAAAAACACCTTCCCATATACCTCCATTATTATTAAGCTTAACCTCTATTTTTTCCCACACTGACGGTTTCATCTGTGTTGCAATAAACCTGTTATATATAAGTTCATAAAGTTTAAAAGAATCAGGATCAAGATATTTTTTAACCACCTCTGGAGTAAGTCTTATATCAGTAGGCCTTATAGCTTCATGGGCATCTTGTACCTTATTTGAGTTTTTAAAAGTCCTTATAGCAGGAGAAATAAATTCTGGATAATTCTCCTTTATATAAAATCTAAGTGATTTAAGAGCAAGATCAGAAACCCTCACCGAGTCTGTTCTCATATAGGTTATGAGTCCTGTAATCTTGTTATCAATCTTTACTCCCTCATAAAGTTCCTGTGCTATTTTCATAGTCTTATAAGAACTGAACTTAAGCCTATTAAAAGCCTCTTTTTGTAAAGAACTTGTAGTAAAAGGGGGTAGAGAATAAACAAACTTCTTTTCTCTTGATATACTTTCTATTTTAAACTCTTTTTCAAGAGATCTTTTATAATTATCAAGTTCATCTTTATTTTTAAAAGGTGACTTTTTATCAGCAATACTTAAAAGATTAAACTTATATATATCTTGATTATTTTTAAACTCAGCAAACATTTGAAAAAATGTCTCAGGAACAAAGTCAATTATCTCTTTTTCTCTCTCAACAATAAAATTAAGTACTGTTGATTGAACTCTACCTGCTGAAAGTTTATTATTTTTTAGTCTTTTCCATAAGAAAGGTGACAGATAAAAACCAATTATCCTATCAATTATTCTCCTGGTGATTTGAGATTCAACCCTATCAATATTTATTTGTGTTGGATTTTCAAGTGCTTTTAATACTTCATCTCTTGTTATTTCATGAAGAATAAGTCTCTTTATATCTTTATCTGGAGAGTCTTTTTTTATCTCCCTTTCTATATGATATCCAATAGCCTCTCCTTCTCTATCAGGGTCTGTTGCTAAAAAGACAGTAGTTGAGACTTTAGCCTTCTCTTTTATAGCTTCAAGATCCTTTTCTCTATTCTTAATAACTTCAAAAAAAGGTATAAACATATTATCAACATCAATTCCTAAACTCTTCTTTGGAAGGTCTATAACATGCCCTTTTGATGCAATAACACTGTAACCTTTATCTTTAAGATATGCTGATATTGTTTTTGCTTTTTTGGGTGACTCAACAATTATAAGTTTCATTTTTTTCCAGTACTCCCAAATCCATTTTTACCTCTGTCAGTTTCTTTAAGATTACTAAAATCATATACTTCAACAAAAAGAGAATCATTATTATAAACTTTTCTTATCACAGCTTGAGCAATCCTTTCACCATGTCTTATCTGAATATCTTTTTTACCTAAATTAATTACCATTATACCTATCTCTCCCCTATAGTCAGGGTCTATTGTCCCTATAGCAAGGAGCCCTTCTCTTGAAAAAAGGCCACTCCTTGACTTTATATCCATCTCCATATCAGGCTCAAGTTCAACATGCAGCCCAGTAGGTATTACTCTGATTTCATGGGGTTTTATAATAATACTAAAGTCAATTAAGAACTCATCAAAACTAACATTTCTAACCCCATTATTATATTCTTCAAGTGCTAAACTAGATAAATCAGCTCTTATATCCCAACCAACAGCATGGCTACTTCCTTTTTGTGGTAATAAAGCATACTTACTTGATCTATATATTTTTATTTTTTCATTCATAAAAAACCTTCTTATTTTTTTAAAATTCTAATTTATTAAATTTTAATTAAATATAAACTAAAAGGATAAAGATTGAAAAATATAATATCAATTATATTATCTATTTTATTACTAATAACTTCAATAATTGCTGCTGAAAAACAAAAAAAGAATAAAGAGGATGAAAAACCTCAAAAAGATTATTACCATAAAGACTTTGATTCTATGGACGATGAACTTGAAAAAAAAATTGATGATAAAAAAAGAGAGGATTTTAAAAGAAGACCTAAAAAATCATAAATTGGTTTCAATTATTTCAGCATCTTTTACAGAAAACATAAACTTTTTACTTTTAGCAATATCGTTTAATTTCTTACTAAGACCAGCAATAAATATTGTAGTATTTGGAAAAGCTCTTCCTCTTATTTTTAAAACTGCATTAAACTCCTGTTGAACCTCTTTTCTTTTTTCAGCAAAAGTAGTATCTAATTTGTGTATAAGTTCTTTAAGTTTTTTAAGCTCTTCTACATTTTTGACAACTATTACCCTATCTTTTTGAGAAAGTCTAGGTAATTGGTCCTTTAATGGGATATCGAGTCTGATTAATTCTTTTAATATATCTATTATTTTTTCCTCGTTCTTTTTTAGAATATTAATCTTTTCAATCAGTTTTGATATTATTTTTTCAGTATAAAAATTAACTCCAAGATTAATAGTATTTTTAACAAACTGGTCATTTCCAACCTCAAAAAGGTCTGCTCCTTTTGCAGCCTCAATAAAAGAATTAAAAACCTTAGAATTATCTTCTCCCTGAATAATTCCATTAGTATAAACCTGAGATGAAAGTATATACTTTTTAAAATATATATTCCCAAGTGCCTCAACATGTGAGTTCTGACAAAACTCAAACCTTAAGTCTCCTTTTGAAAATACCCATGTCTTACCATTCCCTGTAAGCCCTCTTATAAAAACATCAGCACCACCTACTACTTTTGCATCCTCCACTGTACCTTTAACAACAATATTTCCCTTTGCTTCAAGAAGCATATCTGGCATTACATTTCCTTCAACTATAACATTTTTGTTTGAATGTATGTTACCAACTTTTATATCAAGGTCACCCTTTATAACAAGAGTATCTAAAAGTGCTACCTCTCTTTTTTTAAATACAAGCATTCCATCTATTGACGCAATATAATTCCCTGTAGTTTTATCAAACTCTATATTCTCACCTATTATCACTTCCTCTTTTCTGAGCATTTTTGCAGCTATTTTTTCACCACTTACATAATACCCGTCAATTGGGATTTTTGCAGGTATTAACTTGGCTATCAATGTACCTTTTGTAACATTCAAAAAATTAGAATGTTCATGATAATCTATCTGTTCTGTTTTTTCATTTACTATTTTACCTATATACTCAGGTTTCTTTTTTATAAGTTCTATATATTCTGGATAGCCATCCTCAGGAGTTTTACCTTCCGCAACTTCTATATAATATATTTCCTTCTCTTTAGATGCTTTTACGTAAATATCTTTTATTAGATCATAGTTTATCCCAGCCTTTATTCCGTAATCCTCTAAACCCTGACTTATTATTTCCATTGCATTATTAATATCTGTCTCAATAGGAGTTATAAAACCATAAGCATGCATCCTGTCCTCTTTTATTTTAAATGCTGGATAAAACTCAAGTTTTCCAAACTTATACTCAATAAAACCCATTTTTTTAGCCACAAGTGATTTTATAGAATCATCATACTCAAAATAATCATAATCATAATATATCCCCGAACTACTCACATTTTTTATAATAACCTTGCCTTTCCACACAAAATTAGAAGATATTTTACTATAAATTCCCTTCTGGCCATTTTCTATATAATGCAAATATTTATTTATGCCAATTAACTCGGTGTCAAAATAAAATATTTTTTTACTGGTTAAATCCTGAACATTAGAAGATGCTATATCGTCTAGTTTATTAATAGAAATATTAATGTCCTCTTTTATATGATTAATAAAGTTTATACCTTTTTTAATCTCTTTTATAATCTCATCCTGTTTAAAGGGATGATATATTATACTTTCGCAGAGGTTTTCAAGAGAAAAATCCTTAAACATTGAGAAAATAACAGAATAAAATATAATGTTTTTTGAATTAAGCAAATTATAAAAATCAGAGACTTCCTCTATTCCTTTATTATTAAATAAAAAAAATACTATAACACTCGGTTCTTTACCATCAGATTCAATTGCTTTTTTAGCATTTAAAATACTATCAAAAACTAATAATTGTTGGTCTTTAAAATATTCACTGAAAAACTTTACCCATTTATCTTTTTCCTGTGGTTCTTGAAAAATAAGAAACACACTACACCTCTTAAATCTAATTTATCCAATTACAAATAATAATTAAATAATTAAAATACTCAAGAAATTTTTATATAAGATTTTCCAATTTCAAAATAAGTTCAATCTCAGTTTTAGATAACCCAACCTTTTCTGATATTTTATCTATACTCTCACCATTTTTAAACATATTAACAATATAAAGATTCTTTTCATTAGCATTTTCTTTCTCACTAGAGTCTTCATTTTTAACTGTTTTAATACCTTCACTGACTTTTATATTAGTATTATCTTTTATTTCATTAGAGTTTAAAGTATCTTTAATAACTTGATTATCTTTTCCCTCGACTAATTTAATATTTTTTTTAATTTCTTCATAAGCTTTTGCTATTATTGTCTTCGTATTCGTTGAATTTATGACAGATTTTGAATTTATTAAAAGGTTATTTAATTTAATTTCAGCCTCTTTTATCTCTCTTTCAAGTGTCTTTTTTAATTTTTCCATATATACAACCTGATTTGCTATTTCAGATGCTACACTTTTTGCAATATTAACCTTCTCTTCTATAAGTGTTATATTTCTTTCAGCAGATTGGTTAAACTCTGCTATTAGTGATATTATTTCTGATTTTAATTCATCCGAAAGCTCAAGTTCAATTCCTGCAATTTTTTTAGAAAGTTTTAAGTAAAATATTGCTGCAACAAGAATGGAAAGAAGAAAAAGAAAAAACTCCATTTTACTCTCTTATATCTATTATCATCCCTTTGTCAGGGTCTGTAAAAATATTATCTTTATCTTCCTCAATATCTTTCGAAGATTCTTTATTTTTTTTATTATGCTTCATCTCTTTTTTTCTTTCATCTTTTTTTTCATTTTCAGTCGCAGGTATTGTTGATTGTATCTTATCTGTTTTTTCAACTTTTGATTTTCCCTCAATAGACTCTCTTTCAATCAAAGATGCTGCATAGTTCTGTTGATTTACATCAACTTTTTTTTGTTTCTGAATCTCCTGGCTTGCATTATCCATTTGAAGTATATTAACCTGAAGGTCTATAGGTTTCATAGCCATTATTTACCCCCTTTTCATACTCTCTCTACGAAGAGTGTTTTCAATATCAAGATCATCATATTTATCTGGCTTTATAATACCATTAGAATATTTAAAAGTAACGAACTTAAACTCTTGTCTAATTTCATATTCAGCATTTTTTATTTTTATTGTTACTCCAGGATAAATAGTATATTTTACTGATACTTTTCCTTCACTCTGAAGATTATTTATATATGTTGATACTCTTCTTATCTCAGATTCTATTTTTGCTAATTGAACAGAATATTTTTCCTTAGCAAGTAACATTTTTTCAAGTAACTTTTTTTTAGACTTATCTTTTTTCTGATCCTCATCAAGATTACCTATATATATAATTAATTTATTAAACTTCTCTTCAAGATTTTTTTTAATCTCTTCTAATTCAGCAAGTTTTTTTCTTAAAGCAGGGTCTGTTCCAACCTCAATAAGAGTCTTAGTATAACTTTCAGAACCTATTCTTTTTGCCACAATAAACTTACCAGCCGTTATTTCTCCACCTACTACACCACCTTTACCACTAACACATATAATCCTGCCGCCTGCTTCAACCTTTGAGTTTATTATCTCCTCAGATACAACAACATCAATGCCAGCAGAGATCTCAGCATTATCTATATATTTTGTGTAAATACTCTGCCCACACTTTATCTTACCACCCTTTAAACCTCCTTTACAAAAAACTTTACCTTCCGCAATAATTTCAGCATTATGTATAACACCTACAATCCTTACATCACCTGCAGCTTTTATTTTAAAGTTAGGATTTAAGTTGCCATGTATTATTACAGTACCCACAAAGTCTATATTACCTATATTAAAGTCAACATCCCCTCTTACCTCAAATATCTCTTTAACTACTATTTCTCCACCAGACAAAAATACATGTCCTTCCTTAGTTGCATAAAGCTTTAAACCATCATCTGATAACCTTGTGTTTTTACCGCCCTTAAGAGGCACATCTTTACCATCTTTCGCAGGTAATATCTTATTAGTTACAGTTCTTCCTGGCTTTCCCTGAGTAGCAGGTATTTTTTCTGCAAGTATCTGAGATGCAACAACATTTTGAACAATATTAAGTTTTCTAAAATCAACTTTGCCATCTTCCTCTTCTTCAGGTTTAACTTTATCTGTCCCAACATTAAACTTATATACTATCTTGGCATTTTTACCATCAACAGGTGGTGTTCCCTTTGCAACAACAACAGGAATATTAACAATCTCCTCTTCACACATTTCATTTATCTTATCATACAATATACCATACTTAACACCCTCAGCCTCAAGTGCAGCTATTATTTCATCAGGGTCAAGTGTTCTACCAGAATATATTGGAGCACTCATTATCACTGTTGCTTCCATTACATCTGGAGAAATATTTACAGTAATTTTACTATCATACTCTGGATTTGGTATCCATTCACCTATCTTTATCCATACCCCTTTAGCCTCATCAATAATATCTTGTACCTTTTTTTTACTAAAATAATGCACACCCCTACGATAAAGAAGTGTTTCGACATCCTTATATACAACTTTTTCCCCACCGTACATTGGTGGAATAATTTTAAGGAATATACCTTCCCTTTTTATTTTTATTTTAGCTTCACCATTTTTAGGTATTTTAGCTTCTTCAATTATCTCTTCTTTTTTAATATCAACTTTTGAAAAATCAAAGTTACCAGACTTCCAGACTTTTAACTTAAAAGGTTTTTTACCAAAACCAAAAAAACCTTTATTACCCTTTTCTATTATCTCATAATCAATATTTATTATTGAGGTATTAAGTATATCTGCAGCTTTTTTCAATGCACCTTCAAGAGTATAATCACTTACTTCAACAATGTTATCAAGGTTAAGTTCTATATCCATAATAAACCTCATAATTTTAAATTATATATGCTATAAAATATTTTTATATCTATTATAAATATAATAATATAATTAATTTATAGTCTATAATACAATTATTTTAAAAAACATATTAATTTTCGATTAAATAATATTCAATTCTTAATCTTATTTAACACAATTATTTTTTATTACAAATAAAATTCTTTATATTAAATTTCAATTTTATTTATTATCTTTTAAAAAACTTTACAAAGGGACTAAAATAAATGTACAAAATACTTATAGTTGATGATGAGCAGATAAACCATACAGTCTTAAACTCATATTTTAAAAAGCAATCCCAATTTGAAACAACAAATGTAATGAGTGGCAAAGAGGCAATAAAACTAATAGAAAATGGAAACATTTATGATCTTATAATCCTGGATGCAATGATGCCTGATGTAGATGGTTTTGAGACAGCAAAGAAAATAAGAGAGATAGAAAAAGACTTTATACCTATAATAATGCTTACCGCACTTTCTGATAAAAACTCAAGAAGTAAGGCAGTAGACTCAAAAATAAATGACTTTATTACAAAACCAATAGACTTTTTTGAGTTTGAACTTTCAATAAAAAACATGTTACAGCTAAAATCACTATTTAGCAAACTTAATATATATAAAGAAATATATTTAGGACTACTTAACAATATAAGTGATATAATAATACTCTCTGATGAGAAAGGCAAGGTAAAATTCACAAATTCTATGGGTAAAAAATTTATAGACAGTTATAATATTAAAAGAGAGAATATAATAGAATCTCTTAAAAATACTTTTGAGTGTAAAAATTTGGATAATATTGATTCCATGAAACATCTTAAAAAAGGCTCAATGACGGTAAATATAAACAAGGATAATAATTATTATCAATTGATTATAATAGTAACCCCACTTATAAACGATAATGATATAGAAGAAAAAAATTTTATTTTTATATTCAAAGATACAACAGAATACTTAAACAAAACTAAACAACTTGAAACAAGCTTAGAGAAAAGAAAAAAAGATCTTCAAAGAGCATCTTTTATTCAAAAAAATCTTATAATGAGAAAAATAAAACCAAGTAAAAAATATATAATAAAATCATTTTATATCCCATCATCATCAATAGGTGGTGATTACCATACTCTTTACAATAGTGGTGACATTATTGCTGGTATAATTGCAGATGTTTCTGGTCATGGAGTTGAAGCAGCATTGTATGGTACAATACTTCTTATGTCTGTTGAACAAAATAAAAATGAATTATTTAAGAATACAGGGGATTTTTTAACACTAGTAGATCAAACTATATCAAGTTTTAATCTTGATTATAATTTTATAACCGCATTTGCTTTCAGGTTAGATAAGAAAAAAAATGTATTTTATTACTCAAACGCAGGACACAATGCTCCTTTCTATAAAAAAGATAATCAAACTGAAAAAGAACCATTGCCAATAGAAAAAGGTGGCCCACCATTAGGAATAGGTTTTAAGTTCGAGTTTCAGGAAGAATCATTAAATTTTGCAAATGAGAATTTTAAAATTATAATATACACAGATGGACTCGTAGAAGATTTTCTAAATGAATCAAAAGTAGCAAGTACCAAGAAAATAAACAGAATATTATACAGTGATAACTGGCTAAAAGAGATGGATAGTATAAAAAAAGAGTTTCTTGCTCTTGATGATCACCCAGATGTTGATGATACAACTATAATAATTATAGAAAAAAAGAACCCAATAAAACTACAGGCCAATATAAAAAAAATAAATGAAATAGATATAGTTTCTAAAAAGATTTCAGCAATACTTGAAAGATTTAATTACACAGAAAAAGAGATAAGGAACTTTTTTACAATATATCAGGAACTATCATCTAATGCTGTAAAGTATGGTAAAGAAGCAAAGATAGATATAAAGTTTAATGCAAGCTGGTCAATAATAAGAATAATAGATAGTGGAGAAGGTTTTGATATTGAAAGCTATTTTAAGAAAAATATAGATGAAAAATATCAGAGTTTTTTAGAAGAAAAGTATTCTGAATACCCTAAAAAAGACAGTTTAGGATTTGGCTTATACCTTGCAAGGAAAAAATCATATAAGTTTCTATACAATAATAAAGGAACAAAAATAATTGCAGTACTGAAGAAAGAACCTGTAATAACCGAATATATATCCAAATATGAGGTATAGGAAGTATGATAAAAATCTTATTAAAAAACTTTGAAAAAATTCCAGAAATAAAAGAAAAAATAATAGAAACAATACCTGTTTTATCTTCTGATATATATGAATTCAGCCCTCTAATATTAAACAATAACTATATACTACTATCTTATATTGAGAATAATAAAGAAATTGAACATATCAAAAAAATATATACGCAAAAAAACGAAAAAAGCTTTATAATATCAATAGTAAAGAATAATGAAATAATACCTGAAATATTGGATTATATAGACGATTACATATTACTTGATAATAGTATGTTTTTTAAAATACTTAAAAAAAAGTTATCAACAATAATACAGTTAGACAAAAGATATGAAATTGATGAAGAACTTGCAAACAATATACAGAAAATAATATCAAATGAAATTGCCCCATATTCATCAAAACTTGATATCTCTTCAGAATATATAGAATCTGGCCTTGTTGGTGGAGATATATATGACTTTATTTCAATGAGTAACAATCACTATGGTATCTTTATAGCTGATGCTTCAGGTCATGGCCCAAGTTCTGCATTAATAGCAGCTATGGTTAAAATAACTTTCAAAAGTTTTGGAATAGATGTAAGTAATCCAGCATGGGTAATAGAAAGTATAAACAAGATAGTATATCCTACAATAAGTCTAAGTGGTAAGTTTGTATCAGCATTTTATGCTATTTTTGGGAATGATAAAATAGAATATTCAAACGCAGGGCATATTAATCCTATATTTTATAGAACTGTAGAAGATAAGTTTTTAGAATTACCACAAACAAACACACTTATTATAGGAATATCAAGAAATTTCAGATATGAAAATAAAAGTATTGATATAATAAAAGGTGATATAATACTTTTTTATACAGATGGTCTTATAGAAGCAAAAAACTCACAAAATCAGCTTTTTGGAAAAGAAAGAATAAAAAACATAATAAAAGAAAACAGCAAGAAAAGTGTTGAAGAAATAAAAAAGATAATATATGATGAGTTAATTAAATTTACAGAAAATAATCTGCAGGACGATATAACTTTTATTGTGGTGAAAGTAAAATAATGGAAAATATAGTAATAGGTTTTAATCCTGTAATCGCACTACTTCAATCAAATATTAAAATCGAAGAAGTTTTAATAAGCATTAATATTGATAAGAGTAAAAACAGGTCTCTATTAGATATTTTAGATAAAAAAAGCAAAAATATAAAAGTCTCATATTTAAAAAAAGAAGAACTTGATAAAATTGCTGGTACTAATAACAATCAGGGAATAGTTGCAAAAATAAAAACACAGATAAATTATAGAGAAATAAATGAGTTTAAAGAATCAAATACACTTCTTATCCTGGACCATATTCAAGACCCTCAAAACTTGGGAGCAATAATAAGGAGTGCAAATTTATTTAAAGTAGATGCAGTAGTAATCCCAGAAAAAAGAGCATGCCCAATAACTTCGACAGTAATAAAAGCATCATCAGGAGCTATATTTTTTACACCTATAGTCAAGATCAATAGCATATTATCAACAATTAAAAACTTAAAAGAATGGGGATTCTGGATATATACAGCTGATATGTCTGGGGAGGATGTAAGAAAAATAAACTTTGATGGTAAAACAGCATTAATAATAGGTTCAGAGGATGGAGTAAGTCAAAAAGTTATTGAAAATTCTGATTTTCTTGTAAAAATACCAACAGCAGGAAATATAGATTCACTTAATGCTTCTGTTGCTTCAGGTATTTTACTTTACAATGTTTTTATAAATAAAAACCATTTTTAAACAAAATTTAATCTTTGTATCTGAAAATCAAATAATCTAAGATTTAAATTTTTTAAATTTTATTTTTAAAATAAAAAGGTCTAAAATATGACTTTAATAAAAAATGATGGCATTAATCAACATATATTGCTATTAAGCATTGGCGATTATTTTGCAACAAGTCATCAGACTATATTATCAGTCAATATCTGTGAAGCTGTATCAGTATGTTTATTTGATATTGAAAACTCAATTGGTGGTATGAATAATTTTTTATTACCAGAAGTTGACCTTAATAACGGAACAATATACACAAAAGAAACAAGGATAGGTGTCTATGTAATGGATATGCTTATAAATGAAATGTTAAAAAATGGGGCCAAAAGAAAAAACATAAAAGCAAAGGTCTTCGGTGGGGCATTAAATGGAATATCTAATATATATTTTGCAAAAAAATACCTTGAAATAGAAGAGATAGAAATTATATCATCTGACTTAGGTGGTAATAATGCACGAAAAATATTTTTTTATCCAGTCGGCGGAAAAGTTTTATTAAAAAAAATAAATGACACTAATAAGATCAATGAAATAAATAATAAAGAAAGAAAAGAATTTAAAAACTTTGAAAATATTTTTATGAATAAGAAAAGGTTTGTAGATTTCGATGAATTTTAATTTAAACTATATCTTTAATCTCTGATTAAAGACAGTAAGTCTAAAGTCTTCTATTATTTTTTCCAGTATTTTTAAAAATTCTTTTACCTCTTCATTATCTATCTTCGAATCTTTAAAAATAGAATATATATTATTTATAGCAATACCCCAATCTTTGATTATATCCTGTTCCATCTTCTCGAGATACTTATTATCTTGAAAAAAAGGATTTGATACATTTCTTAAATATTCTGAAAACCTCCCTGAAAAAGGTTTTAGTACAAAGTCCTTAAATACATTTATACTTCTTCTATACTCATCCTGAAACTCCCTTTTTATAAAATAAAAATATTCTTCTAATATGGGATAAATAACCTTGATCGCACCAGCAAGTTTTCTTATTTCATATCTGACCCTATCACTAACATCTTCGAGTTCTGGATAATTTTTAATTTTATCAAGTATCTTATTTTCAATATTATCAAAATATTTTTTTATCTCCTCCTGCTTTTTTCTTTTCTCTCTTTTTTCTTCAATCTCTTTTACCCTGTCCTCTAATGCTTGTATTTCTGCATACAAAAATATTTCTATATCAGATCTTGACTTAAGATATTGATAATACCTATCTTTAAAAGACTTGTAAGAAAAGAACTCTTTCCCATATTTAGAAGCATACTCATCATACTTTTTTTTAATTTTATCAAGAATCATATCTATCTCTTTTTGAGTAAGCCTCATAGTTATAACTCTTCCTCTAGAGAACTATATCAGAAAGTAAAAAAGCAGGTCCATCTTTACAAACATATTTAAAATTGTTATCTTTAGTCTGAACAGCACAACCAAGACATGCACCAAAACCACAACCCATTCTTTCCTCTAAGGATACCCATATTTTTTCAATATCATAATATTTTTCAAATCTGTATAAAGAAGCTAACATTTTATGTGGACCACATGAATATATAGTTTTTTTGCCTTTTATATTATCTATCTCTTTTTCTAAAAGCTCTATAACATTACCTTTAAACCCATACCCTCCATCCATACTACTTATAAAAATTTCTGACCCATTTTTAGAAAAAATCTCATAAAAATACCTTGATTCATCAGAAGAAGAAAAGCCCAAAAAAATATATTTTTCACCTTCAATCTTATTTGATAAATAATAAAGTGAAGCTATACCTGTCCCACCACCAACCATAACTGTAATATTATTATCAAGAGCAAAAGGTTTGCCAAGTGGACCAAGACACTCTGTTTTTAACCCTGTTTGCCAATCGCTCATTATTTTTGTTCCTTCACCCACAACCTTATATAGTATAGAAAGAACATTATTTTCATAATTAAATACAGTAAAAGGTCTTTTAAGAAACTTCCCCGGGACACTTATATTAACAAACTGGCCTGGTAATGGTTCAGTTCCATTCCATAAAAAGCTCATTAAATAAAAGTTTTCAGTTATTTTCTTATTTTCTATTACATCAACAATATTATCCAATTTCATCATTAACCCTCCTCTTAATAGAGTCAGCAAAAATATTCAAGAAATAATCGATATCATCCTTACCAATAATTAATGGGGGCAAAAGTCTTATAACCTTATTTTTTATATTTGATACAATTATTTTATTTTCAAACATAATATCGAAGATATTTTTAGCATAATCAGTCTCAATCCCTATCATAAGTCCAATTCCCCTTACCTGTTTTATTATAGCCGGGTAAGAGTCCTGAATTTTTTTAAGACCCGATATAAAATAATCTCCTATTTCTAAAACTCTTCTTAAAAAAGCTTTTTTTGATACTATTCTCAAAACTTCATAAGCAACAGCTGTAACCAAATGATTACCACCAAAAGTCGAAGCATGTTCCCCTGGGTTTAATACAGCCACATCATCTTTTGCATGCATTACACCTATAGGTATTCCGTTGCCAAGCCCTTTAGCAAGTGTTATTACATCAGGTTCAATCCCAAAGTGTTTATATGCAAAAATTTTGCCAGTTCTTCCAATTCCAGTCTGAACCTCATCAACAATAAAAAGAGCATTATATTTTCCAGAAAGTCTCCTTACCTCTTTTACAAAGTCTTTATTAAGAGGAAGCACACCACCCTCGCCCTGAATAACCTCGATGAAAATGCCACACACATCGGAATTAAACTTTGCCCGTAGTTCATCTATATTATTAGGTTCAATATATTCAATTCCAGGCAAAAGAGGCTCAAATCCCTGTTGATAAACCTGTTGCCCTGTCAGTGTTAATGAACCTAATGTCCTGCCATGAAAAGAGTTTTTTAATGAAATAATCCTGTTTTTTGTATCACTAAACTTTTTTCCCCATCTTCTTGCCAGTTTTAAAGCAGCTTCATTTGCTTCAGCACCACTATTACAGAAAAATGTCTTGCCTTTAAACGATAATTCAGATATATACTTAGCAACCTTATACTGTTTCTCTATCAAAAAAAGATTAGAAGTATGCCATAAAAGAGCTGCCTGTTTTTTCAATGTTCTAACTATTTTTGGATTTGAGTGCCCAAGATTAACAACACCAATCCCAGATATCATATCCATCCATCTATTATTATCAGAATCAAAAAGATAAACCCCATCTCCATAAGAAAAACTTACATTCAATCTATTATATGTACCCATTACATACTCATTAAAATCATTCATTGTCATCTTCAAAATCTCCTTTCCTAAAATTATCTATACTTATCTCATATTTTTTTAGCATATCATATAAGTCAGTCCTGTGCTTACCAGATATTTCAGACGCTTTCTTTATATTGCCTCTTGTATACTCCAACAACCTTGTGATATACTCTTTTTCAAATATCTCTTTTGCTCTTTTATAAGATATAATTATATCATTACTACTAAAGTATTCATCATTTTTCTTACTGGCAGTAATATCTTCAGGAAGGTCATTAATCTGAATTACAGAAGTTTTTGTCAGTAAAACCGCCCTTTCTATCACATTTTCCATCTCTCTTACATTTCCTGGCCAGTTATATTTTATAAATAGATCCATAACAATATTTGAAAAACCAGATATATTTTTATTGTATTTATGAGCAAATTTAGCAAGAAAATAGTTAGCAAGTACAGGTATATCATCCGGTCTTTCTCTTAAAGGTGGTATATGAATATTAACAACATTGAGTCTATAATAGAGGTCACTCCTGAATTGTCCACTTTCTACAAGTTTTGCAAGATCTCTATTTGTTGCTGCAATAACTCTAACATTTATTTTTGTTGAAACATTACTACCAATAGGTTTTATCTCTCGCTCCTGTAACACACGAAGAAGTTTAACCTGTAATGATAAAGGCAGTTCCCCTATTTCATCTAAGAATATAGTACCATTATTAGCTTCCTGAAAAAGACCTGCTTTATCAAAGTCAGCCCCAGTGAAAGCACCCTTTTTATAGCCAAAAAACTCAGATTCAAGTAGTGTTTCAGGAATAGCACCACAATTTACTGCAACAAAGTTTTTGTCCCTTCTATTACTCAAATGGTGTATTGTCCTTGCAAATAACTCTTTGCCAGTTCCACTCTCACCAGTTATAAGAACTGTAGAATCTGTTGAAGATATAATGCTTATATTTTCAAGAATACTTTTTATTGACTTACTTATACCAATAATCTTATACTGTGTTTCAAAGTCCTGTTGTATAACTTTTTTTATCTTTTCAAGTTCAGAAGTCAAAAACTTATTATGCAATGCTCTCTTTACTTTTAATATAAGAATATCATTATTTATTGGCCTTTGAATAAAATCATATGCACCGGATTTAATTGCTCTTACAGCACTCTCTATATCCCCATAAGCAGTAAGTATTATAACCTCTGAACCAGGAGACCTCTTTTTTATCTCTTTTGTAAGTTCAATCCCATCTATACCAGGTGGCATAAGAAAGTCTGTTATAACAAGGTCAAAATTATCTCTTTTTATCTTCCTTAAAGCATCATTTGCATCTGATGAAGTTACAATACTAAACCCCTCTTCGCTTAATACAATCCTCATAAGTTCTATATTACTCTTGTTATCATCAACTATAAGAATCTTAGAATTGTTAAACTCCATAAAAAAACCTTAAAATTTTCATAAAAAAATTTAAAAATAGTCTACTAAATTCTACTTGTTAATATAACTAAAATAAAACCAAAAAAAGCTGAAAAAATATACAAAAAAATATTTAAAAGTCCAGTCTCTGTTATAGCAGGAAATATAATATATATAGACCCCAGGACAAGCCCAAGAACAAAAAACATAATAAAGTCTTTAAACCTTTTAATTAAAATACTTATAATTTTAACAATAAAAACAATACCAATCAAAACCCCTACTCCAAATACAAATATTATCCTCAAATTATCAGCATAAGGAATATAAGTAAATGTCAAAGCAGACATTACAGTTTTATAAAATCCAAGGACAAGTAATACAAAAGAACCTGAAATACCTGGTAGAACCATAGATGAAGCACCAATTATACCCATAAAAAATAGTTTAATATAAAATAAAAGATCAAATTCATGACTGGCTTTCTGAGGATTTAAAAAAGATATAAAAATTATAAGGAGAATACCAGACAAAAGAAAAAGATAATTTATAATCTTTTTTCTATTATCAATCTCTTTTAACACAGATGGAATTGAAGCAATTATAAGCCCTATAAAAAAGAATATAGTGTAGACATAGTAATTATTTAAAAATATAAGTAATATCTTAGCAAATACAAAAACACCTAATAATAAACCTATCCCAATCCTAAAAAGATATAAAATCTTCTCTTTTTCTCTAAAAAAATAGATAGACAAAAGAGAGTTTACTGACATTATAAGTTTATCATAAATACCAAGAGATAGTGCGATACTACCACCTGATACACCTGGGATAACATTCGCAATCCCTATAAGTATTCCTGATATTATATCCTTTATAATTTTTTTAATCATCATTACCTCTTGCTATTAGTATAAGCCTTAAAAGCTCGAGTATACCCATAAGAGCAGAAGCAATATATGTTAATGCTGCTGCTTGCAGAACTTTTTTTGCACCTTCATACTCATAAGAGTTTAAATAACCTGACTTAAGTATTTTTAAAGCCCTCCTTGAAGCATCAAACTCAACTGGGAGAGTAATTATCTGAAATAAAACTACTCCACTAAAAAATATAATTCCCAATTTAACAAAAAGAGGATTATGCAAAAAAAATCCAAGAATAAATAGAGGGAAAGCAGCCCAGGAAACAAGATTAACAACAGGAACAAAAGAGTTTCTTAAAGCAAGTGGTGCATAACCTTTATTATGTTGAATTGCATGCCCAGCCTCATGTGCTGCAACCCCTATTGCTGCAATAGAACTTGATTCATAAACATCATCAGAAAGTCTTAAAACCTTTGATCGTGGGTCATAATGGTCAGTTAAACTGCCTTCAACCCTCTCTATTTTAACATAGGAAAGCCCATAATAGTTTAAAATATCTCTTGCTATTTCCCTTGCTGTCCTTCCATTTAATATTCTATATTTTGAAAAATGATTAAAAGTATACTTAACCTTATATTGTGCCCATATAGCAAGTATCAGTGCAGGCAAAACTATTATATATGTGGAATCAAAAAATAGCATAATAACCTCCTTGAAACTAAGATAGTTATATATTTAAAATTTAAAACAAAATAAAATTTTTTAAGATTAAATTTTAAATATATTAAAATAAAGAAGGGGGAATATATGTTTCCTTTTTTTAACAAAAAGGAGATAAAGATAGAAGATAAAAAAAGTGGCAACAATATATATATAACTCAGGAAAGTTTTAAGACTGAAAATGAAAACTTCAAAATAGAAGGTATTTCAACATCTATATTTATGAACTTGAGTAATAATGATTTTCTAAACAGCATTTTAAACCCATTTAACTTTATGTTACCATTTTCAAGTTTTTTATCAAATAACACAAATAAAGCAATAGAAAATAAAAGTAAACAATAAAAAATTTTTGAATGAATTAAATACTGGTATTTTAATACTTCTAGAAACTCTTTTGTTATTTTCATAACAATTATATTTTAATTACTTTTAAAATAATTCAAACTAAAAGAAAAAGGCTCAATTTTTGCGATCTCTCTTTCAAAAACAGAATAAATACTATAAGCATTTTCTATAATTACAAAATTTTCATCATTATCATTTACAGCGTTATTACTGAAATTCATTGAACCCATTATAATAGTATTTTTATCTATAATAATAACCTTATGATGTAGTTTTTTATCATAATTAAAAACTATTTTTATATCAACCCCAGAATTATATAAGTCTTCAAGATATTGATAGATATAACTATAATTAGCCTTAAACTGAGAATAATCAAGATAAATTCTTATTTTAATATTATTAAGAGCCCTCTCTTTAATTTTATAAATGATAAGTTCATCTGTAAGAGAAAAAGCTATAATATCTATTGATGATATTGCTGAATCTATAAGTGCTAGGACTTTATAACCTATTGGATTTGTATAATCTTTAGGATCATAAATGGGCGTATAAGGATTGTCAAGCAAAATTTTAGCACCATTAATAGTTTCATAGCAATAAGTGTAAGGAGTAAAAAAGACTGTTATATAAAAATTGCCAACAATTTTCTTTAAACCAATATCTATACAACCACTATCATCTTTATTTGATGAGAATTTTTTCTCTACAAACATTTTTTCAAAGTCCTGCTTATATACTGACGCTAAATCCTTATTATCAATTAATATAACTGAATTATAATTTTTACCAAGGTCAGTCGTAAAGTTAAGAGAACCAGTAAATACAAACCTATCATCAACAATAATGTATTTATTGTGCATTATCCCATTTGAGTTACCATAGATAACAGGAATATAATAAGATAATATCTCCCATCCACTGTTTTTCTGGCTATCATAATCAGTCACACCCCTTATTATAACCCCTCTTTTATAAGCATCCAGTAAAAGATTATAGATATCTTGATTATAAAACTCATAGAGAGCTATATCTATACTCTTTTTAGAAGTTTGAATTATAGTTTTTATAATATCTTCAAAACAATCTTTATCTGTGCATACTAAAATTGAGTTATTATTAAGAAGAACTGGCTTTTCAAAACATGAGAAAAAAAACAAAAAAATAGGCAGTAAAAAAAGAGTTTTCTTCATCTAACTTATTGCTTTTTTAATACTCTCCTTTGTATCTTCACACATCTTTACACCTGTAAAATCAACCCCTCTTATATCAGCCCCCTCAAAATCTACATTCTTAAGTACAGCGTTTTTAAAAGAGGCATTCATAAGATTAGAAAACTTAAAAGATACACCATTAAGATTAGCATTATCAAAAATACTTCCATAAAGATTAACTGCTTCAAGCTTAACATTAAAGAAACTTGATGAAGAAAGATCAGTATTATGAAAAAATGAAAATGGAAATTTTGAATCCCTTATTGTTACAGAAGCAAGATCAGAATAACAGAAAGATACAGACTTTGAGTTTATCTCCTCAAATGTTGTTTCGGTAAAAACTGCCTTGGCAAAGTCACAATTAGAAATATCTGACTTTCTTATATCACACTTCTTAAAAATAGACTCACAACCAATAACCCCATGCAAGTTAGATGCATTAAAATTTGAAAAAGAGAGATTAGACTTTATTATCTTTGACTGAAAAAGATTTGCCTTGTGAAAACTTGAGTTTGAAAGATTTGATTTTATAATATTTGAGAACTTCATACTACACATATTAAAAGTTGAGGACTTAAACTCAGATTCAGAAACAACAACTTTTTCCATGTTTGATGCTGTAAAGTCAATATTTGTACATTTACAGTTTTTAAAATCAGCTGACTTTAATATTGTCTCTCTTAGATCAGCGGAGGATATTTTAAGATAATTAAACTCCCTTGAAATAAGGTCAATTTTTTGAAGAGAAATTCTGACAATCGGTATTTCTGAATCTATACCAATATGGTTAGAAACTTTATACATAAGATAAAAAACATCACCTCTATCTTTTGGATATTTTTCTCTTGTATACTTTTCTATCAATATATTCATTATCTTGTCATAGCCAAGATAATCCTCTACAAAATCAAGAATAAACTTTGATGAAAGCAGATTTATATTATTATAATTCCCTCTTCTTATCTCTTCAACAAGTTTTTTAGCAAGGAAAAAGTAAGTAAAAGATGAGTGAATAAAAGTATAAGTGTTAGGCCCCAACTTTTTTATAAAAAAAGATTTTTCAAGGTCTTTGTTCAAAAACTCAGTAGAAAATGGCATTGCTTTATATTCATTATTTATAAAACTCTCTATAAAGTCAGGTATATCTTTCTTAGAATCAAAATAACCTTTATTTATTATTACTCTAGCCATTTCTTCACAAATTGTTGCTTTACCAAGTGGTGTAAGATAAGAAGTATTCCATTGCTTTAAAGCCTCTTTATATATATCTATAGGTTTATTTATAACAGTATCATCTGTTAAAGATATTTTTGTTATTATATCAAAAAATATCGGTAGTTTTACAAGTTCTGAAAGATTCTTATTATCAAAGATCTTTTGGATATTTTGCCCCTTTATCTTCTTTTTAATATCTGAAAATGTAAGATGAGCTATAGTAAATATCTTTGGTTTAAATAATGCAATAACCCTGTATATAGCATGGTTTGAATGATAATTATTTGTTATAAAATTATCATCAGCTGTAAATAAAATCGGTGTATTGGTACTAATAAGACGTTCAAACTCCTTATAGAAAGAATCATCAGAATTTATATTAACAAGATAGTCAAGATTATCAAAAAGAAATATTATTTTTTTCTCTCTACATAATATATGAAATATTTTCTCAGACTTTATCTTTATATTATTTTTTTTTAACCCATTACTTATAATAAAATCATATAGAGACCCAGACTTATAATCCTTAAAGTCAATAAAAATAGGTAAAAAATTATTGTCATCATATTCATTGAATAATATATATTTTAAAAGAGTGGTTTTCCCAGAACCAGTCTCTCCTTTTACTATAATAGGATAAGACTCACTACTAGTTAAAATCTTTGTAAATACACTTAATTTAACAGTATTATTGTTTTCAGAAATAAGATTAACAGAGAAAAAATTATCTTCTAAAGACTTTTTCTGTTCAAAAAGTTTTTCTCGATACAAGGTAGTATCAACAAGGTTTGATAGTATCTCATCAACATTTAATGTTGTTATATTAAGACTATTTGCAACCTCTATTGCTTTTGATGTAAACCCAGGGTAACCAATAAAAACTGGTTTACCATCTATTTTAACTGTATTTATATCAATAAAAAAGTCTCTTATATTCTCTTCTGTCACATAACCATCTTTAATATATTCTATCCTTAAAATAAAAGGAATTTCTATTTTTGTAACTTTTAAAGATGCTGAATATGTATTTCTTTTTATTTTTTTAAAATTAAAAAAATCAATTTCTTCGAGTAATTCAATTATATTTTCAACAAAAAGTTTAGAAGCCCATCTCATTTTTACCCCACATAAAATTTTGTAACCTTATAAAATAATAATCGAAATTTATTATTAAACTAATTAAAATTTTATTTTTAAATTTTCTAAAAATAAAAGAAAATTTATAAATTGTTAATTTATTTATAAAAAAATTAAAAGGTAAAAAAATGAAATTAAGAAAAATAATAATATTAGTTACATTAATAAATGTATTAATTCTTAACAGGTTTTTTGGTGAAAACATTGACGATAAACTACTTGAAGAGTATAAAAATATTTTGATGTTTGGAATAGCAGATAAAAGAGCTGAAGTATTAAGAAAAATAGGTGATTATAAAGGTGATAACAAAAAATTTTATTCACTTATAGAATATGTTATAGAAAATGATACAAATACAATTGTATTAAGAGAGGCTTTAAACCTTGTTGAAAAGTTTAAAATAAGTGAAGTTGGAGATAAGGTTGCAAAGATACTTGAAGAGACAAAAGAGAATCAGATAAAAGTTGCATCTCTTAGAGCATTAGGATCTATAAATTATAATAAAGTATCAAATAAAGTATTAGAACTACTGGATGAAAAAGACCCAAATATAAAAAGAGCAGTATTATTCTTTATAGGTGAAACTAAAGATAAAAAAGGACTTGACTCAATATATAAAATCCTTGAAAATATGGATGAAAAAGAGGACGTATTACAGGAGGCTATAGCAACTCTGGGAAAAATAGGAGATAAAAACTCAATTGAAAAACTAAAAGATATACTTGAAAATCCAGGGTATTCAAAATATGTAAGGATGTATGCTCCAATAAGCTTGGCTCAAATAGGTGGAAAAGAGGTTGTTGATATAATTAAAAAAGCAACTGAAGACAGTGAATATGTCATAAGAATAAGAGCAATATATAGCCTTTCACTACTTGAAGGAGTTGACATAAACATATTCTCAAAACAGATTGAAAATGCACTGAAAGACTCTGATGTTAATGTAAGACTTACAGCCCTTGATGTTGTAAAAAATCTGAATGCTATCTCTTTTGTACCGTTCTTAAAATATCTTATATCAAACGACCCTGAGCTTAAAGTAAGAGACAAAGCCCTTAAAGTATATGCTAAAATAGAAAAAGAGAAAGATGTTATAGAAACAATCCAGGAAATGGTTGACAAAAAAGACTTTTACTCAAAAATACTTGCACTTGATACAATGAAAGAAGTTGGAGTTGAAAAGTTTATTAGTTTCTTAAAAAAAACATTTATAGAAAAGACAACATATGATATAAGGGATAAAATATTAAGGGTAGCTGCTGAAAAAATAGAAAATGAAAGTGTTTTTGAATTTATACAAGAGATAGCACTTAATAAAAACATACCTGGATATTATGATGCTATAAATAAAATAAGATATAATGCTATGCTTACACTTACAAAAGCAGGATGGCAAAAATCTTTTCCCACTTTATCAAGAATAGCAGAAGATAATAATGACCCTATAAACACATTTGCAATAAAGCTAATAATAAACCTCAATAGAGATGCAGCAAAAAATTACTTTATTGAAAAATTAAACAACATAAGTTTATACAACTATAAAATAAGATATGAGATAATAAAAGCAATAGGAGACTTAAAACCTGAAGGAATAGAAGATAAACTTAAAGCTATTTACATTACAGAAAAAGATGCAGGTATGAAAATAGTAATAGGTAAAGTATTAAGTCTATACGGTATTGATCCAAAAACCCTGGATGAAAAGCAGATAAAATAAAAATATTTTTTCATATATTAAGTACTTTTTAAATTTTTCTATAAAATTTTTATAAAAAAGTTAAATAAAATGTCTTAGATCTTGTATTTTAATTAAAAATAAATTTTAACTATAATAATCATAGATTAATATCTGAAAAATAATAAATTAAAAGTATTAAAATCTTACATAAGTAATGAGCATAACTCTATTTTCTTTTTCTCCTTTAGTGTTATACATCCAGAATTTTTTAAAGGATATATACGCGTTTGGAGCAATCATATATGTTAAACTGAATAGTAAAATAGAATCTTTATCATAAGTCTCTATACTAAAACCCTGTAACAATTTTTGATAATATAAATCAATAAAGAACCCATAAACATCTGTAGTTTTAACATTAACAAAAGAAAAACTCATATCATTTTTTTTCAAATATAAACTTGTGCCACCTTCAAAACTAAATAAAGAAGGTATTTCGAAACCTATGTTTGCCTTAAAAGAATGATCGTCTGATTTAGAAGGAGTAACCATGTATAAAATATTTGATGCTCTCTTAACATAACACATCTTATCAAAATATGAGTCCAAAAATCCACTATGAAGATAACTATAATAGAATCTATAATTCACATAATTTACAATTTTACCTGTAAAACCTAATCCAGCACCATAATTGTCAAAGAGATGGAAATGGGCAAAATCTGTTCCATCAGCCCATGAAGCTGGTCTTGTCTCCCAATGTCTATAATAGAGCCCCTGTTTACCTATATCAAAAACAATACTACTATTAAAAATATTTCCACCTAACAATGGTATAAGTGAGTTTATACCAACATAAAAATATGCAGGGTTGTTAAAATCACTCAATGGATTCTTGTCAATATCAATCTCAAGTCCAATCCTGAACTTCCCCATAAATGGAACACCATAAAAAGGCCTTAAAAACATATTAATAAAAATAATTTCTGGGTCTGTTACATTATTTACAAAACCCTCAACACCAAAATTACCATTATCTATAGCTACCTCAGCTCCAATTTTCCTATCAAAAACAGAACCACTGTTGTCAAAATAATTTACCATAAAACCATTAGCAATAACTATATTATTTAGTTCACCTAATCTTATAAATAATAGGTCAGACCTATCATTATATTGAAAATATGATATTTTAAGAAAAATGTCATTTATTATATCGCTTCCATTAGAAAAATTAAACTCATCATAATTTCCCCATTTTGAGATATTATAAATAGGTACCCTACCATCAATTATTAATGGTAAAAATAATTCAAGTTTTATGTTATCTCTTATTTTAAAATATGGCTTAAAGAACAAAGTTTTATAAAAATAGTTGTCTTTTGAAACAGAACCAAGCCCAATACTTAAACTAAAAACCTTATCTTTTTTCTTATCAAAAATATCTGATACTCTTTTTATACCCTCATCTTCTCTCTGTTTATTTTCTTCTAATTTCTCTATATTTATTTTATCTTCTTTCTCTTTTTTTTCTTCTGCCTGGACTAAATTCGTAGTTTTATCAGGAATATTATTAAGAGATGTTACATCAGGATATTCACTTTTTACATTGGTAATAGCTGTAGAATCAGGGCCTATATAACTTAACTTTGGATCAAGTTTATCTATTTTAAACTCTAATTCCTCAATTGTGGCATTTGAAACCCTTGCTTCCTTAAAAGAGTATGATGTATCCCACTCAAACTTCTGTCCTTTTGTTAAAGAAAAATAACCAGTAGCTTGAGTATCAGATACCTCAACTATACCATCATATAATACAACCTTATTAAGAGCCCCGGCTGCACTTACCCTAAATATTGTGCCTCTAACACCAACAACAAGAGCCAAAGTCTTAACAGTATGATTTCTATCAACAATAAACTCACTCTCTCCAGCATGTAAAAATGATGTATTTGAATCAATAAAGGATAAAGTAGATTCAGGATAGACAAAAAACTTTCTATTATCAGATGATATAATCTTTAAATATGAATTTTTACCTGTTCTTACTGTTTTTATATCCTCAATAATCTCATTAACTTTAATTTTAGAATATTTACTATCTTTTACAGTATTATACTCAGCGTTACCTATAACATAGGTAACCTGAAACCTAATTGCAAAAATATTAACAGAAAACAAAATAAAAATTTGTATAATAAAGAAAACTCTCATAATAACACTCTTTAAAAAACTATATTTGTTTGTATCTCAGTTAAACTACTATTTGTAACAAAACCATCAATCTCTTTAAAACTCTTAACATACCTTATTGAAATGTATGCATTTCTTGTGATTTGATATCCAATCTCAAAAAAGTTTAATATATTATCTTTACCTGTCGTAATATCAAAAGTTTCAGTTAAACCTTTGACATCTCTCTTTGCATAAAAAATTCTAATAAAAAAACCTTTCAGTAGTTCAGGTTCAAGAGTACCATAAAAAGTAAATATAATACCATCCCCCTTTGTATAATAGGTTTGAGTGCCAATTTTTAGATCTTTAAATTCAAGCCAACCATCAAGAGAAAAGTTCCATCCATCAGGTGATGATATGGTAGTATCATAAATCGATGATCTTATATTCCTTACCTCATAAAAACTTGAAAAATAACCTGGTATAAATCCACTCCAACTATATATAACAGACCCCTTAAAATTGATAATATCAATAAACTTTAATGTAACACCAAAACTTAAACCACTGCCACCTGTGTGTAATTTTGCGTACTCAACAAAGTTTGAACCTGTAAAAACTCCTTTTTCCTCAAAAAAAGGAACAAAAACATCAAATCCATAAAACTTTACAGTCTTTGAAGCCGGGTCATCTTTATAAATGTAATAAGTATCAGATGAACTATCTTTATCAAGATTATCATAATCAAATATAAAAAAACCACCTATCTGAAAATTTTTTACATACTCTGGAACACCCTCTTTTATAAAATTAAAAGGTCTTAAAAATCCCCTCAAACCAATAAGATCAAGATCATATACATCATCAATAAATGAGTTAATTCCAGCATAATTATAGTCAACTTTTAAAATAAAACCAGGTTTTATCCTGTTTGGATAATAGACATCATTCCTAAAATTATTTACAAGTATTCCGTATCCAAACTCAACATTATCTAATGATGCTACTCTTAAAACTACTTTATCACCCTTCTGTCCATATCCCAAATATAATTTTTCAATAATTGCTCTTGTATTATCCCAATCATCCTGTTTAAGTGTAGAATCACTTTTAAAAGAAAACTCATTATTTAAACCAACAAAAAAGTCATTATATTTAAAAAACGGCTTAAAAACTATTGTTATATAACCATTATCATCTAATGTTTTGTTTGATGCTCCTACCTTAAGATCAAACTTAGATTCTGAATATAAAATAACATTAAAAAATACAAAGACAATTATTAAAGTTCTCTTCATTAAAAACTCCACACATATTAAAAATTTTAACACAAAATTTTAATTTTAATACAAAATTTTAATTAGTACAAAAAAAATACTTTCTATTTTTAAACTAAATTTAATTAACTTTTTCTATCTTTTTTATTTTATCAAGTATTCTATTTTTTATACTATCATTTTTAGCAATGTTTAAAGCTTTTTCAAGCACCTCTTTGGCTTCATTAAACATCTTTTTTGCTATATAAACATTTGCCTTCCCCTCATAAGCCTCAATAAAACCTGGGTCCTCACTTATAACAGAATCATACATATTTAAAGCCCTGTCATAATCTTCACTTGCAAGAAGTGATCCTGCAAAATTATATTTAGTTATTTTCTCCGGATATATACTGTAAGCCTTTTCATAAGCCTCCACAGACTTTTTAAAATCTTTCTTTAAAAAATAGACCTCACCAAGTTTTGACCATACCTCATAATCTTTTGAATTAACTGAAGTGGCCTCAATAAGTATTTTTTCAGCTTCATCATACTTATTTTGTTTTATACTTGAAAATGCAAGCCCTTTGTATATATCAACATCGTTAGGATTAAGTTTAAGACCATCTTTGAAAGAGTTCTCAGCTTCAACATATCTTCCAAGCCCAATATAAGCAAGTCCAAGCTGTACATACAATTTACTCTCTTTATTAATATCCATAGCAGTATTTAAAAACTTTACTGCTTTATCATTATCACCAAGTTTTACGTAAACTCTACCTATATTATAAAGTAGGTCATAATCTTTTGAATCAATATCAAATGCTTTAAGATAATATTTTATAGCAGTATTATAGTCTTCAACAGCATCATAACTCTTTCCTAAAAGAAAATTAACAAAAAAGTCATTTGAGTTTATGTTATATGCTTCTTTAAGATATGATATAGCATCTTTATACCCTTTCCTGTCATATAAAACCTGAGCAAGTGAAATATAAGTCTTAAGATTTTTAGAATCAACTTTTAAAGACATTTTAAAAAAGTCAGAAGCTTTAGATAGGTCTTTTAATCTCTCATATGCTTTTCCCATGTTATAATATAATTTTGCCTTTATACTCTTTTCAAGGTAAACAAGGTCAGGTGATTCATAAGCTTTTTTAAAGTACTCAAGAGCCCTATCATTATTCTTCTTTATAAGTTCAAGTACACCCAATCTATAGTATGCAAGTGCAAGGTTCGAAGAATCAGTTGCCTTTAAAAAATACTTTTCAGCATCACTATCATTTTTTTCCTTATACTTAATTTCACCCATACCAAGATTAGCAAGCGGGTCATCACTATTACGAGATAATAATCTGTTTATAATATCCTTTGCCTTTTCATTCTCATCAAGTCTCAAGTATGCAATAGACTTAAGCCCATTAGCAGCAGAATCATCAGGTTTAATAAGTAATGCCTCATTTAAAGCGTCAATAGCTTCAATATACTTCTCATCTCCTATTTTCTGGTATGCTTCCTTTATTTTGTTCTGATATTTTGTCTCTTCCTCTTTCATCTTTTGAGCAAGTTTTTTCTCATTTTCTTTACTTGCCTCCTCTCTCTGTTTTTCAAGTTCCTTTTTTCTTTCCTCCTCTAACTTTTTAAGCTCCTCCTCTTTTCTCTTTAACTCCTCTAACCTTTTGGCCTCTTTCTCACCAATTTCCTTTTTTATTATATCATCTTCTCTTTTAGGTTCAAACTTAGACGATACAGCTTTCTCAATTTTATTACTATCAGGTTCGATTTTACGAGAACTTTCAGTTGACTTTATATCTTTATCAACCTTTTTGCTTATCTCCTCTATTTTATTACTAAAGATATCTTTTTTATTAGGGTCTTTTTTAATTTGAACAATTATCTCTCTTAACGAGTCTATTATCTGTTTCTGGTCATCAGTCACACCATCACTTATTGCTGCCTGGTCAAGTTTATCAAGTGCTCTATCATAATCACCTAATTTCATATAATAGAGTGATTCTTTTATAAGAAGGTTTGCCTTATTTGTTTTTGAAGTATTCAATATAATACCAATAGTTCCCAATGAAAAAAAGAGTATTCCTATTGCTATCCATCTACTTTTGGAACTTTTTTTTTCAATCATTTTAAACTCCTTTACTTTTATTCTTTATTTGAAAAACCTTTTATTCTTTGACTTTCAACTTTAGACTTCTGGAAAGCCTCATACATTTTTGCAAACTTTTTTCTTATTTGAATTTCATAATCCTTAACATGCCTATCCCACGCTTCTATCTCCTTAACCTTCAATGCAATACTTGAATCAAGCATATTCAATCTTGACTTTATCATCCCAGGATATACTCTCCCATCAGAACCTCTGAAACTATCAGATGCAATCATATTAAGTGTTTCATTAAGTTTTACAGCAACACCATCATCATACAAAAGGTCACCATTAGTATCTCTAAAAAAAATATCAGTCAAAGCCTCATAATTAGACTTTAAAACCTGATCAAACTTGTTTTCATCAAAATTAAGATACCCTGCTCTAAGATTTTCTCTCTCCTCTTCAGTTCCACCAGTTGTATATTTAGGGTCATCAATACCTATCTGTGATAAAAACATTAAAGATTCATCTCTTGTTTTATACAAACCTTTTATAACTTCTCGGATCTTTGTCTTTATAGAACTTACTGTAAGGTCTCCATTTAAAACACCTTCATACAACTCACCTGTTTTATCCTTCTCTTCCAGTTCTTTCTTATCTATATTTTTAAACGATTCCCTATAAGCTTTTAACTCTTTTTGATTCTTAGGTGGAATAGCTTTAGTAACATTTTTTATATAATCCATTGCATTATTATACATAATAACAAGTTCCATAACCTTATCTTTAATACCTTTAAGATCCCAATCAACATTTATATTGACAGGTTTATCTGAAACACCTTTAATATTGAGTGTCATCCCATCAACTATATCTTTGATTATATTTTCAGGTCTTATTACTTTAACACCTTTATACTCAACAATAGCATCTTTTGGTTCTTTTATCCTGTTTTTAGGTACATAGCCCTTTTTATTTTCATCCACTATTATAACATCTTTTATCCATATCTCTTTATTTGTAAAAGGGTTTCTAAAACTTAATCTATTTACATAGTCATCTTTAAGCTCAATGGATATATCCTGCCAATCTGTAACTGTAGAATCATACAAAAAACTTGCAACCTCTTCATTTCTCTGATAGTTAATTATCAAAAGATACTGGCCCCCAGAAATTTTTTTCTCTTCCTTACCAAAATCAGGGTCAGTCAAAAGGTACTCACCCTCAATATCAACATCACCAACCCAGACTTTATCTATATATCCTACTTTTCCTTCAAGAGCTTTTTTGTACTCACTTTCAGGTGGAACATATTTATCTATCTTAAACTTAAACTTAAGATATATATTTTTACCACCTTTTGCAGGTGTTGACAATATTTTTTCAGCTTCAGTAAGTGGAGAAAGATAAAGTGATCCATCTCTTATTATTTGGTCAACAGGTTTATTCGAACCAAGGCCAAGTGTATTTGTTACGTCTATTTTCACATCCCCATAAGTATATTTGTATAGGAGCCCTATATTCTCAAGAGATTCAAGATTACCTTTAAATACTATATTTGAGTTTTCACCTGTATCTTTTCCCTCAATTGTTAAAATATGTGAGGCATCATCCACCTTAATTATACTTGAAGTAAGTATATTTTTAGCAGCCTCATTAAGATATTTACTGAATGCATCAAGGCTACCACCTTTAAAGTTAAAATTATATGTTTTATCCTTATATATTATTGAAAACTGAAGTTCTGGGATCTTAGTATCCCTTGGTATAGGATTAGTCCTAAAAATCTCATTACTTGCCATCTGAATAACTTTGAACTCATAATCTCCAACCTTAACTTTTGAGGAAGCATCAGCAGTAAGAACATTCTCATCACTTGACTTTGTCTTCATCTTTTTAAAAGGAGAAGTAACTGGATTATAAAGATTACTTGCTGCTGTTTTAATCTCAGATAATTTTTTACTTAATCCCACATACGCTTTTCTTCTTAACTCAAGTACAAACTTCTCATTTTCCCACTTATCAGCCTTTGATTTTTCAGCTTCAATCAGTTTTTCTATAGCTTTATCAGCATCAAATTTATCTGTAAAAAGAGTACCTGTCTCTATTTCAGCCATCTTTTCCTCTAAAATATTAAATTAAAAAATTAAAATTTTCAATAAAAAATTTCGGTATATTTAAGAATATCATAATGAAAATAAAAGATTGAACTTAAATTATTAAATAAATTAATTTCTTTAA
This sequence comes from Spirochaetota bacterium, assembly GCA_029552945.1. GTDB lineage: Bacteria > Spirochaetota > GWB1-36-13 > GWB1-36-13 > JAKPDD01 > JAKPDD01. The sequence goes on from JAKPDD010000008.1 coordinate 117,277, forward strand.
AAAATTTTAATTTATCATAATAAGTTTATCTAAAATAAATTTTAATATTTAAATTTTGAAAAACAAAAAAGAAAATTTATAATAGATAAAAGTAAAAGGTAGACAATATATGACTACAAAAAATCAGAATATTAATGATGAGTTTTTCAGGAAAGAGCTATACACACTACTTGTATATAGTTCTTTATTAAAAAAGAAAAGGTCAAAAAAAGCAGATGAAGAGGTAAAAAAAGTCCTTGAAGAAGAAAAGACAATTGTTGCAAGAATAAATAAAATAAAAGAGATAGACCAAAAATATGAAGAAAAAGAGGAATCAACAGAAGAGATTGAGGGTGTATTAAAACCTGTTATAGAAAATATAGAAAAAGAGACAAAAGTAAAAAAAACTTCTTTTTTAAGTTATTTTTTCGGTATAAGACAAACTTTAGTAAAACTAGCACACGATACTGGTATTATAAAACCAAAGTTCTTTGGAATTTCATTCAAAGCAACAAGTGAGTCATTAGCACTACTTGAAGAAATAAGAGTTAATATACATAACAATATACTAAGAATATTATGGGAAATCCTTGAAAAAGGCTGGCTTGTTCTAAATCCATCACAATATAATCTTTTTTATTATTTTTATGAATTCCTATCAACATACGTAAAAAACTTTAATATAAAGGAAGACATTGATTCGAACTTCAATTTTATTCAAACTTTTCTATCAAAGTTTTTAATATTCTTCTCAAAAAAATATTACATACAGGAAATCAGAGAAGCAGCTTATATATTCTATAATAACAAAGAAAATGATGACCTATTAAAATTACTTTTATTTATTGAGGGATTAACTGATACAAAGAAGTCATTTTCATTTACAAATTATATAAGCATGATATATTCAGCATACTATAAAAAAATAATTTCTTTTAAGAAGATAACCGAAACAGAAAAAATAGATGAAATATCAACCACAACATATATAATACCACCACGGCTAAAAGACTTTATTGAGGATCATATTAATAAAATTAAAAGTAAACAGAAGGTTTATGAAAAAAGACTATTTAGAATAAACTATGTACTTGATGATAATTCATTAGAAACATTTATAAAAAAATATTCAAATCCAAAGTTTGATCCATCAGGACTTAAATTAGATATCCTAACATATACAAAAGACTTTTTGAACAGTTTTATAAACTATGGGAAACCAATACTTCTTGAACCAGTAACTCTTATAAAAGACCAGGAGTTAATATCATCTCCAATATTCAGATATATCTTTAATCCACCTTTTAATAATTTAATAAATATATCAATGGAAATAAATTATATTAAAGAAAACTATAAGTTTTTACTTGTACCATTATCAAAATACAATGAATATATAAAACAGGGAAAAAAACTTGAATCTGAAAAAGATGAAAAAATATGTTCTTTGGTGGATAGTGTTGTTAAAAATATTTATGATATCTTTGAAACACTTATAACCATACTTTACAATCATCACAAAACACTTTACGAAGAAACAAATATAGTTGATAAGATAAAGACAAAAACAACACCATTATCAGACATAACAAAAGAGGGTTTTTTGCCATACTATGATTATACACCAAAGGAATATAATAATGAAAATGTATGGGATATTGTCTCAAAATTAGCACTTGTATCAGGTAATTTTTTATATAAAATAGGACATCCAAAAATAATAGAAGAGGTAAACGCTAAAGAGAGTATAATAACAAGTGTTAAAAGTAATATTGAAATTATTTCAAGGTTTACTAATATTTAAGGTTAAACAATATGGATAACATAATTAAAGCAGCAGAAATAATAGCAAAGTCTAAGGGTATTGCTTTCACTGGTGCAGGTATTTCAACCCCAAGTAATATACCAGACTTCAGATCACCCTCTGGAATATGGGCAAAATATAATGTAAGAGAATATGCTTATATAGACAGGTTTATCGAAAATCCGGAAAAAGTATGGGAGTTTTTCAAATTAAGAATAAAAGAGTTTTCAAAGGCTCTACCTAATAATGCTCATATGGCCTTTGCTGAACTTGAGAGTATTGGCTTTCTAGAAGCTGTAATAACACAAAATATTGATGGCCTACACCAGAAAGGTGGTTCAAAAAACGTTCTTGAGTTACATGGTACAATAACAAAACTTGTATGCCTTAACTGTCAAAAAAAATATGAATCAAAAGACTTTGATTTTGAACAGATAAAACTACCATTATGTAAATGTGGAAAAATATTAAAACCAGACGTTGTCTTTTTCGGTGAACCACTTCCTGAAGGAGTGTTTAATAGGGCAGTTTCTTTAGCACTATCCTCCTCTTTTGTAATAGTCGCTGGTACATCAGGAGTTGTATACCCTGCGGCTCAAATACCATATATAGCAAAAAGAAATGGTGCAACAATAATAGAAATAAATAAAGAGAAAACAGAAATAACAAGGACAATAACTGATATATTTATTCAGGGAAGTGTGGATATATCCATCCCTGAAATTGTTGAGAATGTAAAAAAGATAATCGGAAAATAAAAAATAAACTACAAATTATTTATAAAATCTGCTATATCGTTTATATCAAGTATTTTATCAACTCCACCAAGCTCTATGGCAACTCTTGGCATACCAAAAACAACACAATCAGAAGGGGACTGTGCGATAGTAGGATGACCAAGTTCATGAAGTTTTTTTATAGCATAAGCCCCATCTTTCCCCATACCAGTCATTATTATAGATAGGGTCTTAACATTATTTTTAATAGCAGCCTCAAAAAGAACATCAACTGAAGGCTTGTGCCCATTAACAGGCTGTGTATCAAGTAATTCAATAAAAATTTTACTATTATACTTTCTAAAAGAAAGGTGTTTATCCCCAGGTGCTATATAAACATGCTTATCTCTTACTAATTCCCCCTCTTCAGCCTCTTTAACAGTAAGATTTGTAATTCTATCAAGACTTTTTGCAAACTCTTTTGTAAAACCAGCTGGCATATGTTGAACAATTAATATTGGATATTTTGAGTCACTAACTTTTGAAAAAAGATCCCTTAAAGCAGCAGGTCCCCCTGTTGATATACCTATAAGTATAAGTTCAATATTTTTAAGTTTACTCTCTATATCTTTAAAAGACTTATCTCTTATCTCTTTGATTACATAATTCTTATTTTGTTTTTCTTCTGGTTTTATTTTTTCTGTTATTATTTTATCTATCTCTTCATTAAACTTTCTTACTTCAACATCTTTTATCTCTTTTGAACCACCATACTTTTTTATTGCAGAAATTATCTCTGTTCCAACTCTCTCAATATCAAGAGAAATAGAGCCTGATGGCTTCATTATAAAGTCTTTTGCTCCAAGATCGAGTGCCTGCATTGTTATCTCTGGTTTATCACCTAAAGAACTTAAGACTATCGCTGGAATATCAATCCCAAGATCTCTTTTATTTTTTAAAAACTCAAGACCATTCATTTCAGGCATCTCTATATCAAGCAGTATAATATCAATCTCTTTTGTTTTAAGTTTTTTAAGTGCAAAGAGTCCATTCATTGCTGTATCAACAACCTCTATTTGAGAATCTTTTGTAAGTATATTGGTAATAAGTTTTCTCATCAAAGCAGAATCATCAACAACAAGAACCTTTATTTTATTCATGAAAATCACTCCTTAATATAAATAAAACTATCACCTATTTTTTTAGGCTTAAAAGGCGTATTCATACCAAAAAGACTCTCAGAATGGCCTAAAAAAAGATATCCTGGTTTTTTAAGACAGTTATAAAAATGATTTATTATTCTCTCCTGTTCATTTTTATCAAAATATATGATAACATTCCGACAAAATATTATATCAAAATCCCTCTCTCCGTTATCATTTTTAAGGTTATGATAGTCAAATCTTATTATACTTTTTAACTCCTCTTTTACCTTATATCCCTCTTTTTCTTCTACCATATATTTTCTTAAATAATCATCAGGAAAGTTCTCAATCCTCTCTTTAGGATAATACCCTGCTTTGGCCTTCATAAGTGACTTCAAACTAATATCAGAAGCTATTATAATTACATTCCATAAATTAATATTAGGCAAAGCATTAAAAACTTCCATTGCTATAGAATATGGTTCTTCACCAGTTGAGCAACCTGCACTCCATATTTTAATCTTTCTTGTAATTTTATTTCTCTCTATAACTTCAGGTAAAACTATCTCTCTTAAAGAATCAAATTGTCTTGGATTTCTAAAAAACTTTGTAAGATTTGTGGTAACACTATCAAGTAATTCTTCAAGTTCTTTTTTATCAGACTTAACAAGATTATAATATTCAGAAAAATCAGAAAGTTTTCTTAATCTTAATCTCTCTCTTAACCTGCTATCAAGTATAGACATATTTGAATCATCAAAAAATATTCCACTTTCATTATGTATAAGTTCTTTAAATAATGACAAATAATCCATAATATTTTCCTTAACAAAAATATAGCAACTAAATAAAAATTATTAAAATTAAAAATTTCGACAATAAATCAACAATAATGAAATTTAAAAAATGTAAATAAGTTTTTAAAAATTATAATCTTAATAGAAAATCTTTTTTATAAATTTTTAATTTAGAGATATATATTTTAATAATATAAACCCAGGAGGATATTATGATATTAGGATTAACAGGTATATTAACAGGTTTTTTCATCTCTTTTGAGTTTTTCACTCAATGGGAACCAAGACTTGAAAAAATAAGAGGTATTGTAGAAAAATATAGCAAATATTTAGGTATAATATCAATTTTTGTTGGCATATGGAAGTTTTTCGGGCCTGATCTTACTGCAAGCATTTCTGAATATATATCAGATACAATAACACAAAAAATAACATACATATCTCAGCCATTCGTAGGAGATTTATTACCATCTATATTCTGTTTTTTAGGAGGAATAATTCTATTTCCTGAATCTGTTAATTTGATTAATATAAAGGAAGAAAAAAGAAAAAAGATACTTGAAATAACAAATAATTTTAAAATGATACTTGGGCTTGGTAATATTATATTAGGACTTGTCCATTTATTAATACCAAACGTTATACTATTTTAATTACCAAAAAATTAACTAATTATATAAAATTTGAATGAAAAGAAAAATAATAATCTTCACTATACTTATAACTTCAATCATAACAGGTCAACAAAACTACTTTGACCTTACAAGTCGCTCAAAGTCAGAAGAGTTTTTTGTGAAAGGTTATTATTATTATAATAATATGGCATATTCACAGGCTGTAGATTTTTTTAGAAAGTCACTTGAAGCAATGCCACTTAACTGGAATGTAAGGTATTGGCTTGGGAAAGCATATCTTATGGCAGGTTATAAAGAACTTGCTATAAGTGAATGGGAAACTGCACTAAAACACAGTAACAACATATTTATAGCACAAAAACTTCAACAGCTATATTCAAGCAATTTTGTATATGATGTAAAGGTTGAAGAGTCTTTAGTCTTTCTTAAATACTTTTATTCTTTACCTGGTGTATCGGCAATAGAGAGTGATAATTCAAAATTTTATATATCAAATTTTGTAAACAACACTATTGAAATACGAGATAAAAACTTTAAGTTAATAGATCAGATCAAAGTAAACAAACCTATGGATATAGATATAACAGATAACTTTATAATTGTAGCATCTTTTGAGGATAATAAGATATATTTTTATGACAAAAATAATCTTAATATTTTATACTCTATAGGGGGATTTGGTATAGGAAAAGAAAACCTATCAGGTCCATCAGGTATATATTTTTCAACTACAACAAAAAATCTATTTATAGCTGACACTGGAAATAATAAAATAAAAGTCTTCAGGATAGGAAAAGAACCTGTATTTTTAATGGAGTTTGGAGAAAGGGGTGAGGGTGCCGGAGAGTTCTTACTGCCAACTGATGTTATAGAATATAAAGAGACAATAATAGTTGCAGATAAAAAAAACTCAAGACTTCAGGTTTTCGATAAGAGCGGAAATTTTATATACTCATACGGGCAGGATGAACTATCATCACCTATAAAATTAAAAATATATGATAATAATCTATACGTACTTGATGAATATAAAGGTATATTTATAACAAACCCAGAAGAAAAAAACTTCAAACTTGTAAAAGGGCTTGACAATGATATTCAAAAACCAATAGGATTCCATAAAGACAGTAATGGAATATTTTATATATCAGACTTTTTCACAAATAAGATATCAGCTTATATTAATGAAAGGTTTAAACTCTCATCACTTAAAGTAGATGCTTTATTTACATTCAACACAGCATATCCAACAATAACAATAAAGACAAGAGTACAGGACTTAAAAGGAAAAGATATAGATGGACTTAAAAACGATAACTTTAAACTATACCAGGAAGGTGAGGAGATAAAAAATAAAAAAGTATTTATATACAAACCAGACTCTGATAAAATATCAGCTATATTTCTTGTAAACAGTTCAAGTAATATGAAACAGTATAGCAAAGATATTAATGAATACATAAAAAAATTAATGGAGACAAGTAAACCATTAGATAGATTTGGGTTAATATCTTATAATGATGCTATAAACATAAAACCATTTACTTCTCAAAAACTAACACTACAGGAATATTTTTCAGAAATAAGTTATAAAGACACAAACAAATCATTAGATACAGCTCTCTATCAGGCAATAACAAAAAACCTTAATAATGACTTTAATAATACTATAATTATATTTGATGATGGAAAAAATGATTCATATAACAACTATACACCTGAAGTATTAGCAACATACGCAAAAAACAATGGAGTATCAATATATGTTATGGCAGTATCTGAAGGACCTTCAACTGGTCATCTTAAGTACCTTGCAAACGAGACCAATGGACAATATATAGAGTTCTACAGGTCAAACCAAATATATAATTTATTAAAAATAGTAAGAAATAACCCAACCATCTACTACATAATAGTATACAATTCTGTTCTTTATTCACCCGCAAACAAATATCATTGGCTTAATATAGACATAAAAGTAAACTACAAAAATCTATACGGGGTAGAAAAAACAGGATTTTACATTCCGTAAATTCTATGCTGTTAAACTTAAGTTGTGTCCAAAAAATATACACTTTAACTAAAAAAGTAAAATATGTGTCATAAATATACATCCAAGAAATTATATCTTTGCTACTTGTATCTTTTTCATATAAAAAATAGTGATTAATTATTATTGCAAGAGATAAAAAATCAATAAAAATTAGTATTATTAATTAATAAATTAATTGATTATCAATATTTATATTAATTTGGCACAAATATTGATGTATTAAAATTGTAATTTAATAATCAAAATAAAATGGAGGAAAAAATGAGAAAATTAATACCAGTAGTATTATTAGCACTCTCTGTATTTATAGGGTGTGCAAAAAATGAAGAGACGCCAGTTGCAACATCAGCAAACTCTTTAGAAAGAGTTGCATACACTGATGGTATATATAAGTTTGATTTGACAAACTCATACCTTAAGGTTTACAAAAGTGGTGCTTTGCTTTTCCAAGTATCTTTGCCAGGTTCAAACTATATATTAGGTATGGACTCAGATAAGACAAAGGTTGTAGTACTTGGGCCTCACAAAATGTATATTGTTAAAATAAGTTCTCAGATAGAAGCTAACTTTGACTTCGGGTATGAAGAGATACCTAACTTAAAGAGTTCACTTGGAATAAAAGGTGGTGTTATAGGTAACATGATAGCAAGTTACTTAAGTGGAAAAGCTCTATTATATGGAATGTGGGGAATGGCTCCACTTGCTGCATGGTATCAGACATGGGCATGGTTTTTTTACGCTTTACCATTTTAAAAATATAAATAAACTGAAAATCCTGAAATATTTTATTACCCTAAAAAAATTATAGGGGGTTTAAGCCCCCTTTCAAATAAATTTAAAAAATTATTATAAGCTATAAATCATTTTTAATTTTTTTAATTATAAATTAAAATTTTAAATTAATTTCTTTATAGTAAAAAATTTTGACTTTCTTAAAAAGTGTATTATTTTAATTTGGTATATTACCTGTTTTAATATTAATAAATTAGCAATTTAGTTTACTAAGGAAACAAAAAATGAAAAAAACGTTTTTTATTGTCTTTATTTTATTATTCACAACAATCTTTAACTACTGCAGACTACCTGAGAATAATGTCTGTCTTGTTCCAACTCAATTTGTTATGGCAAAAATTAATAATCTTTATTCTCTTATACTTGGGAAAGATGCCACTGTATGGGCTACCGGTAATAATAGTAGCGGTCAACTTGGGACAGGGCAAAGTGGATCAGGTATTAAGGAAACTACATTCACAAAAGTAGCCTCAGATGTAAAAATGATTGCTGCAGGAGGATCTCATTCTCTTATCATTAAAACCGATGGGACTGTCTGGGCTACAGGAGATAATGCTTACGGTCAACTTGGGAAAGTGGGTACTTATACGACATTCACACCAGTAGCCTCAGATGTAAAAATGATTGCTGCAGGATACGCTCATTCCTTAATACTAAAAAATGATGGAACTGTCTGGACTACGGGTTATAATAATTACGGTCAACTTGGAACTGGGGATAATACTACTAGAAATACATTTACAAAAATAAATAAAGAATTGTTTAAATGTAAATAATAAAAAGAGGTGAAAAAATGAAAAAAATATTTTTTAGTGTTTTTATTTTATTCCAATTAACTACATATTCATTACCTGATAATGAACTAGAAAAAATTAAAGAAGCTAATGAGAAAGTATTAAACTCTCAATACCAAGATGCTATTAGTATTTACAAAAATGTTTTTGAAAATAATTTTAAAACTCCACAAAAGCTATCTGACATAGACTCAAAATTTAAAACAGTAATAAATGAAAATATAAATATGCTTGAAACACTAATAATTATAAAAGATATTCTCCCATATATGAAAAATGCTATAAACAAAGAAAATGAAAATATTATTGAAGCTTTTAAAAACTACAGTGCAGTTATAAATATATTAAAAGAAAAAAGGATAAATAGGATAAAATATTCTATATACATACTTGATGGAAGCTTGGAAGAGTTCATAAAAAATAAAATAGAAGAACAAAAAGAGAACCTTAATCCTGAATTTATATTAAAAGTTAATCAGGATAAAAAAAGAAAAAAGAAAATAGGTTTCTATAGATTCGAAACAGACAAAAGTGTTAATTTTGACTTTCAGACAATAATCATTGATAACCTACTTAATCTGCTTGAAAGAAAAAATATAATAAACATTGTGGAAAAACCTTTTAATGGCAGTTTTGATAATATGATAGAATGGGCGAAAAAAAATAATTTAGACTTTATACTTACAGGTAACTACAGAAAAGAAAAAAGAAACAATATTGAGTTTAATTTTTACATAATGGACATAATAACACAAAAAAAACTGATTGAAACTACATTGATAATGCCACTTACCAGAGAGTTTTTCTATACACTTGATAATATTATAAATATAGTTGAAAAAAATCTTATAAACTATTCAAGACTTGAAGATGTATTAACAATAAAAATAGTAAAAGAAGGTGAAAAAGGTGCACTAAAGAGTGAAGTAGAAGATGATGCAAAAGAATTAGAAATTATCAGTTATCTTAAGTCCAGAATATCAGATATAACTGAAAACTTTATAAAAACAAACAAAGATAAAAAAGATATCAAACTATACAATGACATAATTGAAATAATAGAATACAATAATAATTTTGGTTTAAAAACTATAAATAATTTAACATCAAACTCTAATACTGTTAAAGAGATAAAAGATACAATAAAATTAAATACTGGAGCAAAAGAACTTGATGAATTAAAAGAAAATAAAGAATATGAAAAATATCTTGATAAATATGATAATGTAGAAAAAAACATAAAAGAGATAAAAATAAAGTATGTAAAATTATCAATATTTGTAGATGAAATTGCAAATGAATTGAAAAATGATAGAGACTCTATTGTTATAATAGCAGGTGATAGAAAAAAAATATATAAAATAGGATTAATCTTTGGTACGTTTGATATGGTAAGTTTAAACTATCTAAAAAGTAGTTATGCTGATTTTTATCCAGAAATAAACCAGCACATAATTATGTATGCAGGCTTAACATATGAAAAAATAATAAGAAAAGACCTATTCTTTATAAGTGGATTATTAATAAACCCTCACAGTATAGTGCTAGAAACAAAGGACTTTTATCCAGGAGTTGGGATTGGTTTAAGGTTAGCTCTAAAGTATTATATAAGTTCAACCATATCAATCAATAATATTTACGATATAAGTTATCCTATAATATCATATAAGAGTGTTAAACCAAATGACTTTATAATAACCTATAATCTTGGTTTCGGTTTTGCTCTGGGGGATACCACATCACTTAATATATATGGCTTATACAATACTAACAATATATCTTATAAGGACTCATCAGGATTTACTTCATTTTACGAAGGTAGTTACAAAAGAAGAGGAATAGGTGCTGATATTACCTTCCATTTCAACAAAATAAAAGATATTAGTTTAGAAGAAAAACAGCAGAAAAATGATAGTATAATAAAAGAAATCATAATAATATCAATCTATTCCCCATTTGATATAACAGGTCTGTCTCTCAATTCTTCTGCAAGAGTTTACACCTTAGGACTTGGCGTAGGTATAACTATTTTCAAAGATAAACTATTTAAGTTAGGTCTTGATGTACAGGAGTTTACTGTTTTTAATAGTATAATAAAAGACTCATCTGATAAAATTTTCCCCTACCTCACTTATATGGGAGTATTTACTGAAATTAAACCTTTAACTATCCGGGGAATAAACTTTATATTTGGTGTGACTGCTGGTTTTTCATATATTATTAAAGAAGGAGTAAAAAACGTTATTGAATCAAACGGGTTAATAGCTGATGATGTTTCAAGCTTTCATTTTCATACAGGACCATATATAGGAATAGGTTTTGAACTATTTAAGGACACTTATTTACAGTTGAGCACAGAAAGAAGGATTAGCATACCAGATGACATAAACCCAAGTTATATATATAAATTAATGATAAGTTTAAGCTTTTAATAATAACACAACCCGCTCCTGGGCTGTGAATTTTAATTATAAATAATATTCTGGAATTATAGAAGCTGCCCTCTTATTATTTTAATTTTTTTAGTTATTTTTTAAATTAATTATTATATATAAATAATAAATTTTCAATCTAATTTTAAGGAGACAAAAAAATGAAAAAAATATTTTTTAGTGTTTTTATTTTATCCACAATACTTTTTGCATACTGTAAACTACCTCAGGATAATGTATGTATTGTATCAACTCAATTTGTTATGGCAGATGGAGGATCAGATTATTCTATTATCCTTGGTAAAGATGGAACTGTCTGGACTACGGGTCGTAATGATTACGGCCAACTTGGAACTGGGAATAATACTACTAGAAATACATTTACAAAAATAGCTGACAATGTCAAAATGATTGCTGCAGGAGGTTATCATTCCTTAATACTAAAAAATGATGGAACACTATGGGGAACAGGTAGTAATGATACAGGCCAACTTGGAACTGGGGATACTGCTGATAGAAATACATTTACAAAAGTAGCCTCAGATGTAAAAATGATTGCTGCAGGATTTGATTATTCCTTAATACTAAAAAATGATGGGAGTCTCTGGACAACGGGTGGCAATAATTACGGTCAACTTGGAACTGGGGATACTGCTGATAGAAATACATTTACAAAAGTAGCTGACAATGTCAAAATGATTGCTGCAGGAGGTTATCATTCCTTAATACTAAAAAATGATGGAACTGTCTGGACTACGGGTTATAATAATTACGGCCAACTTGGAACTGGGGATACTGCTGATAGAAATACATTTACAAAAGTAGCTTACAATGTCAAAATGATTGATGGTGGATACGCTCATTCCTTAATACTAAAAAATGATGGAACTGTCTGGACTACGGGTTATAATAATTACGGCCAACTTGGAACTGGGGATACTGCTGATAGAAATACATTTACAAAAGTAGCT
>JAKPDD010000025.1 GCA_029552945.1 Spirochaetota bacterium
GTCTATTTCATATCCTAAAGATGCAAAATACTTAGTTTCAGAGCCGATTATGGTAGGAATGAGTGAAGAAGAAATAGAAAAATTATTAGATGTTTATATTAAAAGATTTGGAAAAGTTAAAATATTAGGTTTAAATAATCATATGGGATCTAAAGTTACAAAAGATGTTAATACTATGGAAAATCTATTTAAAGTGTTAAGAAAGCATAATCTCTTTTTCTTAGATAGCAGAACTATAGCAAGTTCTGTAGGTAGAAAAGTAGCTAATGAGCATAGAGTTCCTTTTCTTGAGAATATGCTTTTTATTGATCATGAAAATGATAATGTAAAGATTAAAAAAAGATTTATTCAAGCAATAAATATTGTTAAAAGAAAGGGAAAAGGTATATTTATATGCCATCTTAGACCTAAAACTATAAAAGTATTAGAAGAATTAGAAAAGGAAAAGGTTTTTTCAGATATAGAATTTGTGAAACTTAGTGATCTACTTGTAGAAGAATATAACCTTCCATTGGAGGAAGAAGAATCTCATACTTATAAATCTTCTCAGTAATAAGATCTTTAAATATACCATCTAATTTATAATTTTTATTCCCCTCAGTGGTATTTATGATTACAAGAATTTTTTCATCTCCAAATACTTTATAATAAGATAAAATCTCAGAAAAGATGGGTATATAATCACCTTTATATAGAGAAGGCTGAGCTTTTCTTATATAAACTAATTTTTTAAAGAAATTTATAAGTTCTGAGTCTTGATCTTCTTCTTTCCATGGGATAGGAAGTCTTGTAAATTCGTGTAAAGTGTGGTTCCCTTCTAATATATCCCTATATTGGTTTGCTCCCATTTCTTCCCCATTATAGATCACAGGAATATCATTCTGAGTAAATTGGAAGGTAGCTGCAATCTTTAGTAGCTTTTTATCCTTAGCTACCCATAAGAATCTATTGGAATCGTGATTTTCTAAAAAAGAGACTGTTTTAAAATTTTTGCTATAGAATCTTTGTTTAAGCTCTATAATTTTTTGGAATTCTGCTGGTAGCCATTTTTTACCTATGAAGAATTCACGTATTATTTTAAACAAGAAAAAATCTAAAGTTCCATCAAGTTTTCCCTCGTATTTTTTAACTTGCAATGGTGTATCTACGATCTCACCAAAATGAAAGGTATCTGGGAAGTTATTTTTAAGTCTAAAATAATATTCAGTCCAGAAGTTAAAATCAGGTCCTGTAGCATGATCTAATCTATAACCTGAAGTTCCAAAGTCTCTAATCCAGTATAATGCTGCATTAATTATGTGGTCCATGGCCTCTTTGTTTTTTAGATTTATTTTAGGCATGTTTTTTACACCGCAAAAAGTCTCATATTTACCATTTTCATCAAAGATAAACCAATTTCTATATGGGCTATTTGGGTTTTGTATAGCATCTTGAAATATGAGATGATTAGAAGATAGATGATTAGGTACAAAATCTAAGATGATTCTTATCCCTTTATTAAAAGCTTTATTAACAAGTTCTTTTAAATCCTCTTTTGATCCCCAAGCAGGATCTATATCATAATAATCTTCAATGTCATATCCATGGTAAGATGCAGATTTGAAAATGGGAGAAAGCCATATAACATTTGTTCCTAAGGATTCAATATAATCTAAATGCTTTATTACCCCTTTTAGATTTCCCCCTAATTTTATTTTTAAATTATCAGACCATGGTACTTCATATTCATCTTTTGCAAACCTATCTACAAAAATGTGATAGATGACAGAAGTATCCACCCATTTTGGGGGAGAAAAATAATCTATTGAGAAGGAATATAATTCATTAGATATTTTATCTTTACTTCCTAATTTTATTTTTATAATTTTCTCTTCTTTTTGTGGAGAAATTTGAGCTTTAACTTTTACTGCAAAATTAAATATGCTGTCTTTCCAGCATATTTTATCTTTGTCTAATGGTATCTTTTGACTTGACAGATCAGGCTCTGTATTATCCGTGTTGTAGTATAGATAAATATACTCTTCAGATAAAGGAGGAACTAAAAAAGACAGTGTTATTTCATCCGTAGGTGTAGGATCTTCAGGAATTATCTCTTCTAAAATTATATGAGAAAGTTCTTGGGATTCTCTTTCTGTTAAGAACTCCTTTTTCTCTAAGTCTCCAAATATTCTGTCGTCAAAATTCATAATATTCTATCCTCTTTTATATTAACTCGTGTTATTTCATTTTAACATAGAGTATACTTAAAATGGTAAGAATTATCAAGGAGGTATAGATTTATGATTCTTGTTTGTGGAGAAGCTTTGATAGACTTTACGCCTGTAGATATTAATGGGGAAAATGGCTTTCTTCCTCACCCTGGAGGCTCTCCCTATAACGTATCTATTACCTTAGGAAGATTAGGAGCAAAAACTTCCTTTTTTGGGAAGCTCTCCCTTGATCCTTTTGGGAATTTATTATATTCAAATCTTGAAAAGAATTCTGTAGATACCTCTTTTATTGTAAGAGGTGAGGAACTTACTACATTAGCATTTGTGATCATAGAAAATAATGAACCTCAGTTTATATTTTATGGGGATAGAACTGCAGATACCACTCTTGCGGAGAAAGATATACCTAAGATTGATCCTGAGGAGATATCTTTAATTCATTTCGGCTCTATTTCTCTTATAAGAGAGCCAGGGTGTTTTATTTTTGAAAAAATAATAGAAGAGAATTCTGGAAAGATTTTAATCTCTTTGGATCCTAATGTTCGTCCTTTTCTTATAAAAGATAAGAATAGTTATCTTAGTAGATTTGAAAAATGGGTTGAGAAAGCAGATATATTAAAGGCAAGTTTAGTAGATATAAAATGGCTATATCCTGAAAAAGAATTAGAAGAAGTTGTATCGTTATTTTTTTCAAAAGGAGTTTTGGTCTTCATAGTTACCTTAGGTAAAGATGGCTCTATTGCTTTTACAAAATCTGGTAAAGTAGAATCATCAGGGATAAGAGTAAATGTGGTAGATACAGTGGGTGCTGGAGATGCTTTCATGGGAGGATTTTTATATTTCTTAGATAAGATTGGTATCCTGAAACAGGATAAAATATCTAAATTATCCTTGCAAGAAGTAAGAGAAGCTATAGATTTTGCAAATGTAGTTTCTGCCCTTACTTGTACTAAGAGAGGAGCAGAGCCTCCTTTTATGGAAGAGGTAAATACTTTCATAGGTAAATTACATTGAAAAATAAAACTATTTAGTGTATA
Source organism: Spirochaetota bacterium (assembly GCA_029552945.1). GTDB lineage: Bacteria > Spirochaetota > GWB1-36-13 > GWB1-36-13 > JAKPDD01 > JAKPDD01. The sequence continues at coordinate 3,248 of JAKPDD010000025.1, forward strand.
AACTTGTAAATATAAAAAATAAGAAGATGAAAATAAGGAGGATTAATTAATATAATATGACTCTTTTACTATTTTTAGTATTATTTGCTCTACTTACTATTCCTCATGAATTTGGACATTTTATTTTTGCAAAGATATTTGGTGTGAAAGTTTATGAGTATGCTATTGGATTTGGACCTAAGATCTTTGGATATAAAGGAAAAGAAACTTCTTTTGCTCTTCGGCTTATTCCTATAGGTGGATTTGTAAAAATGGCAGGTGTAGATGATTTAAATACAGAGGATTTAAACATAGAGCCAGAAGAAAAAATACCGGAAGATAGAAAGTTTTATAATAAACCTGCTTGGCAGAGGTTTTTTGTCCTTTTTGCTGGATCTCTTATGAATTTTGTTATTGCAATTATTCTTTTCGTCTCTATTTTCCTTATTGGTATTCCAGAACCTGTGCCAATAGTTGATAAAGTTTTAGCTGATAAACCAGCAAGTGTAGCAGGTTTTTTACCTGGGGATAAAATTCTATACATTAATGGGGTGAAAATTGAAAAATCTTCCGATGCAGTGGAGATTATAACAAATTCCATAAAATCGCCTCAGGATAAAAAAGCTATCACTGTAATAGTACAAAGAGGAGAAGAGGAAGTTACTCTCCAAGTTACTCCTGAGTGGAGTGAGGATAGAAAAGGAGGCGTTATTGGAGTATCTTTCAAAACTATTCCTAAGAAATACTCGCTGATTGATTCTATAAGAAATGGTATCTCTGAGTTTTTTAATACGTTATTACTTATTTTTTTACTTATAAAAGCGCTTTTTTCA
>JAKPDD010000050.1 GCA_029552945.1 Spirochaetota bacterium
CCGTATTAGCTCAATGGGAAGTTGTTGAAGTAGAGAATTATGGACAAGAAAACGAAAAAGAGCATACTTTATATCAAGGAATATTTGAAGTTAAGGGTGATATTATAAGAAGGTAATGAAAAATATTAAAATAAAAAATAATTTTCACATTTAAACTGTTTCTCTATTAATTCTGATATTATTTTATTCTCTCCATAAATTAAACATATCATTTTATTTTCTCCTCTTTCAAAAATTATCACTCATCAAATCAATATTTCAAGGATATTTATAAGTTTAAAAATTTTATGAAAAAAACTAAAAACATGTAATATCTCAAAAAATTATTTAAAATATACTTGACATATTTTTAATATATGTTAAATATATATATAGAAGATATAAATTTTAATAATAAGGAGGGTAAAATGATAATAAAAGGAGAAGAATCAAAAGCAATTGACCCTACATTCGAGGAAGAGAAAGAAGTAATTTTAAAAATTAACCACCAACCAAGTGGTGGTAAGGAATGGGTTGCAAAAATTCTTGGTAAAGACACAAAGTATGGGTATCAAAGAGAATTTTTGCAACCCATTCACAGAGACTGGAGTTCCTCAGGAAAAACAGGCTGGACCTATTACCGTTTAGAAAGAGGGTTCACTTATGAAATCAATGAACCCTGGAATAAGAGAAGAATTTTAGAACTAAAATTAAAGGAGGATTATAATGTATAAAAAAGTTTTCAAAAGTAAAGGTAATATAAAAGAAGAGGTTATCTCTTATAAAGACTTACCAGAAGGAGCTAAGAAATTATTTCAAAAGAACGGGATAAATTATGTTGAAGAGGGAATTTGTCCTGATATGAGCAATTTTCGGGGTTATATGTGGGATAAAATTACTGACAGATTAACTCAACAAACAGGTTCAAATTGGGAATTCAGACCTTATTGTGCTTATGTAAAGGAATAAAAGAATGAATCTTACATCTGAGCAATGGAAAGAATTTATGAAAGAACATATTGATGACCTCTTTTGGGATGAAGAAGAGCAGGAAGCTTTTTTGACTTCTGGAGACAAAACAACAAATTCCAGACAGGAATGCGATTACTTTGTTAAATTTAAAGATGGAGTAGTAGAAGTAGAAGAAAATACTCAGAAGCAATACTCTTTTTTGACCATTAAACAAGTATATGAGATTCTCAAAAAAGAACTTCCGGAAAGAGATTTTAAAATTGGAGATGTATATAGCTTATCAAGAATTGGTATTTTACCATTTATAACAATCGGTAAAAGCTATATCGTGGACCGGAAACAAGTAGATAGTTTAATAAATTATATTAAACATATCAACACTAAAGAGTAATAAATAAAATGGCACGACATAAAAATATAGCTACAACTATGGTTTATGTGCACAATCTAACAAGGATAGAAGATGCGGTAGAAAAGAAAATTAACAAAATATTATGCTCAATTTCGAAAAAATAATTAAAATTTTATTAAAAACTATTGACTTATATAAAAAATATTGTATCAATTATATATAGATAAATAAAATTTAGTAGCATAATCTGCCGTTAATTATGCTACAAGAAAAGGAGAGAGCATGCAACAAGAAAAAGAAAAGGAACAAAAGCAACAAACAAAAATCAGGTGTGATTTTTGTCATCGTTTAATTACTTTTGAAGAAGCTGAGGAAGTCTCAATCAAAGAACATCACAGACCTGGACATGGTTATTGTCATTGTGGAAATCACTTATTTTCAACTTGGCTTTTTGGGGGAAAAAAGGAGGTCTGCAATGTCTGAAGAAGTCAAAACTATAAAACTTGTCAACACTGAAACACCAGAGGAAACTGCACATCTTGTAGAAAGAGAAGACGAAAAAGCAATTCTACAAGAAGAGATGACAGGTGAATTATTACAGTCTCTTGTCTATGTAGGCAGAGACGGAAAACCCGTATTAAGTTATGCGGGTATTAAAGAGGGTGCACGTAGGTTTAAAAATATCAGGTATGGAGTTTCAAAAGTGGAAGAAACTCCTGAATACATCATAGCTTATGGATATGCAAAAAATCTTGCTGATAACATAGAAATCGAGATTCCTAAACGACAATCTAAAAAATTGCAACTCAAAGATGGTTCTACTGTTATTGATGAATTTGCATA
>JAKPDD010000047.1 GCA_029552945.1 Spirochaetota bacterium
AAGATCAAAAAGGGTAGAGATAATCTTTCTTAAGGGCGGAGTTATATACGATTTTGACAAGATTTTACTTTTGTAGTCCTCATGAATATCATATATAACTTTTTTCCTGTAAAGTTTTAATATTAAGCCAACTGGAATTAGCTCCGGGTCATGGAAGTGATAAACATCTGCTCCTTCTTCCAAGGCTTTCTTCAATATGATCAGAGGTAATCTTACCATACGCTCCAACCTGCTTTTAACTTTTGGAAGAGCTTTAATTTTAATTCCATCAACAGTTTCATCTCTTTCATGTTGTGCTATCAATACTACATCATAACCAGCCTTTAATAGGCTTTTACATTCTTTATAAAATATACGAACATCAAATGGGGAATGAACTGAGGTTAAGTGGCAAACTTTAGAATATTTATTCTTAATCATATATCACCCTTCCATCGAATGAGTTCTTTTTTTACCATTCTAGCCAAATCTTCAATTCTTCTCTCATAATTTAAAGTATTAATATATAATTTTACATTTTTACAATAATATTCATAATTTTTCTTTAGTTCTAAAATTCCTTCTAAAAAATCATTAGTGCTTACACCTATTTTATACTTGTCACACAACCTCTTCAGGGGTGGATTTGTAGATGTCAATACTGGCTTCCCTTCAAATAGACTTTCATATAATTTCCCAGAAGCACAATAAATATTATTTATTGTGTCCTGAGAAAAAGCTACTACGCTGATGTGAGATTTACTTAAGATATATTTCCATTCAACTCGAGGTACAAAACCTAAATAAACTATATTAGAAAATCTATTTTTTTCAATCATCAAATCAAATTTCTTTTTATCTTTAGGATTATAGTTTCCTAATATTATTAACTGATATTCATCTCCCAACTTGCCAACTACTTCAGCAAGTTCAAAAGTCATCCTAGATCTGCTTATGCCTCCTGCATAAGCAATGTAAAATGTATTGATATTCTTATTGAATAAATAACCATATTTTCTATTATATTCATTAATATCATACTTATCTTCTATTCTATGGATATTATCAAAAACTATAGGGGGCTTTTTCAAATGAAAATAATTTTTCATAATTTCAGCTCGTTCATTATTAGCTGCAATCACTATATTAGCATATTTCAAGTATTTTTTTTCAAAATAATTCATGTGCAGTGCAATCAGTTGTTTTAATGACTTAGGTTTTATATCAATATATAACTCACTTGAATCATATATTATAAAAATATCTTTTTTTTGTTTATATAGCCATCTAAGTATAGCTGCAGTATAATTATCATGTAAAATCAAAATATCTGGATTTTCATCTTTTATAGCTTTAATAGCCTCTTTTATGAAACAAAAATATTTCCTTTTACCCTTACAAGCTTGAATAAACTTAACTTTAGGATCATCTTCAAATGGTTTCCACGGTGAAAATAATATAACTTCATCCCCTAGTTGTTTTGCTAATTTTAAAATATCTTGTGATCTTGCCTCGCTTTTTATATCATGATAAACTATAAACATTATTTTCATTCCGCTCTCCTTTCGTTATTCACATTCATTAGTTTTACAAGTCTTATCTTTCACTGAAATCACTCTAAATAATCCCATATAAATCCAAAAAATGTTAGAATAACTTATTTCATTAAATAAATGAGATCCTCCTATTGCATCTAATAAAAAAGCAAAAAAAATTAAATAAGCTGTATGTCTTAACGATCTTTCTTTTATATATGAGATCCTTTTAAATAATATTAGGAAAAAAAGAAATAATATAATAAAACCAATCAACCCTGTTTCACTTAAAATAAGTATATACATATTGTGCGGATCAATTAAGGCACTAATTCCATCTACTGTTATATAGCGATCTATATAAGCCCTTTTAAAAAAACTTCCCATACCTGATCCAAGAATCGGTTGTTTAGAAAAAATATATAAACCCAAATTAGATGCCCTTAATCTTTCTTGTATTGAAACTCCAGATTTATAAAGCTCAGTTGATATTAAACGGGAGAGATCATAATTTTGAAAAGCATAAACAGATACAACTATGAACAGCATAAATAATACTATGTTTTTCCTATAACTATTATTCCTAAAAATTATACTATATAAAATACCATACAAAGTTATAATAATCATGCATAAGGAGGCCATACGAGATAGTAATAAAAAAGTAGCTAAAACATTTGTAGCAATTGAAAAAAACGCAATAACACGCCATACTTTTTCTTTCGAGTAATAAAACATATAGAAGCATAAAGGCAACGTTAAATTAAAATAATAACTCACCGTAATAGATGATCCTAGCATCATCCTTGGTCTAGATTGAGAATAATATATATACTGACCGCCTTCAAGTCCTATCAACTGAATAAAAAAAGCATATTTTCTTACTAAAATAATCGCAAAAGTCGCATATATAAGACACACAAGAACAGCTATTTTAAAAAATAAAATTACATCACTGCTACTCAGATTACTAAAAGAAAAATACAAGAGAATTGGTATCACAAATAACAATATGGCAAGAAAATATTGAGATATAGAATCAGTATTAAATCCTCCTATAAAAACATCTATCATATACATAAGCAGACAAATTCCTAAATAAAGATCATATCTATATATTTTCTTTTTATCAATAATTACCAATACTATTAACAATACAAGCCAAATCTCATTTGTAGTAGGGATTCCATCAACTTTAAATGAAAGTATGCTTTTAATTCTGTCCAAAGCAAACAGTGAATACAAATAAATAAAACATATCAAATACAAGTAAATTGAGTGTTCTTTTAAATTAACACTCTTCTTTCTCACTTATTTACTTCCCCCCAATATTTCCCCTACTCTCTCACATATCTTTCCTGCAGCATATTCATTCATAAAATCAACATTCTCTCCTGGCTTTATATTCAATGCTGCATCCAATATCTTCTCTTTATCCGCTCCTACCAATCTATTCCATCCATATCTTACTGTTTCTACCCATTCTGTCTCAGCTCTTAAGGTTATACAGGGAACTTTAAGCCAAAAAGCTTCCTTTTGAACGCCGCCAGAATCAGTCAGAATAGCATATGCATTCTTCTCCAGGGATATCATATCCAGATATCCCACAGGTTCTACAGTTACAAGAGAACCTTTCAGGAGAGAGTCTAATTTATACTCTAATATTTTATTTCTTGTCCTTGGATGTACAGGGAAGACAACAGGTTTATCTAAATTGGATAGTGCCTCTAATATATTCTTAAGTCTTTCATAATTATCGGTATTTTCTGCTCTATGTATTGTTGCAAGATAATATTCTTTAGGTTTAAGATTAAGAATTTCTATAATCTTACTTTTTTTCTCACCTATCTTTGAAAAATGCATTAATGCATCAAACATTATATCTCCTACAAGATATACTCCTTTTTCTATACCTTCTCTTTTGAGATTCTCAACAGCTGTCTCTGTGGGAGCAAAAAGAAGATCAGAAAGGTGATCTGCTACAATTCTATTTATCTCCTCTGGCATATTTTTATTAAAGCTTCTCAGTCCAGCCTCAATATGAGCTAAAGGGATGTGAAGTTTTGAGCTTGCTAAAGCTCCAGCTAAGGTGGAGTTCGTATCTCCATAAATAATAACCAGATCTGGATTTTCCTTTAAAAGGATATCTTCTATAGCGATAAGCATCTTTCCTGTCTGCTCACCATGTGAGCCTGAACCTATACCAAGATTGTAATCTGGTTCTGGAATCTCAAGCTCTTTAAAGAAGAGTTCACTCATATTATCATCATAGTGCTGACCTGTATGAACTATTATCTCTTTAAAGCCATTTTTCCTAAGCTCCTTAGATAGAGGAACAAGCTTTATAAACTGAGGTCTTGCACCAACTATAGAAATTATTTTTGCAGATTTATTATTCTTTTTCATAATAAACCTATTCTTAATTTCCTACCTTTTAGAAATAAATCCTTACTTCTCACTTACTACTTTCCCATTCTCCAACTTGTACTTTTCCCCACATAATTTGCAGGTTGCCATATTATCCTCATCAAATTCAAGTCTTACACCACAT
>JAKPDD010000007.1 GCA_029552945.1 Spirochaetota bacterium
ACCTATGGCTAAAATATAATGACAAAGTTAAAGAGGAACTCATAGAGCCTAAATTCCAGGATAGTATTGAGATGGAACGAAAAAAACATTTTAAATACTGGGGAATGTAAAACTAAAAACATACCATAAATAGACCAAAAACAAGATAGATATGGAAAAAGATTATATGAAGGTAGGGAAACACGCCATAAAACAGTTTATTGGTGATGAGGAAATAAATAAAAAATTCTCTCCTGAAAAAGTAAAAAGGTTCGTAGATGAGACAGGTTTAATATTACCTAATGAGAAGGAGGAACCTACACCAGATGGAACAGATAGACCTCTAATAGAGAATACTTATGAAAAAATTAAAAAAATTAATAGTTTCGGAGTAGTGTTAAATAATACTCAAATGAGACTTTTTGAAGCCATCTTAAAAGCATTCACAAATACTAACTATAAGGGAGACGAGCAAAAAACGATACGGGAGACTATTGCTAAAAATTATATTGGTCAAAATGCAGGACAAATAATACAGCACAATGAGAATGCTCCCTATAAAAATATAAACACTATCCCTGTAATTAGAGTTACTCAAAAAGAACTTATAGAACTGGCAGGCTATGACCCACGAAAACAAAATGATAGACAGATGGTGGTGAAAGCTCTTGAATTTTTAAGGTTAACCCCTTTTTGCTTTTATTGGGAGAGAGCAAAATATAAAGATGGAAAAATAGTAAAAGGCAAAGATGGAAAAATAATAATGGAACCTGTATCTGAGGTTAGCACTTTGTTAAGATTAATTAAGGTTTATAAAGAACCTGAGAGGCGAATAATAGATTATTATGAAATATATCCATCAGCTTGTATGTTAGACCAGATAAATAACTACTTTTTACTTATACCTAATAACTGGAGAGAAGAGGTAAAACGTATAACAGGACAAACAGCTTCAAGTTATACATACCTTTTTTTGTTATGGCTACGGATGGAATTTGAAAGTATTAGAAGCTATAATGATTATAAGGGACAAAAAAAAGGGTATAAAAAATTTGTAATTACTATAACTTATACAAAATTGGCTAAAACATTAAAAATGCCAGAGAGCTTGTATAAAAAGAAAAAGAAAAAAGCAATAGATATAATTAGAAAGTGTTATATAATAGCATTAAGGTTAGGTTATATAACAAATTTTGATGTCGATGAGGGGCTTTATAGGAATAAAATGATATATACATTTTACCTTAATGAAGACTTCTATCCTCAACCTGGAAAGTTAGTGTAATGATGTAATAACTACTTTCATTATTTAACATTATTTAACGTGTTTTTACGCTTTTATTTTACATTTTTTACAACTAATTTGACATATTTGTCATAATAAATAGCAGTTTTTTAGAATTCATTTGATACCAAATGATACAAAAATTTACAGTTTTAAAAATTCATTTTAGACAATTTTAGACCATTTTATACCATTTTTTACAAAATTTTGGATATTAATTTTTTTATATATATTTGCAAAAAATAATCGCACCATAAGGAATTGAAATTTTTAAACTACTTTGACTACTTTGACAACATATGAGCTTTTAATCGCACCATAAGGAATTGAAATAACGACGTCGCTTATCTTAATACTTTGACAATGTATCTTTTAATCGCACCATAAGGAATTGAAATGCCCTTAAAATTAAAATTTACATTTTGTAAATTTTGACATTAAACACCAGGTTACTTTTTTACAACTTGGTGTTTTTTGTTTGTATTTTTACGAATATCAGAATAGCATTGACTTTGATAACATTTAATGATGTTAACTTATAAGTTATACAAATAGCACAAAACTTAATACTGTATTGGCTTACAACTAATTTTTATAAACCTGATACTAAAAAGGTGTAAACTTGATACTAAAAAGGTGTAAACTTGATACTAAAAAGGTGTAAACTTGATACTAAAAAGGTGAAAAATGTGCCTTCAAACCCGCATCAATATTGACCAAAATTTTCTAATAATTTAATAATTTAATAATTTAATATACAAGAGAGAAAAAAAATTCACTTTAAAGTTCATTTTTTTCTCTCTTTAAAAATGGCTAGAAGACATAAATTTTTTTATTTCATAAAAAAATTCGAGGAATTGAAAGTCATTTAAATAATTACCAATCCCCTTAAAAGCCAACCAAGTAAGGGGGAGGTTTTTAAGGTGGCGCCCGTAGTTTACACGGCTATCTCCCGCATTAACACTAATATTATACACGCAAATAAAATATCCGTTTACAAATAATTGCAAACGAATACTTTATTAAAGGCTAATATATTACTGGCTCTCCCACCACTCTTTAAAAACTTCTTTGGCAGTTTGTATAACCTCTTCAACGGTGGGTTTCTTTTTTACATTTTTGGTCTTGGTCTTTGTCCTGGTCTTGGTTTTGTTTAATCTTAAAGCCATAGGGGTTCAAGATTACATAAGGGTATTTTTTATCTACTCCTTCACGTTCTAATGCTTTTTTTCCTGTAACTTTTAAGACAGCAAAAAGACTATTTTTCATATGATACCTAACCAGGTTCTCATCATAACCTGATAGATATATCCACTCCCTTACTGGTTTTGTTAAATTTTTGACAAGTGTTTTCATAATTATATTTTTTTGAGGTTAACATACAAAGATAGTAAACATTTTATAAAAAACAAAAATTTTAGGCTATTATTTTTACCTATTTTTTATTGATAAATATCAATTCATAGAATAACAACGTTCTATCCCTGATAAATAGTAGGTTTTACGCTCTCAATAAAAAAATTTTTACGTAGTAACGTAAAAAAAGTTTAAAAAAAATTTGGTTATTTCAAATTTATGTATTATTTTTGTAAAAATAAACATTAAAAATGAATACAAAAATTCAAAAAAGTGATACCAAAGCCATAGCAACCAAGATGGATGCTAAAAAAGTGGAGGAGTTAATAGATAATTTTTTAGCTTCGCAGGATATAAGAGAGAGTTCAAA
>JAKPDD010000020.1 GCA_029552945.1 Spirochaetota bacterium
GAAAACAATTCTTTTATTGCTATTTCTCAATTTAAAATAAATATTCCAGGTACTCAAAATCATATAATCCCTGATATTGTTTTATTTGTTAATGGCATGCCTTTAGTTGTTGTAGAATGTAAATCTCCAGTAATTTCAGATCCAATAAACGAAGCCATAACTCAACTTATGAGATATTCAAACAGGAGAGGAGAGAAAGAAGGAAATGAAAAACTTTTTTGGTATAACCTATTTATGATTGTCACGTCAAAACAGGTGGCAAAATTAGGAACTATAACATCAGAATATGAGCATTTTAATGAATGGAAGGATCCATATCCTTACACACTTTCAGATATAAGCGAAGATAAAACAATAACAAGTCAGGATCTTTTGGTTCAGGGAACACTTACAAAAGGTAATTTATTGGATATTCTTCGTATTTTTACACTTTTTGTTGAAGACTCAAAAGGTATGGGAGTGATGAAAATAGCTCCACGATATCAACAATTCAGGGCTGTGAAAAAAATAGTAAAAAAAATAAAAGAAGGAAAAACACCAGAAGAAAAAGGGGGCATAGTTTGGCATACCCAGGGATCAGGTAAATCTTTGACAATGATGCAAACAGTCAGGGCTATCTATCGCGATCCTGAGTTAAGTGGTTTTAAAATAATTTTTATAACAGACAGAGAACAACTTGAAAAGCAACTAAGAGATACTTCAAAAAGCGTTGGTTATACTATCAATCACGCTTATAGCATTGAAAAGTTAAAAGAGCTTATTGGAACAAATACGCCAGACTTAGTTATGGCTATGATTCATAAGTTTCAGGAAAGGGAATTTGGAAAAGAATTCCCATTGCTTAACGAGTCTGATAAAATTCTTGTTTTGATTGATGAGGCTCACAGAACTCAATATAATATACTAGGTGCCAATCTAAGAAAAGCTCTTCCAAACTCAATTAAAATAGCATTTACTGGTACACCAATAGAAAAAACAGAGCATACTTTTGGTGATTATATTGATAAATATACTGTACGTCAATCTGTTATGGATGGTGTAACAGTTGAAATTGTCTACGAAGGTAGAACACATTCTGCAGAGTTATCAGATGAAGAGGCTGCAAACGCAAAGTTTGAAGATGTGTTTCGTGATTTTGATCCTGAAGAAAAAAAGCGAATAATGGGAAAATATACATGGAGGTCTTATCTTGAAGCCGAAGAAGTAATTGCCGACAAAGCAAAAGATATGATTGACCATTATATTAAACATGTGTTTCCCAACAGATTCAAAGCCCAGGTTATTTGTGTGTCAAGGGTTGCAGCAGTAAGATATAAAGAAAAACTTGAGTCTGCACTTAGAGAAAAAATAAAAGAGTTAAAAAACAACAATTCAAGTAATATTGATTTAGAGACACTTAAAAGACTTAAAGTAGCGGTTATAATATCAGGTTCTCCAAACGATGATCCAAAAATTTACAAAAGAGAGTTTACAGATGAAAATGAACATGATAAAAATATAAAAAGTTTTAGGATGCCATTTGAGAGAATCGAAAAAGAGACTGGGATAAACGGAGATGTCGGTATAATTGTAGTAAACGAAATGCTTATTACTGGTTTTGATGCCCCGATTGAACAGGTTCTCTATCTTGACAATGTTCTTAAAGAACATAGGCTTTTACAGGCAATAGCAAGGGTTAATAGAGTTTATAAAAATAAATATTGTGGCTTTGTGGTTGATTATGTTGGTGTTTTAAAGCATTTAAGGGAGGCTCTTGCAATATATGCTGATGATGATATTGAGGAGATAAGTCAGGTTCTTGTCAATAAAGCAAAAATTAAAGATGAACTTAAATATAGCCATAACCGTATTGAAAATTTTTTCAAAAATTTTGAGATTGACAACTGGCGAGAAAGTTTTGAAGAATGTATTGATTTGTTGGCAGATGAAAAAATAAGAAATGAGTTTATAACAGTTGTTCGTGAATTCAATAAGACATTTGACAAAGTTATTCCTGACCCTGAGGCCTTAAAATATACAACAGACTTAAAGATGATTAATTTTATAAAAGAATCTGCAAGACAAAGATATAGAGATGGGAAATTAAGCATAAAAGAAGCAAGCAGAAAAATAAGAGAAATTATAGAGGAATATTTAATATCCCAGGGTGTTGATCCAAGGATTCCACCACTTACATTACTATCAGAGGAATTTATTTCAAAATTAAATCAAAAAAACTCAAAATCTAGAGCTGAAGAGTTAAAATATGCAATAAGAGAACATATTGAAAAACATTTTGAGGAAGACCCAGAGTTATATGAGCGTTTTTCAGATAGGTTGAAAAAGGTACTTGAGAAATATAAAGAAAATTGGGATATGTTGGCCCAGGAATTGGAAAAATTTAGAAATGAAATTAAAAAAGGAAGAGAATCTGAACAAAAATTTGACTTTGATCCCAAAAAAGAGATGCCATTTTTCGGTTTATTAAAACAGATGATTTTAGGTAAAGAGCCTATAGAAAATTATGATAAAGATCAAGTTGATTTTTTGGTTAGTTTAACTAAAGGTATTATAGAAATCATTAAAAGAAAGATAAAAAAGGTTGATTTTTGGGAAAATTACACGAGCCAAAAAGATTTAAAAGCAGATATAATTTATTACTTATTAAAACAACCACGTGATGTTGATTTTTTGGGCAAAAAAAATGAGATAGCTCAAAAATTGTTAGAACTTGCATACCATATTTATGGAGGTAAAAATTAATCAATGGAAATTAAAATTGATAAAATAATTAGGTCAAGAAGAAATACTATTGCCCTTCAATTAACCGATGAGGCTACCCTTATAGTTAGGGCACCTTTCGAAGTAAGCGAAGAGACTATAAACAGGGTTGTTGCTAAAAATCTAAAATGGATAGAAAAAAATAAAAATGAGATACTAAGTAGAGACCCTAAATTTGTAAAAAAAGAATTTGTAAATGGTGAGGGTTTTCTTTATCTTGGGAAATCATACAAATTGCATATTGTTAACGAACAGGATATACCATTAAAGTTTAATAATGCTTTTTTTCTTTTAAAAGAATATCAATCAACGGCAAAGCAGTTATTTATTGCCTGGTATAAAAAGAGAGCTTATGAAAAGATTTCTGAAAGAGTGCAGTTTTATGCCCAAAAAAGAGGATTTAAATATAATAAAATCTATATCACAAATGCAAATAGAAGGTGGGGTTCTTGTTCTATAAAAGGAAACTTAAGTTTTTCGTGGCGATTAATTATGGCCCCATTATCTGTTATAGATTATGTTATTGTGCATGAACTTGCTCATCTTGAACAAAAAAATCATTCAAAATTTTTTTGGAATATAGTAAGAATTCTATTACCAGAGTATGAAAAATCAAAAGATTGGTTGAAAAATAATGGGTATATGTTAAGACTGTAAATAAAAATACAATTTATTAAAATAGGTTTTATTTATAAAACTTGACTTTATATAATTAAACTTGCGTCTCCGTAAGAATAAAACCTGAATCTTTTTTCTATTGCATAATTGTATACTTCTTTAGTAAACTGAAGTCCTAATATTGATGATACTAAAACTAGTAGAGTTGATCTTGGAGTATGAAAATTGGTAATTATTTTATCTGTTACTTTAAACTTATAACCTGGTGTTATATATAAAGATGTTTTTTCCTTTCCTGCTATTATTTTCCCATCTTTAAAACTTGATTCTAATACTCTCATTGAAGTGGTTCCAACAGCAATTATCCTTCTTTTTTCAGATATTGCCCTGTTTATCTTTTCAGCTTCTTCCTCAAAAATGTTATATTCTTCTTCATGTATTTTATGGTCTTCTATAAACTCAGTTTTTATAGGTTCAAAAGTACCTAAAGATACAAACAATTGAACGTTTGCTGTTTCAACACCAATATTTTTAAGCTCTTTTAAAAGATTTTCTGTAAAATGGAGTCCTGCTGTTGGACTTGCTTTTGAGCCAGAGTATTTTCCATATACTGTCTGATAATATTTTTCATCTAAATCTTTTTCATATTTTCTTTTCTTTAAAATATAAGGAGGCAATGGTAGTTCAGAATAGTCTAGTATTTCAGGTGAACTTAGTTTAATTATTATATAATATGGTGGGATTTTTTCAATTATGTCTATATAAAGATTTCTGTTATTTTCAAGATAGAGCCTCTCTTTTTTAATTCTTTTAAATCTGTTGGTTATTGCTCTATATAAGCCATCATTTTCATAAGATATTATAACTACTTCATGCCTTCTGTTTGTCTCAGGATTTATTGCGAAAAACCTTGAATTATCAACTTTAGTATTGTTAAATACTAGTAGGTCACCCTCTTTTAGATAATTTTTTATATCAATGAACATTGTTTCAGATATCTTTCTTTTATCTTTTTCTATAACCAGTAATCTACATTTATCACGCTCTTTTTCTGGATAGAGTGCGATAAGTTGTTCAGGAATGTGAAAGTCAAAGAGTGATGTTGGTGTTTTATTCATCGATGTATACTATATCAATTAAAGAATTCTTTTCACCAACAACCTCTATATCGTATCCTCCGCCTTTAGGTATTTCTATATAGACCTCTTTATAGAAAGATAGATCTTTTTTTTCTTCAGATTCTTCAAATATTATCTTTATAGTATATCCTGTATCTGTTTTTTCAATTATTGTCTCTTTTTCTTTGCAGTATTCAGAAGGCATTTTTCCCCATATCATAACTTTTACTTTTTTATCTTTGCTCTCTATTCTTGGAATTTCTATTTTTTCTATAAGACCAAGTATTTGCTTTTTTACTTCACCTTTTTTATTTTCTTTGTTTTTTTCCTCTTTAACCAGGTTTGTGTTTGTATTACAGTTTAATAACAGTAATAATGATAGTATTATAAAAAGAGGTCTTAGTAACATTATCTGTTTAAAACCTCTATTGCTTTTTTAAGCTGTGTGTCAAACTCAAGGTCTATAAAATCCTGTTTATAAAGGTTCTGTTCATCTCTTATAAGTTTTTTAAGAAATATATCTCTTATATTTATACCGTTTTTAGAGAGTTCATTTTTCAACTTATTAAACTCGCTATCTGGTATTGTATCTTTATTTTTTTCAACAAACTTTTCAATGTGTTTATCTTCTATTATTTTTATTGCATCTATTTCCTCTTTTGGGCTCATTTTTGGTAACTCAACTTTTATATCTGGTTCAATACCTTTATTATTTATTTCGTAACCTGCTGGTGTATAATATTTTGCAGTTGTTATTTTAAGCCCTAATTCCTCTTTATCAAGGTCATTAAAAATTCTTAAAACATTCTGGACACTACCTTTTCCAAATGTCTTTTCACCTATTACTATTGCTCTCTTTCTGTCTTTTAATGCACCGGTTAATATCTCTGAGGCTGATGCACTACCACCATTTACAAGTAAAGCTATTTTTGACTTTTCTGATATAAGTGTTCCATCTTCTGAATAAAACTCTTTTTTATCTTCCTTTTGTCTTCCCTGCGTATACACAACAAGACCTGCTGGTAAGAAAAAGTCAGCAATGTTTACAACTGACATCAATGAACCACCTGGGTTGTTTCTTAAGTCAATTATTATTTTTCTAATACTTTTAGATTCAAAGTTTTCAAGTATTCTGGAAAGTTCATCAGGTGTATTTTCTGCAAAGGAGTTTATTTTTATGTATCCTATATCGTTTTCTATTATCTTGCCTTTTACAGATGGTATATCTATTTTTTGTCTTGTTATTGTAAATGTCAGGAACTCTTTATACCCTTTTCTATAAACTTTTATAGTTACTTTTGAACCCTCAGGCCCTCTTAGTAAAGATACAGCGTCTTCTACTTTCATACCCTCTGTATCTTTTTCATTTATTTTCATTATTATATCACCTGGTCTTATTCCTGCTCTGTATGCTGGTGTTCCTTCTATTGGCGATATTACAACTATCCTATTATCTTTTATTCCTATATAAGCACCTATGCCCTCAAACTCTCCGCTTATAGATTCCATTAAGCTCTTTAGTATTTTAGGTTCAAGTAGTGTTGTGTATGGGTCTTTTGTTGCTTCCATCATACCTTTTATTGCACCATAATATAGGTCTTTTAGACTTACATTATCAGAATCAACATAGTAATCATTAAGATACTTTAATGCTGTTCTTAATAGGTTAGAGTAGTATTCATAATCATTCTCTTTTTTAAATGATAGTGTTGGTGTTACTATATAAAAAACTATTATTATTCCTGTTGTTATTATTATATTTTTTCTGTTATCATGTATAGTATTTATTATTTTTTTTATAAGGTTTTTTATTCTCATTATAAAGACCCTCAGTTTATTTAATTTATCATTCTAAAATTTAACTTATCTTAAAATTAAATATAAATAAAATTATTTTTTATTGATAAATTTAAAAGCTATAAATTTACAGGAGGTTTTTTTGAGAACAGCAGTTGTTATTGGTACTGGTCTCTATGCACCAGATAATATAGTTACAAATGAGGATATTATAAAAAGATTTGAGCACCTTCAATTTCCTGATGGAAAGGGTGGGCAAATAAGTGGAAGAGCATTTCTTGAGGGCCTTGCATCAAAGGTAGGTTATAAAGAGAGAAGAAAGATACTTGACTCAGGTGAGACTACTGCTACTATGTGTGTAAAGGCTGGAAAGAGGGCTATAGAAAATGCTGGTATAAGTCCTGAAGATATAGACCTTATAATACTTGCAACAGATTCACCAGACTTTATCTCTCCACCTACAAGTGCCAGGATTCAATATGAGCTTGGTGCAAAAAAAGCTGGTTTTTTTGATTCTAATGCTGCGTGTGCTGGATACACTATTGCACTTTCTGTAGGATATAGTCAGATAGTTGCTAACCCTAATATAAATTATGTTATGGTTATTGGTGGTTATGGTATGAGTAAATACTCTGATCCTAAAGACCCTATGACAGAGATAATGTTTGCTGATGGGGCTGGTGCTTTAATATTAAAAGCATCTGAATCTGATAAATATGGAATGAGGTCTTTCAAAATAAAAGGGGATGGTAAATACTGGGACTACATGGGTATATATGCAGGTGGTGTATGGAAAGGTTTCTCAAAAGAGGCTATTGATCAGGGGCTTCACTATGTTAAGTTTTTAAAACAATTTCCTGCAACTGTTAATATTGAGGCATGGCCACCTCTTATAAAAGAGGTTCTCAGTCAGAGTGGATGGGAAGTTAAGGATGTAAATCACTTTTTCTTTACACAAGTTAATCTTGCTGTAATAAACACTGTATGTGACTTGCTTGGTGTTGACAGAAGCCTTTCTTACAATATAATGGACAGGTATGGATATACTGGTTCAGCTTGTATACCTATGGCTATAGATGAGGCAAATAGAGAAGGTAAATTGAAACCAGGTGATAAGATAGTTATTTGTACATCAGGTGGTGGTGCTGCTTTTTCTGCTGCAACACTTATCTGGGGAAAATAATATAAAGATCTAATTAAGCTGGGGTAAAATAACCCGGCTTTTTTATTTTAATCAATTTTCTATATTGATAACAGAATCAACCCTGCTTATAATAAAACCATCCTTTACTCTTGTTTTTATATTATCATCTTTCTTAATCTCTTTTATTGACTTTAATAACTTGTCACCAGCATACGTTAATGAGAATCCTCTTTCTATGATGTGTAATGGATTTAATTTATCAAGATTATTGTATATTATAGTTAGCTTGTTTCTAATCTCTTTTATCTTTGAGTTTATTAAGGAGTCCAGTTTGTCATATAAAAAGTCGAGTATTCTATAATTATCTTCTATCTTTTTTTCTAGTATCCTGTTTATTCTTGTTTCATCAAAACTTGATATTATTTTTGATATATAATTTATTCTCTCATTAATTTTATTTTCAAGCCTTAAGTAAAGGTTATTTATATTATTCAATATCTCGTTTTTATTAGGTACTACAATTTCAGAGGCATGGGATGGGGTTGATGCTCTAACATCTGCTACATGGTCTGCTATTGTATAATCTATTTCATGGCCTACACCTGAGATTATAGGTATTTTTGATGCAAATATTGTTCTTGCAAGTTCTTCATCATTAAATGAAACTAGGTCCTCGTATGAACCACCACCCCTTGCAAGTATTATAACATCTACATAATTGTGTATGTTAGCAGCTTTGATAGCATCTATTATTGATTTTACTGAATCCTCGCCCTGGACTTTTGCAGGATATATTACTATGTCGATACTGTTAAACCTTTTATGTGTTATATTTAGAATATCTCTTAATGCTGCCCCATCTATTGATGTTATTACTCCAATTCTGTTTGGTATATATGGTATTTTCTTTTTATATGCTTTATCAAACAGACCCTCTTTTGATAATTTATCAACAAGTTTAAGATACTCTTCAAATATTTTTCCTAAGCCGCCTTTTTTAAGGTCAATTACATTTAGAGAATACTTTCCACCTTTCACAAATACGTATAAAAAACCACTTAAAACTACATGATCCCCCTTTTTTAGTTCCTGAAACTCGTTTCTTACTCTATTTTTGAATATTATACAATCAAGTTGTGATTCTTCGTCCTTTATTTTAAAATATATGTTTCCTGTATTGTGTAGTGTTATTTCTGCTATTTCACCTTCAACATTTATTTTTGGTATTGCTGTTTCAACAAGTGACTTTAATAATTTATTTATCTCATTTACTTTAAAAACATGTTTTTCAAAATCAGTTTCAGAATATAATTCCAATAACTTCCTCCATCTTTTCAACAAAATAAAACTGGATATTTTTCTTTATATAGGCCGGGACCTCTTCAAGGTCTCTCTCATTTTCCTTTGGTAGTATTATTTTATTTATTTTTGCTCTATGGGCTGCTATAACCTTTTCTCTTATACCCCCAACAGGTAATACTGCTCCCGTTAATGTAAGTTCTCCTGTCATTGCTATATCTTCTTTTATTTTCTGGTTTTTAACTAATGATAGTAGACTGCTTGCCATTGTTATACCGGCAGAAGGGCCATCCTTAGGTACTGCCCCCTCAGGAACATGTAAGTGAATTAGATTTTCTTCAAAAAAGTTTTTATCTCTAAGTATATCACTTGCTATTTTTCTTACATAAGAGTATGCTATATTTGCTGATTCTTGCATAACATCACCTAATTTTCCGGTAAGTTTCAAGCCTCCTGTTTTTGAACTTATTGCTATAGACTCAATAAATAGAGTATCTCCACCAAGTGATGTCCATGCAAGACCTATTGCAACACCAGGTTTTGTAATTCTCTTCATTTCATCTCTTGTAAATATTTCAGGACCTAATATCTCTCTTATCTGTTTTGGAGTAAGTTTTTTAGGGTATTGTTCATTAATAACTTTTTTATATGCTATTTTCCTACATATTCTTTGAATATTTCTTTCAAAGTTTCTGACACCTGCCTCTCTACTGTACTTTTCAGCAATATAAAGGAAACCAGCTTTTGTTATCGTAAACTCTTTTTGAGAAAGTCCGTGTTTCTCTTTTTGTTTTGGGAGTATAAACTTTTTTCCTATTTCTATCTTTTCTGATGATATGTAACCTGATATTCTTATTATTTCCATTCTATCAAGTAATGGAGCAGGTATTGTATCAAGAGTGTTTGCAGTTGTTATAAACAGTATGTGTGAAAGGTCAAAAGGAAGGTCAAGGTAGTGGTCTCTAAACTCTACATTTTGTTCAGGGTCAAGTACCTCAAGTAGTGCAGATGCTGGGTCTCCCTGATAACTGTATGCAAGTTTATCTATCTCATCTATCATAAAAACAGGGTTCTTGGTTTTAACTATTTTAAGCCCCTGAATTATTTTACCTGGCATTGCACCAATATATGTTCTTCTATGTCCTTTTATTTCAGCCTCATCCCTCATTCCACCGACTGAAAACCTGAAAAACTCCCTGTTTAAAGACTTTGCAATTGACTTTCCGAGTGATGTCTTACCTACACCTGGAGGACCTACAAAGCAGATTATTGAACCTTTTGCATCAGGTTTTAATTTTCTTACTGCAAGAAACTCTAAAATCCTCTCTTTTACATCTTTTAATCCATAGTGTGTTTTCTCAAGTATTTTTTTTGCTCTTTCTATATTATGTTTTTCTTTTGAAAAATTGGACCATGGCAGTGATAATGCAGTATCAAGATAGTTATATACAACAGTATAATCAGGTGACCTTGGGTCTATATTCTCTATTTTTTCAAGCTCCTCTTTTAATGTTTCTTCAACCTCTTTATTTTCAAACTTTATGGATTCGAATTTTTTTCTCAGGTTTTCAATATCTTTTGTTGCTTTATCGGTTTCTATACCTAACTCTTTTTTTATTGCTTTAAGTTGCTCTTTTAAAAAAAACTCTCTCTGTTGCTTTTCTATTTTTTTATTTATTGTTTCATTAATTCTTTCTTGAACTTCTATTATATTAAGTTTTTCTTCAAGTATTATTGCTATTTTTTCAAGTCTTTTTCTGAGGTTAACAGTTTCAAGTAATGCCTGCTGTTTTATTTTTGGTATATCTGTTATCATTGATGCTATATAATCTGCTATCCTTGAAGGATTTTCTGAGTTATCAAGAGTTATTCTTATCTGTTCGGCAAATAATGGATTATTTTTTGATATTTTAAGTACCTGTTCTTTTATTGTCTTAAGTAGGGCTGCAACTTCTATATCATGGGGGTCAAATTTTTCTTCGATATATTTTACTATTGCTTTTATAGGTGCTTTTTCTGTTATAAACTGCGATACTTCAAATCTTTGTAGTGAGTTTATTAATAAGTTTACATTTCCATCAGGTAGATTTATCCTTTTTACTATCTTAGCAACAGTTCCAAATGTAAACAAGTCTTCTGGCATTACTTCACTGTGTTTATCAAGATAGTCTTCTTTTACCAGTAAAATACCTATAAAATTGTTATTTTTTAGTTCTTTATCCAGTTCAGGGTAATTACTCTCATTTTGAATTATTAATGGCAACATTATTCCAGGAAATACAGGGTGTTGAAATACAGGTAATATTGTTAAAATTGATGGTAATCCCTTGGATACTGGAATTATTGTTGTCTCTTTTTCTGTTTTATCACCTGTATTTTTGGGCTCTTCATTTTCTATAGTCTCTTTTTCATCCATATTGTGGTCTCCGTTTTATTTTATTTTTTGCTTCATTTAGATTATAAAGTTTAATAAATTAATTCAAATTTTTTAATTTAAAATTCTAATAAAATAAATTTATTTAATTAAATTATTTCATTAATTAATTTTAACTTGATTTTAAGATTTTTTAAATATTTTATTTCTGGGGGATGATAATGAGAAAGTCTTTTATAAATATATTTTTAGTATTTATTTTTTTTACATTACCTTGTTATTCTCAAAACAGTAGTCAATATTATAATTTTGGATTATTTCCAACACCATTTTTTAAAAACTCTTTATCTTCATATGTTAGCCCAAACTCAGGAAAAGATATATTTAACACTGATTTTATGTTAGGGTTTGGTACTTTAACAGACCAGAATATATATTCTTTTTCTTTGGGATTTCCAACAGTAATAGGTAATTTTATATTTGGTTTTTCATACCTTGACTCTCCTCAATCTGTCAATATTGGTTATCTTGCATACAATAAAGAGGTGGCAGAAGACTTATATTTTGGATTAAGTTTTAAAAGTGGTGTAGTTTCAGGTAATTTTGTTTTTGGTTTAGATTTTGGTACAAATTATATAATTGACAATACTACAGAGGTTTCTTTTATTGTTAAAAACATTGGATTAAGTAAGGTTGATGATAATACTTTTTTCCCTATTGGTTTAAGACTCGATATAAAAAAAGACTTTTCTTTTATTAATGAGGGTAAAACTACTATATTTGGTGGTATATTCTCCTCTTTCTATTCTTTTGGGAATACAGTAACACTTGGTGTTTTACAAAATATATACTTTCTAAAAGCAGGTTTTGGTTTTGGTTTTGATATAAATTCTGATAATTATAATTCACTTGGTCCTGTTTTTGGTAATATAGGTTTATCTAAAGTGTTTAAAAACTTTAGTATTTCTGGAAATTACTATATATACCCTTTCTCTAAGTTTGAGGATAAGAAAGATGCAAAACATATTTTTGATATTTCAGTTGGTTTTGGGGGAGAGGATAAAAAGCCGCCTGTTGTAAATATTGAGTTTTATACGCTCCTTGAAAAAGACAATATTATATATATTTCTCCTAACAGTGACGGTGTGAATGATGAGCTTACTTTTGGACTTGAGATAGATGATGAATCTATGGTTCAGGAGTGGAAGTTTATTGTAAAAGACTCTTCTGGTAATGTAGTATATGAAAGGGGAGATGTTATTACAAAAGATAAACCATCTTTTAAGTCATTTGGTAATATTTTCACATCAAAAAAGAGTGCTTTATATCCTTCAACTATTATATGGCCTGCAATTGATAATAATGGTAATAAACTTCCTGATGGTATGTATACTTTTGAAATATATGCAAAAGACTTTAAGGGGAACTATGTAAGCTATGGCAACCAGTATACAAAGTCTGTCCAAAAAGTTGTTATAGATACAATTCCACCAGGGTTAAAAATAGGATTACCTTATAATTCTTTTTCTCCTAATGGCGATGGGATAAAAGATAATATTACTATAAATCATATAGGGCCATCCAATAATACTTTATGGACTATTACTATAAAGAGTGGCAATCAGGTGGTTTATAAAAAGTTTTACGAAGATTTACCTGAAAAATTTGTATGGGATGGAAAAAATGAGGATGGTAAGGCATTACCGGATGGTGAATATTTTTATGTTGTTGATGGTGTTGATAAGGCAGGTAATAGATATACAGTATCAGAGAAAATAGTAATAGATACAAAACTTCCAACGCTTATTGCATCTGTTGGTGATAACTACTTTTCTCCAAATGGTGATGGTATTAAAGACTTTATAGTTGTTGAACAGAAGATAGATAAAAAGGGTAACTGGCAGGGTATTATAAAGGATGAAAAAGATAATATTGTGTATTCAAAAGCATGGAAAGGGAATATCCCTTCTAACTTTAAGTGGGATGGGCGTGATAATAATAACAATATTGTTCCTGATGGTAAGTATACATATTATATTGAAGGTGAGGATGAGTCTGGGAATAGGTTATCTCAAAAAATATCAACGTTTATAGTTGATAATACACCACCTAAATCTGAACTTGAACTTGTAAATACTATATTTTCTCCTAATGATGATGGTAATAATGATAATCTAGGGATTATTATGAAAAACTCTACTAATGAGGATTATTGGATATTAGAGATACTAAAAGATAAAACTGTTATCCAGTCTTTTTATTGGGATAATGCACCACCTAAGAGTCTTGTCTGGAATGGTAAGGTAAATAACACTGTTTTGCCTGATGGGAAATATACAGTTATTTTAAGATCTGAGGATAGGGCTGGTAATAAGTTTATTACACAAAGAGAGTTTATAGTTGATAATACACCACCATTCCTTGAAATATTTTTGAAAGATAAGATATTTTCTCCTAATAATGATAATATTAAAGATACGCTTGATGTTAATATAAAAACTGATGCTGATTTCCTTAGTTTTGTTGTAATTGATAATAATGGAGAGGTTGTATCTCAAAAAAATCTTGAACCTTCTATACGCAGTTTTGTGTGGGATGGTGATGGGCTTAATGATGGAGATTACAGGATTATTTTTGAGGCTAAAGATAAAGCAGGAAATACATCTATAAAAAGTGATGTTGTTAAGATACTTAGGATTGATCAACCGATTGAACTTACAGCAGACAGGAATATAATAAATCCTTTAAATGATAAATATAATACTGTCAATTTTATATCAAATATACCTAAAAAAGATTATGTAGAGAAAATTGAGTTTAGTATAAAGTATAATAATGATGAAATATATAAAAAGACATATAATGATAATAAAATAGTTTTTAAAGGTGTAACTGATGATGGGATTTTAAAAGATGGTAAGTATAATGCTGATATTACTGTCTATTATAAAAATGGTGATAGGCTTAAGAGTAATGAGGTTTCTTTTGTTATTGATACAAAGGGACCTGTTGTAAAGATGAATGTTTATCCTGACCTCTTTTCACCGGACGATGATGGAGAAAATGATATTTTATATATTGATCTTGATGCAAAAGATGTTTCGGGAATCAAAGAGTGGAAAATAGTTATAGAGGATAGGTTTAAAGAGCCTTTTAAGATATTTAAAGGTACAAAGCCTTCTGTTGTTATGTGGAATGGTATTTCTGATGATGGAGAACTTACAGCGAGTGCTGAAGATTATAATGTTTATGCTGAAGTTATTGATAATGTAGGTAATGTGACTGTTACCGATAGAATACCTTTTACTGTTGATATACTTGTAATAAAGACTGCAAGGGGTTATCAGATAAGGATAAGTAATATAGAGTTTGACCTGAATAAAGCTGACCTTAAAACCTCTGCTTTTCCTATATTAAATAAACTTGCTGAAAAACTTGCAAAATTTCCTGATTATAAGATAAAGATAGAGGGCCATGCTGACTCAACTGGAAGAGAAGAATGGAATGAAAAACTTTCTTTAATGAGAGCAAACTCTGTAAAAGACTATTTAGTAAACGTAAAAAAATTACAATCTTCTATGTTTTACACAGAGGGTTTTGGTTCAAGAATACCATTGTTCCCAAACGATACCCCAAAAAATAGAGCAAAAAATAGAAGGGTTGAGTTTTTGTTGATTAAACAGAAATAAAACTTAAAGAATTTGATATGTTTTTTTAATTTTTAAGGTTATTAATAGATTTTTTAAAGTTTTATTGTTAAAATTTTAAATATAAAATTTGAGTTTAATCTGTCTTATTTCCTGTTTATCTCTTTCATAAGTTTTTGGGCAAGAGTATTATTTTTATCAAACTCAATTGCTTTATCTAAATAGAATCTTAAACTTGATATATCATTATTTTTTTTACTTGCGTATGCAAGTAGGGAATATATTTTTGATATTTTTATAGGATCAGTCTCAAAGCTTTTAAGTTGGTTCAATGTATTTATAGCACTCTCTATATTATTATTAAGTATAAAAGAATAAGCAAGGTTTAGCCCTGTGTCTGTATCTACTTTAATCTTATATGATATTTCAAGGTATTTTATTGCTTCCTTATATTTATCTCTATAGAATAGTAAAGAACCCAAAAGATAATAGGCTTTTGCTTTTATTTCATTGTCTTCTATTTTAAGGTCAGTGAGTTTATATAATGTTTTTAATGCATCCTCAATATTTTTCTGTTTTATTTCAAGTCTTGCTTTGGTGTATAGAAAATATATGTTATAGGGGTCTTTACTTAATATCTCTTTTACAAAGTTTGAGGCTGTTTCATACTCTTTCATTTCTATAAGTGATTCTATAAGGTCTTTGTTATATATTGAGTTTATTCTAGCAGCTTCTCTTAAAGCAAGGATATAGTCTCTCTCTTCTCCCATAGCTTTGTATATTCTTGCAAGCATTATATATGAATCTGAGTTGGCTTCTATATTTATCAATTCTTTTGCATATTTTAAAGCTTTATCATAATCTTCATTGTTTATATATGCTTCAACCATATAGGTATACAGTTTATAGATTTCAGTTTTGTCTTCTATATAATATTTATCAATAAAACTATTTATTATCTGAGGTGTATAATTATAGTTTTTACTTTTTATAGATGATTCTATGTAATTTTTATAATCATTTTTTTCAAGCATATCTTCAACTTCTTTATAATACTTAAAAGCTTCATCGTATCTTTTTGTATCAAAACAGATATTAGCAAAATTGAGTATAGTATTTTTATCCTTTATTATAGGTATTATAGGATTTATAGTATAATATGCCTCCTCACTTTTTCCTATTTTTCTTAACAAGATACCTTTTTTAATAGTGTATTCAGTTATCTGTTTTATTTTTAAGAGTTTATCTAGCCATATAAGTTCATTGTTTATATCATTAAGGTTTTCATATGAGTCTATTATAATTTTTATAGCCTCCTCTTTATATTCGTTTATATCAGCAATTTGAGAAAGATAGTATACAGCATTTTGATAATCTTTTTTATGAAACAGTATTTTGCCTATCCTGAAAAAACTATCATTTGAATATGATTTTTTAAAATATGATATTGCCTTATCAAGATTTCCCATTGTCTCTTCAAGTCTTCCTTTCCAGTAATATACTTCAGGATTTTCAAGATTTATGTTACCTATGTAATCAGATGCTATATCCAAGTTTCCTTGTATCAGGGCAATGCATCCTATTCTGAACTCAGCCTGCCATAATTGTTTTGATATTTTATTTATACTTGAAAATATTTTATATGCTTCATCGTATGACTTTTCTAAAAATAGGGCTTCTCCTTTATAAAAAAGAGCTATTTTTTTCTCTTCTTCGTTTAGTGTTGGAATAATACTATCAACATATGATGTTAGTCCAAGATAGTTTTTATTTGAGAACATTTTATATATAGATTCTAGATTATTAGCGTTTATTTGTGGGTAAAAAGTAGTGTTATTGCTATTTTTAATAGAGTTTATTATAATTGAATAAGCTATTATTATGATTACTAAAGGACTTAAAACTAATAATAATTTTTTTTTATTCTCAATTATCTTTTCTTTTATCTTTTTCAATAATTCGTCTTGCCCCATCAAGGACTCCGTTTATAAATTTGTGAGAATCTATTCCACTGAACTCTTTTGCTATTTCTATGCCTTCGTTTATAATAACAGGATATGGGATATCATCTTCACACAGCATAGCAGCAATACCCCACCTTAATATTGCTTTATCTATTGGTTTTATTTTATGAAAAGGGTATTTTGTTGCAAGTTCTTTTATTATAGAATCTATTTTTTCAATATTGTCAATAGAGTTTTTTAATATTTTCTTAAAATACTCTACTGTGTTGTTATTTGGTTTAAAATCACCTACAATCCAGTCGAGGTTTATCAGTTCTTCGTAACTTTTCTTTGCAACTTCATACTGATATAATGCTTGTATTGATAATTCCCGAGCTTTTCTTTTATTTGACTTTTTTTTCTTATTTTCCATTTTCCCACCTTTAATTAAAAGTTATAAAACTATTTTTTAAACTTTATAATTTTTTAAAAATTTTGATTTAAAGTTTTTAAAACTATTGTCTATTATTGATTCTCTTATATTTTTCATAAGTTCATTCATAAAATATAAATTGTGAATTGTAGCAAGCCTGTATGCGAGTAGTTCTCTTGTCTTAAAAAGGTGATTAAGGTATGCAAGGTTAAAGTTTTTACATGTAAAACATTGGCATTTTTCATCTATTGGTGATTTATCGTTTTTATATTTTGCATTTTTTATATTAATCTTACCATTCCATGTAAAGAGAGAACCATTTCTTGCGTTTCTTGTTGGCATTACACAGTCAAACATATCTACGCCTCTATCAACTGCCTCTACAATATCTTCTGGTGCTCCGACTCCCATAAGATACCTTGGTTTATCTTTAGGTAGTATTTCTGTTGAAATATCGATAATTTCATACATTACTTCTTTTTCTTCTCCAACACTTAAACCACCTATTGAATATCCATCCATATCAAGCTCTATCATCTCTTTTATACATTCTTTTCTGAGGTCATGGTATATATTTCCCTGGGTTATTCCAAATAGAAAGGGATGGTCATCTATTTTTTCAATATAATTTTTTGATTTTCTAAGCCATTTTACTGTTATATCTTTATCTTCTTTAACTTGATTATATGATGCACCTTTTTCTGTACATATGTCAAGGGGCATTAGTATATCAGAACCTATTAAAAGTTGTATATCTATAACAAGTTCTGGACTTAGGAATAGTTTTTCTCCTGAAAGGTGGTTAGCAAACTCAACCCCATTTTCTTTTATTTTTACAAGCTTTGATAAACTAAAGACCTGAAAACCACCAGAGTCAGTTAATATATTACCATCCCATTTGTTTATTCCTCTTATCCCACCAAACTCTTTTATTATTTCTAACCCTGGCCTTATATAGAGATGGTATGTGTTGTGTAATATAAGGTTATATCCGAGTTCTTTTATTTCATATCCTGATAATGTCTTTACTGTTCCAATTGTACCTACAGGCATAAATACAGGTGTATTAACATTACCATAAGGAAGCTCAAGAACACCGGCCCTTGCTTTGCTATTAATATCTTTTGAAACAAGTTTAAAGAATGGTCTTTTATACTTCATTGAGTTTTTACACTTTTTAGAAATTATTTATTCTTTTTCTTTTTTGGAAAGAGTAGAGTATAATAAATATACCTATTGCAATTATTATAAAGTCACCTGTATATGTATAAAGTCCAAATATATCATCAATTATTTTAATTTCCCCTATTAGATAGGTCTCTTTAAATATTGGAGTTGGCCCATTTGTTATATTTCCAATCTGGTCTATTATTGCTGATGTCCCACTATTTGTTGCTCTTATTATTGGTACTCTGTTTTCTATTGCTCTTATTTTTAATAGGTCAAGGTGTCTGAATGTTGCTGATGATATACCGAACCATCTATCATTGGTAATATTTATTATTAACTGACCACCTTTCTTTATAAAATTTCTTACAAAGTTTGGTATTATTGCTTCATAACATATGTTTGGAGATATTACTATATCATTTATTTTAAAGTTTTTAATTTCATCACCTTTACTGAAATTTCCTACCTGTGGGAACATATTATTCAAGTCTTTAAAAATATCTGAAAAAGGTATATACTCTCCAAAAGGTAAAAGATATATTTTATGATACTTACCAATTATATTGCCTGAACTGTAAAATGTTTGTGTGTTAAATATTTTATTATCTTTGTAATCAATTTCATTAAATACAAATATTTTATCTTTATGTTTGTCGAAAAAATCTAATATTTTTTTCCCATAGAATGATCCATTTGTTATAGAAAATGGTGTCGCAGATTCAGGCAGTACTATTATCCCTATATCATTATTTTTTTCTATGATCTCTTTTAAAAGGTATGTTATTTTTGAAACTATATTTTCTGCTTTCTCGCTTGTTAATTTTTCTATAAACTCTGTATCAGGTTGAATTAACCCTACTTTTATTGTGTTTGTTGTTTTTTTGTATCCGTTAATCTGAGCTATTCTTATAAAACCATAACTATATATAGAGAAAAGAATTACCAGGAAGCTGAATGTTCTTCTGTAATCTTTGTAGAATATTATTAAATATAAGAGCCAGCTTAATACTAATATCAATATGCTTATTCCTTTTATTCCTATAACATCACTTATCTGTATAAAATAGAGGTTAGAAGCTTGTGTGTCTCCTATATGGAAAGGAAACAATTCAGGATATAGGAGTTCAACTATTGTTGATGATAAAATCAGTGAAGAAAGAAAACTAAGTTTTAATTTTTTTTGTGAAAATGATATAAAATATGTTAAAATACCGTACTTTAATCCAAAAGCTATACAGAATAATAGAAAGATAAATATAGATATTATGATATTTAGACCACCAAATATTTTTATTGTATCAATAAGCCAGATAAAGCCTATAAAATATATTATTATTCCATAAAGCCAGCCATAAAGTATTGATTCTTTATAATTTACTGAAGTTTCTATTATCCTGAATAAAGAGAAAAGACTTATAACTACGAGAGGGAATATGTTAAAAGGATAAACAGTAAGTGTAAATAGAATACCACCCAGGATAGATAAAATTATTTTATTTTTTGATATATAAGCAACAATATTTTCAAAAAGTTTATTATTAGTTTTTTTTATTAACATAATTATCCAAAGCTGGTGTTAATGTATAAAGAATTACAAAAATTATCATAAAATATTTAAAGAACAGTATCAATAACGTTATAAATAAAATGTTGAAAAATATATTTTTCATCTTATTGAATCTTAGCATTAAAGATGAGAACTTTCTATATTTTATGTTTGATACCATTAGAAAAGCATATATTAGGAATATTGGTATAAAAATATATTTGTTTATTTCAAAATATGTTATATTAATGGTAGAACCTATATAGTTAAAGCCTAATATTGATGATATACTTATTCCTGCGAATGTTGATGGCATACCCTTAAACTCGTCTGGATTTGACTCTTTTATATTATATAACGAGAGTCTTAGTGTTGCATTTATAACATAGATAAATGAAATAATTATTAATATATATATATTTATCTTATTTCTCATAATGTTTAAAAATAAAAACGCTGGAGCAGTTCCAAATGTTATAAAGTCTGAAAATGAGTCTAATTGTTTTCCAACCTCAGATATTATTTTTAATGCTCGGGCTAACCTACCGTCTATCATGTCAAATATTGAAGCTAACATTATAAGATATGATGCATATTCAAAATTGTTATTAAAGGAACAGTATATAGATAAAAAACCGGATAACATATTGAGAAATGTAAATATGCTTGGAATTACTATTTTTGGCATTTATTACTCCTTTATTGCAATTACTGTTTTTCCAGCTCTTACTCTCTGCCCCTCTTTTATTTTTATTTTAAATGTTTTTGGTATATATAAAGTATTTGCAGATCCATACTTTATCAGGCCTAATATTTCACCCTGTTGAATATTATCAAGTTCTTTTTTGAAAAATTTTATTCTTCTTGCTATTAGTCCTGCTATCATTATCATTAATACTTTAATTCCATTATTGTTTATACAGATTGCCATGTGCTCATTCTCTTTCCAAGATGATGATGCTAAAGCTGCTTTAAACTTTCCTTTCTGGTATTTTAAAAACTCTATTTTACCACTTATTGGTGCAAGGTTCCAATGCATACTTGCGACATGCATAAATATTACTACTTTATTGTATTTATCATTTATATAATATGGGACTTCCACATTTTCTTCTATTTTTATTATATATCCATCAGCAGAAGAATATATTACATTTTCGTCTATCTTAATTTTTCTTACTGGTTTTCTTAAGAAAAATAATGTATACAAAAATAATATTAATGATATTATTGAAAAATAAAGTAGTGTATTTATTGAAAAAATATAGTATAAAGTAAAAAAAAGTATTGAAATTAAAATAGTTGATATAAAAACTAATTTTCCTTCCCGTAATATATCTTTCATTATTTATCCTTATTTTTAAAATTTTATACTGAAAATTTAAAAAAGAGTGTTTAAATTTAGTTAATTATTTTTAAAATTTTTGATAAAATCTTTTATTTCTTAAAATAAATAGTTTGTTTTAAGATAAACTTTAATTTTTTTATAAATAAGAAATTTTTTAGATTTTTTATACTGCAAGTTTACTTATTTTCAAGTTTTATAGCACCAATCCAATCAGGTGGTGGTGGGTTTTTAATATAATAATTGCATCTTTTTATGTATAAGTCCACAATAGAATCACTAGAATTTATTTCTTTGCAAGTTTTAAAATATTCCAGTGCATTGTTAAAGTCCATTATCTTATATAATGTTATGCCCATAAGTAGTTGTGAATTATAACTCTTTTTAAGTTCGATTTTATCTTTATCTTCCCATTCAAATACTTCATATATTACTACTGGTTTCTCTTTTCCTTTCACTATTACTGAATCTATTTCCCTGTAGTTTATATTTTGGTTTTTCAACCTTTTTATAGTATAATCGCTTACAACAATAGGAACATGATACATTTTTGTGAGTCCTTCAAGTCTTGAGGCAAGATTCACTCCATCACCAATTACTGTTGAGTCCATTCTTGTATATGTACCAATAGTACCTATTGTTACTTTTGCTGAGTTTATACCTATACCTATATCTATTTTTTTATTTATCTCTTTACTGAAAATTTTAACTTTTTTGCACATTTTTATTGCAGTATCTATTACCTTATCTGTTTCATAGCAGTCAAAAATACCAAGTATAGCATCGCCTATAAACTTATCAATAAATCCACTGTTTTCTTCTATTAATGAAGCTATTTCTTTCATATAGTCATTTAAAAACTTTATAACTTCCAGTGAATCCATTTTTTCAGATATTGTTGTAAAGTCTCTTATGTCACAAAATAATATACTTGCCTCTATTTTTTTTGATGTACCAAGACTTATTTTTTCGACTCCTTCGCTTGCAATAACATCTAAAAATTGTTTTGGTACAAACAGTTTAAATGATTTCATTATACCCTCTATTTTTTTCTTTGCTTCAATTTCTTTTTTAAATAGGATAGCGTTCTCAAGTAATATAAGTAATTGGTTTGAGAGTGTTCTTATTATTTTTAAGTCTTTTTCTTTAAATAAACCAGGAATATTTGGGTTTGAAAGGTATATATAACCTATTATTTGATTTGATTTCTTTAATGGGAATATTAATACAGATTTGTCTTTTTCTGTTTCTTTAAATATTAATGGTATATGTTTATTTATAGCTTTTTCCAGAATATTTTTTTCTGTAAAATCTTCTATTTGATTAAAATTATTATCTATTATTATATAATATCTTTTACCTGATATTGTAATGTCTAATTTAATTCTTTTTGCACCCAGTATTTCAAATAGTATATCTATAAACCTTAAAATCATTTTTTTAGGATTGTTGATTGTTGAAAGTGATGCTATTGAGTTTATTATTGAGTCAAATGTTAACTCATCTTTTATTGAAACTGAATATGATGTCTGTGTTGAATAGAACTCCAATGACCTGAATATAAAGTTTTTTTTGTACTCTTCAAAATTATCATACTGATTAAATATAGATTCACTCTCATTAAGATATGTTCTTGCTAGTGTATATTCACCTATGTTTATATATACATAGTGGAGTAGTCCTGCTATTTTTGCATGCTCAATTAAAAAGTCTTTAGATAGATTGTAAGCTTTATTTAAACTCTCTTCAGCATCTTTAAGTTCACTTTTAAATATTTCTAGTATGCCCTTGTTCTTGTAGTATATTACTTGATACCATTTGCTATTTATAAGGAAATTTTTTAAACTTTCCAGATATATAAAACCCTGTTCAAACTTATCTTTTTCTTTTAAAATAAAGAGTGCTTCTAAGTATTCATTGTATAAAAAATCGAGTCCAACCATTATAATATATTTTTTTGATATATCTATAGCTTCTTCAATAACTTTTATAGCTTCTGCAAGCATATTGTTCATTATAAAACCTTTAGCAATAGATGCAGAACTTGCATATGTTATTAGAGGGTTGTTAAGTTCAATGCCTATACTCCTTGCCTCTTTTGAAAACTCAAGCCCTTCTTCAGGATGGCCTAAATAGCTTAATGTGTAACCTGCGAAATGAAAAAAGATACCAGTCATTGACATTGATGCTATGCTTATTCCCTCTTTTATGACTCTTTTTGAAGTTTCTATACCCTTTTTGTCTCCTAAAAAAGCTTGAGTAGCTGATAGGAGTGATACAATATATACATCTTGGTCATTTATTATCTTTTCTCTGTACTTTAATGCTTTTTCTCCATATTGTTTTGCAAGTTTTATATCACCTTTAAAGTATGTTGTACCAAATAGTAATACATATATTGAATATAATTCATTTTCATCTTTTATACAGTTTATATTTTCATTTATAAAATTCAGATATTTTTCTATTTTTGGATAGTTATTTTTAAGAAAAAAATATCTTGAAATTATAAAATATGCACTTATTTTTTCTTTTAATGTGAGTTTAAAATTTTTATCAATATCTTCAAGTCTTGTTACTATATCTATTATCTCATAAGACTTTACACTTATTATAGACGGGATATATTTAAAAGTACTTGTTAGAAAATTATTATTGTCTTTAATTAATGGTAAAAACTTTATTATATGGCTATAGTTTTGATTTTCATAAAGTTTATCAGATATTTTTAAAAAGTATTCATCAAAAAGATCATTTTTTGTTTTTATCAGTATTTCAAGTACTGGTATAGGATATTTTTCAAATAATTTTAATGAGGATTCTAAAATTTTATTATAAAATTCTTCATCAATAGATACTTCGTTTAGGATTAATGAACTTATTTTTGGATTTATTTTTATTTTATATTTTTCTTTTTCAATTAGCCCCTCTTTCACAAGCTTGATTATTATATCTTTTGCGTCAAAACCTAAAATATAAGAGATATCATTTTCAAATATCTCATTAAAGATTATGATAAGAAATAGAACATATTTCTCTTGATTTTTTAACGATGAAAGTATGTTTTTTATTTTTTCTAAAAATAATGACTTTACTTTTTTTATTTTTTCGTTATCTATTATTTCCCATTCTTTTTTGTTAATATTGTATTTTATAGACTTTTCTGCAATTAGAAATTTAATAGCCTCAATTATTTCTGATATATATAACCCACTCTCTTCAAATTTTTTACATATTTCCTCAAGTTTATTTTTATTTATTTTAGAATAGAGAAGATTATTTACAATTTCTTCTATCATTTCATAAGAAGCAGGTTCTAGTAGTAATTTTTTGTATTTAATGTTTCTATTAATTTCATTATTAATTTCTTCTGAAGATGAAAATACTATTTTAATTGGTATTTTTGATGTCAGTAATGTAAGTGAAAGATTATCAATTTTTTCTATGTCATCAATGATTAAAATATATCCATTTTCATTTAAAAAGTTAAGTAATGGTATTATTGCTTTTAATAAATAATAGGGAATAGCTTCATTATTTTTATTTTCAATGGTCAAGTCAAACTCTTCTTTTATTCCATCGGGTAAGAAATCTATTATCATTTTACCAGTATCTTTATCTATAAACTCAAGTAGTTTTTTTGTACCAAAGTGTATTGAAAAATTATTAAAAATTGATTTTATAGCTTCTCCTTCTTTATCTGTTTTTACTAGTCTTATAAAGATAGACTTATTTTTATTTGATATGTATTTTAAAAGTAGAGTTTTACCTGAGAGTTTTGGCCCTATAACAGCTAAGTTTTCTTCTTTATTATTTAAAAAATCCTTTATAATGTTATCATATTTTTTAAAATTAAGTTCAAATCTATATTTTATATCTCCTATAAAATCTTTTTCACCTATTTTAGGTTCAGTATCATTATCTAAAAGCGAAAGATCATATACTAGTGCAGATGCTTGATTATATCTTTTATAAGGGTCTTTATCTATAAGTTTATATACTATTTTTTTTAGTGTTTCAGGTATATCGTTTCTTTCTATTGGCGGTGGCTCTTCACTTATAATTTTTTTTATAAGTGCTGTTTTATCTGAGGCTTCAAAAGGCAGTTTATCAGTTAAAAGTTCATAAAATGTAATACCAAGTGAGTACAGATCTGTTGCATTTGATATTTGATAGTCAGTATACCCTAATGCTTCAGGTGCCATATAAGGAATACTTCCACCAAGTATCTTATTATCAGTAGATGATATTGAGAAGTCAATTATTTTTATTTTTTCATCTTTTGTAATAATTATATTGGATGGTTTTATATCCATATGGACTATGCCATATGAATGGAGTATCTCAATTGCTTCTGCTATCTGTAAAAATATTTTTATAAAATTTTTACTATTAAATTTGTGATTTTTTATTGGTATACCATCTATATATTCCATTATTATTATGTAGTATTCGTCTTCTTTATGATAGTCAATAATATTGGGAAATAATTCATTACCTTTTAGTTTTTCTAATATTTTTAATTCATGTTCAAATAATATTTTAGCTTGGAGTGGGAATTTTTTTATAACTACCTTACCGAAGTCTTTATAGAATCCTGTTATAATGTTTGTTAATTCTGAGTATTGTATTGTATTTAAAGAATTGTCAATCAATTTTTGTATTATCCTTTCTAATTATTTTTAAGATTATTAAAATATTAAAATAATTTTAAAATTAAATCAATTGTTTTTTAAAATTAAAATAATGATTTAGAATGAAAAAAAAATATTCCGATAATTATCTGAAAAAAAATAATTTTTAAGTAATTTTATAATATAATCAAAATATAAATATACAAGGTTATTAACTTGGAAGACTTTAAAAAATATGAAAAGTTACTTGAGAATCTTGGAGAAGAAGTTAATAATTATGACTATGTCTTAAATATGGTTAAAGATATCAAGAGTAAAAGTATTGAAGAAAATATAAAAGTTCCTGATGATATTGATTCTATGGGTAAAGATTTTATTACTGATGATTATCAGGAATCTGAAGAAAATTATGAGTCTAAAAGCGATTCACAGATTGAAGAGATTAATCTTGTTGATCCTGTTGTTGATCAAATCTTTAAAAATATTGATACAGAAGAATATAGGCAAAAGAGAGAAAAAGGTGGTTTTAAACCAAAGTTTGTAGAAAGTTCTTATGTACCTGATGAGGAAGAAGAGGAAATTGAGGTTCCAGAGGAGGTACTTGAGTCTGTTATTGGGCAGAGTGAAGATGTTTTTGAGATAAAGTCAAATATAGCTATGATAGAAAATGAGATGAATAAACTTGAGGAAGATGAGCTTAATATTGATGATATTCTAAGAGATGCAGAAAAAGTTATAAAAGATGTAAAAAAAGA
The DNA here is from genome assembly GCA_029552945.1 of Spirochaetota bacterium. GTDB lineage: Bacteria > Spirochaetota > GWB1-36-13 > GWB1-36-13 > JAKPDD01 > JAKPDD01. Next base: position 26,584 of record JAKPDD010000020.1, read on the forward strand.
TAAAAAGTCTTTAACTGAAGAGATTAAGAGTATTGAAAAAGAGGGTACTGAAGAAAGTGAATATGAAGAAGGTTTTGAGGGTGTTGAAGGTATAGAAGAGTTTGAGGAGGAAGGAGAACCTATAACTGAAATTGTCGAAGAGGAGGGCATTCCAGAGGAGGTTAAAGAGCCTATTTCTGAAGAATTAAAAGATCTTGATTTTGAATTACAGGGTGAAGAGGGATTAGAGGATATTAGTACTGCTGATAATGTACTTTTAGAGGGAGTTAAGACTAGTGAAACTGAAATAGGTGAAGTTGAAACAGTAGAGGAACCAGGTGAGTTTATTGAAGAAAAGCCAGAAGAAATTAAAGATGTTACTGAAAAATCTCAAGATGTTGAGCAGGCTGGGTTTGAAGATGAGGAGAGCGATGAGATAAGTAATTTGAAGAGTTTTGTTGAAGGTTCAGATATTGGTTCTGATGTTGTATTTGAGCTTGATGAAGAATCTGAACTTGAAAAAGGAGAAATAGAAAGTGAATACTTAGAAGAAACTAC
>JAKPDD010000023.1 GCA_029552945.1 Spirochaetota bacterium
AGAATAAGAGAACTTGCAGTCCAATCAGCAAACGGTATATATACAATGGAAGACAGGATGCAGATCCAAGTTGAAGTATCTCAACTTGTAGATGAAATAGACAGGATTGCATCTCATGCTCAGTTCAATGGTCTTAATATGCTGACAGGAAGGTATGCAAAACCAATAGAAGGAGCACCAAACGGAAGTATGTGGTTCCATATAGGTGCAAACATGGATCAGAGAGAAAGAGTATACATAGGTACAATGACTGCTAAAGGTCTTGGAATAAAGAATATTGTAAATGACGAAATAGTATCAATTTCAACACCAGATAAGGCTAACCAGGCTATAGGAACCCTTGATGAAGCATTAAAGAAAGTAAGTAAACAGAGAGCAGACCTTGGTGCATACCAGAACAGGCTTGAGTTTGCAACTAAGGGTATATTAATTGCTGCTGAAAACTTACAAGCTGCTGAATCAAGAATAAGAGACACAGACATGGCAGCTCAAATGGTTGAATACTCTAAAAATAACATACTTATTCAATCTGCAACTGCTATGCTTGCTCAGGCTAACCAAAAAACACAAGCAGTGCTTCAATTATTAAGGTAAAAGTAAAGGGGGATATCCCCCTTTTTATATAATCTGATAGTGTTTTTATCTCTTTTTTTGTAAAATAATTTATATTTTTTATTCTGTTGCTTATATATGGTTTTATATTTACAACTTTTGTAGGGGAACCATTAAGACCAACAATAAGTGGGTTTACGTTAAGTCTGCTGTTATCAATCTCTGTAATCTGGTAATCTGAAAAATAGTCTCTGGCCCTAGGTAACTTTATTGATATTTCTTTTAAAGATAAGGATAATATAAATGGGAAAGAGGATTCAATAATATATTTTTCATCAAGCTCAGTTATTATCTCAGCTAAATCATTATCCTTAATATTTAAGGAGTTTACATTTGAAAAAGAATTAATCCCAAGTATCTGTCCTATTTGAAGTGGCACATGCCCAGTCCCCCCATCAAAAGAATGATTGCCGGTTAAAATAATATCAGGAACTCCAATATACTTTATAGATTCTGCAAGTACTGTAGATGTTGCAAGAGTATCAGATCCTGCAAAAATAGGATCAGTAACAATATAACCCTTATCAAAACCAAGTGAGAGGCAAAACCTTATTATCCTTTTAGATGTTAATGGCCCCATTGTTAAAACTTCAATTAAATATCCCTCTTTTTTAAGCTCCAGAGCAAGGTCAATTGCAACATAATCGTAAATATTTATTACACCTATACCACGTTTTATTGTCCATGAGTTTTCATCTATTTTTATATCGTCTTCTCCCGGTACCTCTTTTATAAGTACTAAGCATCTTTTATTCCCCATATTCTCTCTCTTGAAATAAAAATTTTTTAAAATAAATTTTAATAAATTATTTTAATTTAATAGTTTTTATATATTAGAAATTTAAGTAAAAAATAGGAGTTTAAAAAATGTTTGAGGGCACGTTTGTTGCTATAGTAACCCCATTTAAAAACAATAAAGTTGATTATGATGCTTATGAAAAACTGCTAGAAATGCAAATAAAAGCTGGGAATGGTATAGTCCCTTGTGGAACAACCGGAGAATCTGCAACCCTTAGCTATGAAGAGCACTCTGAAGTAATAAAGTTTACTGTTGATATTGTCAAAAAGAGAGTACCAGTAATTGCAGGAACAGGTTCTAATTCAACAAAAGAGGCTTTAGAACTCACAAAAGAGGCTGAAAAAATAGGAGCTGATGCTGCACTCCTAATCTCACCATATTATAATAAACCAAACCAAAAAGGAATATATGAACACTACAAATATATTGCTGAAAATGTTAATATAGCTATGATATTATACAATGTTCCTGGAAGAACTGCAAGAAATATAGAGGCTGAAACAACTATAGCATTAAGTAAAATTAAAAACATAGTCGGTATAAAAGAGGCAAGTGGCGATTTAGTCCAGGCATCAAAAATAATAAAGGAAACTGATAAAAGTTTTGTAGTATTGTCAGGCGAGGATGCACTAACATATTTTATAATGACTATTGGGGGAAAAGGTGTTATTTCTGTTACTGCTAACGTCATGCCAGAAAAAGTCAATCAAATGGTAAGTTATGCTTTAAAAGGTAATTTTGAAGAAGCTAAAAAATTACATTTAGAACTACTTGAACTTTCAAAAGTAATGTTTATAGATACAAATCCAATACCTGTTAAAGAAACATTAGCACTTATGGGTTTAATATCAAATGAGTTAAGACTTCCACTTACAAACCTCAGTGATGACAATAGAGAAAAACTTAAAAAAGTATTGAAGTCATACAATATTATATAATTGCGTATCGGGCTATATGCCCGAACTTTAAAAAATATGCTCTATGAAATTATAACAGGAAATCATCTTAAAGAGACAGACAAATATTTCTTTTATGAAATTCATTTTTTAACAGAAAAAATTAAGATATCTTTCCCCTATCCACTCGATGAAAATAGTATTTTTATCTTGAACAATGTTTTAGGTGCAAAAAAAATAATAAAATACAACAATATAAATATAAAAGAACCGATTAAAAAAGGTGGGATAATATTAGAAAAAAATGGCTATGACTTTATTATAAAAAAAATAGGTGGAAAAGATAACCCAGATATAAATACTATTCTAACCAAAATAAACAAAAACTTTTTTCCTATTACACTCCTAAAAAAAATATTAACAATAGATGAAATTCAAGAAATGATACACTTTATGATATCAAAAAAATATTTTTCTTACCAGGTTTTATACACTTTATCAAATATAATAGAGTTCGCACTTAAAACTAACCTTTCCGAGAGAATATATCTTGATCTTATGCAGGATATTAAAGATATAAAAGAAAACCTTGATACAGATAAAAAATGGAAAATAATTGCACTTTTTATATCAAACTATCAATTTAATGAGTTCATAAAAATAAAAAACAAAATACCATACTTTACGATAGAGGGAAACTTAATAAAAAAATATTTTGCTGAGTCTTTTTTAGAATATAAGAGTATAGTAGAAATAATAATTGAAAATATAAAAGACAATGTTGATATTCAGTTATTTCTTGTAAAAATAAATGATGACTTTCTAGCAAGGGGATTATCACCTGAAGAGATTAAAATTATCAAAAATTTCATATCAAAGAGAAAACTTAAAAAATTGGAAGAGGATATAAATATATTTTATAACAAAAACAATTCATGGGAATATAAAGTGCTTATTATAAGAGAATTAATAAATTATCTTATTGAAAAAAGTCCGGAGTTTTACTTAATAAACCAATTGTATAACTTTTCAGAATATGCTAATAATCTATTTGATCTTATTGGGCCTTTTAGATCAGCAGTATTTTTAAAAACATACCCTGATAAATCATTTATAAATAATCTTTCACCAATTAAAAAAGGATTTATTGAAGCCTTTATAAATGGAAAAATTAGAAAAATAGGTGGAATAACAAATAAAGAGATAAAAGAAGCTGTCTATTATTTTAAGTTTTATCTTATTTCAATAAACCTATTCAAAAATATTTATAGCATATTGTAATTTTAAAAAGTATAAATTTTTATAAATAAAATTTTAATTTCAAGTCATAAGGAGAAAATACATGATATATACAATAAATAATATTAAAGTAACAGACCTTGCAAAAGACTTTGGCACACCTCTCTATGTTTATGATGGGAACAGGATAGAGGAAAATATAAAAGATCTTAAAAATAGTATCTCTTATCCTAAACTATCAATAAAATATGCTTGTAAAGCAAACAGCAATTTACACATATTAAAATTAATAAAAGAGAATGGTTTAGGTCTTGATACAGTCTCTTATGGTGAAGTATTCCTTGGTTTAAAAGCTGGCTTTGCACCGGAAGAAATTATATTTACAGGTGATAATACAACAGAGGAAGAGTTTGAATACTGTGTAAAAAACAATGTTATGATAAACATAGGTTCCATATTTCAATTAGACCTTTTTGGTTCACTATATCCCAACTCAAAAATAATGATAAGAATAAACCCTGATGTAGGAGCCGGGCACCATGATCATTGTATAACAGGTGGGCCTGCAAGCAAGTTTGGTATATATATAGACCAGATTGATGAGGCTAAAAAGATTGCTAAAAAATATAATCTTAAAATTGTTGGAATACACTCTCATATAGGATCTGGTATACTTGATGTTGATATATTTATAGAAGCAATGGATATTATACTCAATGAAGCAAAAAAATTTGATGATCTTGATATTATTGATATTGGTGGAGGGATAGGAATACCATATTATGAACATGACAAGCCAATCGACATAAAACTATTAGGGGCAAAAATAACAAACAAAATAGAGAGTTTTAACAAAGAATACAAAAAAGAAGTTAATCTATATATAGAACCCGGAAGATACATAGTTGGGAATGCAGGATATCTATTAGCTGAAGTTGTTAATAAGAAAAAAACTCCCCTATTTAATTTTGTTGGAATAAACTCTGGTTTTAACCACCTTATAAGACCCATGGCTTATGGGAGTCATCACAGAATAATAAATGGTAGTAATTATAACTCAGAAAAGAAAGAGTTTGTTATGGTAGCTGGAAACCTATGTGAAAGTGGTGATATTTTTACAAAAATAAACGGCGAAAAAGAACCATACAAAATAGATGAGATAAGATATAAAGATATTTTAGTAATAATGGATGCAGGTGCCTATGGCTTTTCAATGTCTTCAAACTATAATTTTAGAGAAAGACCTGCTGAAGTTATTATAAAAGATGGAATTGTAAGAATCATAAGAAAAAGAGAAAAATTAGAAGACTTATTAAGAGGTATGGAATGAAAGTATTAATATTTTTACCACACAAGTTTTATCTGAAAAAGATAGCTGGAATAACGTTTCTTAAAAGAATTGTTAACGAACTTATAAAAGCAAAAATATATGATATATTTGTTTTAAGTAACTTAATACCAAATGATAATAACAGTAACTCTGTAATAAAGATAGTTAAAAAAAAATCAGATATAAAAGAAGTTCTGGGCGAAAAATATATATTAATAGATCTACCTGCAGTATTTGATCATGAGTTTATTCAAGACTTTATCAGAAAAAACCCAGAAGATATCAAATCATTCTCATCAGTAATACAAGGAAATTATAAAGGCATATTCATACCAATATATACTGAAAAAGAGATAAAAAAAGCAGAAAAAGCTTTAATAAAATCACTTAGAAAACCTCATGATACCTTAATTTCCAAGTATCTTAATAGACCAATTTCATTATTTGTATCAAGTCTTTTAATGAACACAAAAATAACACCTAATATGATAACAATATTCGTAGTGATTATAGGTTTGCTCGCTTCATTTATAATGGTATTAAAACCAGATTATTATGGTGGCCTAATAGGGGGAATATTATTTCATCTCTCTTCAGTTCTTGACGGGTGTGATGGTGAAATTGCAAGACTGAAGTACCAAACAAGTAAAATAGGTGTGTGGCTTGATAATATTGGAGACGAGCTTACAAACTTTGTATTTATAGGTGCAGTTGGAATTTATAATTCAACATATTATAAAAATGAGATCTTTTTCAAAACATCCCTGTTATTTATGTTAATATTTTTAGTCTCAAAAATAATGCAATATTTTTTAATAATAAAAGGCTATAAAAAAGAAGATATAGCACAGTTCGATATTGAAACAGAAAAAATAAAAAAAGGGTTAATAAAAAAAATAGTTAACTTTTTTGTTAGTATAGCAAAAGTTGTTGCAAGAAACGATTTTTTTGCACTTTCAATGATGATAGCTGGAATTACAAGTCTTTTTAATATAGCTCAGATTATAATTGGACTTGTAGTTACAGGTCTTTTCATAGGTGTTGTTATAGAGTTTATAAAAATAATTTTTGGGGCTAAAAATGAAAAAAACTAATCTTATCTTTATACTCATTAATATATACTTTACAGTATTCAGTTATAAGTTCAGGTTCGAGCATAAAGAAGGAGATCTTTATAGATTAATATCAACATCTTCTCAAACAGCATATATTGACAACAGACTTGTTGGTAAGTACGAACAGGGTTACAAAGCAAACTTAAGAGTAATTGAGGTAAATAAAGATGGCTCTGGTAAACTTAAAGGTGAATACTATTATCTTGTCAAACCTTATGGAGAAAATGTTGCTTACAGAATAATAGAAGACAAAATATATCCAACAGAGTTTATAAGATATACTGATGGGAAAATAGAAATAGATAGATCATATTTTTATCCTGTAGTAAGAAATCTTCCTATATTTCCTGAAAATGATATACAGATAGGATACACATGGGAAGGGACTGGTTATGAATCACAGGACTTTACAAGAATTGGTATAAAAGAACCTTTCATTGCACCTTTTAAAGTAATGTATAAATATGAAGAAGATAAAAAAATAGATGGTAAAGAAAAAGCTGTTATAAAAGTATTCTATTATATAAATCAGTTTTTCACAGTTAAACCTATAATAACACCTCAAACAAGTCCATATGAGAGAGTATCTTATCCTATAAGAGCTATGGGATTTTTTGAAGGATATTTCAATTGGGACAAGGAAAACAACATAATGGATTATTATGAAGGTGACTATAATTTTATATACATAATGTCAGATGGTACAGTAAGAGAATGGAAAGGAAAAGATGTTGGGAATGTAACATTAATAAGGGATAGTAAAGAAGATAAGAAAAAAATAAGTGATGAAGCTTCAAAAATAGGAGTAGCAAGTGTTAAAGAAACAAAAGATGGTGTTCAGCTTACATTTACAGATATATTATTTGACTTTAACAAGACAAATATAAAAAATGAGTTTACTCAAGTACTTGATAAAGTAATTGAAATATTAAAAAAATACCCAAAATACGAAGTAAGGATAGAAGGACACTCTGATGATATTGGGGATCCAAGGATAAAAGAATGGATTGCTGAGGGAAGAGCAAAGAGTGTTGCTAATTATTTTATTTCTAAAGGAATTGATAAAACAAGAGTAAGTTATATAGGTTTTTCTGACAAAAAACCAATAGTCCCTAACAATTCTGATGAAAATAGAGCAAAAAATAGAAGAGTTGAGATTTATATAATTACAAATTAACAAAAATTTTAAACTACAAAATTTTAAGTAAGGAGGAAAAAATGAAAATATCAGTTATAGGTATGGGTATTGCCTGGGCATTTTTATTATTTTTCATAATTTTAATTATAAGCGTGTGGTGTTCTATAACCGGTTTTGGAATAGAGTTTATAAAATTATTTAACTCAATAAACCCAAGTCCATCAGTTATAACATATTCATATTCTCTGACAAGATGGTCAAATTTTACAAACAATATAATACCTATATTAATAAACCTATTCTACTCAATTGTTGATGGGCTTATAATAGGTATAATACTAGGTTCAAGCTATAATTTTTCAATCAATATCTTAACAAAAAAGGCAAATAATGGAAATAATGAAAGAACTGAATGAGGAACAAAGTGAAGCAGTAACAGAAATTGATAAACCTGTTTTCGTATTATCAGGAGCAGGTACCGGTAAAACAAGAGTAATAACATATAAAATAGCATATCTTGTCCTAAAAGGTTATAAGATAAACTCAATATTTACAGCAGCATTTAACAATAAAGCTGCCAATGAAATAAAGACAAGAGTTCACAATTTATTAAACAAACTGGGTATTGAAGACAATTTTAAAAACCATTGGATTGGGACTTTCCATTCAAACTCTGCAAAAATATTAAGACATTCTGGAGAAAAGCTAGGATATACACAAAATTTTACAATACTTGACTCAGAAGATACAGCAAAAATATTAAAAGAGATAATAGAGGAAGAGGGACTTAATTATCCAGTAAGCAAAGTAATGGAAGAAATTTCAAAAGCAAAAAACCTATTTTTAGAAGATAAAGACCTTGAAAAAAAGGGTGAATCAGAATTAAAGGAATATTATATTCACATTGGCAGAATATTCAAAAGATACAATAATTTTTTATTCAAAAAAAATCTTATGGACTTTGATGACCTGATAATAAACACTGTAAAACTTTTTTATTACTTCCCAAACACAAGAGAGTTTTGGCAACAAAGATTTAAATATATACTTGTAGATGAGTTTCAAGATATAAATCAAGCACAATACTTGCTAATAAATCTATTAACTGACAAAAAAAATATAACTGTTGTTGGAGATGATGATCAATCTATCTATAGTTTTCGAGGAGCAGACCCACATCACTCAAAATCCTTTATAGACTCATATGATAAAATAACAATAATAAGAGTTGTAAAAAATTATAGATCAACACCTGAAATAATAGAACTTGCTAATAATGTTATTAAAAAAAACACAAACAGGATAGGCAAAGAACTTATACCTAAACTCCCATCTATAAATGAAAAACCCTATTTTATAAAACCCTATACTAATGAATCAGAGGCTGAGATTGTTGTCTCAAAAATAAAAGAATTATTAAATAAAAATGAAAATGAAAACATAGGTGTAATATACAGGCTTAACTCACAATCAAGACTTATTGAAGAACAACTTATAAAAAACAGAATAAATTACAGAATTTTAGGTTCAAGACCATTTTATGATAGAATGGAAATAAAAGATATATTAGCATACCTTAGAATAATTGTAAACCCAAAAGATGATGTTTCAATAAAAAGGGTCATTAATATACCTAAAAGAAACATAGGCCAGATAACAATAAAAAAAATAATAGACCTTACAGAAAAAAACAATATTACATTTATAGAAGCAATAAAAATAATACTAGACAACCCAAAAGAATACAGGCTTTCAGATAAAACACTAAAAGGGCTAAAAGACTTTTATGCACTAATAACAGAAATAACAGACCTTAAAATCATGCCCAAAAAACTACTTGATATTCTATTAGATTCAACAGATTATATAAAGTACCTGGGAAATCTTGACAAAGAGGAGGAGAGAAAAGAGAACGTACTTGAGTTTAAAAAACTTTACGAGTCTTTTTTTGAAGAACAAGGAGGCACTTTAGAAGACTTTGTCACAAAAATATCACTACTTGATTCATCCGAAGAACACTGGCAGGAAAATAAAAATGTAAGGGTTAACCTTACAACATGTCACACTGCAAAAGGACTTGAGTTTGATAACGTGTTTGTTATAGGGCTTGTTGAAGATATTTTCCCCCATAAATTGTCAACTGAGACTTTAGACAACATTGAAGAGGAAAGAAGACTTTTCTATGTAGCTATAACACGAGCTAAAAAGAGACTATTTTTAAGCTCACCATTAAAAATAAGAGGCTACGGTACATTTGAAAACTGTTTCACGTCAAGGTTTATTAAAGAAGATATCAATCCTGATTTAGTTCAATTATTGAAATTTAGTTAGATATCAACATAAACTGGGTTCATATTTACATATTTTTATTTCTTATATTTTTAAAACAAACTAATAACTTTTTTTAAATGCCAGTACTTCCTAAACTTAACAGAATAATTCTTTGCCCAGATTTCAAAAACTTCATCAATCGAATAATCTTTATTATCTCTTTTATCCAGATAGGCTTTAAGTTCCATTATCTTTTCCATCTGAGCTTTATTATAATCCATAAGTTCTTCCTGGTTCATAACATAATCATAATCAACATCTTCAGATAAAAGACATAATAGTTCAATAGGTTTTGAAAAATTATTAATAAGAAATTTATTAAAAGTCTGAGCAATTCCTCTATTAATAATACTGTTGTAATAGGATGGTTCAATAACATTACAGAACATAAAATAGGAGGGTATATCATACCATAATTCTAAAATTCTTGTGCTAATCATATAAACCTCCTTGTATTAGGTTTACATTATAATTATCGGTTTTATAAGTAAATAAAGCAATAAAATTATTTTATTTTTTAAGCTTCTTTTCCTTTGCCTTTTTTAATAAACTATCCATATCATTTATATCTTTATTCATCATATCTTCAATATCTTTACTCTTTTTCTCAATACTTTTTTCTATTTCTTCACTCTTTTTTTCTTTTAGTTCTTCAATCTCTTTAGACTTCTTTTCTGTAAACTCCTGCTGTTTTTTTGTCTCATTTTCAATATATTCTTCCTGTTTATTTAGTTCTTCTTTTATTATATCATCCCCAACATCTTCAGTTTCTATTTCAAGTATTTTATTTGCTTCTTCCTTTTTTAGATTTTTTATTTTCTGTTTAATTTTTTCATTTTCATCAACAGTAATAACTACCTTTTTCCCTTTTTCTACTATAATTTCTGGTGCATTCTCAATATTCCTCTTAACCCAAACTTTTCCATCACTAACTATAAGTGTATCTTTTTTACCATCAGTCTCTATTTTAAACACAGTCCCCCTTACTCCAGCTGAGATAGCAGGTGTTTTACAAGAATAGACTTTTCCTTTAAGAGTTTCAATATTATTTATAATAGTACCTTTCTTCATATCAATGTTAACTTTTTGAGAATCAAGTTCAGAAAGATTAATAATAGATTCAGAATATAAAGTAAATGTAGTATTTTCCCACAAAAAAATCCTTAAAACAGACTTTTTATCTGTTTTTAAAATTACAGGTGCTGTTAATTCTTCATTAACATTAATATTTTCCCATTTATTTCCATCAAATGACTTATATGCCATACCTTGAATAAAGATAACTTTTGCCTTATTTTGTTGCTCAACTGTTTGTGTTTTTTTCCCACATCCAAAAATCAAAAGTGTAATAATAATAAAAAATAAAATCTTTTTCATATTTTCCCCCTAATTTTAATAAATAACCAGTCATCCAAATAATCTTCTTTAATTATTTCATAACCCTTTTTATTAAAAAATTTTTTTATATCCTCTTTTTTATTTCTTAAAATACCCGATATTAAATAATAACTAATATTATCAAAATTTACAACATTAAATATCTCTTCTACAACATCATAAGTAATATTTATAAGTGCTAAATCAAAAATTGAAAGATCTATTTTTTTATAATCTTGTACTATATCAATGTTATATATATCATACTCATTTTTTTTTAATCCATTTAATTCAACCGTTTCTTCACAAGACTCTATGGCCATAGGATCTATTTCAACAAAAGCAACATACTTAGCTCCTAACTTAACTGCAAGAGCACCCAATATACCTGACCCACAACCAATATCTATAACATTCTTATCTTTAAAATCAATATCAACCATATTTTCCATTACAAGTCTTGTAGTGGGATGATGTCCTGTACCAAAACCCATCTTAGGATTTATAATTATCTTCTTCTCACAATCAACATCCTCCCACGGAGGAGTTATAACAAAATCTTTTATCTTTATTGGTCTAAAAAACTCCTTATATTTGTATAACCAATCTTTATCTTCAAGAACCTTAACTAAAAACTCAGGTGATGTTATTGTAAAAAACTTCTTTAAATTATCAAAAATAGAACAAAGATCTGATATTACATATTTTTCATTATCTGAATATCTTATATATACATTAAGTACTGTAATCCCTTTTTCTTCCTCTATTGCAAACTTATAGTTTCTTATTGTGAGTTCAAAAGATAAAGGCTCCTCTATTTGAGGGTCTATTACTCTACTTATAACTTTTATTTTGTCTATTTTTGTCCTCCTAATAATATATTCCCACCCTAAAAAAAATGCTTAAAGTATTGTCAGTATAGCCACCATAATTTATTCTTTCATAACTACCATAGCCAGAGGCAGCCGTTAATAAATCCTCATAATGTTGTGAATATAATTTAATTAAATCTAATTCAATTTCTGTGCCAAGTACAAAAAAATCAATTATCTTTAAAATGCTAATTGAAAATGGGGCTCCAACTTTTCTGTAGCCCTTATAACTATAAAAATAGTCTACCAAAGTGGTAAGTCTCATCTTTATTTCGTTATGTTTATAAGAAATACCAAATGAAAATGAAAGGATAAAATCGTTAAAATCTAATAAATATTCACCCCCTAAAAACCCAGATACAAAATATGAACTTTCCTTAACATATGAATCAGGTAATATTGGTTTTATATTCTTATAGCCACCAACTATTTTTAACCTTGGATTAAGTCCATCACTGCCACTTATTGATACACCTACAACTGGTAATGAGGTATTATACCCATTATAATCTACAGAATTAAAATAATTATATGATAAACCAATTTCAAAGGTACTTATAGCAGAATATAAAGGATTAAATAGATTAATTATTAAAATCAAAAAAGTTAATAGAAAAATATTATTTGATTTTTTCATATAATACTTTTCTTACCTTTTCAGGATCAGGTTCAAGCACAATAGGAGTATTTGCATATTTTGATACTAGTCCATCAAGTTTATTTTCATGATAAAGTGCTTTTGTATTTGCAAACTTTAACCCATGTGCTGTAGATATTACAACAACACTACTTCCTTTTTCTATTCTACCATCTTTAACAAGCTTCTCCATAACAGCAAGTGCAACCCCAGTATGAGGGCATGTAAACATACCATATCTATCATATTTTGCAGATGCATCTGCAAGTTCCTGTTCTGATGCCTGTTCAACAATTCCGTTGAAAACTTTTAAAGTCTTTATAGCTTTATCTCTACTTACAGGGTTACCTATCTGAATAGCAGAGGCCAATGTTTTTTTTGCTTGAACTGGTTTAAACTCTTTAAAATCTTTTTTATAGGAAAGATATAAAGGATTAGCATTCTCAGCCTGAGCAAGTACTATTCGAGGCACTTTGTTTATAAGCCCTAGCTCTTTCATCATTAAAATACCATTACCAAGTGCTGAAACATTCCCCAAATTGCCACCAGGTATAATAAAATAGTCAGGAACATTATAATCAAGTTGTTCAATAGTTTCAATACCAACAACTTTTTGCCCCTCAATCCTAAGTGAGTTCATAGAGTTTGCAAGGTATATAGTGTTATCTTTTGTAACCTCCTGTACAACCTTCATACATCCATCAAAGTCAGTTTCAAGGGCAAGTACAATTGAACCATTTGATATAGGTTGAACAAGCTGGGCTATTGATATTTTATTATGAGGAAGAAATACTATTGTTGGTATACCAGCATAACTCCCATAACTTGATAATGCAGCTGATGTATCACCTGTTGACGCACATGCTATCGCTTTTATATTCTTTTTATCCTTATGAATCATCTGATTTACCATAGATACTAAAACAGTCATTCCAAGGTCTTTAAAAGAACCTGTATGAGTATTCCCACAGTGTTTTATCCATAAGTTTGATAGCCCCAACTCATTAGCAATTGCTGGTATTGGAGTAAGCGGGTTGTATCCTTCGCCTAAACTTACTATATATTTATCATCCATCAATGGATTTACCCACTCTTTTTTATTCCATATACCAGATGTATAAGGGAATTTATATCCTGCCCTTCTTTCTCTAAAAGTATTTCTCCAGTACTCAGCTGATTTTCCCTTAAGTGAATCTACATCATGTACTACCTCAAGAAGGTCACCACACTTTTTACATTGATATATAACTTCATTTAATGGATAGGTTTCACAACCATTTATACACCTAAAATATGCATTCATAAAATCTCCTCATAAAATTTTAATTAAAAAAATTTTAGAATTTAAATTTAATTGTTTAATTTATTAAATTAATAAATCGAAACTTAATAAGTATAAAAATCAAATTCCTTTTGGGAAATTATATGAAATACTTTTTAGACAATATTTATAAAGTTGAGTCAACATCTCAAGGAAAAGGTATAATAGGTGTAAATGAGAATATAATATCATATAAAATGGACAAAGACACAAAAGTATTTGAACTTGGCTCAGATTATTTCTTATATCCAGGATTTGTAAACTCTCATGACCACATGTTAGGAACATACTTCCCAAGAGTTGGGAAAGGGCCTTATATAAACTGGCTTCCATGGGATAATGATCTTAAAGATGCTATGATCTATAAAGAAAGAGGTACTTTTACAAACTATGAACTATATTTTCTTTCATCAATAAGAAACATAATCTCTGGGGTAACATGGGTCTCTGACCACATACCACACAGTGTTAATGAAAAGTTTATAGGGCATCTACCAATTAATATAATAAAAGATTATACTTTAGCACATGAAGTATCATCTTATGACCTGAAGTGGGGTGACCCTGCAACTGAGCATGAAAAAGCAAAGAAAAATAAAATACCTTTTATAACCCATATTGAAGAAGGCTTTGACCAAGAGTCTGAAAAAGGAGTTGAATACCTTAAAGAATTTAATGCACTTGATGAATACACAGTAATGGTTCATGGTATTGCCTTATCTGATAAAGACATTGAGGATATAGCTAAATCAAAAGCACACCTTGTCTGGTGTCCAACCTCTAACTGGTTTATGTTTGAAAAGACAGCTGATATAAAAAAATGGCTTTCAAACAACATAAATGTTTGTCTTGGAACAGATTCTCCAATGTCTGGTGGCATGAATCTTTTAGAAGAGATAAACTTTGCAAGTTATATATACAACAAACTTTACGATCAGAAGCTTGACCCAAGAATTGTATTTAACATGATAACTGTAAATCCTGCAAAAGCTTTCAGAATTCCTGCAGGTAATTTAAAAGAAGGTACACCTGCAAACTTTGTAATTACAAAAAAAGTAAAAAATGACCCATATGAAAATATACTGTGCCTTAAACTATCTGATATAAGCCTTGTTGTAATAAACGGTAAACCTGTTTATGGTGATATAAGATTTAAAAATATAATTGAATATTTAAAAATACAATATATGGAATTAAAAATAGAATGCGAAAATAAGTTCCTTGCAATAAGAGGAGCACTTAAAATTTTAAAAGACCTTAAAACAAAAATAGAATATTTTAAGTATTTACCATTTATACCAATAAACTTTAAAAAGTAAAAAACATGCCAGAAATAAAAAAATATAAAAAAGACTCAATTGTATACTTTAAAGGTGACCCAAGAAAAGAGATTTTCCTTATAAAAGAAGGGAAAGTATTATGTGAATCAACAGGTTTTTATAATGAAACTATAAGAGCAATTCTTGGACCAGGAGAGTTTTTTGGTCTTAAATCAGCAATAGCAGGTTATCCTAAAGAGGAAACAGTAAATGTTATTGAAGATAGTATAATAATACTTTTTTCAATAAAAGAGTTTGAGAATCTTATAAAGTCCAACCCTAATGTAGGTTTAAAAATATTAAAAGCATTAAGTTCTGACTTAAGAGCTATAGGGAAAGAGGAAAAAAGACTACTTACACAAAACATATTTGAAGACCCTGGTAATGAAATGATAAAAATGGGATTATACTTTTTTAATAAAAAAGACTATACAAATGCATTATGTATCTGGGAAAGGTTTAAAAACTTTTTCCCAAATCATACCCAAATACCAGAAGTAAATGAATATATAGAAAAAGTAAAAGAGGCACAGAAAACAGGTTACCACCCTGTGCTTAAAAAATGAGGACACAATGGGAGAAACACAAAAAACATACAATAAAGATTATAAAGCAGGACAAGTTATTTTTTGTGAGTTTGAGCCAGGTACATCTTTTTATATGATAAGAAAAGGAAAGGTAAGAATAAGTAAAATCTCAGAAACGCAGGAAAAAATACTTGACGTTCTTACAGAAGGTTCAATATTTGGGGAAATGGCTATACTTGAACAGGCACCAAGAAGTGCGACAGCAATAGCAGAGACCGATACTTCATTGATAGAGTTTACAAAAGAAAACTTTAAAGACCTTTTATCACAATATCCTGATTTATTAGCATCCCTTATAAGAATTCTTTCAAAACGAATATTTGAAGCCAAAAGAAGGCTCTCTGTGATGCAATTAAAAGATGAAGAATCAAAACTAATAGATGCAATCCTTATGCTTGTAGAAAATATAGCTAAAAAAGACCCTGATATAATTAATGAAAAAGAGATAACAATTGCAGTTACAATCGAAGAATTGGGAAACTGGTGCGGAATTGATGAAAAAAAAACAAAAGCCTTACTTTTTGATTTTCAGAGAGCAGGTAAAATAGATATAAAACCAGATTCAATAATTGTAAAAGACTTACAGGATTTTGTAAGAATAATGGAAAGAAAGAGAAAATTTGCAAAGTCTGAAAATGAATCTCAGTAATGAAGATATTCTTTTTTTCTTAAAAAAGAAGAATATAACATCTTTTAACCTTAATGGACTTTATAAATATTTTGGCATTAAAACAAAAAATGAAAGAAAACTGTTAAAGAAGTCTATAAAAGAACTTATTAAAAATGAAAATATTAAAAAAGAAAATGGAATATTTTTCCTACTAGATAAAAAAGAAATCAAATCAGTAAAGAACAGAATAATCGGTTATAAAAGCCCTATAAAAGACTTTTATATAGTATGCAAAACATTTAAAATTAAACCCTCTTTCCCAGATGAAGTTTTAAAAGAAGCTGAGGTTATAGCCTTTATCCCAGAAAATGAGATAAAAAATAGAAAAGATTACAGAAATCATATAGTATTTACAATAGACGGAGAAGATGCAAAAGACTTAGATGATGCTGTTGGTATATATGAAGATACAGACTATACTACATTATTTGTACATATTGCAGACGTTTCATTCTATGTAAAAGAAGGGTCATTGCTTGATAAAGAAGCCTACAAGAGAGGAACAAGTATATATCTTGCAGACAGAGTTGTTCCAATGTTACCCAAAATTATCTCAAATGGAATATGTTCGCTTAATCCAAATGAAGATAGACTGTCAATGTCTGTTGAAATAACATTTGATAAAAACTTTAATATAACCAATTATAAAATAGAACCAGGGATAATAAAATCATGCAGAAGATTTACATATGAAGAGGTTGAAGAAATAATAAATAATAAAAAAAAGGATGACCTTTATAATATTTTAAAATCAATGGAAAAACTTGCAAGAGGTTTGAGAGAAAAAAGGTTTAAAGAAGGATCAATAGACTTTGATATACCTGAAACAAAAATAGTTTGTGACAACAAGTCAAGACCAATAAAAATAAAAATCCAGGAAAGATTATTCTCGCATTACATAATAGAAGAGTTTATGCTCTCTGCCAATAGGGTTATTGCAGAAATTATGCAAAAAAATAATACAGGACTTTTTAGAGTACATGAAGACCCTGACGAGGATAAATTAAACCACTTTAAAAAGATAGCAAACTCTTTAGGTTTTGATACTAAAGGGCTTAAGAAACCAAAACATTTTCAAGAATTCATTGAAAAAATAAAAAACACTAATTACAACTACATACTGAATACATTACTTTTAAGGTCGATGAAACAGGCATACTATCATCATGAAAATCTTGGGCATTTTGGTCTTGCATTTGACATCTATACACACTTTACCTCCCCTATAAGAAGATATCCAGACCTTGTAGTTCATAGAATAATAAAAGATATTATCTCTTTTGAATCTTCAAAAGTAAGAAAAAATACTTTAATGTTATCAAAGATAGGGGAATACACATCAAAAATGGAAAGAATAGCAGCAGAAGCAGAAAGAGCAATAGTAAAAAGAAAGGCAATACACTTTTTAAAAGATAAATTAAATAAAAGTTTTACTGGTATCGTAAGCGGTTTTATAGAGAAAGGTATTTTTGTCTCATTAGATGATATGGGAATAGAGGGTATGATCCCAAGGACATTACTACCTTCATTTAAATATGAAAAAAATATAGGTTTCAAGGATGGTAATAAATCTCTTACTCTTGGAACACGTGTAAAAGTAAAGCTAATATCACTTAACCTTAACAAAGAGACAATAGACTTTACTCTAGAACAGATCTATTAATTAAAAAGGGGGTATTTTACCCCCTTTACCTCCTTTAATGTAACCTAAGAAACTTTATAAGTCTTTAAATACCAAATATACTCATCCGATTATCATGGTATTGTATGATTCAATACCATTTGAATTTGAACTGAACCTGTATAATCCCTTACACCAAAATGCCCGTAAGGTACAGTACTATAACTTTTAGTCCCAGTCTGTCCATTTATATCACTTGTATGAACATACCATACATAACAATATGTTGGGAAGCTTGGATAACATACAACCTCATCAACCCAGCTTTTTATTGAATAAATATAACTTGCAACCTGTCCTGATGAACCATATGTAAGATCATCTATAAATGGGTTATCAATTGAAAGTCCATTAGCCCAGCATGTGTATGTTGCAACAGCTGTTCCACCATCCCACCATCCGCAGGAATTGAGCCCTCTATTACCACCTGCTATACCAACAAAAGTATCAATTGATGTCTTTATACTTGAACCTAAGTTAACTGCAGTACCACTCCTGTCATAAGTATTGTAAGCATTGCCACCAACTATTGCCTTTCTTGCAAGTGTAACTCCCATTGAGTGTGCTATAACGTCAACTTTTGATTTACCAGTATATGTCTTTACAGCTGAAATAAGTCTTCTTATCTTTGTCATATAATCAGCCTTATGGTGATTGTAAGCCGCATTACTTGCTCCTTTAAGTCCCCAACCAATAGCATAAAGTTCTACCGGATAATAACCATAGTTTCTAAAGTCTGACCTTACTGTTGACCAGCTTTGAGCATAATCACCATTACCATGCACAAATATAACAGGGTCCCACACAGCTCCGCAGTCAGTTGAAGAAGCTTTTCCACCCCATCCTTCTGATGATGCTATATCAGAGTAGCCATTATTGTTAAGCCATGTCTTAAAGTCATTCCCCATGCAGCAGAACCATTTGAACCTACTCCTGGATCTGTATAACTACAAGCCCTATCATCTTTTACACCCACTTGTTCACCAGTTGGTACATCCATTTTAGCACATGCAACAACCATAGCAAGTGCTAAAATCACCATTAAAATTTTTTTCATTGTAACCTCCGACAACTTTAATTATTTAAATAAACACATTTTATCAATGTCAAAAAGTGTGCCAATAATATATTTGTATAATATATTTTACATTTAAATCATTCATATTAAATGATATTTTAATGACATTAATAAAATTAATAAACCTTATTTTTTGTAAAAAAATACAAAAATGATGCTATTTACCTACATTTTTAGGTAAAAATGTCAAAATAGATTAATTTGCTGATAAATACAGAGAAATTTAATATTTTTAATATTGACATTTTGTCAAAACATGCCGTAAAACTTATACCCACACGAACATCTTCCTTTAAAATTATCAATTATTTTTACATGGTATCCTCTTCTCTCTATTAAAAGTTTTCCACACTTAGGACAAACTGTATTATTATGTTCAAGAACATTACCAAGATAAACATACTCCATCTCTTTGGAAGCTATAAGATAAAACTCTTCCATTTTTTTAATGTTAGTTGGAGGAGCATCAAACTTATAAGAAGGAAAATACCTTGATATATGAAAAGGGATAAGTCTTGATATAACTGAAACTCTTTTTAAAATCTCAGAGAAAATATATGGGTCTTCATTTTCAGCAGTTAGAACAAGATAGGTAACCTCAACATGAATACCTTTATTAAAGGCACTCTCTATTGTTTGTAATACAGGGTCTATATCACCACTACACAACCTTTTATAAAACTCTGAATCACCTTTAAGATCAATATTCATAGCATCTATATAATATGAAAGTTTTTCCCATGGTTCTTTATTATAGTAACCATTTGTAACAAGTACATTTTTAATGCTTTCCTTTCTGGCAAGTTCTACAGTTTCAATTAAAAACTCATACCATATATAAGGTTCATTATATGTATAAGCAATCATATCTGAATATGTTTTAGCAAGTTCAATAATTTTTGAAGGAGTAATCTCACCGTATTTCTCTTTGGAGGCCTTATTTCTGGCTATAGTATAATTTTGACAAAACTGGCAATTAAGAGAACAACCAAAAGTACCAACAGAAAATATTTGAGAGCCAGGATAAAAATGATATAAAGGTTTTTTTTCAATAGGGTCAATATTTACACTTGACACAACACCATAATTTAATGAATATAATTTACCATCAATATTTTTTCGATTTAGACAGAATCCACAATCTCCACTTTTTAAAACACAAAAGTGAGGACAGAGAATACACTTTACCACATTATCATTTAATTTTTCATAAAATAGTGCTTCTTTCATTTATGATATATCCCACATGCTTTATTTAAATCAAGACCATCTTTTTTTAACAACATAACAAGTTCTTTAAGTATCTTTTTTATTAATCCAGGCCCTTCAAAGACCATACCAGTATAAACCTGAACAAGAGATGCTCCCAATTTAATTTTTTCATATGCATCTTTACCATTAAATATTCCGCCAAGGCCTACTATTTTAAACCTTCCTTCACTCTTTTTATAAAGATAATTTATAGTTTTATTAGAATATTTTTCAAGGAGCTTACCACTTATCCCACCTTTGTAAACTTTCTTAGGGTTAATTTTAGTAAGGTCTTTTATAAGATTTGTAGCAACAACACCGTCTATATTATAATCTAAAACATTTTTTACTATAACATCAAGTTCCAATTCTTCAAGGTCTGGGCCTATTTTAATAAGTATTGGCTTTTTTTTATAGTTATTTTCCTGAATCTTCTCAAGCAATTTGGGCAACATATTTAAGTTAAAAAAACATATATTATTAATGTTTGGACAACTTACATTTATCTCAAAATAATCTGGAAGTTCATATAAAGTTTTAAAAGACTTAAGATAATCATCAACAACTTCACTTTCATCTATATCTGTTGTCCTTGCAATACTTATACCTAAAGGAATAGTTGACCTCTTTTTCTTTTTTTTAAATATCTCATAAAAACTTAAAGCACCTTTACTATTTAATCCAAGGTTTACCTGCAAAGACCTCTCATCTATAAGTCTAAAAAGTCTTGGTTTAGGATTCCCTGGTTGAGGGCTATAAACAACAGAACCAATAGTTGCAAAACCAAAACCATAAGATCCCCATATATCTAAGGCCTTCCCATCTTTATCACAGCCTGCTGGAAGTCCCACCGGATTATTAAACTTTATACCAAAGACCTCTGTTTCCAATAACGGCTCACTATAATTAAAAAACAGTTTTATAATCTTGTTAAGCCTTAAACTGCTTAAGACTGATTGACTTATTATTGTAAAGCTATGAGCAGTTTCAGGTTCCATCATAAAAAGGAAAGGTTTTATTAGATTTTTATATATCATAGGAGGCTACACCCTTATTTATTTTACATTAATATAATTTAAAAAATTTTATAATAAAATTTTAATATTAAACAAAAAAACTGAAGACCAGAGTTAATTATATGATATTTAAAAAAGAGTTGAGTGTTAAATTTAAAATCTAAATGATACTTTTATAAGGAGAAAAATTGGAAGAAGCTCTTATAATTGGACTAGGTGTATTTGGTAAGTCTGTGGCAGAAAACCTATATAAAGCTGGAATTCAGGTAACAGCTATAGATATACATGAGGAATCGTTGCAGGAAGTAGCAGAATATTTAAAAGAGGGATTAAAACTTGATGCAACTATAGAAGGAAATATTAAAATGCTTGGTATAGAAAGATTTGACATAGTATTTGTGTGTATAGGCGAAAATATGCAGTCAAGCTTTATTATAACGCGTCTACTAAATAAGAACGGTGCTAAAAGGATAATAGCAAGAAGCAACTCAGCAATACAATCAGAAATACTTATGAAATTGGGAGCAAGTAAAGTTGTAATGCCAGAGATAGATATGGGTAAACAGGTTGTTGAAGAAATTACAACAAACTTTGAAAAGATTTTTAAACTCTCGGATAATATTGTAGTTGCAACTATCTCGGTAGAAAACAAGCTAATTGGTAAAAGTTTAATAGAACTTAATATAAGAAACAAATATAACATAAATATTGTAGCTATAGAAAAAAGATATATAGAGGATACTTCTGAAGGAGAAAAAATAAAATTTAGAGGAATAAAAATACCAAAAGCAGATTATACATTTGAAAAATATGATTTAATCTATGTTATTGGTGAAAAGAAAGATATTGAAAGGTTTATAGATGAAACAAAATAGAGGTATAAGAATAAATAGATACCTTGCTATCTGTGGACTCGGTTCAAGAAGAAAATGTGAGAAACTAATAGAAGAGGGGCAAATAAAAATAAATAACAAAATAGCACTTTTATCAGATACAGTTAGTAAAGAAGATAAAGTATTTTTTAATAATAACTTATTGAAACCAGAAGAAAAAAGCTATTACATATTATATAAACCACCCTTTGTAGTATCAACACTAAATGATCCTCAGGGAAGAAAGACAATAAAGGATTTTATAAAAAATATTGATAAAAGAGTATATCCTGTAGGACGGCTTGACTTTGAATCAGAAGGAATTATAATATTAACTAATGATGGGGATCTGTCTCACAGACTGTTACATCCGAAGTATGATATTGAGAAAGAGTATATTGTATATGTTGATAAATTCTTAACAGAAGAAGAGGAAAAAATTTTCGAAAGAGGGGTAAAACTGGAAGAAGGTATCACGAGAGAATGTAAATTATATAAAGAAAAAAACTTCTACAGAGTAATAATAAGACAGGGTTGGTATAGACAGATAAGAAGAATGTTTGCTTACTTTGGAGCAAACGTAACTTTCCTTAAAAGAATAAGGATTG
This sequence comes from Spirochaetota bacterium, assembly GCA_029552945.1. Classification (GTDB taxonomy): domain Bacteria; phylum Spirochaetota; class GWB1-36-13; order GWB1-36-13; family JAKPDD01; genus JAKPDD01. Next base: position 22,750 of record JAKPDD010000023.1, read on the forward strand.
CCAATATAAATATAGGGTCCTTAAAAAAAGGAGAAATAAGAAGAATAGAAATAAATGAGCTTAAAGAGCTAAGAAAAATTGTCTTTAAGTCTTAAAATAGAGTCTTTTATTTTATACCCTCATTTCTACCAATTTCAAATGCTTTAATATTCTCGTCATAAAACTTTTTTATATTATTTCTAAAAGACTTGTACCAGGAATCAATAGACACATCGACAAGTTTAGAAAGCTTGCCTAAACCAAACATATTTAAAGACTGTGAAAAAACCTTTTTTTTGTCTTCATCAGTTAACTGTATAACTCTTGAATCCTCTTTTGCAAGATATGAATACCTTCTCGTTTCATCTTCATTAAAAGATAGAACAATATCAGCAGAATTAACTCTTATTAAAGGTGAATAAACCTTCTTTTTACTAAACCTTACATGGGTTATAACACTCCCCCCTCTTTGAGACATGCCATGAACCTCACTCTTTTTCACATCATAGCCTTCTTCAACAAGAGCATCACATAAAACCTTGCTTGCTAAAATAGTACCCTGTCCACCTATTCCAACTATTATTATATCCATTTTAGTTCCCTTAAAAATTTTTGTAGTTATAAAATTTATAAAATTACCTTTTTTTAATAAAATTTTAAGTTTACTTTTAATTGTCTGTTAAATCGACATTGTATACAACCATTAATAAATCTAATTGAATGTAAAATTTAAGGAATAGATACCACTTTTGTTAAATGGACAAAATTTTACTAGAAAAAGGTAGTAATAAGTAATAAGATTTATAAAATAAAAGACTTGAAAAGCTGCACAAAAATAAAAAAACTACTTAATCCAGATATTAGGATAATAAACATTAAGGTAATAACTACCAATAGACTTACTAATGGCATAAGAAAATAAAAATTAGTGTTTTTTCTTGTAATTTTTTTAAAAAACTTCTTTCTAAGAAAGATAGAATGTATCATAGGTATAAAAAGGAATAAAAAATCAATACCATATAAACCTTTAAAAAGGTTAGACAAAGGTAAAAATATAAAATATGGGTACAATGAGAGTACATTAATAGAAACTATAGTCTTAAAATCAAGATTAGAAAAATTATTAGATACAAAAGAAAAAATAATAGATGTTTTAATTAACAAAAGAAAATCAAATAAAAATGAAATAAAAAAAATTATCAAAAAATTAAATCCAACATCAATAAGATTAAAAAGAGTTGAAACACAATAAAAATAGGCTAAAGTTGAGAAAGAAGAAAGGAAAAAATAAAAATATTTTTTATTATAATAAAGTCTTAAAAAAGCAAGCGGAGAATAAAAAGGCATTGCAATAAGCATCAATATATTCAATTTTCACCCCTATAAAAATAATAATATAAAGGAAGATTTATATAGTTTATAAAATCAATATTACTTGAATTGCTAATTAACTTTTTTATAAACTCCATTTGTGAGGACTCAGTTTCAACAAAATCAACTTCACCGAATATTCCTCTAAAATAATTTTTTACTGTGTTGATATTTCCAACCTCATCAATAAGCCCAAGTTCTTTTGCCTGAATACCTAAAAAAACTCTTCCATCAGCAATCTCTTTTAATTTTTCTTTTGTTATTTTACCCGAGCGGGAAGCAAGTACATCATCAAAAAACATCTGATAAGATTTCAAAACAAGTTCCTGATAATATTTTTTTTCAGATGGTGTAAGTTCTTTAAAAGGAGAAAGACTATCCTTCATTTCACCGCTTTTTATATTAACCTGTTTTATTCCCAACTTTTTTGCAATCTCAGTAAAGTCCCAACCAGGTATTATAACACCTATACTTCCTAGTATACTCCCAGGATTTGCAACAATATAATCACACGCCATTGCTATATAGAAAGCCCCACTTGCTCCAATATCTCCAATAGAACATCCAAATATAATATTGTTTTTTGTTCTTACCTCTTTTATGTAATTATATAACGATTGACTTGAACCAACAGTACCACCTGGGGAGTTTATTTTAATTAATATACCCTTAAAGCCATTATTTATAGATGTTTCAATCTTCTTTAATATTTCAGTTTCACTTGCAAAATTAATAGTGCCAGTAATGTCTATTATAGCTACTTTGTTTCCAGCAGACTTTGAATAATTATAATAACCAACTCTAAAAACTGTTAATAAGATTGAAACAATAATTAATATAGAAAAAAGAATCATCTTTCTTTCGTTTTTTTTCATAGCATTCCTCTATTAAGTTTTTTCAACAACTATTGTAATATGTTTTTTAATATCCTCATTTTCAGGTGCAATCTGGAAAGCCTTTTTAAGATACTCTTCAGCCTTTTTATATTCACCAATTTTAAAATACCCCCACCCAACACTATCAAGAATACTTGGATCAAAAGGATCTTTTTCAAGTGCTTTAAGACATAGTTTTAAGCCTTCATGGTGTTTAGAAAAATGTTCTATCATGCAGTAACCAAGTCCGTTCAATGCTGTTATATTATCTGGATTTTTTGAGAGAACCTCTTTATATATTTTAGAAGCCTCAACATAATTTTTTTCTGTATAATATATATATGCAAGCATATTTTTAAGATGAATATCATCATAATATGTCTGGATTGCATCTTTTATTAATGCCTTGGCAAGCTCATTATTTCCTGTTTTTATATAAGAAAATACAATTAATTTTACAGCAGCTGGCATATATATATTACCTATAGGCGAGTCTATTACTCTTAAAAGATAAGATATAGCAGACCTGAAATTAGATTTTTTAATATAGTAAACACCCATAAGAAGCATAAGATGAACATTGTCAGGATCATTTTTAATCTGATATTCAAGAATCTCCTTTGCTTCTTCAAGTTTATTTTCATTAATAAAATGAATTATCTTATCTATCTCACTTTGTACCCTTTCATTACGTTTAATAATTTTTTTTGACCTGTTATCTCCCATTAGAACCTTTCTTAACAAATAAGATAAAAAATTTTATAATAAGAAATTTAATCAACAAATAGATAACAATTAAAAATATTTAGCATTAATAGAAAGCATAAAAATAAAAAATAAGTTGTGTATTTTATATATTAATTTAAAATTTTTTAAATAGAAGACAAATCTATTGAATAAAAAGTACAATCAATAAGTTTTATAAGAAAATTCGATTTTAAAGTTATACTCTTTTAAGGCCCATCTAAAATACTTCATCACCAATATAATTTAAAAATCTATGATATTATATTAGATACAACTTTAACAATCTTTTTAACCTGCTGATTACTTAAGGTAGGATAAATAGGTATAGAAAGATTCTGAATATATGCAAGATGTGAAACAGGAAAATCTTCTGGATTCTCACCAAGGTAAGTGTATAATGGACTTTCTACAGGTCTTTTAAGTTCTATATTATGTTCTTTTACAAGTTTTATTACTTTCTCAATTTCTTTAATCTTTAAAATATATCTAAAAAAAGAGAGTTTTCTATTTGGAAAAGATGGCGGTATAATAATACCCCTGGGTTTAAAGTTTTCATTGTAAAAATTGGCTATATTTCTTCTTACATCAATAAACTCATCAAGTCTGTTTAGTTGTGCTATACCCATCGAAGCTTGCAGATCACTCATTAAGAATGGATAAGTTGGATAATTTTTATTAGGATCTCTTGCAATTAAATTTTTTATTTTCTCATAATATAATTTATTATCAGTAAGTATTGCTCCCCCAAGTCCACCTGTTGTTATCATCTTTGTGGCATAAAAAGAAAGGTAGACAAAATCAGCATCTTTACCTGCTGGAATATTATCATAATAAGAACCTAAAACCTGAGTAGCATTATATATTATAGGAAGATTATATTTTTTGTAAACTTTCACATCAATAGGCACTCCAAAAAGTGGTACAAGAATTATAGCTTTTACTTTTTTATCAATTTTTTTATCTATATCATCAGTGTTAATAGAATAGTCCTCATTTATATCAACAAGAATGGGTTTAATAGAAAGGTATGAAAGAGAGTTAATAACATAAGATGGAGAATAGGCAGGAACTAGAACTGAATCACCTTTAGCAATATTAAGACTCTTAAGTATTAAAAATAAAGATATAGTACCTGAATAGGTAGCAATTGAATATGTTTTAGCTAGAATATTTGAAAGTTTTTTTTCAAACTCAATTACAAGATTGCCTGGACCTATATAATCAGAAACCATACATTCCAGAGCAACTCTAAGGTCTTCTTTATCTATAGTAGGTTTAGAATGGTAAATATATTCCATTTAGAAAACCGATGTTTTACCATTAAAATGTATACTTCCTAAAAATGCCTTATTTGTTTTAAAAGACTTTATCTTATCTATAAGGGCTTTCATTATAGCACCATTATCCTGTTTATTAGAAGATAACTTTTCTCTTATAGTCCATATAATTTCAAGATCGTTCTTATTAATCAAAAGCTCCTCTTTTCTAGTACCAGACTTAAATATATCAAATGCCGGAAATATACGTCTTTCAGCAAGGCTTCTATCAAGATAAACCTCCATATTACCTGTACCCTTAAACTCTTCAAATATAACTTCATCCATTCTACTACCAGTATCTATAAGTGCAGTTCCAATTATTGTAAGGCTTCCCCCATTTTCAATATTTCTTGCAGCACCAAAAAACTTTTTAGGGCCTATAAGAGCCTTAGCATCCACACCACCTGAAAGTACTTTACCACTTGCAGGTACAATTTGATTATAAGCTCTTGCAAGTCTTGTAATACTATCTAATAGTATAACAACATCTATTTTAGATTCTACTAACCTTTTTGCCTTTTCAAGGACCATCTCAGCAACCTGGCAGTGTTTATCAGGTTCTTCGTCAAACGTAGAACTTATCACCTCACCCCTTACAGACCTCTGCATATCTGTAACCTCTTCAGGCCTCTCATCTATTAAAAGAACTATTAAGTAAACATCAGGGTGATTTTTAACTAATGCATTCGCTATGTTTTGTAATAAAATAGTTTTTCCAGTTCTTGGGGGAGCAACAATTAATGACCTCTGTCCTTTACCTATAGGAGCAAAAAGATTTAATATTCTTGTTGAAACCATATCAGAATTATCAGAATCTTCAAGATTATACATAAAGTCTGGATATATTGGTGTAAGACTATCAAAAGACTTTCTCTCTTTTATATTACTAGCCAGAGTATAATTTATTAAAACAATTTCAGAAATTGCTTTAAACTTATCCCCCTTTTCTGCTTTCTCACCTTCTGAAGGTTCTTTTAAAAATCCAAAAACAGTATCTCCCTTCTTAAGTCTATAAGACTTGATATGTCCTGGTGGTACATATAGGTCTTTATAACTTTTTACGTAATTAGCATCTGATTGTCTTAAAAATCCAAATCCATTTTCCATTATTTCAAGAACACCACCACCAAAACTTAGCCCCAAGTTTTCCATCTTCTTTTCTATTATTTTAATAATAAGATCATGCTTATTAAGATGCTGATAATTTTCAATAGATAAAGCCCTGCCAAACTCAACAAGGTCAGACATTGGTTTCTCAAAAAGGTCTTTAATCATTATCTCTATTTCTGAATAGTCTATCTTTTTACTATCTTTTGATTCTAAATTTTCTAATTTAGACATTAAATACTCCTTTTATAAAAAACTTTGCAGATAAAAAAACTCAAAGATAATAAATGAAAAATTAGATTTCTCCCTTTTTGGTATATTTATCTTTAAATTTATTTTAAAAAATAAGGGTTGACTTTTAAGATTTAATTTAAAAAATTCAATTTATTAAAATTTAAAAAATTTATATTTAAAAAGCAAATTAAAATGCTGAGGTAAGTATAGTAAGTATATCTTCTCTGGAAACAGGTCGTGGCAAATTGTGTAAAAACTCATAGTTTCTACTTATTCTTGCTATTTTAACAAGATCATCATTTTCTATATTTAATTCACTTAAACGCTGAGGAATATTATTCTCTATTGAAAGTTTTCTAAAGTTTTCAATAGCCTTTATAGCAGCTTCAACTATTGAGATATCAGCAATACTTTCCCCAAACGCTTTTGTAATAAAAACAAGTTTGTTTGCAGCAGTTGTAAGATTAAACTCCATTACATAGGGCAAAATAATACTTATCGCCAGTGCTTGATTAATATTATATATACTCTTTATAGCCATACCAATAGCATAAGAAAGTCCAGGAGAACTAAATGATAATGCCATAGAAGCAAGTATAGCAGCCTCACATAGATTATTTTTTATAACAGTGTTTTCAGGGTCTTTTATAGCTTTAGCTAAGTTAAGATTAACAAGTTCTATAGCTTTAAGTCCTGCAGTTTCTGTTATGAAATTATTTTTTTTGCTTAAAAAACTTTCAATACTTATAGCTACAGTCTCTAACGCTATACTCCTTACAAAATCATCAGGAAGGCTTGTTGTTATCTTAGGATCAACTATAACAACATCAGCATAAACATTAGCCTCTAAATACTTTTTAATACCGTCATATTTATCTATGACCTGTATATCAGGAGTAAGACCAGGTAAATAACCAATAGTAGTTGGGATCTCTATATACTTTACTGTTTTACCTTGACCCTTTTTCCCCAAAAAATAGTCTTCAATTATTCCTCCATGAGATATTAAAAAAGCAACTGTCTTTGCTATATTTAGAACATTTCTTCCACCAAAACCAATTACAACATCTGATCTTGCGAACCTTGCCTCTTCTGCTATCTTATTAGCAATCTCTGATGTTGATGAATTATCAACTTTATCATATGCTATCACACCAAGAGCATAATCTTCAATCATTGCCTTTATTTTTGGGAACCATCCAGTCTCAGCGGCAGCAAGAGAATCTCCTATTAAGACAACTCTCTTTCCATAATCTTTTACTATCTCACCTACCTGATTAATAAAATTGACACCTTCAATTATTCTATAGGGAAATGAAAAGTCTCCCATTTTAAACTAAACCTTTATATATCTTCACTATCAAGAAAATTAGATAACTTACTTGCTATATCATTGTATATTTTACTACTGTTATAATATTCTGACTTTAATCTTTCTTTAACCTGTGCTATTCTATCTTGTCTTATATCCGGTGTATTTTTTATAACCTCTTTATATTTTTCAACTTCAGCTCTTAATTTTGCTTCATCTGAAATATGAATAGAATCTGTTTTAGTCTTATTAGTAGTTTTTACATTATTCTTTTTAACTGTTTTATTATTAAATATCTGAAATATTTTTCTTATTTCCATGGGTTACTCCTTCATTAAACATTAATATTATCGGAAAAATAAACTTTTTTATTAGTAATAATTTAAATAAAACTAAGTTATATTATTAATAATAATACAAAATTCGCCTTTCTTTTCAAAATTTATATTAATACTTCCAGCTTGTCCCCTTATAATCTCCTCATATTTTTTAGTAAGCTCTCTTCCTATTACTATTTCTATATTCTTACCAAAAACTTCTTTTATAGCCTCTATTGTATCCTCAATCCTATGAACTGATTCATATAAAACTATAACTGTCTCTAAGTTTTTTAATTTACCAAGCTGGTTTCTCTTTTTTATTTTTTTATTACTTAAAAAACCTACAAAGTAAAAAGATGATACCGGCAAGCCACTTACAGGAAGTAAAGTTGTAAACGCTGTTACCCCTGGTATAGGGATAACTTTTATATTTTCCTCAATAGCCTTTTTTACTAAAATATAACCTGGGTCTGATATAAGTGGAGTCCCCGCCTCACTTACCATCCCAATCTCTTTTCCTTCTTTCAACATATTTATAACACTGTTTACAATCTTTTTTTCATTACCACTAAAATATGGTATAAGTTTTTTATCATTTATCTGATATTTATCAAGTAAAATTTTAGTCTTTCTTGTATCTTCAGCTAAAATAATATCAACCTTTGATAGAGTATTAATAGCTCTTATAGTTATATCCTCAAGATTACCTATAGGGGTTGAGATTATATATAAACTCATTTTATACCCTCTAAAAGCACAAACCTACCCAACAAAAAAACTTCACATAACATTGATAAAGCTTTCACAAAAGCTACATTTTCACACATACCTCCGGAAAGATAAATTTTTTCTGGTTTACCTGAAAACTCGTAAATATTATAAACAAGACTCTTTATAAAATCACCTATTGCAACCTCAGGAGATATATTATTTATAATACTATCAAAAACCTTTTCAAGACCAAAAACAGAGCATGTAATAGGTGAAGGCTTAGATTCAGTAACTATTATATCTTCAGACTTAAGTCCATAATAGTTCATAATAAGTTCAAGTGTAAAGCCAGTTGTAGCACCACAAGACTGATTCCAATCAAGCTTACTAAAAAACCCATTCTTAAACTCAACATATTTTATATCCCTTGAACCTACGTCAACAACAATAAAATTGTTTTCTTTTATTAATTTTCTAGACCCTCTTGCAAGTGCTTCTAGTTCATTAATATATATCTTTGAAAAGTTTTTGCCTAAGTGCCCAGTTGCTTTCCTAAAATACCATTTTTCTTTAATAATATCTTTAGTTAGTAATATGTGATAATACTTACCATCAAGTATTTTTGTCCAGGTAGTACCTATATCAGCTATCATCGATTTAACCTTATAAAAGCTTCTATCTTTGCTTTTATTGAACTTGTTGCATTTCTATCAAGGTCTATAAAAAGACCATTATACTTTTCAGCAAGAAACTTTGCAAGCATAGACTTTGAACAAAAAGATTGAGCAAAAAATACAACCTTTAAATTCTCTGGCACATATAATTCAACATCAATATCTGAAGGAACAGAGGCTTCAACTGCTCTAACCCACCCAAGCACTATAGTATCTTCAGGGAAAAATTCTAATATTGAAAAATCATTAGGTGGGACCCCCCAAAAACCAAATTTTGGATTTTCAGCTCTTTTAAGATCAATAGAAATAGGTGTAATTATGCTTTTCATAATAAGATCTATTTTTTCCGCAAGAGGAAGTATAGAGTCTGATATAGGAGTCTCTTTTCTTATTTTATTAGTATTTTCAGTAAAAATAACATCGAAACCAAGATTTTTTAAGATCTTAGCTACAAAAAAGCCATTATCACATTTATCTTTTCCAGTAGTTGCTATTATCTTTTCAATCTCATCTTTATATGTCAAAGCGTTTGTTAAAATATTTTTTATTATCTGACATGTAGTCTTTGGTAATATATCTACATTAGGTTTATTATAATCTATATCAAGGTCTATAAACTCATAACCTCTCTCTTTGTAATATTTAATAAAACTATCTGGGGGATAACCATAATAACCAATCTTTTTCAACAAAACCTCAAGGAAAATAAATAAAATAATAAGATTAAAATTTAATGAATAAAAATTTTATTTATTAATGAAAAAGGGGCAAAAGCCCCTTAAAAATTAATTATTTTACTCTTTTTAATACAGTAATAAAATTACTTACAGCTGATCCACCAACGTTAAAAGTAACACCTACTTCAGGTTTTTTCTTAGTTAAAGTTGCTCCGATTGGTTCATCAACAAGTTGCTTAAATATTAATGCATGCATTGATGCACCTGTTGCACCGACTGGGTGTCCTTTTGCCTTAAGACCACCTGATATATTAACAGCAACTTTATCATCTCTTGTAAACCTTCCTTCCATATAATCATATCCAGCCTTTCCATCTTCTGAAAGTCCAAGTGCTTCAGTAGTAAGTATATGATTTATTGCAAAACAGTCATGAACTTCTGCAAGATCTATATCTTTTGGTTTTATTTTTGCTTCCTCATAAGCTCTCTTAGCAGCTATCTTTCCTGCTTCAAGCATATACATTTGTGGTCTCTTTTTCTCCTCCATTATTTCTGTTGCATTTCCTATACCTGCTATCTGAACAGCCTTCTTAGCAGACTTAGCAACCTTTTTATTAGATAATACAATTGCAGCTGAACCATCAGATATTAATGAACAGTCATGTAATCTTAATGGGTCTGCGATAACCGGGTTACTCTTATCATCAAGAGCCAATATTGCTTCTGCTGTTGTTATGCCAAGCTTTTCAGCAACACTTCCCTTGCCCATTTGAGCAAGTGGGTTATCCATAGCATTTCTATAACAGAGTGCTGAAACTGTTGCAAACATTTTTCTTAAAACATCATCAGATATTTTATAATGAGCCTTGTAACCTTTAGCATATTCAGCAAAAAGTGCGGGGAATGTCATCCCTTTTGAACCCTCTGTCTCAAAATAAGAAGCATATGCTAATATTTCTGTAGTTTCAGGAGTTGTTCTTTCAGTCATCTTTTCAGCACCAATAACAAGTATATTTTTATATCTTCCAGACTCAATTGCATGAACTGCTGCATGAACTGCTGCTGAACTTGAAGCACAAGCAGCTTCAAACCTCATAGTAGGAACAAATCTTAAGTCTGGATGAATGTATAGTGCAATTGGGCCTAAATGTTCCTGCTTTACAAACGGACCTGATGAAAATGCTGCAACATATATAGCGTCAATATCTTTTGGAGAAAGACCTGAATCTTCTAAAGCCCCTTTACCAGCTTCTATTATTAGATCATAAATAGTAGGTCCTTTATCAATTATCTGTTTTGTTTCTTTATCTCTCTTTGTAAAGGCACCAAACTTTGAATTATAGGCACCTGTAATATATACTTCACTCATTTTAATCCTCCCTTAGAGTTAATTATTTTAATATAAATAAAAATTAAGATATTTTAAGCTTTATAACAAAAATTTTATAAAAAAATCCTAAAAAATTAAATTTGCAAAATAAATTATTAACAAAAGGAAGTCTGAATGTTAGAAAAATTTCTTCTTTGCTTTATTCCTTTGTTTGTTGCTGTTGACGCTATTGGGATATTACCAATATTCTTAAGTTTTGCAGAAAACTTAGAAAAAAAAGTTATAAAAAATATAATCTTTAAAGCAGTAATAACAGCAAGCATAATAGCAACATTATTCCTTTTTGCAGGTAGTTATCTACTCTATTTTCTTGGAATAACAATTGGAGACTTTATGATAGCTGGTGGAACTATATTGTTTATAATTGCTGTAAATGATATTACAAGCTTTGAAAAGAAGTTAAGAAAAATAAACTCAAGTGAATTCGGCATTGTACCAGTAGCAACACCATTAATAGTTGGACCAGGTGTATTGACAACAATATTATTACTTACCAATAATTACGGATACATAATAACCTCTATAGCAACACTAATAAATATTATTATAGCAGGGCTTATTTTCCTATTATCAGATCCAATATATAAAATACTTAAAAAAAGTGGTGTTAAAGCAATCTCTAAAATAGCAAGCTTATTACTCGCTTCAATAGGCATAATGATGATAAGAAAAGGAATAATGAGTTTTGTAAAATAAAAATCTTATTTATTTAAAAGTTCTATCATCTTGATAACAATTTCTTTTTTTTCTTCCAGTAACTTTAAAATTTTTAAAAACTCATTTTTATTCTGAAATTTTAAGTTGAATTTAAGGGTTCTACCTTCAAAAAACTTGTCAAAATCTATTCTGACATTACCAGTTTCCAATTCTTTAATAATAGATTCTGATTCTTTTTTATAGTCATAAAACATTGGATATCTTATCTTAAGAAGATTTTCAAAAATAGAAATATTATTATCAATATTAATAGGAATATTATGCTTTGTTATCTCAAAACACACATTTAAAGCTATCTTAAACTCTTGTTTGTTCATATCTGAATTAACAATAACTCTTTTAAGATGATCATTGATACTACAAAAATATTCTGCTTCTCTAAGAGATGTTATCCCCTTTCTAAGAAGTTTTACAAGTTCCTCTTTTTGTAAAGAACAAAAATATTTTATAATATTAATTTTATTGGCAGGAAAGTTTAAAAGATCATAAAAAAAATCAAAATCTTCCTGAAGATTATACAAAAAAAATATCCTATCATCAAAACCTGGATTTCTTCCTAAAAGGTCTTTTTGATAAGAAAGTATAAGATCAAATTCTCTTTTAAGATCTTTAACGATAATAATATTAACGTATCCATCTTCAGGCAATTTTGGCCCTGCTATAACAGAATAATCTTTATCAACAAGATAAGGTAAGAAAGAAAATGTGAAGAGAGGATAGTTTAAAAAAAGCCTTTTTTTTTCTTCAAGTCTCTTAGAGTGTATACTATTTTGCATAAAATCCTATTAGAGCATTTTTATAATAACAATATTCTTGCCCATTTATTTCTAAAATTATCTTATATTTATCTATGTTTATAAGCTTGCCCTCTTTTTCGCCTTCATTATTTGTTATTAAGACTATATTTTTACCTATGTTTTTATCTCTGAACTCTTTTTCAAAGTTCTTTTCTATTAATAAACGATTAAATTGAGTACTAATTTCTTTAGCTTCCGTTAAAGTATCAAGTATCTCTTTAAGCAAACTCATAAAAAACTCCTAAGCATATAAGTCTATATAATATCCAACAATTATACCACCCGGAACACTGAAAGAAACAGGACCTGGTGAATAATTACCTGCTATAATCTTCATGGAATTAATACTCCCCATATACTGAGAGGATGTGGAAACTCTTGATACTGGTTTAACAGGCTCTGAAGGATAATTGTTATAAATATAAACATTACTAATATGTGAGACCCCACTACTAATTCTCATAGTACTCCCCTTATATAAATACCTCGGATTATCTTAAAAAATCTTTAAATGAATTTTAAAAAATTATTTTAATGGAACAAAACGACAATAAGTTAATTTTTTGACATCTTTTTTATTTTTTTCATATTTTATTTTGTAAAGAATTTGGGGCTCTTCCTCATAACCTACTGGTACTATAATTATACCATCATCATGATTAATTTGTTCTTCTAATGCTTTTGGTATTTCAGGCGTAGCAGCACTTACTATTATTCTATCAAAAGGAGCTTCTGTTTCTAAACCTTTTTTACCGTCAAGATAATATAACTTGGCATTATAGTTAAGTTTTTTCAGTCTTTTCTTAGCAGTTAAAAAGAGACAGTATATCCTTTCAAGAGAAAAAACATTAGTTCCTAAATAAGATAATAAAGCTGTTTGATACCCTGAACCAGTTCCTATCTCTAAAACTTTATGATTTTCTTTAAGTTCAAGTTCCTGAAGCATTAGAGCAACTATATATGGTTGAGAAATTGTTTGCCCATATTGTAATGGTAAAGGCTCATTATCATAAGCATGCTCTCTCATGTTTTCTAATACAAACTCTTCTCTGGGCACACTTTTTATTGCATCCAGAACCCTGTGATTATTTATCCCCATTATTTTTAATTCTTTTAAAAGTCTCTCTTTACTTCTTTCAAAATCATTTACCATTAAAATAAAACCCTAATAATTATATCTATAAAATATAACTACAATTAATTTTATGTTACAATTATTGAGTACTAAAAAATATGTATTAATTTTTAAACTAGCAAAATAAAAGGTTTTTTATGTTTAACATATTTGAAAAAAGATTATTAAAAACATTTAAAAGATCACCTATTATTGAGTTTAATGAAAAATCAAAGTTTATAATATTCAGCGACGCCCATAGAGGTGATGGGACATGGGCTGATGACTTTGCAAACAACTATTATTTACTCTTACATGCTCTAAAATATTATTATGATTCAGGATTTACATTAATAGAACTCGGTGATAATAATGAACTATGGAAAAATAAAAGTTTCAAAGATATTTTTGAGGCCCATACTTACATATACGAAATAATACAGGATTTCTACGAAGACAAAAGATATTATATGATATTTGGGAATCATGATATAGAATTTAAATATAAAAGAAGAGTTGTAAAAAACTTATATTACTACTATAAAAAAAGCATCAATGATTATCTTCCTTTCTTAAAAGGAATAAGACCAACAGAGTCTCTAATACTTTTCAATAAAAATGAAGACTTAAGAATTTTTCTCATTCACGGGCATCAAGGAGATTTTTTTGGTGATTATTTCTGGCATCTAGGTAGATTTTTAGTAAGATATATAATAAAACCTTTACAACTACTTGGAGTTAAAGACCCAACAAGCCCTGCTAAAAACTTTGAAAAAAGAAAAAAGGTTGAAAAAAGGCTTATAAAGTGGATAAGTAAAAATAATCAAATATTGATTTGCGGGCATACACACAGACCAGTAATACCCAAATTGGGGGATCCACCATATTTTAACTCTGGTTCTTGCGTCTTCCCTCGTGCAATAACAGGTCTTGAAATAATTGGTAATCTGATAACACTTGTAAAATGGTGGCTAAAACCAGATAAAGAAGGAATATTAAAAATAACAAAAGAAGTTCTGGAAGGTCCAAAAGACCTTAGACTTTATAAGGTATAATTTTATGTCCATTCAAACTCTCTTATAGACTTATCATTCCACATTTTAATAGCAATCTCTTCAATAATTTTTTTCTCAACTTTTCTAACCTCATCAAGATATTCAGCATACTTTTTTTCTTTTATTTTTTCAAGGACTATTCTATCTTTTCTTGCTTGGATATACTCATTTCTTGCTATTTCAAGTTCTTTTTCAAGAACAGATATTTTTTCTTTATTATTTTTTATAGTTTGATATATTCCCTCTATTGCTTTACTTGCCCAAGAAAAATATTTAACTTCAAAGTTCATTTGCATTTCTTTTATTATATCTTGTTTAAGATTCAAAACCTCATCTATCTGAGCCTTTAGTTTATTTATCTGTGATACTATTGATGCAACCTTATTTTTCTTTTCTTCCTCAATTTTTATCCTATAGTCAAGTACTTTCTGTAGTCTAAAATTAAACTTCATCTAATATCCCTTGCCATTTTTACAATTTCAAGTAGAGTATGTTCAAATTCTGACTTTTCATTAACATCTTGTCTCAATAACTGTATTAAAGATGGATACTTTTTTATAGCAAGGTCTATTTTTGGGTTTGAACCTTTCTGATATGCCCCTATATTTATAAGATCTTCTTGATCTTTATATATAGCATACAACTCTTTAAGTTTAAGAGCAGCATTTCTGTGTTCAGGTGTTGTTATATCAAGCATAAGTCTTGAAACACTAGATAATATATCTATTGCAGGATAGTGTGCTTTTTCTGCGAGTGCTCTTTTTAGAACAATATGTCCATCAAGTATCCCTCTTACAGTATCTGTTATAGGTTCATTAAAGTCATCACCTTCAACAAGAACTGTATAAAATGCAGTTATACTCCCTTTCTCTGAAGTCCCTGTTCTTTCAAGCAATTTAGGAAGAGTTGTAAAAACGCTCGGCGGAAATCCACTTGATGTTGGTGGCTCACCCGCTGCAAGTCCTATCTCTCTTTGAGCTCTTGAAAACCTTGTGACAGAATCCATCATAAAATTGACACTATATCCCTGATCTCTGAAAAACTCTGCTATAGCTGTTGCTGTATATGCTCCTCTTATCCTCATTAAAGGCGATGTATCTGATGTTGCAACAACAAGAACAGACTTTTTAAGCCCCTCTTCTCCCAGGTCTTTCTCAATAAAGTCTTTTACCTCTCTTCCTCTCTCTCCTATAAGTGCAATGACATTAACATCAGCTTTAGCATACCTTGCTATCATTCCAAGCAAAGTACTTTTACCAACACCACTACCTGCAAATATACCTACTCTCTGCCCTTTTCCAAGTGTAAGAAAAGAATCAATTGCTTTTATACCTGTAACCATTACATCCTTAATTCTCGGTCTTTTAAGAGGATCCGGTGGCATATTAAATATGGGGTATTCCTTAGAAGAGTATAACATCCTTTTACCATCTATTGGTTCACCTATCCCATTTAAAATTCTACCTTTAAGTTCCTCTGATACCTTTACTGTCAATATCTTATTATGAGTCTTTACAAGACAACCAGACGAAATCCCCTCAAGGTCATAATATGGCATTACTATCATTCTCTGAGTCTCTTTATCATCATAAAAGCCGATTATTTCACCAGGAACTTCTCTTGATAGTATCCCATCATGTATATATATTTTACAAAGTTCTCCAACTTTTCCAACAATTCCTTTAGTTTCTATTTTGACTCCCTCTACTTTAGAAACATATCCCATCAGTCTTATAGGGTCTATTGACTCAATAGCATTGATATATTTTTCAATAACACTACTACTCATTCCCCTCCCCTAAAAGTTAAAATTTATTTATTTAAATAATAATTATTTAAATTCAAATTGTAAAGTTCTTTTAAAATTTTCTCTATCTTTTCACCATAATAAAGATCAGAGGCCCATTTTCCTGCAAGATCATATATTGTTGGTGCAATTCCCCTTTTAACATACTTAAACCTTGGATCAACAACAGTCTCTGAAAGATCATCATAAGAAGCATAAGCTTTAAGGTGTTGTATTTGTGCCCTTATTCCTATACGTGGGCTTGGGAAACTATTACCCCTTGCTCCACCATCAACTGCACCTATACCTGCAAAATTGTTCTGCCCTGGTTCAACCTGGTTACCAAAACTAAGGTACCCTGTCTCAAGACACATCTGAGCAAATGCAATATCGTAGTTAATTCCCTCCCTATTAGCTTCTTCTATGTATATATTTGCTAAATATAAAGCATAATCATAATCTACATTATTGTTTTTCATTGTAATATACTTTGCCATTAAATCAGCTGGCAAAACACCTTGTCCCATTATATTCACCGGGATAGAAACAATATCTTTTTTAAATTGAGTTATTTCTTCCCCTTTTTTACTTTCCTTAATATAATATTTTCTCCTGTCAACACTAGTACACGAATATAAAATAAATGAGAACAATAAAAATTTTATTATAATAAAATTTTTAACCATCATAAAACCTATTTTTATTTTTAAAAAATCGGATAAATCCAAGATTAATAAACAGAAAATAAGAGGTAAATGATCCCAGATTAATAAAATAAATATTTATCTAAAAACAAAAAACAATATAAGGTTAAAACACTTATTTTTCAAACAGCAACTTAAAAAACCACTCTTCACCCTTTACTGGATTAAAGCTTGAATCAAGTATTATTATTTCTTTATTTGGTTTTTCAACTTTAACATATTTTTCAAATGCATCTTTCCCTTTCTCTATCTGATTGTTTATAAAGTATGCTCTTGAAAGTAAGAAATAAGAGTTCGGATTATCTTTAATTTTTTCAAATATATAGAAAGCACCACTTAAACTCTGAACCAATAAAAGATATAGCCCTTTATTAAATTGATTATTCCTATCATAATAATTCCAGTAATTAGCCACAATATTCCCCATTACAGGACCATATTTAGGTGTTTTTATAGTCTGATAGTATAATCCTGCATCAATAAAATAAAAGTCTATAATACTATTTAAAGCCTCTTTCTCATCACCTTTATAATAGTTTGCTATAGCAATCATAAGATAACTTATACTTAGTGTTTTACTAAGCTCGTACGCTTTTTTGAAATAACTTATAGCCTTATCGTAATTTTTATACTTAACATTAACTAAACCTAGATTATAATAAACCTCAGGATATTTTGGGTTGAGGGTTAATGCTTTATTATAATAATATTCAGAGTTTTTAAGGTCATCGATTTCATAATAGTAATTACCCATACCATTATAACTTGGTGCATATTGAGGATAAACATCAAGTGCTGTTTTAAAATAAGTAAAACTTTCTTTAACCTTTCCTGTTTCAAGATAAAAGTTGCCCAAGAAAAGAAGACCATCAGGATTATTAAAGTCATTAAGAAACTCTTTTGCTCTCTTTTCTAAGTTTTTGCCATCCTTTTTTTCATAAAGTATACTGAGTTCCAATTTTCTTCCCTCAAAAGACATAGGGTTTATATACAAAGCTTCTTTAAGTAAATCTTCTGCTTTTCTTATAAGTTTCATTTCAAAGTTCATTTTTGCCATACTAACATATATATCTGCTGATCTTTTATCTATTTCTATAGCTTTATTATACCATTCAGATGCCTTTTTAAAATTTCCCCACTCAGTATATATATCTCCTATCTTTATATAGGCCTCAAGTAATAGAGGATCAAGTTCAACTACTTTTTTATATGTAGAAAGTGCATTATAATACTCTTTTATAGAATAATAACTATTTGCTATACTTAACAATACTTTTGGCTTTTCTTCAACCTTATCAACAACTTTTATTAATATATCAATCGATGACCTATAATCTTTTTGTTGATAAAATATATCAGCAAGCAAAAGAAGATATCTGGTATTGTCAGGATCTTTTTTTAGTTTGCTATCTAAAATAAGCTTTGCTTCACTTAATTTCTTATCTTTTATAAGATTAACAATGATATCTATATCATCACCTTTTTCTTCTTTAAAAGAAGGTTTATTGGTATTACTTATATTATTATCTTTTACTGGAGTTGTAGAACAGAAAGATAAGAAACTTATAAAAATAATTAATAATATTTTTTTCATAATAAAGTCCATTTAAAATTTTTATTTAAAATTTAAAAAAAATAATTAGAATATTATTAAGAATTAACAAAAATTATGATTAACAACATAAAAAAGGGGGAAGCCCCCTTTTCTAAAAATTATTTACTTTTTGATATCGTCAATAATTATACCTACTGGATATGGATATGTATCTTTACCAATATAGAAAGCAGTTCCTTTTATAGTAAATCCGCCTGACTTATTTATATCACTTATCTTTTTCATATATTTCTCAAGTGCTTTATGTGCTTTTGAACCCCTCAAAAAATACCCAAAAACATATTTTCTTGTATAATTTGTTTCACCAGGTGCTAGTATCATATAACAGTCATAATTATCTCTTGTAACATCTTTTAATAAATAGTCAGTCTTTTTATCACCTATGCCAGCATTAAACTCAACATTTTTTCCAACAAGTGTTTTGGATTTTGACTTTTCAAAAACTTCAAAATCAACCTTTTCATATTCTTTATTTTCCTCTGCAACACTTGTAGAAACGTATTTTTCAAAACTCTTTGAGATATTAACACCCTTACCAGTTTTAGAAACAAGGTTAGGAACAATTTTTTCAAGTGGATACGGCATGCCCCAATTTTCTCTTGAACTTCCTGCCTTGGCCTGTAGTGGTAATCCTAACATACTCCTTATTTGGTTCATTTTATCCATTTCAAGTTTGCCTGGTTCAGAGGCAACAAACCTTGTAAAAAGGTCAAAATACCAGGGATCCGGTTTTATACCAGGGTCTTCATCACTATTACCAGAAGCTTCAGAAAGCATAAACTCTTCTGGTTCTGATTCTAGCATTTTTAACTCCTCTTTTTTCCATACTAAAAGATTTTTTTTCTGAGCATCCATATATTTATAGTAACCACCCTGACATTGAAAAAATATATTATTTTTTAAAACTGTATCTTCATTGCCAAAAGTATTAGTTACAGCATTTCCTGCCTCTCCCCCCTCTGTCTGCATATAGCCTATAATATTGCTTTCTATTATTGTTTTTCCCTCTCTCCCAACAAATATACCTATTGCCCCACCTTTACCTGGTTGAAACCAACCAAAAATAATTGTATTATTTTTTATAAGTATCTCTGATCCAGGTTGTGCTGATCTTGTGCTTATACCATTATAAAAAGTATTTATTATAAAATTATTTTCTACTCTGTTATCTTTGCCTTTCCATGTTACATATATACCTTCACCATAAGGATTTAATAGAATAGAGTTTAATATCTTTATATTTGCTGAATTAAGTTGAATTAATGCACCCGGCCATGAGTTTTTTGGTTCTATCTTTGTATTACCTTTAACATAGCTATTCCTTGTCTGAGAGTTTAAAACAAAACCATCCAGAATAAATCCAGAATGATCACCAGACCCGTCTATTATTCCATCTTTTAACCCAGTAACATCACCTTTATAATCTTTTGCCCTTTCAAGTATTGTAAAATATTTAAATGGGTCCCTTTCTGAAAAATCATCTTTATAGCCACCTACAAGTGTAATACCAGGTTTATCTATAATAAAACAACCTGATCCTCCCTTCCCATTATAGGTACCCTGAGCAACGTGTATAACATCTCCCCTTTCAGCCTTACTTAAAGCAAGCCAGATATAACCAAAAGGTTTTTCCTTTGTCCCATCACCATCAGACCCAGCTTTTACATAAATGTCTTTTGTAAAAACTGCTGTGGTTAAAATAATAAGAAAAAGTAATACAATTTTTTTAAACATACAGCCTCCTTTTAATTTAGTATAGTATAATATTATATATATATTAATTAATTTTTTTAAAAATGTAAATAATTTTAAAATATTACAATTGATTATATTTTTAGTAATAGTTAATAAATTACTCGCAGTTTAAAAAATCATATTGACATTTTACAGAAATATTTTTATAACTAAATTTTATTTTCCTTAATGAATTATATTATAAAGGCCCAGGATAATGAAAATATTTTTTAAAAAATACAATATTGCACGATTAAGGCTTGCATTTACAGCATGGGGGATAGTTGCATTATGTTTTATTTACTTAAAAGAACTGGAACTTATAGAAAGCAATTATAGATTATTTTTTTTATACTCATTATTCTACTGGATTATTCAAATTATAAATCTTTTTATAAGAGAAAAAAATGAAAAATCAAAAATATCATTAACACTTGTACATTTATCCGGCTTATCACTATTTTTCATTCTCATGAATTACAGATGGTTGTTTATACCTGTTCTGGTATATATGTTCCCTTTATACATAACTATGGAGAAAAAAGAATACATTAAAATAACAATTTACTCTTACACAACATTAATAATTTTCGCTTTTATTGATTATATTTTCATAACACATAAATATATCAAAAATGACCTACTTGTACTGTTAATATCAGGATTAATGTCTCTTGTCTTCAGGCAATCAAATAAAGTCTATAGTTATCAAAAAGAAATAATAGAAAAAAGTAATAGAGAGCTTAGAATAAGAGAAAACATAACAAAAGAGGAACTGCTACTTGCTAAAAACATACAGAAGGCAATAATACCGGTAGAAAAGATTGAAAATAAAAAAATAAAAATAGTCTCCATATATAAACCTATAGAAGAATTAGGGGGTGACTTTTTTGATGTTATAGAAACAGAAAGAGGATTTTTAGTTTTTATATCAGACGTATCAGGACATGGAATACCTGCAGCAATTATAACAGTAATGATAAAAGCAT
Organism: Spirochaetota bacterium; assembly: GCA_029552945.1. Taxonomy (GTDB): domain Bacteria; phylum Spirochaetota; class GWB1-36-13; order GWB1-36-13; family JAKPDD01; genus JAKPDD01. The sequence continues at coordinate 43,977 of JAKPDD010000023.1, forward strand.
ATATAGATTCTACCCCAACATATAAAAAAGAGGACCCTAAAAAACTATTGGAAGAGATTAATAAAAAATTAATAGATAAAACAAATAATAATTTTGTTACAGTATTCGCAGGATTTTATAATAAATATTTAAACACATTAACTTATGCTAAAGCAGCCCATAACTCCCCAGTAATGATAAGAGAAAATAATTTAATAAGCCTTGATTCAAGAGGAAAGTTTTTAGGAGTATTTGAAAATATTGAAATTGAGGAAAAGAAAATTCAACTCCAAAAAAACGACAAAATAATAATATTTACAGACGGCCTTATTGAAATTGTAAAGGAGGATGGAGAAGAGTTTGAAGATGATTTTTTTTCAATACTAAAAAATAACTCTAATCTTGATATAGATGCTATACTTGATATAATCAAGTATAAGTGCGAAGAACTTAAACAATATATGCATGATGATATATGCATTGTAGGAGTTCAAATAAAATAAAACACTCCCAAGGGGATTTGAACCCCTGTTGCCGGGATGAAAACCCGGTGTCCTAGACCGGACTAGACGATGGGAGCATTTGCACCATAGAAAATTATAAAATTATAGATTTAAATTTATAAAAACGAACCTCTGAATTCAAGATTTTTATTATCCTGGCTTTAAGTCTTATATTTAAGAAAATTGAATTTTTTTTTATTTTTTTATTGTTAAAATATAAATAATATTTATTAAAAAAATAAGGTAATATAAAATAATGGGGAAAAACGTCAATTTTAAAAATTTTTTTACACATCCAGAAGAATACGAAAAACAAAGAAAAAATGTATTAATAGAATTATTCACTTATTCTTTTACTTTTTATCTTATAATTTACAGTATAATAGACCTTTTTGTAAAATATAGTCCAATTGCTTTTTTGTTGCTCTTTTGTCTTATAAGTGGACAAATAAACTTTATACTTTTTAAAAAAAATAAAATAAAGATAAATACTGCTTCACTAATAATACTTACTTGCTCTATAATAATATTTTCATCTCTATTTTACTTTGGGGGTATATCTAATTCTGGTATATTCTGGGTAATTCTATTTCCTGTAATGTCCTTTTCCCTAAGTGGAACAAAAAAAGGTTTAATTCTATCCTTAGGAATGTTTCTAATTTTAGTCTTTATATATTTTATAATAAAACCAATTCCCTCTTATCCTTTGAACTATACCATAATATTATTCTCTGTTTATATACTTATTTCCTTATTTTCTTTTTTTTACCAATATTCTATTGAACAATATACAAACATTATAACAATCACAACAAGGAATCTATCAGAATCAAAAGAAAAACTTGAAGACTATAATAAGCAACTTGAACATATAAATAGTATTAATAGTAAAATAGTAGCCCTAATTTCACATGATATAAAGGCAAATATAGGGAGTATAAAAAGTATTTTAGAAAAAGCAGACCCTGATTATATTAATGAAACTGTTAAAACAGCAATAATGGCATTGGAAGCAACAAATGAAACACTTGAAAAACTGGTAAACTGGTACAAAATACAGGTAAACAAACATCAATACACACCAATAAACATACCTATAAATGAACTAATAAATAAAGTATTACTATCTCTTGAGCCATTTATTAAATCGAAATCAATAGAAATAATAAAAGACTTTAGAGCAGAAAGCCTGGTTATAGGCGATATCAATATGCTTGAAAGTGTACTAAGAAATATTATTTTAAACTCTATAAAGTTTACAAAATGTGGTAAAGAAATAAAAATATGTACTGAAACAAATGGCATATATGTAAAAGTAGGTATAGAAGACAAAGGGAGCGGCATACCTGAACAAGTAATTAAACAACTTGAATCAAACCAAAGCATTGATTCTACACCAGGTTCTATTGGGGAAAAAGGATCAGGGCTTGGTTTAATAATAACAAAAGAGTATCTTGCAAAACATAACAGCAGGTTGGAAATAAAAAATACAGGCAATGGGGCAATTGTTTCATTTAATTTGTTAAAGTCATAAATCGATTACTGTTTACAAAACATATAGTAGAATAAAAAATTTTTAAAATATAAATTTAAAGTAGACTAAAGTAATATTTTAAGTATAGGGCTAATTATGCAAGATAAAGAAAGAAAAAATATAAAATTAGAAAAAGCAAACAAAATAGTAAACTTTGGGGAAAAATCACAGGCCAAACTTGTAAAATCGCTCCTTTTTTGGGGCCCATTATTTTTTGTATCATACCTTTTGCTACACATTTTTGTTTTCGAGCCATTCCCATATGTTTACATTTTTTCATTTCTTACAATAGCTGATATATCTCTTTTAATTCTATTTAAAAAAAAGGTTGTAAGCTTAAAATTAGCAAGAAATATAATAATATTAACAACTGTAATATCCACAAATATATTATTTTATTTAGGTGGGGCATATTATACAGGAATATTCTGGATATTAGTTATTCCCCTTTTTTTATTTTTCTTTCTGGGAACAAAAAAAGGATTAATCTATTCACTAATATCATTTACATTTCCAATAGTCATCCATTTTTTCCTTAAACCAAATTACAATTATAATTCAACATTTATTCTTATATTTCTCTCCACATATTTAGCAATAACAATGTTTACACTTTTTTATACCCTCATAATAGAAATACTAATAAAAAAATTAAATAGAGCCTATAAAAAAACAAAAACAGCTAATTATAAACTAATGTCAAGCAATAAAAAACTTAAAATATCAAAAGAAAAATTAGTAGAAAGTAATATGTACAAAAATAAAATATTTTCAATACTATCACATGACCTTAAAAACAGTATAGGATCAATAAAAAACCTACTTTATTTATTCCAGGAAGGGGATAAAGATATTCCATACAGCGATATAAAATTATCAGTTGACTCTGTATATAGTATACTTGAAACACTACTTGAATGGTCAAAAATACAGTTAAAAAAAGAAACTATTATAATAAAAGACTTTTATATAGATGAACTTATAGAAAAAATAATAAAAGACTTACAACAATTAGCAGACCAGAAAAAAAACAAAATAGAAAAGAATCTAAAACATCTAAAAATAAAAGCAGATGAGAGGACAATAGAGATAGTAATAAAGAATCTTATAAGTAATGCAATCAAGTTCAGCTACCATGGGGGTATTATTAAAGTAGAAACAATCGATAATCAAGAAAATGTAGAAATAATAGTAGAGGACTATGGGATAGGAATAAATGAAGATATAGAAAAGAGTCTTAGAGATAAAAAACAGATAAAAATAAGAGAGGGAACAAACAAAGAATTAGGTACAGGGCTTGGCCTTTCTTTAAGTTATGAATTACTTCTTAAAAATAATAGTATTTTAAGAGCAGAAAGAAAAACTCAAGGTAGTAGATTTTATTTCTTGATTCCTAAAAGTCAAACTATTTAAAAATTGATTTTAATTTGCTTTTAATTAATTTTTATATTATAAATTAAGTATTATAAATTTGATATTACATAAAGAGAGGAGAATAAAATGAAAAAATTACTGTTTTGTTTATATGGTTTATTAATAATTTCATGTAGTTCTTTGCCAACAAAAGAGGTTGAACTTGCCAAAAAAGAACTTGATGCTGCAAAGCAATCAGAAGCTGATAAATATGCACCATACGATTATCAGGTAGCAGAAGAAAACTATAACAAGGCTGAATCTTTTATAAAAGAAAAAAAGGGTGATGAAGCAAAAAAACACGCTGAAACAAGTATAGGAAGTTCAAGAAAATCACTTATTGAATCAAAAGATAAAAGAACAAAAGATGCAATTGATAAACTTGAGGCCAAAATAAATTCAATAAAATCAATGGAATACACAGGTGGAGTTAATCTATCAAAAGACCTTGCAAAAGAAGTTTATGATAAACTTGAACTGGTAAAAAAAATAAACCCTTATGAAGAAAAACTTAAAGAGGCAAAAGACCTATACAATAATGCAAAAGATAAACTACCAACTATTGAAAAGAATATAAATAAGACAGAAGAGATAAAAGAGTTACAAGAATACATAAAGCTTATGGATGAGGCATATAATAGAGCAAACCAAACAGAAACAGAACTTGCTGAAGAAATGAAGAAAGTTGATTCTGAGTTTAAAGAAAAGTTTGAAGCAGCTATGATAGTCACTGATCTTAATACAAAAGTATCAAAAGGAAATGAGATTGTTGAAGCACTAAATAAAGATGAGTTTGTGAATACCTTCTATAAAGAAGAAAAAGATGAAGCAATAAAAGAGTTTGCTGCATTTTGTGAGGCTGTTAAAAATAATGACATTATTTTAGCACAAAACCACCCCGGATTTGATAAACTACAGGCATTTTATAACAAAATGGTTGAAGAAAAAGAGGCTTTAAGAATAAAATTATCTCTTTTAACACAAAAAATTCTAGATAAAACTAATGGTTTTTACAAACAGGAAGCTGAGTCATACCTTGAAAAAGCTGAAAGATTAAGAAAAGAAGTTTACAAGCTTTATGGTAAAGAACCTATGAAAGAAATGAAACCAGATCAGGTAAAATCATTATATATTGCAGAAAATGATGAAGAAAAAATTGAAGAAAACAAGGACTCAAATACAGATGATACCACAAAAGTTGAAGAAAATACTGAAAATAATGAAAATAAAAAAGATTTAATTGATGAAAATACTACAAGAACAGATGAAAATAATAAAGATATAGATGAAAATAAAGAAATTAAGGAAAAAAATGAAGATATAAAAAAAGAAGAAACAACAGTAAAAGAAGAGACAAAAGAAGTTAATGAAACTGAGTCCAAGGAAGAAAAAGCAAAAGAAGCTACAAACCCAGAAGATGCTATGTTGAACCAACTGGACTATCTGTATGAAAATGCTACATCTGAATATGAAAAAGAAAAATACTATGACTCTATTGAAAAGGCAAAAGAGGCAATAGAACTTGCTGAAAAAATGATAGCCTTAAAAAAAGGAGCAACAGATAGTTATAGTAGCGTTGTTAAAGGGTATAAAAAATATACTGTATCAAAAGGTGATTGCCTCTGGAGAATATCTATGAGAAAAAGTGTATACGGGAAAGCTTATTTATGGCCTATAATATGGTATGCAAATAAAGACTTAATAAAAAATCCTCATATTATTGAGCCAAAAATGGAGCTTAATATTCCAATATTTGAATAATAATGAAAAGAAAAACAGGGCTATGCTTCTTCCCTGCATTTGACTGGGCAATTTCAAAAACACACCCTGAAAGGGAAGAGCGGCTCCTTTACACTTATGATCAGTTAAAAGAAGAGGGTGTTTTTAATCTTGAAAATATAATAGAATATAACCCTATTGAAATAGATAAGAAAGAGATAATTAGAACCCATATAATGGTTCCTGATGTTGATTCAAATATAACAGAATCACACCTTATTGCAGTAGGAGGTGCAATAGCACTTGCTGATGCTCTGATGAAAAAAGAGATAAACAATGGTTTTGCATTAATAAGACCGCCAGGACACCATTCTTTCAAAGTTGTTTATGGTAATAGAGGGTTCTGCAATATAAATAATGAAGCAATAGTTGTAGATTACTTACGAAGCAAATATAAAGTAAAAAAGATAGCAATAATTGATACTGACTGCCACCACGGTGACGGCACACAGGACATATTCTGGTATGACCCTGACATATTATGTATATCAATGCACCAGGACGGAAGGACTTTATACCCAGGTACAGGTTTTATTGATGAATGTGGTGATGGGCATGGGACCGGTTATACACTAAACTTTCCTTTGCCGCCAAGCACCGGAGAAGATGGTTTTCTCCTAACATTAAGAGAAGGGATAATGCCAATAATAAGTGAGTTCAAACCAGATATAATAATAAACTCAGCAGGGCAGGATAACCATTACACAGATCCTATAACAAACATGAGATTTTCAGCTCAAGGATATGCAAAGCTAACAGAAATACTTAATCCAGACCTTGCAGTACTTGAAGGAGGATACTCAATAGAAGGTGCTCTACCTTATGTTAACCTTGGAATACTCTTGGCCCTTGCTGGAATAGACTACTCAACTATAAAAGAGCCAGACTATTCAAGAGAAAAAGTTTCTGATAAAAAAGAGTACCTTGATTATATAAAAGAAGTAATAGACAAAGTACATCGTATATGGAAAAATAGAGGCAATATAGATAAATCAAAAATAAATAATGGTTTTATCTCAAGGTCAAAAAAAGTATTCTACGATACAGAATATATAACAGACACTCAGTACGAGTCTCTAAAACTGTGTGATAATTGTTCTGGTTTTATTACTATTGATTCAAAATGTAGAGATAAAGGATATCATATATTTGCTATTACTATCCCATTTGATGCTTGTTCAACATGCGAAAAAGAGGCCTACGATCTGTATAATAAAAAAAATAATGAGTATGATATAGTATACCTTCAGGATAAAAAAAATGATAAATTTTATAACAAGAAATTTTAAAACTTGAGGACATAAAGATGAAAAAAATCATTGTTATTTTTATAAGTCTAATAAACATACTATCATGTTCATCAAGTAAAGAATTGTCAATACTGGATGAATTAACAGGAATAATCAAGGAAGCAAAAAACGCTGAAGATGCAACAGAAAAACTTAAAAAATTCATAAATATTAAAAAAGAAATTATTAAAGAAATAGTTAATGATTTTAACAGCCTTGAATTAGATAAACAGATGGAAAGATATCTTGAGTTTAATAGAAAATTATATGATAAAGATGGGCTTTTTGAGATAATAGAGACAAAAAACTATAACAAAGACGATAACTTCAATGAAGTATTTGAAGAGTTTAAGTCTAATCTTGCCCCATTCTTTCAAAAAGAGAGTAAGCTTGGTAGTTAACAAGTTCAACTAGTTTTTGAGGATATTCTTTATAAGAACTTAAATTAAACCTATCTTTTATACACTTTTTATCTAAAAAAGTACCATATTGTTTAAAATAAAAGGATACATTATATTTTTTACACATTTGAAGAATATTTTTGGCTGATAAAAGGCTCATTGGTCTTGCATACGCCCCAGTCTCACCACCTACTATAGCCCAATCAATACCACCAAGATCAATATCTTTTATGTAACCAAGTAAAGGTTCAAAAGATATAAACTTTATATAAGCATTTATAGATCTTAATATATCAATCCTATGTTTATAACTAATATTTTCAACAGTAACACCAACCATAAGATTCTTAGGTAGTTTTGAATTACCAAAGTAAAGTCTCATCCTCTCAGCTCTCTTTGTTAAAATCATATATATATGGTCAGTAGCCTCAATAACATTTAATATCTTATCAATATAATTAAAACTCATTCTTTCATAAAAAAGATCCCCCATAGAATTAACAAAAAAAATACTCTTTTTTTTCTCAGAAAAAGGCTTTTTAAGCCTATCAGGCAACAGTTTAAAATCAAAACCATCATTATAATCGTTGTTCCCAGACTCTCTTAACCTCTCAGCAAACCTGTAAGCATAGCAGTTTTTGCAGCCACTTGAAAACTTTTTACAACCCTTAAAAGGATTCCAGGCTTTAACTTTTATCATAATAACACAACCTTTATCAACATAACTAGTTCTGTTTCTTATGGTCTAAATTTAAATCAGAAAAGATTAAAATATTAAACTTATTTTTTATCTTAAGATTATTGTAATTTTTCTCCATTAGATCATATAAAAATTTTCTTTAAAATTTTTATATTTAAAATTTTATAAATTAATTTTAATTTCTAAACAATAGGGAAAAAGTAAGTGAAATACATAGGAGCACATGTAAGCACTGAGGGTGGAGTTCAGAAAGCACCGATTAATGCATACAATATTGGGGCAAAAGCTTTTGCCTTGTTTGTAAAAAATCAGAGAAGATGGGAGGAGAGTCCTCTAAAAGATGAAACTATAAAAGCTTTTAAAGACAATATTGAAAAATATGGATATTCAACTGAAAGAATATTGCCACATGATGGGTATCTTATTAATCTTGGTCACCCTGAAAAAGAAAAGAGGGAAATTTCTCTAAGATCATTCATACATGAAGCTAAAAGATGTGAGGCTCTTTCTCTTAAATACCTTAATTTTCACCCAGGAAGTCACTTAAACCAGATATCAGAAGAGGAGTGTATTGATAACATAATAAACTCACTCAATCATGCACTAAAAGAGACAGACTATATAAAACTTGTTATTGAGAATACAGCAGGGCAGGGGTCAAATATTGGGTACAAGTTCGAGCATATAAAAAATATTATTGAAGGAATAAATGACAAAAATAGAATAGGAGTCTGTCTTGATACATGTCACCTCTATGCATCAGGATACGATATAACAAAAAAAGAAAGTTATGAAGAAACAATAAAAGAGTTTGATAAGACTGTTGGACTTAAATACCTTATAGCATTTCATATAAATGATTCAAAAAAGGGGCTTGGTTCAAAAATAGATAGACATGAAAATCTGGGGAAAGGGACAATGGGGCTTGATGTTTTCAAGTATATTATAAATGACAGGCGATTTGAAGAAAAGATATTTATACTTGAAACAATAGATGAGAGCTTATGGAAAGATGAAATAGCTTTATTATACAGTTTTTATGAAGAACTCAATTTATAAAATACTTTAACATACTACTTCTTCTCAGTTTTATTTCAAAACATTTTTTTAAGGTCTCCTCTTTACCAAATATAAATACCCTCTCTTTTGCCCTTGTTATAGCTGTATATAATATCTCTCTTGATAACATAGGGCTATCACTATTATCTGGCAAAAATATAAAAACATTGTTATACTCACTACCCTGACTCTTATGTACAGTCACAGCAAAAGCATACTTATAATCTTTAATAAGATTAATGTTATAACCAATCTCATCAAGATATGCTATACCCTTTTTTCTATCAAGATATAAAATATCACCATTAAAAAGATTATTTTCATAGTCATTTCTGGTAATTATTATAGGGACATCTTTTATATAATAATTCTTTACATAGCTATTCAAGACAATATTATTTATAGTATCAGAACCTCTCAACCCCCTATTTGTAAAGGTAAGTATTATTGATGACTTTTCTTCTGCCAAAATTTTTAAATAAAAATCGATAGCTATTTTAATTTTTCTATTGTCAAGATCAACAAAATAAACACCATTATCAAAATATTTAATATCAGAATTAACTAATCTATTAAGATCAATATATTCAATAGACTCTTTAATTCTACCATCCCCCTCTTTTACCCTATCTGCAATATCTATTATCCTCCTGTTTTCAGTTCTGTATACTTTTTTAAGTTCAATAACATACTCTTTCAGCAAATTAACCAGTTCTGAAAAAACTGCTCCCTCACCCACAGGAGGCAATTGATTTTTATCGCCTATTATAATAATTTTAGAATCATCATCAAGCCCCTCCAGAAGTGCTCTAAACAGTGTAAGGTCTATCATAGAAGCTTCATCAACTATCAGAAGATCGCACTCAAGTCTATTCTCTCTATTAAATCTGAAACTGTTATAAGATGGATTATAGCTTAAAAGTCTATGAATAGTATAAGACTCAATCTCTCCTCCAACTTTACTGGTTAAAACATTTGCTGCTTTTCCCGTTGGTGCACATATTTTTATATTAGGGATTTTTTTATCTTTAAAAATCTCTTTAAGCCTTCTGTATATTCTAGTTGCAAGTGTTGTCTTCCCACTACCTGGGGGGCCAGTTATTACAGATATATTATTTGATAAGATCATATCTATAGTTGACTCATTATTAATTTCAAGAAAGTTTAGAGAATTAATATTTTTCTTGATCCTTTCACTTATATAACCTCCAACAATCATTTCATCAACAAAATGTCTATATGTTGATATAAAGAATTTGCCATCTTTTTCAAACCTTTTTAAAACAAAAAAGTTTTTATTCCTCTCATCCTCTGTAATTATTTTAGTGAAGTAGCCCTGGTAGTAATAATCTATAAATTCAGATCCCATCTCAATCTCATAACAGGTAGAACCATTCTCAATTTCAATAAACAGAGAAGAAACAACATTAATTAAAGAGTATTTTATTTTATCATTAGAATACCCAAGAAGTTCAACAATGTCTCTTAGTATATATAACTGGAACTCATAAGGTAGTTGAATATTTACACTTGCCAGGTATGTTCTAATATCAGATAATTTCATCTATCATCTCTATAATTTTTAATTGCATTACAAATTTTGTAATTAAAATTTTTATAAATATCATAATCAGGCTCTATATACACTACCCCATCTTCATTCAATCTTCTTAAATATATAAAAAAACCACCACCAAAATTTTTACTATAATCAAAGTCCTTTATTTCTTTTTCAAGATATCTTATAAGAGAATAATGATATATCTCATATTGCAATCTATAATTATCCTCAAAGTGTTTTCTGCAATCTGAATAAACCCTGTTTGTTTTCCAATCAACAATATAGTATTTACCATTACTCCTGAAAACAAGGTCAATAAATCCCTTTACCAGATCATTACATATAGGAAAATAAAACTCAACTTCATTTATCCTATCCTTTATACCAATATCTTTAAGTCTTATTCCTGATGGATCTAATCTTAAATTAATTAATTTATCTATAATATTTTTAGATTCTTTCACAATATCTTTTATTTCTTCATTACTTTTATCTAAAAAATAGTAAACTGCTTTACTCTCAATAAAGTCTAAATTAATTTCAGTAGTATAATCTAAAACTTCCAACAATTCATGAAAAAATAGTCCGGTTTTTATTCCACCCGGTATTAAATCATCTTCTATTCCAAGATAATTATCCTCATCATATTTTTCATCTGTAATTATATTCTCAATATAATCTACAATATTAAACTCTTCATTTTTACTTATAGATGTAAAAGAATATATATTTGACCACCTATTTTTAAAATCAGTTTTATTTAATTTCACTAAATTATCTTCTATTAATAAGTCTGTATAATTCTTAATCTGTATACCAGATTCAATTTGATTCATAACAATCTCACATTCTTTAAAAGAATCAACAATGTTAAACATATATTCTGCTATACTACATATCTCATCATTTAGATTTTTGCTTTCTTTAGGCTCAAGAACAGGGAGATAAAAACAGTTTTTTGCTCTCGTTATTGCTACATAATGAAGTCTCCTGTATTCCTGATATTCTCTTATAATCATTTCCCTTTTCTTATCTTCTGGCATATCAAAATAAAACTCAAAATTATTATCTATATTTTTGTAAATGTAAAAGTCCTTCCTTTCATTAATTTTTTTGATAGCACCATAATCAAAAACTATAGGGAACTCAAGCCCTTTTGATGAGTGTATTGTAAGGATTTTAACCTTATTCTCTTCATCTTCAAGTTTATAAAAGTCCTCATCAGAAGGATTAAAAATAAGAAAAAGTAATCTATTTTTCATTTCATTTGGAGTTAATTTTTCTTTGTAAAAAATACTTTCTAGTTTTTCAAGTATATGTCTGTAATTTGAAATTCTTTTCTGTGCTTCTATTAATGGATACTTTTTTAATATATTATTTTCAACATCAAGAAAATTATATAGAGAATAAAGGCTATTGTAAGCATAATTTTTGAAAGACCTGGCAAGATTTATAAAGCCTTTAACTCTATCGCTCTTAATAAACTCATTAACATCAAAAATTCCAAAACATTCAATATAAAAAAAGTCAGTAAAAAAAAGTTTCCTTAGTTTTTTCAAATTAGATGGTTCTGTTAAATAATCAAGAATATATAATATAGTAATAGCTTCACTGCTCTGAAAAAGCCCACTTTTTTTATATACAGTTGAGTTGATACCTTCTTTTATAAGCCTATTATATATTCTATCACAATCATCTCTTGAGGAAGCAAGAATTGCTATATCACTTAAAGATGGTAATATAATATTATTATCATTTTTTATTTTGTATCTCTTCCCAGCTACAAGAGCTTTTATTTCATTTACTATAAATTCTAAAGTATCCTCCTCTTTACTATCACTTGAAACCCTAAAGAAATAAAAACCTTTACAGTTAATATCACTTACATCTTTAACTGGTGTAATATATTTATATTCTATCTTATTTGTTTTAAAAAAATCAGGGGTTGAAAAAATTTTATTATAACTATCAACAACACTTCTGTCCGATCTGTAGTTTTTATCAATTGTAATTATATATCCTCCATTCTTTTCTATCACTTCTCTGGCTTCAAAGTATGTATCAATATCAGAGTGTCTAAAAGAGTAAATTGATTGTTTTGGGTCACCTATAATAACTAGTCTATTATTCTCTTTTTCTATAAAAATTTTCTTAAAAATTCTTAACTGCAGTTGATCTGTATCCTGAAACTCATCTATAAAACCATACCTGAATCTATTCTGGATTATATTTCTAAAGTTTTCATTATTTTCAAGAGTGTAATATACATGATGGATCATATCATCATAAGTTAAAATACTCTCATCTTTTTTATAAGAATCAGATTTTTCTATTACGCGAGAAGCTATAAAATCAATAACAACATTATTTAATATTGTTTCATTATTATTTTCATCTTTTAACAAGGCTTTAATATTGCTTAAAGATGTTTTCTCACTCTTAAGTGGATAAAAATATCTTACTTTTTTTATGTACTCTATTATATTACTTATCTTTTTACCAGTATTATCAGCCCCAAATCCAATTATACTAAAAACTTTTTTATATTCATCTCCTTCAAAGTCAAAAAATATATCTTTCCTTAAGTAAGAAAAAAATATATCCTCCAAAATAGGTGTATCATCTATTAGCAGATTATCAAACCTTGCTCCTATTTCAAAAGGATACTCCTGTATAAGCAAATTACAAAATCCATGTATAGTATTGACATATATTTTCTCCGCTTCTTCTATCTCCTCTCTTTTATCCTGCCTGTAAATCTGGTTTAACCTATTCACGATCCTATCTTTTATCTCACCTGCTGCTTTTTCTGTAAATGTAACAACAAGTATATTTGAAGGGTGGCATAGTTTTAGTTTAATAAGGCTAACAACAAGTTCAACTATAGTATATGTCTTCCCTGTTCCAGCCGATGCTTCAATAAAAGAGTTTTTGGAAAACAAAGTCTTTACACTCTCAAGGTCATTTAAATCAAGATTATATCTCATCTATCTTTTCTCTATAAAATGATCTGAATATATTACTATAAAAATCGTAAAACTTTTTTACCTTTTCTTCATTAAAGATATTAACTGTATTAATAAGTATATCTTCATCTTTTATCCAAAAATTAGACTGATAGTAATAATTTTTGTTTTTTATAACTATTCTTTTATATTCTTCAAATTCAAAACTTTTCCCTTCAAGAATAAAATCCTTTATTAACACATCTTTATCAACCTCATATAAGCAAGAAGTTTCAAGGATATCATCTATATAGTTAGAAATTAAGGTATTAAAAATATTGGAAATAATTTTCTCAAAACTATCTGAAAGAAATATATAAAGTTTCTTAGACTTTTTATCTTTTTTGTCTTCGAAAAAAAGAATTTTTGAAGCCTCATAACCCTTTTTTTTAAGAAGACAGTTATAAATCAAAGACTTTACTAAAATATTTACAAAACCCTCTTTAATATTACCCTTTTTTGGACTCCTACTCCTACTTGAATAAAAAGGAATATCATCTATAATTTCAAATAGATAAGCTCTATTACTAGAATCAATAATAGCATCTACATGCCCTTTTATATAGCAATTCTTTATTTTACCCTTTAATGTTCCATTAATATTGAGTTCTTCTATGTTTATTTGTTGGTCTATTAATACTTTCTTAAAATTTTCTGCTCTAAAATTTTTGATAAAGTTATCTTTATTAAAACTATTATTTTCAGTTCTTCCTACAATTTCTATCAATTTTTCTTTATTCTCTAATGCTTTACAATACTCTTCAATTTTATTTTTAAAAAACTCTTTTATAAAATCGGAATAAAACCCTTCTGTAAGTTCACCTCTAACTAATTTTTTTTCAATAATCTTTTCAAAATAATTAAGAATTTTTACTTTTTGATATTCTATATCATCCCCAAGCAAAAGATTTATAATAAAAACCTTTATATAATCATTTATGACCTGGTAATCAAAAAAAGGTTCAATACTATTTTGCATATTAATATTAAAAAAAGACATATCAACACCGCACTTTTTTTCAAGTAAAGCTTTTTTTGGAGAATATATTGCATAATTTATTAGTTCCTTCAAGTCAATCAGGAGATCATCCTTATTAAGACCAACAAAATTAATCTTGATAGTATTTACAGGATTAAGATTATTGGATTTTTGTATCTCTTTTTCAGTAATAAAATGATAAATATCAGTGTAAGGATTGTTAGTATAATTACCACTTTTTATAATATCTTCTATATTTATAGGCACAGAAAAGACTTTAAAATCAATTCCTAAATAATTAATAATATCTTTTACTATTGGTGAATAATATATTATCTGGTCTTTTTCTATATCTTTACCTCTGTAAGTAATATAGATCTTTTTTTGTGCAGAAAGTAAAGCCTCTAAAAATGCATATTTCTCCATCTGACTTTTTTTCACATAATCTTTTACTTTAATCTTAAAATCAATTGATGATTCCAAATCTCTTGAAGGGAAATCTTCATCCAAGCCCATAATATAAATTATTTTAAAAGGAATAGATTCCATAGGATAAAGATTTTTTATTATTATACCTTCAGATATTCCACCTTTATGGTTTATTTTAATTGAGTTTAATAATGAAATAGCGTATTCCTTCAGGTAATCAATACTAACCTTAGCAGAAAATACTTTTTTCATTTCATCAAAAATATAAAGTTTTGATTCTATAAGAGTTTTAACATATTCTTCTTCTCTATCTTTAACGGTAGTAAAATTATATATAAAGTATAATATCCTATTTTTAAACTCCTGTGGATCCATTTCATTTTCAAATGAATTTAAAAAACCAAAAAGATTCTCAAAAAAAAGATTCAAAGATTCGATATTTTCAGAATCTCTAATATAATAATCAGAACAAGATATTATTTCATCCAAATCCTCTACATTATTACCTATCATATAACTGTTTCTTATCTTTTTTAGTCCAAAACTCCAGGTAAAGTAATCTGAATCCCAATTAGAGTATCTTATTTTATCTTCCTTATTATAGCTAAAATATATTTTGACTCTATCAATAATTTTTATTAATTCATTTATATCTTCATCTGAAAAATCAAACCTGCTAGCAATAACAGGATTAGATAAAAGAGATATAACTTTATCTTTTCTATAATCACTGTTTATTAACTTTATAAGATCCTTTAAAGCTTTTATGATATTAGGTTCATAATATCTTTTAAGTCTAATCTGATACTTTAAAATATCCTGGTTTTCAAAAACCGAAAATATATGAGTATAATAATCATCTGGCCTTGTAACAAGCACACATATGTCATCTAATTTGAGAGAGGGATCTTCCCTCAAGTTATAAAGTATACTCTGATATACAGTCTCAACCTCTCTCCTGTAAGATGGACACTCGATAATTTGAAGTGTTCTATCCTGTTTAGTAATATTCTCTCTTTTATTTTCAAAAAAACTTTTTTTTAATTCTCCAAGCAAGCCAGATTGATAATTATAGTTATTAATCTCTTCTATACAAGCTTTATCTGACAGTCCCTCTGTTTTAAATATTTTTTTTACACCTTCTGTATATTTTTTTACAAATGAATTATCACTAATACTATATTTTATCATAAATAAATCAACTTCAATATATCTACTTAATGACTCTATAAAAAGATACTGGTTATAAGGAATGTATGAAAATCCAAAAATATAAATTTTATCAAACAAAATTTTATTTTTAATATTTTCTTGGGGCAACAAAGTCAGTTCTTCAGATAATTTTTTAAGTGTTGTATATTTATTTTCATATTTTTTAAAGATTTCTTTATATATTAAAGAAAAAGCTTTTTCAATATTATCATTCTCTAAAAAAAACTTATTCTTATCCCATTTATCAATAACCTCAGGTATCTGGTAAAAATACTCTATAAAATATTTAGCAATTTCATCTGTTAATTTAAAAAGTTTTTTATAATCAATGCCACCTCTTTTTTCATTACAAAAATAATTTTTAAAACTATTTATATCAGAATTATCAATATTATCAATTAAAATTTTAAAGATAAGCATCCTTATATCATTCTCAGAACTATCAATTAACTTTATATCCCCAAAAATACTTGATATTACTTTAGTGAAAATATTAGTTGGAGTATCTATTCTGATATTAAAAAAAATACCAAAGTAATTAGCAATCTCTTTTTTAAGCCATTTTTCTATAAATAAGTTTGGGACTATTATATTAATATTAGAAAAAATATCTTTATTAGAATCTCTAAGTCGTTTAAATAGCTCTATTCTTAGAGTACTAATGTCATTAGAAAAGATATATTTGATAGCCATTTAAGTTCTTTTTTTGGATATAAAAATTAACAATTTTTATTTAGTAATATAGGTAAATTTTTTCGATTCTATATTAAAAAGAATGCCAAGTGCAATAAAATTAGTAATTAAAGAGGATCCACCATAACTTATAAAAGGTAATGGAATACCTATTACTGGGAAAAGACCTGTTGCTGAAAAGAGATTTATAAGTATATGAGAAATATACATAGCAGATAACCCACCAGCAAGCATATAACCTATAAAATCCCTTGCTGAAAAAGCAATATGTAAAGACTTGTAAACAAGAAAAAATAATAAAAGTATTACAATGCTTACACCAAGAAAACCAGTCTCTTCAGCAATAACAGATATTATAAAGTCTGTATCCTCGGATGGCAAAAAATTCCCTCTATTCTGTTTACCAGATGTAAAGCCTTGTCCTAAAAACTTTCCTGCCCCTATAGAAATTACAGACTGCCTTATATTATAACCTTTACCAAGTGGATCTATTTCAGGATCAATAAGAACTATCAATCTTTTATAATGATAATCTTTAAAAAAGTTTTTCATAGGAACTGATATAAAAAGTCCAAATCCCATACTTAAAAGTACTATGTATGTATAAAAAACTCTTTTAGATTGAAAGGGAGTAATAATATATATAATCATAGTTATGAAACCACTAGCAATAAGAATAATTCCAGCAATAGAAAGTACAACTTGATTTCTTAATATATTAGAAAAAATGTTATTTATATTATAAAAGTCAAAAACATAAGATGTGAATGAAAAAACAATAGCTATAAAAGCAATAAAGAATAATGTACCAATATAAAGTAGTTTTATTCCTGCAATAAAAAGCATAATAAAGGTGATTAATATAAACACAATTACAGTACCAAGGTCTGGTTGAAATATTATAAGACCAATATATGGTAAAAGTAATAGCAAAGAAACTATAATAAAAGAAAAACTTTTAACATTATCTTTAAATTTATCAATAAAACTTGTTAAAGATATTATAAAGAATATTTTACATAATTCTGAAGTTTGAAAACTGAATCCAGCAATCTTTATCCAGCTCTTAGAATTATTTATTTTAGTACCTATAATAAGGGTAAGTATTAATAAAATTATACCAGCTATATACAAAAAAAACCATTTTTCAGTAAGTCTTTTATAATCATATGTTGCAAATATTATATAGACAATTATTCCAAGAACTAAACTTATTATTTGTTTAATATATTTAAAGTGGTCTTTGTTTATATTTGAACTATATATAAACAATACTCCTATTATAGACAAAAGAATCCCTATTATTATTAGCCACAGATCTATTTTAGCACTTATTCTAAATATGTTTTTCAATCTTCCAACCCCTGATATTTATATATAGAATATATCTCTTTTAATACTACTTCTCTAGACATTTTTCCTTCTATAAAATTGTATAGTAAAGACGCAATAGGTACAGCAACAGAGCCCCCATGCCCTGATGCTTCAACCATCACAGTTATAGCATACTGCTCTGCCAACGGTTTATCCAGCGGGCCATAGGAAGTAAACCAGGAGTGAGTCTTTTTTTCAATATTTTGAGCACTCCCTGTCTTCCCTGCTATAGGTATTTTTGATACATAATAGTGATAGGAAGCAGTACCACCAGGTTGTGTAACTAATTTTAAACCCTCTCTTATATATTCTAAGTTCTTTGGATTAGCCTGATAATTAGAAAGGACTTCTGGTTGAAACCTTTTTTCCACAGCATTTGTATATGGGTTTCTTATTTCCCAAACAATTCTCGGTTTATACAATTTATCTGCTGCAACAAAGGAAATTATATTATTAACTGCAAGTGGTGTAAGAGTTATAAAACCCTGACCTATAGCCGCATTAACAGTATCACCATCGTACCATATCTCTTTAAATACCTTCTCTTTCCATTCTGGTGTTGGAATAAAACTTGAAACCTCATCAGGTATATCTATTCCAGTCTTAGATGTAAGTCCTAACTTCCTTGAATAATCTAATATTGCAGCATATCCTAATTTATAACCAATTTTATAAAAATATACATTAACTGACTTTTGAAGTGCAGTAAATAAATTTTCGTAACCGTGTACTTTCCAATCCTTGTAAACTCTATTTCCCAACTCAAAATAACCTTTTGAACAATCAACTTTTTCATAAGGATCTAAAATCCCATCTTCTAAAGCAGATAAAGCTGTTATTATTTTAAATATTGAACCTACAGCATATTTACCTTGTGTTATACGATTAAAAAATGGGTTGTCTTTCTTTGTCGATAATTCTAAAAATGCTTTTTCAACTTTTTCAGAATCAATAAAAAGATTTGGGTCATAAGATGGAGAACTTACAAACGCTATAACTTCTCCAGTTGAAGGTTTGGTAATTAATATTATCCCCCTCTTACCCTTAATCATCTGATAAGCTAATTCTTGTATACTTCCATCAATACTAAGAACAAGGTTTTTACCAGGGACTGGCTTTACATGTTTTTCCGGTAGGTCTTTGATAGGCTCACCGAATGTGTTTACTATACTTATCTCTGATCCTTCAATCCCTCTAAGTATAACATCATAATATCTTTCTATACCAGTTTTACCTATAATACTATTAATCCTGTATAACTTATTGTTTCTATTTTCATCAAGTTCTTTTTTATTTATAATACCAACGTATCCCAACAAATGAGCAACAGACTCTCCAAAAGTATATACTCTTGCAGGATACTGAAGAACTTTTAAAGGTGAATATTTTTTTTCTTGTTCCTCTAAAAATATTATCTCTTTTTTTGATAAGTTTTCCCTTAATATAATCGGTTTATAGCTTGTTAATTGATATTCCAATCTCTTTATTATTTTATCATATGGGATTAAAAACTTTTCTGATATATCATTTAATAGATTCTGTCTTAATTTTTTATCTCTTGGTAAATATGCTGGTATTATAGCCAGATTATATGAAGGTGTATTTTTAGCAAGTATATTATGCTTTCTATCATATATAATACCTCTAGGTGGTATTAGTGGCAAAGACTGTTCAGTATTACCTTCAGCTAACAAATGGTAATAATCACCCTTTACTATCTGCAAATAAAAAAACCTTAGAAATAATAGTATAAGCATAAAATAATAAATATATAATAACTTAGATATTCTTTTTGGAAGACCTATATCCTGTCTTGGTTTTGTAGGGGTATAGTCCAATTTAGATCCCCCCTGTCCTTTTCTCAAAATATTCCAGTAAATACCATAAAAAGACACCAACAACAGATGTATAAATTATCTTTAACCAAAAAACAGAGCCTAAATAATCAACAAAACTTACATTTGTAAAAACAAGTATAGCAGACATAAAAATAATATTATTTATAAGAGTAACTATTAAAATAATAAAAAATTGAACAAAAAAGTTATCAATAATAAAATTGGTTATTATTTTACCAGTTATATATCCAGTAATAAACTTAGAAAAAGAATAAGCACCAAAAAGAGTTGAATATATAAAATCCTCTGCTAACCCAGCAAAGAAACCAGTAATTTCACCCGAGAAAGCCCCTTTTCTATAAGCAATATAGATTACAATTATAAGAACAATATCTGGTCTTACATTTTTTATTTTAAGAAAGTCAAAAAGATATATGATAATAAATATAGAGAATAAAATAAGAAATGATCGATAAAAAAAAGTAGCCATAAATTACCTTCTCTCAGTTATTATAAAAACATTTTTTATACTGTTAAGTTCAATTTGAGGTTTTACAAAAACCCTATAAGTTAAACTGGACTTGTCTGTATTATCAATATAATTTACATATCCAATCTTAATATTTTCAGGAAAAAGGCTACTTTCTGAAGTAGTTAAAACAGGTTCGTTTAAACTTATATTTGTTTCCTTATCTATATAATTTATAGTCATAAAGTTCTTATCATTAGAAATACCATTTACAACTCCCAAGACTTTAGAATAAGGTAAATATACCCCTGTTGAAAAAAGTGGATCTTTATAGGTTCTTACTTTTGAGGTTAAAAGATATACTTCAGAAATCACACCTACTACTCCTGGTTCATCTTGATTATAAGATATTACTGGCATACCAACCCTTATACCATCAATATATCCTTTATCAATAATCAAGCTTGAAAAAATCTCTTCACTATCTCTTATAAGTATTTTTGACACTTCTAATTTATATAAAGATTCGCTTTTATATTTAAGAGCCTCCTCAAGTTCTTTTATTTTATACTTCATAGAATAGTAATCAGCCAATTTTTCCCTATAATACTCTATCATTTTTTCTTTTTCTTTTAACTCTTTCCTTAATGTACTTAACTCTGAAAAAGATAGGGAAATATAAGATATACCATCCCTTATATTAAAAAAAACATATTCAAAAGGATAAACAATAGTATTAAAAACACTTTTTAAAGATATAGAAAATCTTGTTGAACTAAAACTCATAAAAAGAACTGAAACAATAAAAAAAATTATAAAAATAAGTCTCTCTTTATTTTTAAAGATAAAGAAAGAAAACATTAAAACTTCCTCTGCTTTATTTTAGCCAGCTCATCAAGGTACCTACCAGCACCAAGTACAGCACATGTAAGAGGATTATCAGCAACAATAACAGGAACATTTGTTTCTTTGCTTATAAAGTCTGGCAATCCTTTTAAGAGAGCCCCACCACCTGCAAGAACAATCCCCCTCTCTATTATATCTGCAGATAGTTCAGGCGGAGTCTGTTCCAATGTCTCAACTATAGCATTTCTTATCTCCTCAAGTTCCTTCTTTATAGCCTCTCTTATCTCTTCTGAATCTATTATAAGAGTCCTCGGCAAGCCGTTACCTGCATCTCTACCTTTAACCTCCATTTTTTTTGACTCCTTAGAAGGATAAGCATTTCCTATTGTAATTTTTATCTCCTCTGCTGTTCTCTCGCCTATTACAAGGTTATGAACCTTTTTTATATATTGTATTATTGAATTATCAAACTCATCCCCACCTATTCTTATTGTGTTTGTTTTTACCATACTACCCAATGATATAACAGATATTTCTATTGTACCGCCACCAATATCAACTATCATATTACCTGATGCTTCATATATAGGCATATTAGCTCCAATTGCAGCAGCAAGGGATTCTTCTATAAGATAGACCTCTTTTATGCCAGCCTGTTGTGCAGACTCTCTTACAGCTCTCTTTTCAACTTCAGTAATGCCCGCCGGAATACCTATAACAACTCTTGGGCTAACCCATTTATATGGAACAACTTTTCTTATAAAGAACTTTATCATCTTTTCGACTATGTCAAAATCTGCTATAACCCCATCCCTTAAAGGTCTTATAGCAACAATACTATTAGGAGTCCTACCCAGCATCCTTTTAGCTTCTTCACCTATTGCAAGTACTTCTCTTGTAGTGCTATCAACAGCAACAACAGAAGGTTCAGAAAGTACTATCCCTTCCCCCTTTACGTAGACTAAAGTATTAGCAGTTCCTAGGTCTATGCCAATTGAATTAGACCCTTTTATTTTTTTAAACATATCATAACTCCTGTTTTTAATTACACTTTTAGCTTTTAATGATTTTTTAAAACACAAAATTAAAGATATTTAAAATTATAAAAACTTATTTACATGCTTTAAAACTTTTTTACTTTATTTCAAACATTTTTCATAAATAAAATCATTTTCTTTTATATAACACTTAAATTTTTTACCAATAAAATTTTTATAATCAGAAGCCAATAATGGATACGACCCATCCGAATTAAAATAAATCTCGGATATTTCTTCCTTTATCAGGTCTTTTGTAAAAACTGTATTCTTATTAATATTTTTGACTGTTTTTAAAACCCTACTTTTTATAGAGATATTAAAGGTAACTAAAAAAGATTGATATATTTGATCATCAATCACTATTTCAATTCTTGCTGCCTTTGTTTTATTTGTTGTTGTTGATGGTATATAGACTTTTAACTGGACATCTGATTGAGGTATTTTAATCTCTTTAAGGGGACTTGTTAATATTATCTGTATATACTCAGGATGTAAGTACTCATAAACTTTATAAGCCTCACTTTTAATTTTCTCAACAATCTCTTGAGGAAGTAATATAGTATAAAGAGGTTTTATTAAGACACTATCCCCTTGAAGTACAAAGTCAATATTTAATTTTTCTTCTAGGATTTTTCTTATAATAGATGAGTCAAAATTCATAGTTTTTTCTGGAATTTTACAAATTTTAAAACTTTTTAACTCATCTTTGCCATCAATTTCTGCTATCTGCCCTAATTCAATATAAAGTCCACAAACCTGAGCCTCTTTTTTTAATTTTATGACCACTGGATAAAGATCAATAAAAATAAATAATGTTAACAAAATAACAATTATCTTCATATTACATTATCTTTTTAATGAAACTGCTGTACCTAACATATTATCCGATGTTTGTATTGCCTTCGAGTCCATTTCATATGCCCTCTGAGCAACTATCATATCAACCATTTCCTGAATAGCATTAACATTTGACATTTCAAGGAACTTTTGCTTTATAAAACCAAAGCCATTTCTTGCAGGAATTCCTTCTATTGCAGGACCACTTGCTTGACTTTCAATAGCAAGATTTTTCCCTATATTAGTAAGCCCACCTGAATTAATAAATCTGTATATCAGTATTTGTCCTATCTCTATATCTTCATTTGGATTTGCTGCAGTCTTAACAGTAACAATCCCCTCCTCTGATATATTAACTGTCCCCGGGATATAATCTTGAGGCAATGTTATTCTTGGTTCAAGATAATAACCATCAGATGTTAATATATCTCCATTAGAATCTAATTTAAAAGAACCGTCTCGTGTGTATGCTAATCTACCATCTGGAAGTCTTACTCTAAAAAAGCCATTTCCAAATATCATCATGTCAAGCTCATTCTCAGTCTGTTTTGCTGATCCTTGTGTATACTGTTTTTGTGTAGCACCAACTTCAACACCAAGTCCAGCCTCTATTCCTGTAGGGTATTTAGAAAGATTCTGTCTATGTAGAGAAGAAGGTGAACCAGCAAGCCTTAAAGATTGATATAGTAAATCCTGAAAATCAACTCTATTTTTCTTAAAACCAACAGTATTAACGTTCGAAAGATTATTTGCTATAGTATCTAAGAGAAACTGCTGCCCTTGCATACCAGTAGCTGCAGTCCATAATGACCTCATCATTGTTGACACTCCTGAAAATTGTAGTTAAATAGATTCTCGACCTATTTAAAAACTTATTAAGTAGGATTTTTACTTTCTTCAGGAGTTTCAAAAATAACTATCATACTATTTATAATCTTTTTAGTTATTTCATAGTTATAAGCTTTTTTTTCATAATAATCTGACTTAAAAAAATAGAAACTTACATTAAAACATACCTTATCATAATAAGACTTTAAAAAATAAAAACTTTTATTGTAAGGAACAAACTCTTCAATATCATCATTAATACAATCCTCTTTTAAAACTGAATTTATAAAATCTTTATATTCATTTAAAGAATCAGGATGAATTATTTTTTCAAAATCACCTAATATAGAAGACTTTGAATCAACACTAAGTTCTTCAACAACCTTTTTGTTTAAATTAACTATTTTAAATCCATTATCCCTATCAACCAGCTCAGAGATTATTATTGGTTTGTTATTAATTGTAAGAAGAAAATTAATTTTTCTTTCATCTTCATTTATTTTACTTATTTTAGAATATGAAAACTCAATATAACATGTTAATAATTTTTTTATATGTTCACCTAAAAAACCATATTCGTCTATAAGACTAATATTATCAAGAATTTTAATCGAATTTTCTGGTTTATCAAAACTTATTAAATCAAGTATTTTAAAATATTTCCTATTACTATAAATAAAAGAGCCTATAATAACAAAAATATTAAGTACAATTAAAGTTACCCCCACTATTATAATCCATTGATTTAATTTAATAAGTAAAATTTTTTTTGCTGGATCAGATACATCTGAGATTATAAGGTTATTAGTTTGATAAAGAAATTCCAATCCTAAAATAAAAACAATTATATTAAGAGTAAGTGTAATTTTAGAAAGAGTATAGATAAAAGAATAACGCCTATTTTTTATGTTCTGCATTACTTTACCTTTTGATAAAAAATATATTTTCTGTAAGCTTCCATATGTTCTTTTAAAGTTTTTGAAAAGTGGTGTGTTTTATCACCCTTATGAACAAAATAAAGATAATCTGTTTTTTCAGGATATATTGCAGCCTTTATTGATGACAACCCAGGATTAGATATAGGACCTGGTGGCAATCCTCTTCTTTTATAACTATTATATGGTGAATCTATCTCAAGGTCTTTATAAAGTAATCTAGTTTTAATTATGCCCAATCTTTCAAAAGAGTAAATGACAGTTGCACATGACTCCAAAGGTATATTTTTATCCAACCTATTATAGAAAACAGAGGCAACAAAAGGTTTCTCGTTTTCAAGATAAACCTCTTTTTCTATAATTGAAGCAAGAATAATAATTTTCTTTTCTCCTTCTTTGCTAATCCCATTTAAAAGATCTTTAGTCTTATCTCTGAAAGTCTTTATAGTCATATCAACAAACTTTTTACCATCCATATTTTTTTTTGAAATATAATATGTTGAGGGAAATATATAACCTTCAACAGTATCAAATGGAATATTATATTTTTTTATGATCTCTTTATCACTAAAAGAATCTTTCACACTCTTAATAAAATCATAATTAAAGCTCTTTTTTTCAAGTAAAGCAATTATATCATAAGTAGTTGCCCCTTCTGGTATTGTAAAAGTTATAAAATGTTCTTTTCCTTCTTTTAATATTTCTAAAACCTTAATAAGAGACATTGATCTTGTAAGTTTATAATAACCTGCTTTTAAAGAACCACCTTTTAATTTCCATAAAATTTTAGCATAAAATTTGGAAGATATTATATTATTTTCTAGTAATATATTTGCTACTTCATTAAAACTCTGTCCATTATTTATTTCCAGAAAAAAAGGTTCGTTATTATTCTTATCAACAGGCAAGATTTTTGAGATTGAAACAAAAAAGAAAATTAAAACTATTAAAATAGATATAAATATAAAAATATATCGTGGTCTTATTTTTCTAAAAAAATCAATTAAGAACTCTTTTACAAAATTGATTTTCATCTACTACTTACCTTTATAAAATCAACAAATAATGGAACAGGTGAAAAAGGCTTAGACTTATATTCAGGATGAAATTGTACACCTATAGCCCATAAATGGTCCTTTATTTCAATAGCTTCAACAAGTCCACTTTCTTCATGAACACCAGCTATAATCATCCCATTTTTTTCAAAAATATTTTTAAACTCATTATTAAACTCAAATCTATGCCTGTGCCTTTCAAAAATGTATTCCTGATTATATATTTTATATAATTTAGAGTTTTTATTTAATTTTGTCTTATATGTCCCAAGTCTCATAGTACCACCAAGATTAATTATTTGCTTCTGTTCCTCCATTAAAGATATAACTGGATAAGGTGTATCCTCATTAAACTCCTCAGAATTAGCATCTTTCATCCCTAGTATATTCCTTGCAAACTCAACAACCATAAGTTGCATACCAAGACATATACCAAATAAAGGAATATTATTTTCTCTTGCATAAGTTATAGCTCTTATTTTCCCATCTATACCTCTACTACCAAAACCACCAGGTATTAAAATACCATTAACATCTTTAAAAGAATCTTCATTGAAATACTCAGAATCTATTTTTTTTATATTAACTTTAATCTTATTTGCTATACCACCATGAACAAGAGCTTCAAAAAGACTTTTATACGCGTCAGATAATTCAAGATATTTACCAACTACACCTATTTTAACCTCTTTTTTACTTTCAGAAATTATATTAACTATCTTTTCCCATCTAGAAAGGTCTTTCTTTTTTTGAGGAAGTTTCAATTTTTCAATTACAATGTCATCAAGTCCCTCTTTTGAATACTGTAATGGTATTTCATAAATAGTTGATGATATATCAAGAGCTTGAATAACAGCTCTCTTTTCAATATTGGTCATTATAGCTATTTTTTCTTTTATCTCCTCTGTTAAAGGTCTACTTGTCCTGCACATCAAAATATCTGGTAATATACCAAGACTACCAAGTTCTTTTACACTATGCTGAGTAGGTTTTGTTTTTAGTTCACCTGAGACAGGTATATATGGTATTAATGTTAAATGGATAAAAAGAACATTTTCTTTACCAATATCAAGTGCAAACTGTCTTATAGCCTCAATAAAAGGGATACTCTCAATATCACCGACAGTACCACCAACCTCAACAATAAGTATATCAAGGTCATACTCTGTAGCAACTTTTTTTATCCTTGCTTTAATTTCAGTAGTAATATGAGGAACAACCTGAACTGTTTTACCAAGATATTCTCCTCTCCTCTCTTTATTTATAACACTAAGATATATCTGGCCTGTTGTTATACTGTTAATTTTGGATACAGGGCTATCTGTAAATCTTTCATAATTACCAAGATCAAGATCAGTTTCAGCCCCATCAGCTGTTACAAAAACCTCTCCATGTTGATAAGGAGACATAGTCCCTGCATCAACATTCAAATAAGGGTCTATCTTTTGAAGTCCAATTTTAAAACCCCTAAGTTCTAACAAAGAACCCAATGATGCTGCAGCAATACCTTTACCTAATGAAGAACACACGCCCCCTGTTATAAATATATATTTTGTTTTGTTTTTATCCATATCATTTCCTCAATTTCAATAAAATTTAATTTAAAATTAAGAATTTATAATCAAACTTTTACCAGTCATTTCAGGCGGTTTCTGAATCCCCATAATATCAAGAATAGTTGGGGCTATATCAGCTAGTATTCCATCACTTCTTAAATTATATTTCTTAGTGTCAACTATGATAAATGGCACAGGACATGTTGTATGAGATGTTACTTTAGACCCGTTCTCATCTATCATTATCTCAGCATTCCCATGATCAGCTGTAACTATAACACTTATACCCTCTTTTTTAAAAGTCTCTACTACTTTTTCAATACAATTATCTATTGCCTTAAGTGCTTTAACTGTAGCCTCAAAGTCACCAGTATGCCCAACCATATCAGGGTTAGCATAATTTATAATATAAACATCATAATCCTTAACCCTCTTTAATATCTCATCCGTAACCTCGTAAGCACTCATTTCTGGCTTAAGATCATAAGTAGAAACTTTTGGTGAAGGGATAAGGACTCTATCCTCTCCTTTAAAAGGCTCCTCTATCTGCCCATTAAAAAAGAATGTCACGTGGGCATACTTCTCTGTTTCAGCAATACGAAGTTGTTTTTTATTATTAATCTCAAGTACTTTTGCAAGTATGTTTTCCATATTATCTGGCGGAAAAACAATAGGAAAAGGGAAAGTTTTATCATATTCTGCCATTGTAATATAAAAAATATTCATCTTTTCTGTTTCAAACTCTGAAAAGTCTTTAAGTGCCAAAGCCCTGGAAATCTGTCTTGCCCTGTCAGGTCTGAAGTTTATAAACAATACACTATCATTCTCCTTAATAGCACCTTCTTTCCCAATAACAGTAGGTTTCACAAACTCATCTGTCTCTCCTCTTTCATAAGCATTTTTAACAGCCTCAATACTACTAGATGAAATTAAGCCTTTTCTATAAACCATAGCATCATAAGCAAGCTTTACCCTTTCCCATCTGTTGTCTCTATCCATACCATAATACCTACCCATAATTGTTGCAATCTTACCAATACCTATACTATTAATTTTGTCTTCCAGAGATTTTACATACTCCAATGCAGAAGTCGGGGGAACATCTCTTCCATCAAGATTAGCATGAATGTAAACACTTTTTATCCCATTTTTCTTAAGCAATTCAAGAACAGCATAAAAATGTTGTATATGGCTATGAACACCTCCATCAGAAAGAAGTCCAATTATGTGAAAACTGCTGTTATATTTTTTAACATTCTCTATAGCATCAAGTAAAACCGGGATATTATTAAAACTTCCATCCTCTATAGACTTATTTATCTTTGTATATATCTGATAAACAATTCTTCCTGCCCCTATATTAAGGTGCCCAACCTCTGAATTACCCATCTGCCCTTCAGGTAAGCCAACAGCAAGCCCTGATGCTTTTAGTGTTGTAAAAGGATATGTAGTTTTAAGATAATTATAATATTTAAGGTTAGCAGACAAGATAGCATTTCCCATTTTTTCTTCTCTATGCCCAAAACCATCTAATATTATTAAAGCAACTCTCTTCAATATAATCTCCTATTTTTTGAAAATAAAATTTTACCAATAAAATTTAACCCTATAAATTATTTAAAAAGCTACAAACTGAAAAAATTATTTCATAAAGTGTTATAAAAAATAAGGGTTATATTAATTTTAACATACTTTGAAAATCCCAAATAAAAATCCTTGATTTTTTAGTATCCTTACGATTTCTGTGAAGCTTTAAAAATAGCAGAAAATATTCTGACGCTCTTTTTTGTAAAATTATTAACAAAGGTGGGCATCTCTTTTTCAATAGTACTCATCTGTTTTTTATACCAATCAAAATCGTCTTTATAGTTACCATTTAATATTATTTTAGCACTCCAAACAAATGTAGTTAAGTGAAATAAAATAACCAAAATAAAAAGTGTAATTGTTAAATATTTAAACAACTTAAAATTAAGTTTTTTAAGAAAATTAACAATAAGTATTATAGCAGTAGAAATAAATACAGAACCTACAGTTATCCAGAAAACTTTAAGTTCATACCAGCCCATAGTAGAAAATCCACCAATCCGGTGATAGACTCCATTTACCTTTAAAGGGAAAAACAATGGGAGTCCACCCCATACACTTGGTGGTTGAAAAAGGTCACAAACAAGATGAGATAAACCTCCTATAAATGCTATTAAGAAATATAAAAGAAATGTTTTATAATAAAAAGGATAGAAAATAAACTTCCCAAAATTAAACTCTATCTGTATCCCCTCTTTTTTTGAAAAATACTTATATAGTAATCTCCAATAACCTGTAATAATTCTGAAAAGACTACTTAACATGCCCATAAGAAAAACAAGACCAAGCCCCAATACAGAGATGCCTATAAAAGAATGTGTCATGCCTCTATGCCCTACCCACGGATCATTTGAAGTATAGTGACCAAAAAAACTATCAATATCAGGCAACATAGCAGATAAGGTCATAATAATTATGGTTTTTGTATATGTTATCTTCTTATATTTATCTTCTCTAATACCTTTAGACAATTGAAAAGAACTATAAGCTAAATTACCTAATGCAAATCCTATAGCAAAATGTTCAGGTGGTGTCATTTTTTCGTACCTCTTACATCTCTTTTAAACTCAGTATTTAATTCTTTATAGATATATCCACTCCTTGCTCGACCACTTTTTGTAATATAAGGAACACCCTGTATACCAAAAATATTATATCCATTTTCATTATATTTGTTATAAACAGGGATAGGATAAAACTCACTTTTAGGCAAGGGGTCATAAGTTTCAAACTTTATTAAATCCTTTTGGGGGTCATAATAGGATATTCCTGTAATTGTTATAGAATGTGAAATGTTAGCATCTCTATTTTTTCTTGGATATGGATATTTTTTATTAGGTTTTTTCCAAACTGTGATACCAACCATTACATGATAACCATTCTTAACCAAATATACAAGTTCATCCATACTGTTAATAGAAAACCATCTATAACGATAAATAGATTCCTTATTTATTCTTTTATTTATTTCATCTAATATCTCATCATTAAGTGTAATGTCCCACCCATTTAATCCCCATTTTTCATAAAGCTCTTTTGGACTAAACAATCTTTTAAAGTCCTTTATTTCCCAATCAGGTGGGATCATTCCTGCATGTTTCATAGCATTCATCTTGGCAGCAAAAAGACAATTATCATATCCGGAAAGCCAGTAGAGATAATTATTAATATGTTCTAAAGGTGGCCATTCCCAGACCTGGATTGTCTTTTTATAATTTAAAACAGGATCAGGGAAAAGAGGAATTTCTCTATTTAACTTAGGAGTAGGAATTTTATCCAACATACTTTTTTTTCTTAGATTATTATAAATATTAAAAATACCAGTTATACTAAAATAAAGAACAAGAATTGATAATGTAAAAGATAAAAAAGTTTTAATTAAAATTTTGATATATAATAAGAAATTAGAATAAAAAGAACTACTAACTCTATTATTTGAACCATAATTTTCTGAATTATCTTTTCTTTCAGACATAGACATATTAAAATCCATCTTATATACCTTGCAATTTCCAATTAACTAAAATTTATTTATAAGAATATTAAAAATAATATTAGGGTGTTACATTATTATTATAACTTAATTTTTATTCTTATTTTTAATTTAAAGGATAAAACTCTAAAATTTAGTAATTACAAAATTTTTTTAAAATATAAAAATTTTTAATAATAAAAAATAAACTTGCTTAAAATAATATCAAAAAATTTAGGGAAATTAATAGGATAAAAAAATTATTTTATACAAAATAATTGTTAAAATTCTTCGAATTTATATAAAAAATCTGCAGGATTAAGAAACTTATCATTTAGCTTTACTTCATAGTGTAAATGATAACCTAATGAACGTCCTGTAGAACCAACATATCCTACAAATTGCCCTCTCTTAACTCTATCTCCAGCTGTAACCATAAGGTTAGGCTGCATATGAGCATATAAAGTTGAATAACCATAAGAATGTTCTATAATAACCATAAAACCATATTGAGGATTCCAGCCAGCAAACTTAACAATACCATTACCAGTTGCTCTTACAGGTACTCCAGGGAGTCGGAATATATCAACACCAGTATGAAATCCTAATTCTCCAGTAAAAGGATCGACTCTTACTCCAAATGGTGAATTAATGTTACCCCCGCCAAGTGTTGGAAATATTGAAGGTATATCAGATAAAAACTCTTTATATTTCCTGTTCATATCAATAAAAGATTTTAAAATAGAAAGTTTTGCCTTTATTATATCTATCTTTTCAGGTTTCCCTTCTATTATAAAAACTTTTTCAAATGGTGGATAAATAGATTTTATTATATTATCCAGGTCATTATTCAATAAATTGTTAAAAAAATATATCTTTTCAATATTCTCCTCAAGAGTAGTAACAGTTAATTTTAAAGTATTATCTTCTTTAATCTTTAAAGGTTTTAAAATATAAGTAACTAT
The DNA here is from genome assembly GCA_029552945.1 of Spirochaetota bacterium. Taxonomy (GTDB): domain Bacteria; phylum Spirochaetota; class GWB1-36-13; order GWB1-36-13; family JAKPDD01; genus JAKPDD01. The sequence continues at coordinate 75,815 of JAKPDD010000023.1, forward strand.
ACCAAGTAAGATAATAAATGATAATAAACTTATAATAAAATAGATAGAAATATTTAAAATACTCAAACCTTCAGTAGAATCATCATTAAGAGGAACAAGCATTATTGTATATCTTTTGAGCTTCATAAAATCAATTTCACCTGCCTTATTATTGCGATTTCATATTGCTTACATTATTATAATAACAATTTATAAAAAATCCCATTTAATTTTTATCTTCTACCAAGATATGAAAAACTTTCAGGGTCAACAGGATTAATACCATTTTCATTTCCTATATAGATACCATATTCTAAACAGCCCTCCCCTCTATTTTTACCAGTATATCCTATAATATCTCCTTTTTCTACTATATACCCCTCTTTTATCTCTTCCGGAATATTGTAAATGTTAGAATATGTTGTAATAAAGTTATAGTTATGTTTCAAGACTATCTTTAACAGATTATTTTCTATATCTATTTTAACAACTCTTCCCTTTGCGGTAGCAATTACTGGTGTATATGGGATTGATTCTATTTTAATTGTACCATTACCTTTTGAAACAATCTCACCTTCACCAATTAAAGGCCATATTGATGGTATATATCTTGTAATTTTTTCATAATTCTTTACTCTATTAACAACCTTTTTTATAGCTTTATCAATTGAGTTTATCTTGTTTTCAATCATTTTAAGGTCTTTTATCTCTTCAATCTCTTTGAAGATCTCTTCATCTTTTTTTTCTGATTCATTATTTAATTCAACAAAAGGGCCCCCAAGAGAATTACTCTCTGAGTAAAATATCTGGTCAGACAAGCCCATATTTGCTAACAAAGAATTAAACACTTCACTGAAGTTTTTTTGACTCTTTATTATCTTATTACTATTATAAACAAGGTTTTCTATTTTTTTTATCATTTCCTCATTTTCTGACTTAATACTTTTTTCTCTAAAGGTCAAATATATATATCTTGAGATTGACATAATAGAAAATAACATAGTAAAAATAAATACTGAAAAAATAATATATATCAACTTGCTACTTACTTTATAATTTTTAATACTCTTCTGATTATGAGGTACTATCATTAATGCATAATTTTTTTTTGGTATTTCTGGTTTAAGTAATTGAAATAATTTAAGCATTCTTTTAAACATAATAAGCCCTTTAGTAAAGATTTTTTTCATTTTAAAAATAAAAATTAAGGTAAAATTTAATAAATTTTTAAAATAAAATTTCTATATTTATCGGTTATTTAGGTTAATAATATAATATGAATTGTCTAAAAAAAGAAAAAAAACTACAAAATTTATATAATAATTTAAAAAATATTTTAATCTTAACAGCCCCTATAGCAGGGTATACAAGATATAGTTTCAGAAAATTAGTTAAAGATTACTTTCCTGATATAATATATACAGAGATGTTAAGTGTAAAGTCTGTAATCTATGATAATAAAACATTTTATCAAATTATACAAAAAAATAGAGATGATATTAATATTGGCATACAACTTTTTGGCTCTGAACCAGAAGATTTTGTTAAAGCAATAAAAATAATAAAAGAAAAAGATAAAAGTTACAATATTTTTGACATTAATATGGGATGCCCTGTAAAAAAAGTTATAAAAACTGGTGCTGGTTCTGCATTATTAAAAAATCCTGAAAAAGTTTATAAAATTGTTAAAAGTATAAGAGATATTTTCCCTGATATTACACTATCAGCCAAAATAAGGTTAGGATTTGATAACAATTCAAGAAACTATTTAGAAATTTCAAGTGCAATTGAAGAAGCTAAAGCAAACTTTATAACAGTTCATGGCAGGACAAGAACACAGTTATATAGTGGTGAAGTTGATTATAATGCTATTGCAGAAATAAAAGAAAAATTAAATATACCAGTAATAGCAAATGGGAATATATTTACTCCAGAAATAGCTAAAAAAGTAATTGAAAACACAAAATGTGACGGAATAATGCTGGCAAGAGGAATTATAGGGAATCCTTTTTTAATACACCAGATTAGAGAATTTCTTGAAAAAGGATATTATACTAAACCAACAATCAATCAAATAATAGAAAAACTTATCCAGCATTTTGAACTTGAAAAAGATGAATGGCATGAGTTTAAAAAAATAGGCATATGCTATCTTAAAGGATTACCAAACTCAACAGATTTTAAAAGACTTATAGCAGTATCAAGGACACGAGAAGAGCTTGAACAGACAATAAAAAAAATAAAGGAATATTATACAAAATGACTTCAGAAAAATATTTTTCAACAACAGTAAATGTAGAAAATAACAGTAAAAGAATTGACGTACTATTAGCAGAACTTATAGGTATAAGTAGAACAACTGTAAAAAAATTCGAGGAAAATATTTTAGTAAATGGCAAAAGAGTAAAAACAAGTTATAAAATAAAAAAAGGTGACAATATAGACTTTAAATATAAAGAAGAGATAGAATGCAATAACATAAACCCCCAGGATATACCAATAGAGATAGTGTATGAAGATGAATATATACTTGTAGTTAATAAGCCATATGGGATGGTAACACATCCTGCGAAAGGACATAAAGAAAACACATTGCTTAATGCTGTTTTCTGGAAAATAAAAGAAAAAGAATCAGATAGACCAGGAATAGTACACAGACTTGATAAAGATACAAGTGGATTAATAATAGTTGCAAAGACCAAAAAAGCTCAGGAAATTTTAATAAAGAATTTTAAAAAAAGGAGAATAAATAAAATATACTATGCACTTGTAGAAGGGCACCTTACTACAACAAAAGGGCTTATAAACCTTCCTATCGGTAGAGATAAAAAAAACAGATTCAAGTTTAAAGTAACAGAGGAGGGGAAAGAGGCAATAACACTTTATAAAGTAATAAAAGAGTATAAAAATGCATCACTTTTAGCAATAAAAATAAAAACTGGAAGAACACATCAAATAAGAGTACACTTAAGCCATATAGGGAACCCGGTTGTAGGTGATAAAATATATGGGAAAAAATTCAAAAATTTTGACATGTGTTTAGTAGCAAAAAAATTAGGATTCACTCATCCTATAACAGAGAAATATATTAAATTATCTATAGAAATACCTGAACACATGAAAAGAGTGATGTTACAATTTAAAAATAAATAGCGGTGCAGGGAATTGAACCCCGGACACTACGGATATGAGCCGTATGCTCTAACCAACTGAGCTACACCGCCCTTATAAAATTGCGGAGACAGGACTTGAACCTGTAATCTTCGGGTTATGAGCCCGACGAGATACCAATTTCTCCACCCCGCGTCTACTATTTAAAATTTACTAAAATCAACCATTCAATGTCAAATTATTAAATAAAATATAAAATATTATATTAATAAATCAAGAAACTGAATAATTCCTCAAATGTATTAAATATGATTTTAAGATTTGATAGACAAAAATTTGAATTTTAAATAAAAATAGTTATTATTTTAATAATTAGAAATTAAAATTGAATTAATATAAAATTAACAAAGATTATAAAACAATTAATATTATAAAATTTTCAGGAGTTATAAAATGAGGTTTAAACTTATTTTTAATGTTAAAAAAGGGGTTATTATTCCCTTTAATTACCACTATGAATTAGGGTCAGCTCTCTACAAAGTTTTTATGTACATTAAAAAGAACTCAAAATATCTTGGTATGGATAATACACAATTTTTAAACCATATTACATTTTCAAGGCTTGAAATACCACAGAGGGAAATAAGAAAAGATGGGATATTATCCCTTGGATGTAATGTTTTTCTAAAATTATCACTGAATTTTCCAGATATAGGCACAGACCTATTATGGAAAGCTTTCCTTAAGTTTAATAACACTATACAAATAGTTAAAAAGACAGATGAAGAAATAAAAAAAATTGAACTTATACTAAAAGATATAAGCTTTTGTAATTCCCCTGAATTTAAAGAAAACATGAAGTTTAAAATGTTATCACCTCTTGTAATAACAAAAAAGGATGAAAAACCTAAATATGTTTCCATAAAAAATAAAGATAAATTAAAAGAATTATTGAAAGATAATTTACTAAAAAAGTTTGAAGAGTTGTATGGAAAAAAAATAGAAATAAATAACTTTGATATAGAGTTTGATGAAAATTATTGTAAATCAAGGGATGAAAAAGATCTTTATTCATTAATAACAATGAAGGAAGGAACTAAAGAGCCTTTCTGGGTACTAGGTATATTGGCACCATTTGAACTTAAAGCACCAACTGAAATAATAAAAGTGGGATACTTTAGCGGATTTGGAGAAAAAACTTCTATGGGTTTTGGTATGGTTGAAACTGTTAAAGAAAATAATGAAGAATAAAATCCACTGAAATAAGAATTTTCTTTTCTCTATTATTTTTATTTAAAAATTTTTATTTTTTTATTATTATATTTTACAATACAATAAAGAAAGGAGCTTATAATGGGAACAAGAGGAATATCTATAATAAAAGTAGATGTAAACGAACTTATAAAGCTACTTAATAAAGCTTTCGCTGACGAATGGCTGGCATATTATCAATACTGGATTGGAGCAAAGGTTGCAAGAGGACCAATGAAAGAGGCTGTTATAGCTGAACTCAACCAACATGCAGCAGATGAATTAAGACATGCAACAATGGTTTCTGATAGAATAATACAATTGGGTGGAACTCCAATATTAAGTCCTGAAGAGTGGTATAAAATGACAAACTGCGGGTATGATGCACCAAAAGACCCATATGTAAAAATATTGCTTGAGCAGAACATAAAAGGGGAGCAGTGTGCAATTTCAACTTATGAAAAATTACTGGAGTTTACAAAAGATAAAGACTTTGTAACTTTTAATATAGTCCAGCAAATATTACAAGATGAAGTAGAACATGAGGAAGACCTACAAGCATTAATGGAAGACTTCGAACTTATGGTCTCAAGAGAGATAAAAAAATAAAAAAGGGATATTTATCCCTTCCCTTTTAAAAAATATTAAAATTAAACGTATTTAAAATTGGTCTTTAAAATTGATTTTAATTCTTATAAAAAATAAAAAAGATAAAATCTGGGTGATTCCAATAAAATAAAAAATATACTGGATGTTCTTTTCATATAAAAACCCTAAAATTGAATTACCAATAAACAAACTTAACCCAAAGATAGTATTGAATATCCCAAAAAACTTCCCTTTCAATTCAATAGGTATAGTATCAGCTATAAATGCTCTTATTACAGTCTCATAAAAAGAGATAACAATACCCCATAGAAAAAAGCCTATAATAACAAGAATAAATATATTTGAAAAAGAGAAAATACTTATAAAAAAAATAAGAAAAGGCAATATCCCCATTACTTTAAACCCAATTTTATCATAAATAAGCCCTATTGGAATAGCAAGGAAACCATCTATTAACATAATCATAGAATAAACAAAGGGTATATATTTTTCATCTACAATGGAATATTTAACAGAGTGTAACCCAATTAAAGGAAACCCTATAAAACCTAAGCTCGTTAAAAATATAAAAGTTAAATAATAATAAAATAATTTTAGATTATGAGAAACTTCAACCTTAGTTTTATCCCTGATTATTTTGCCTGAGTTTATTTTTGCCATTATCATTGACAATATTATTAAAATAAAAGGTATAAAAAGAAAGAGAAAAGAATTTTTATACCCTATTCCCAGTAATAGTAAAATAGAAAAGATAGCAGGCCCTGATACTGCCCCTATCTGGTCAGCAAGTTCATGTACCCCAAAAACAAATCCTTTTTTTAAACCGGGGGTATATATGGATAGTATTGTATCTTTAGCTGGTGCCCTAAGACCTTTACCAACCCTTTCCAATATTACTAATAATGATATTAAATAGATGTTATCTGTTATCCCAATTAAAGGCAAAAGTCCTATCATAGAATAACCCAAAAACACAAAAAGCCAGTAGTTTTTAGTTTTATCAACAACAAAACCAGATATTATCCTTACCGCATACCCTAAAAATTCACCTATTCCAAACACAAAACCAATAAAAACAGCTGAAGCACCAAGACTTCCAAGGTATGGCCCTATTATAGATCTTACAGTCTCATACACCATATCACCGAAAAGGCTGACAAGCCCTAAAAAAAGTATTATTTTTAATGAGTTTTTCATTTAAAGCTCCTTAACCACTTCTAACTATTAAAATTAACACTGGAATAATACAAATTTTTTACGATTCTTTTCAATTCTTTAATCGAAGGTCTATTAAAATGAAAAGGTATTTTAATAAAACTTAAATTTATATCTTTTATAACTTCAATTCTATTTTTAGGAATACCAACAAAAACAAAACAAAGACCATAGACTTTAATAAAGTCCCTTATCATCTCTTTTGTTTCTCCGATAAAAAGTTTTAACTCCCTAAGTCTTATTCTTGATCCCAATCTTGATTTTCCTTTTTTCTTCAAATGTTTATCTTGGGACTTACCCTGTGTTTTCCTTACAGTATATCTTTTTATTATTCTGTAATCTATAAGTTTATTCCACTTAAACACAGCCATTATAGATAAACCACTTCTTATCAATAAAAAAGAATAATAGCATTTTTGTTTTCTAAAACAGCCTAAATAAGAAATAACATTTTTTAAGATAAATGATGGAGTAATAATATATTTTCCTACTTTTATATCTTTATTCTTATTTATATGATATTCTATTCCATTTTTTCCAATTATTTCAAATGCTTTTCTAAGCCCTATTTTAGAATGAGTTTTCATCAGATGGAAACTTCACATCAATAACATCTTTTATATAATTATTTACAGCATTTTCTATATCTGAATATAGGTTAAGATACTTTTTATTGTGTTTAAAGTTTTCAGGATTCAGTCCTAACATATCATTTATGACCAGAACCTGGCCATCACAATAAGGGCCTGATCCTATGCCTATTGTTGGGATATTAATAGAATTGGTAATCTCTTTTGCAACATCTTTTTTAACAAGTTCAAGAACAATCGCAAAAGCACCTGATTCTTCAAGAATTTTTGCATTATTAACAAGTCTTTTTACCTCATCCTCTTTCTTACCAATAACCTTATATCCCCCCATAGCATGAACAGATTGTGGTTGAAGTCCAATATGCCCCATAACCGGTATGCCGGCCTTAACTAACTTCTCAACTATCAGAGCTATCTCCTCACCACCTTCAAGTTTAACAGCATCACATAATCCCTCTTTCATTAAACGCCCAGCATTATTTATAGCATCGTTAATAGAGATTTGATAACTCATAAAAGGCATATCAGACACTATAAGCTGGTTTTTACACCCTCTTTTAACTGCTTTCGTGTGATATATAATTTCATCAATTGTTACCGGCAAAGTTGTTTCATATCCAGAAAAAACATTTCCAACAGAATCACCAACTAATACAATATCAAGATCAGTATTATCAAAAATCCTTGCCATAGAATAATCATAGCATGTTAACATTGTTATCTTTCTTTTTCCCTTAAGTCCCCTTATAAAAGAGATTGTTTTCTTGTTCATTGTAAAATCCTTTTATATTTTTAAAACTTTTTAATTCAAAAATTATATTATAATTTAAATTTAATTTTTATATTTAGTAGATAATACTATTTTAATAAAACTTTAAGGACTTATATGTATAGTATAAAACTATTATCCCCTGCTGGTGATCTTCAAAAGGGTAAAATAGCCATTGATTATGGTGCTGACAGTGTATATATAGGTTATCCTGGTTTTTCTTTAAGAGCAACAAATACATCATTAGACGAGATAAAGAAACTTACAGAATATGCTCATGAGAGAGGCAAAACAGTAATAGCAGCACTTAATATAATACCTAGAAATAATGATATAACCAGGTTTAAAGAGTTAATAAGTAGCATAAAGTATCTTGGTATCGATGGGGTAATAATCTCTGACATAGCACTTATAGAAATAACAAGAAAAAAGTATCCAGATATTCATATAACAGTATCCACTCAAGCAAACCTTACAAATTATAAAACAATAAAATTTTATGAAAAAAATTTTAATATAAATAGAGTTGTTCTTGCCAGAGAGCTTACTATTGATGAAGTAAAAAAAATAAGAGAGAAAGTATCAATTGAACTTGAATCATTCGTACACGGTGCAGTATGTATGGCATATTCAGGTAGATGCCTATTATCAAGTTTTTTGACAAACAAAAAACTTGGTATGACACATATAAAGTATGCAGATAATTATACAAGGTATTCAAACCTTGGTGAATGTGTTCAACCATGTAGATTTAAATTTGCTCTTGTCGAAGAAAATAGAAAAGATATAATGTTTCCAATTGAAGAAGACTCATTTGGTACGTACATACTAAGTGCAAAAGACTTATGCTTAATAAATAGATTAAAAGAGATGTATGACGCTGGAATTACAACTTTTAAAATAGAAGGAAGAATGAAAAGTATATATTACATTGCTAATATAACAAGAGTGTACAGAAAAGGACTTGACCTTATGATTAAAGGCGAAAAAATGCCAGAAAATTATAAAAATGAGGTATTTAACGTAAGTCATAGAGGATACACAGAAGGTTTTCTATTCAATGAAAAAGAAAAAACAAATGTTTCATACTCAGGTTATATAACAAATTATAGATTTCATGCCCTCATAAAAGAAAAAATAGAAGCAAACAGCTATAAAATAGAAGTTTTTAACTCATTTACTGATGACAAAGAGATAGAGATAATTGGCCCTGATATGATTAACATAATCCTTAGGCCTGGTGAATATGAATTATATACAAGTGGGAAAGAAAAAGTCAAAAGAGTATTTCATGGAAACACAGAATTTTTTATAAAAACATCAGTACCTTTAAAAGAGAATTACATTATAAGGATAAAAAAATGAAACTTTTAACTTTGATATTAATAGTATTAAATATTTTCCCTTCTGTAATAATTATATTTAATAAATCTAGATTAATTTTAGGATTGCCATTAATTTTTTTTTACATTATTGTAACGTCTTTAATTATATTAGTAGTATTAAATATTTACTTCAATAAAAAAGGTATTAAATGATATCCATACTATCACTCCTATTATATCTTATGATTATGTTTATTGTTTTAAGATTTTTAAGAAAAACAAAAAAAATAATAAAAATTAAATCATGGATATATGGCCTTGCTATGCCATCCAGTTTTTTAACAGGCTGGGCATTTTTAGGTATGTCTGAGTCCTTTATAAAAACAGACCTTACTTTTATAAGTTTCTATTTTGGCATAATACTGTTTTCTCCAATACTCCCATTTTTGATCGAAAAAATTAATAGACTAATAATTCAAAAAGACATAAATGATATTGTTTCATTTTTACATAAAAACTTTTGTTCTGACAAGTTTATAAAAATTTTAACTCTAATCATTATTTCTACTATTGGAATTGTTTATTGTTTTATAAATGTTAAAACTCTTTTTTTATTATTTGGAGAAAATATATATATTTTTGGCTTAAGTATTATAATAATCTTAATATTCATATTCACACTTAAAGACTGGGATGTGATAACATCAGTAGCTTTTCAAGGCATAATAATGATAGTATCTTTTCTCATAATAGGGATCTTTCTTATTTCAAAACATTTTAACAGTATAGGAGACTTATTTAACACTATACTGAAAAATGATCCACAAAAACTTATTGTGAATAATACAGACATTTTAAGCCAATGGAATATTAACATAATTACAACTTTATTTGCTTATCTTTTTTTGCCACGGCAATTTTCAATACTTGTCCAAGCAAGGGATCTTACTTCAAAAGAAAAATCTACAAAGATAATTTTAGCAAGTACTATATTTTTTCTAATTTACGTACTTATAAATCTTATTATTTCATCAGTTTTTTATTTAAAAGTTGGGAATATAGATATTAAAATACTTGATTTTATAAAAGAATATGGTATTGTTATTAATGTAATATTTCTTATAAGCGGTTTATCGTTTATTTTATCTACTTTTAATCAACAGGTAGTAGCATTTTCAAAAATATTTGAAAATAATATTAACTTAAATAAATATATACCTTTATCAATATTTTTCATTTTTATATTTTTAATGTTTCCTTTAATGGAAAACATTTATATAAGCCAGTTAGGTACATTCTGTTTTTCATCTTTATTTACTTTAATAATACCTATCCTTTTTATAATATTATCTAGAAATAGTGAAAAATTAATAAACCCGACTAGATTTTCCTTATTATTTTCATTTATTTCTATACTATTAATGTTTATATCACTTATATCTGACCCAAATAATTTTACAATACAAAAATATGAAAACAGTTTTATTCAATTTATAAGATCAATATCAATAAACAATAATTATTTCTTTTCATTATTCTTATATCCTAATCTATTATCAATAATATTTTTTGGGCTGGAATTATACTCTATAAAAAAAGCTGCAAATGTTAATAAAGTTTATTCGCAAATTGATTACCTTACAATAATAGATAAAATTTCTCGATTTTTCGATTACAACTTTTATCTTATATCTCTTTTTGCATTTTTCTACAATAACAGAAACTCAGAGTTTACAATATTAGAAATAAAAGAATTATACCCAATAGAAAATATTGAAAAAAATATAGACATCCTTATAAAAAAAGGAGTAATTAAAGAATCAAAATTTGGGATTGATTCATTCAAATATAATAATTCTTTTTTAATACCTGATATAAATGTGAAAAACCTTGCTGAATTTATAAAAACATTTCTTTTTACAAGAAGTCTTCTAGTAAGTGTTGAAAACGATTTTAAAAAAGAGAAAGAGGTCTATAAAGAAAAAATAGATATAATGAATAAAGCATATAAGGCATATATAAAACTAAGTAGAATAAAGAATACAAAAACTTTAATAAAAAATATGAGTAAAGTTCTACCTTATGTTGACAGTAATCTCCTTAAAATAGAATATATAAAAAATAAAAAAGCTAAAGTATTATATCAAAGCCACTATTTTTCAAATGAAAGCACTATATTTCCCATAAACATAGGTAAAAACAGAACAATAAACATATACCTTGATACACCTGCAAGCACAGAATTATGGTTTTATCTGGAGCCAATAATACATAGTTTTTATAAAAACGCAAAATATATAGACAAGATAAAAAAATATTTAATAAAAATTCAGGCACTTGAAAAAATAAAAAGCTTTTTATTATCAAATATATCGCATGAGATAAGAACACCTCTTACACCTATAAAAGGTTATATAAGTTTTCTAAAAACATGTGACATAGTAAAAAAGGAGGAACTAAAAGAAGCTCTGGATACTATGGAAGAAAGTTATAAAAGACTTGAAAAAATAATCAATAATATAACCGAGATAAAAAACATAAATATAGAAGAAAAAATAAAAAGCAATATTAACGAGGTCATTAGTATAAAAAACCTTTTAGATGTAGTCATAAATGATAATATAAATAATATTAATAAAAAAAATATAGAGCTTATAAATAATTTAAACGATACTAAAAATGAAAAAAAAGTTTTAGGAGATTTTAGAAAACTTAGAATAGCATTAAATGCAATACTGGATAATGCTATAAAGTTTAATAGAGATAATGGTAAAATATTTATAGATACTTTTGAAAAAAATGATTTTATAGTAATAAAGATAGAAGATACAGGTATAGGAATGTCTAGAGATGATATAAAAAAAGCTTTTGAAATATTTTTTCAAAAAGAATTGAACGATAAAAAAAGATATGAGGGACTTGGATTAGGATTAAGCATAGCAAAAGAGGTATTAAAAAAACTAAATGGGAAGATAAAAATAAAATCAAAAGAAAATAAAGGAACAAAAGTATACATATATCTTAAAAAACCATGATAAAAATAGAAAACTTGTACACAATACTTGAAGATAACATAATACATAAAAATATATCATTAACAGTAGATAAAGGTAAGACAACAGTTATAATAGGAAGAAGTGGTTGTGGAAAGAGCGTATTGTTAAAAGTAATACTTATGCTAATAAAGCCAGCTAGCGGAAAAATATTTTTTGAAAATCAAGACTTAACAAAACTTAATGAAGAGGAAATAAAAAATATAAGGCTTAAAATGGGAGTTGTTTTTCAGGGTTCAGCTTTATTTGATTCATTAACAGTTTATGAGAATGTTGCTTTTGGTCTTTTAAAAATAAAAAAAATACCTGAAAAAAAAGCGTTAGAAATAGCAAGAGAACTTTTAGAATGGGTCGGGCTAAAAAACATAGAATATAAATACCCAGGACAATTATCAGGTGGCATGAGGAAAAGAGTTGGAATAGCAAGAGCATTATCAATGAACCCAGACATAATAATATTTGATGAACCGACAACAGGACTTGATCCTGTTATGACAGATGTAATAGATAATCTTGTAAATAGACTTAAGACAGAAAAAAAAATCACATCACTTGTAGTTACTCATGATATGAAAAGTGCTTATAAAATAGGTGATTATATATATATGATGGAAAAAGGTGAAATAGTAGGAGAAGGAACTATAGAGGAAATAAAAAACAGTAGCAACCCTATGATAAAACAATTTATAGAGGGTAAAGCTGAGGGACCAATAAAAATATGAAAACAGAATTAAAAGTTGGAATATTTGTATTTGTAAGTTTTATAATACTACTAATAATACTGGCATACTTAGGAAGAAGTTCCCTTAATGTTGAGGGGAGAGAATATTATATAGAGTTCAATTCTATAAACGATCTTAAAAAAGGAGCTGAAGTAAAGTTTGGTGGTGGAATATTAATAGGATATGTAAGAGATATATGGATCTCTGGGAATAAAATAAAAATGAAGTTATGGATAAGAAAAGACTTTCAAATAACCAATAAACATGTTTTTTCAATATCTGCTGAAGGTGTTTTAGGAGAAAAATATATAAATGTAGTATACCAAGAATCTGATGAAAAACTAGAAATATTTGCGGAAGGAGTAACAATTAAAGGGAAAGATAGTGTAAGTTTTAATGATACTTTGAATGAGATATACACTCTCGTAAAGAGTTTAAGAGATACTGTTGATAATGTAAATTATATAGTAGAAGGTCTTGCTAAAAAGAAAAGTATAGAAAAAATAAGTAATGCTACAGTAAAAATACTATCTGAAACACAGGATATTATAAGCCAAAACAAAGAAAACATAACTGCAATACTAAACGAAGTAGTTGAAGGTGCAAAAGGGCTTAACGTAACCTTAAATAAGAGCTTGCCCAATCTACTTAAAACAACAACAACCTCTATAAACAAAATATCAACAAATATAGATGAATCTGTTGCATTAATTAAAGATATATTAGAAACAATAAAAACAAAAGAGAGTGTAATAAATACATTACTATATGATAAAGAATCAGCAAAAAATATTAAAACTTCAATAAGCAACTTAAAAAAAATAATCGATTCACTTGAATACTCTTTAAAAAGATTTGATTCCAAATCAAAAGATAAAAACGAAATATGGTAAAATAAAAACTATATTAAATACTTTAAAGAAATATAAAACAATTATTAAAAACTTGTAGTTAAAAAACTTAAAAATTTCGATTATTATTAAATAATTAAAATGAAAAATATAAAATTATTCTGTATTGTAGAATTAAACTTAAAATATCATAGAACCTTAAGAAGAAAAATAAAAAATAATTTTTTTAAAGAAAAATTTTTATTCAAATCTACTTTTTAGTATAAATTTTAAGGGAGTTAAACTATTTTTCGCAAAATTTTACACTAAAATTTGAATTAAAAAATTTTAATTCCAAGTTCATAATTATTAAATTTAGATGTCAGTTTTATAACAGGCTTTTAGAAAATATTATTTTGTGCAAAAAATAGATTTAGCCGGAGTGGTGAAATTGGTAGACGCGTTGGACTCAAAATCCAATGGGGGTTTCTCCGTGTCGGTTCGAGTCCGACCTCCGGCATATAATACTGCCCATGTAGCTCAGTCGGTAGAGCACTTCCATGGTAAGGAAGTGGTCACCGGTTCAAGTCCGGTCATGGGCTTTATAAAGGGGTTTTAAAATGAGAGTAAGATTTGAATTAGAGTGTTCAAGTTGTAAAAGAAGAAATTACTCAACAGTAAAAAATAAAAAAAATACTACTGAAAAACTTGAATTAAAAAAATATTGTCCTTTTGAAAGGAAACACACTATACATAAAGAGATAAAAAAATAAAATAACGGGTCAGTAGCTCCAATTGGCAGAGCATCGGTCTCCAAAACCGAGTGTTGGGGGTTCGAATCCCTCTTGACCCGCATAACAAAAGAGGTTTTCAAATGAAAGAGAAAAGACCTAGTTTTTTTAGTGAAGTAAAACAAGAATATAAAAATGTTAGTTGGCCCAGTAAAGATCAGGTCATATCTTCTACAGGAGTAGTTATATTTTTTGTAATTGTTATTAGTATCTTCTTAGGATTAATAGATCTGGGTATAATTAAACTTATAGATTTTATAATAGGGCTTTAGTATTTCAAAAAACTGGTGAGTAATTAAATGAAAAAATGGTATGTTTTACAGGTAATAGTAGGTAAAGAAAAAAAGATAGCTGAAAACTTAGAAATTTTAAAAAAATATAAGAATTATGAAGATATAATTGGGCAAATAAAAGTTCCTGAAGAGGAAGTTGAAGAAAAAACAAGTAAAGGCAAAAAAAGAAAAGTAAGAAAAAATATTCTTCCTGGATACATACTAATAGAGGTTGATTTTCCGGAAAATGATACTGTCAAAGCAAAAGATATTTATAGAGACATAGTTACTGTAAATGGTGTTGGAACATTTATAGGTGGGAAGATAAATAAAAATGGTTTTGATTTCCCAAAACCAGTATCAGAAAGCGAGCTTGAAGAATTATTTGTAAAAATGGGCGAAATTAAAAAGACTACAAAAATAGAAAGTGTAATAATGTTTGACATAGGAACCGAAGTTAAGGTAACAGATGGGCCTTTTAAAGATCTTAAAGGTAAAGTTGAGAAAATAGATACAGAAAGGAATAAAATCAGAGTAAGACTTGAAATATTTGGTATGCCAACACCAGTTGAACTTGATATCTCTCAGATTGAAAGAATATAAAATTAAATAAAATAAACCTAAAATAAAGAGGATGGAAAATGGCTAAAAAAGTAAAAGCAGTTGTAAAATTGCAATTGCCAGCAGGAAAAGCCAATCCTGCTCCACCAGTAGGGCCTGCTTTAGGACAGCATGGTGTAAATCTTATGGCTTTTTGTAAAGAGTATAATGCTAAAACTGCTGATAAGCAGGGTTATGTTATACCAGTTGTTATTACTGTTTATGAAGATAGGAGTTTTAGTTTTGTAACAAAAACACCTCCTGCTTCAGATTTGATAAAAAAAGCGTTAGGAATTGAAAAAGGTTCAAGCCAACCTAATAAAACTAAGGTTGGTAAACTTACTAAAAAACAGATCGAAGAAATAGCAAAATTAAAAATGCCAGACCTTAACGCAAATGACCTCGATGCCGCAGTGCGGATCATACGAGGGACAGCACTAAATATGGGGGTTGAGGTAGAGTCTTAGCCCTTAAAGCTGGAAAGGAGATGAGATGAAAAGAGGTAAAAAGTATTTAGAGGCTTTAAAGAAAATTGACAAGAACAAGGCATATTCTATTTCAGAAGGTGTTACACTTGCCAAACAAACATCTTATGTTAAGTTTGATGAGTCTATAGAGATAGTAATAAGACTAAACATTGAACAAAAACACACAATAAGAGGCAGTATGTCTCTCCCTAACTCTATAGAATCAAAAGAAAAAAGGGTTGTGGTATTTGCTGAAGGCAATTATGCAGAAGATGCAAGAAAAGCAGGTGCAGATTATGTTGGCCTTGATGATCTTATTGAAAAGATCAAAGGTGGCTGGTTAGAGTTTGATGTAGCCATAGCTACTCCTGATGTAATGAAATCATTAGGTAAACTTGGCCCTATACTTGGGAAGCGAGGTTTAATGCCAAACCCTAAAGACGGTACTGTTACACAGGAAATAACAAAAGCAGTATCTGAGTTTAAAAAAGGTAAAATAAATTACAGAGCAGATAAAACCGGGATAGTGCATAATAAGATAGGTAAAGTTTCTATGGATGATGCTAAAGTCCTAGAAAATATAAAAGCTCTTTACGATGAAATCTTAAGAAAAAAACCTTCAGACATAAAAGGTGAATACATAAAGTCTATATACCTCTGTACAACAATGGGCCCTGGAATAAAAATTGATAAATTAAGTCTAAAATAGGTATTGGAGGGAATACATGCCAAGTCAAAAAAAGATTGAAACAGCAAAAATATATAAAGCTTACCTGGAAAAATATTCTGACTTTATATTCACAGAGTATAAGGGCTTAACAGTAGAAGAGGTAACAAGTTTTAGAAAAAATATAAAAGATAAATCTTCAAAATATGTTATAATAAAGAATAAGGTATTTGAGAAAGCTTTACAAGAAAAAAATCTGAATATAAACAATATAATTGGTCCAACAGGTGTATTATTTTCAAATGACATAGTAAATGCTGCTAAGTCTATAAAAGACTTTATAAAAGAACCATCAAAAAAAGATAAATTATCAATAAAAGGTGGTTTTTGTGAAGGTAAAATAGTGGATGCTTCTTATGTCCTTGCATTAGCAGACCTGCCAAGCAAAGAAGAGATAATAAGCAAATTGCTTGGTACTTTAAACAACCCAATAAGCAGATTTGTAAGGGTTATAAACAATCCTATACAAAAATTGGTTTTTGCTTTAAAAGCAATAGCTGAGAAAAAACAATAAAAAAATAGAAAATCAGGAGGCTTAAAATGGAAAAATTAACAAAAGAACAATTAGTAGAAATAATAAAAAGTATGACTATGGTAGAAATAAATGAGCTTGTTAAAGCTTTAGAAGAAGAGTTTGGTGTAAGTGCTGCTATGCCAGTAATGGCTACTGCTGCTCCAACAAGTGGTGGAAGTGCTGCCCCTGCTGAAGAAAAAACTGAATTTGATGTAATACTAAAAGATGGTGGTGCTAATAAAATTAATGTAATAAAAGAAGTTAGAGCTATAACTGGATTGGGTTTAAAAGAAGCTAAAGATCTTGTAGAAAAAGGTGGGAAAGTAATGGAAGGTGTTGCAAAAGATAAAGCACAAGAGATTAAAAAGAAATTAGAAGAAGCAGGTGCAAAAGTAGAGTTAGCATAATTAAAAATAAGAGGGAAGTTTTCTTTCCTCTTCAAATCCTACTCTTTCATTCTTTATGTAGTATTTGAAAAGGAAAGAGTTAATATGTATGTATTTTCAGAATTATTTTATCATTATTATCATTTTTTTCTTTTTTCAGGAAGTAAAAATATTTTTTTGAAAACAAAAATTAATGTGAGGGGAAATCAATGCTAAAAATTAAAGAAAAAGTAAGAGAATATATAGGAAAAATTAAAAAAGTAGACCTTGATATTCCTAATCTGCTTGAAATTCAGGTAAAGTCTTACAATGATTTTTTACAGAAAGACATAAATCCTAAAGAAAGAGACCCAGAAAAAGGTTTAGAATATGTTTTAAGAAGTAGTTTCCCTATAAAAAGTAATAATGAAAAAATTATATTAGATTATCTATTTTACGAAATAGAAGAACCAGAAAATAGCGAAGATGAGTGTATAAAAAAAGGGATAACTTATGAATACTCTATATGGGGAGTTTTTAGAACAACAAACCTGGAGACAAAAGAAGTAAGAGAAAAAAAGATGTTTCTCTGTAAAATCCCTGCTATGACAAAAAGAGGGTCTTTTATATTTAATGGAGTTGAAAGAACAATAATAAATCAGATATATAGAACACCGGGAATAATATTTTCTTACAATGATATATATAATCTTTTTATTGCTAAAGTAATACCTGCCAAAGGTTCCTGGCTAGAGATAGAACTTGATGAAAAAAAAGAGGTTTTATACGTAAGAATAGACAGGAAAAAAAGAATACTCCTTTCAACATTCTTAAAATCAATCTATTTTGATGAATATAAGGGCAAAACAAGTATCAACAGAAACTCAGATATTATAGACTTATTCTATAATATAATATTTCTAAAATTGAAAGATCAAAAACAAATAAAAGAGGTTTTTGGTGAAAATGAAAAAAATGAAGTTGTGCTCGCAGAAGATATAATATCAGATGAAGAAGTAAAGTTTGAAGCAGGATACATTTTAAGTATAACAGATATTGAAAAATTAATAGACAGAGGTATAAATGAAATAAAAGTTATTGATCCAATAAGTCTTGAAAAAAACAAGGTACTAATTAATACAATAAGAAAAGATGATACAGAAGATCTTGATGAAGCAGCTGAAAAAGTTTTCAGTGTAATAAGACCTGGAAATCCAGTACCTTCAACAGAAAAAGCAAAAAAAGAGATATCTTCAATCTTTTTTGATCCAAAAAAATATGACCTTGGTGAAGTTGGAAGATATAAAATTAACTTAAGATTATATAATGATGAAAAAAAATATGTGGAAAGAATATTAAGAATAGAAGATATAATAGAGACAATAAAAAGACTTATAAAAATATATACCCAGGAAATACCATTAGACGATATTGATCATTTAGGTAATAGAAGAATAAGGAGCGTAGGAGAACTACTTGCAAACCACATTAAATTAGGTTTTTCAAGGATGGAAAGAACAGTAAAAGAAAGAATGACAACAGCAGAAGATGAAGCATTAAGCCCTCATAGACTAATAAGTATAAAGTATATAACAGGTGCAATAAAAGAGTTTTTCGGAACAAATCCTTTATCTCAATTTTTAGAACAAACAAACCCATTAGCAGAAATTACTCATAAAAGAAGAATAAGTGCATTAGGTAAAGGTGGGCTTACAAAAGAGAGAGTAGGTTTTGAAGCAAGAGACGTTCATTATACACATTATGGTAGGTTATGCCCAATAGAAACTCCTGAAGGACAAAATATAGGACTTATATTATCCCTAGGTATTTACACAAAACTGAATGATTTTGGCTTTCTTATAACACCATATAAAAAAGTTGAAAATGGTTATATAACTGATCATATAGAATATATAAGCCCAATAGAAGAAGATAATTATTATATAGCACAGTTTGATACTAATAAAGATTCAAAAGGAAAAATAACTGATCAATTAGTTGTGTGTAGACACCAGGGAAATATAGTTATGGTAGAGCCAGAAAAAGTAAACTATATAGACCTTACACCAAAACAAATATTCAGTATATCAACAGCACTCATACCATTCCTCGAGCATGACGACGCTAACAGAGCATTAATGGGTTCAAATATGCAAAGGCAGGCAATTCCTTTAATAAACCCTGATGCACCAATTGTAGGTACTGGATTAGAAGAAATAGTTGCAAAACATTCAAATATATGTATATCAGCTGAAAATGATGGCAAAGTAATAAAGGTTGATAATTCAAAAATAGTAATTGAAGAAGATAGTGGGATAAAAAGAGAATATCAACTTGTAAAAATGAGAAAAACAAATCAGAATACAGTTTATAATCAAAAACCTGTCGTAAAAGTTGGTGAGTATGTTAAAAAAGGTCAATTATTAACAGATGGTCCATCAGTTTCAGAAAATGAACTTGCACTTGGTAAAAATATACTTGTTGCATTCATGCCATGGGAAGGACATAATTTCGAAGATGCTATAGTAATATCAGAAAGACTTGTAAAAGAAGATGTTTTTACAAGCATAACTTTAAAAGAGTTTATTGCAGAAGCAAGAGACACAAAACAAGGGCCTGAACTAATAACAAGAGATATACCTCATATAAGTGAAAATGCTCTTAAGAATCTTGATGAACATGGTTTAATAATACCAGGTACATACGTAAAACCAGGTGATATACTTGTAGGTAAAATAACTCCAAAAGCTTACAAAGAACAAATCCCCGAATATAAATTACTTTACTCTATTTTTGGTGAAAAAGCAAGAGACGTTAAAGATACATCCCTTAGAGTACCATCTGGATTTGAGGGTACTGTTGTTGATGTTATAAAATATGATAGGTCAAACTATCCAGACTTACCTGCAGGCGTTGAAAAATTAGTTAAAGTATATGTTGCACAAAAAAGAAAAATAAAAGTTGGAGATAAGCTTGCTGGTAGACACGGTAACAAAGGTGTTATCTCTACAATACTACCTGTTGAGGAAATGCCTTTCCTTGAAGATGGAACACCAATAGACATTGTACTAAATCCACTTGGAGTTCCTTCAAGAATGAATATAGGGCAAATCCTAGAGGTTTTATTAGGATGGGCTGGTTATAAATTGGGTAAAAAATTTGCAACACCAGTATTTGAAGGTGCAAAAGTTGAAGATATAAAAAACTTATTAAAAGAAGCAGGATTACCAGAAGATGGTAAAGTAGAACTTTACGACGGAAGAACAGGGGAAAAATTCACTGATAAAGTCACTGTAGGATATATGTATATATTAAAACTTAACCATATGGTTGATGATAAAATGCATGCAAGAAGTACAGGACCTTATTCGTTAATTACACAACAACCTTTAGGTGGTAAATCTCAGTTTGGTGGACAAAGAGTTGGTGAAATGGAAGTATGGGCATTTGAAACCTATGGTGCAGCATATACTCTACAGGAAATACTAACTGTAAAGTCTGATGATATAGATGGTAGATCAAGAATGTATGAAAATATAATAGAAGGAAGATTATCTCTTGAACCTGATATACCAGAATCTTTTAACGTAATAGTCCAGGAATTAAGAGGACTTGCTATAGATCTTCAGATACATAGTGAAAAAGGAAAAATACCTTTCAAAGAAAAAGAAATTAATCCAAATATAGCCTTTTAAAGGAGATAAAAGATGATAAAAGAAAAAGAAAATAAAAAGTTTGCAATAAATGATATAAAAAAAATAAAAGTTATGCTTGCCTCTCCTGAAAGAATAGTTAATGACTGGTCTTATGGAGAAGTAACAAAAGCAGAAACTGTAAATTACAGAAGTTTTAAACCAGAAGATGGCGGACTATTCTGTGAAAAAATATTTGGAACAACAAAAGACTGGGAATGTAAATGTGGTAAATACAAATCAAGAGTCTTTGAAGGAATAACGTGCGATAAATGTGGTGTAACAGTAACCCATAGTAGAGTAAGAAGGGAAAGAATAGGCCATATAAAACTTGCAATCCCAGTTGCACATATATGGTTTTATAGAGTTAATCCTTGTAGAATAGGGTTAATACTTGGTTTAAGTTCTAATGAAGTCAAGGATATTCTGTTTTACGAAAAATATATTGTAATAAATAAAGGTGATACTGACCTAAAAGAAAGAGAAGTCTTAACAGAAGAACAATTTGAAGAAGTTAAATCAAGATATTATGACTTTAAAATAGGAACAGGAGCCGAAGCTTTAAGAGAAATATTAAAACAGATGGATCTTGAAAAAGAAGCTGAAAAAGTAAAGTTAAAAATTCAAGAAAGAATAAATAAAGGAAAAGACCCTAATCCAAAAGACTTAAAGAGGCTAGAACTTATAAATGACTTTATAAAGTCTGGAAACAGGCCAGAATGGATGATATTAACACATCTTCCTGTAATACCACCTGAATTAAGGCCAATGGTACAATTAGAGGGGGGTAGATTTGCAACAAGCGACCTTAATGATATTTATAGAAGAGTGATAAACAGAAACAATAGATTAAGCAAATTAAAAGCAAAAAACGCACCTGATATAATTTTAAAAAACGAAAAAAGAATGTTACAGGAAGCAGTGGATGCTTTATTAGACAATACAAGAAGCAAAAAAACTATAAAAGTAAATAATAATAGACCACTAAAATCATTATCAGACCTTTTTAAGGGTAAACAGGGAAGATTCAGACAAAACTTATTAGGAAAAAGGGTTGATTACTCTGGAAGATCTGTAATAGTAATAGGACCAAAACTCAAAATGTATCAATGTGGAATCCCAAAAGACATGGCTGTTGAATTGTTTAAACCTTTTATAATAAGAGAGTTAAAAAATAGAGGACTTGCTACTCATATAAAAGAGGCGAGAGAACTTATTGATAGAAAAGATTCTAGAATATGGGATATATTAGAAGAGGTAATTCAAGACCATCCAGTTTTACTCAACAGAGCACCTACTCTACACAGGTTAGGAATTCAGGCTTTTCAACCAATACTTGTTGAAGGTAAAGCAATTCAACTACATCCATTAGTTTGTAAAGGCTATAATGCTGACTTTGATGGCGACCAAATGGCAATTCATGTTCCATTGTCAATAGAAGCACAATTAGAGTGCTGGATGTTAATGTTATCAAGTAAAAACTTGCTTGACCCAGCAAACGGTAAACCAATAGTAACTCCTACTCAAGACATTTTATTAGGACTTTATATACTTACAAAAAAGAGACCCGGAGACAAAGGAGAAGGCAAGGTCTTTTCAAGTTTTGAAGAAGCATTAAAAGCCTATGATGCAGGATACCTATCAATTAACGCAGGGATAAAGATCTGGTATAGAAATAAATATAAAGATACAACTCTTGGAAGAGTAATATTTAACTCTAAGTTCCCGTCAAACCATCCATTTATAAATGAAACAATAGATGACAAAAAAATAAAAGCAATTATATCTGAACTTATATATAAATACGGTCATGCTACAACTGTTGAAATACTAGATGAAATAAAAGAATTAGGGTATCACTATTCTACAAAATATGGTATTATATCAATAGGGATAGATGATATTATCATACCTGAAGAAAAATATGAACTTGTTAAACAGACTGAAAAAGAGATTGAAAAGATAGAAAAGTCTTACAGAGAAGGTATACTATCAGACCAGGAAAGATATAACAGAGTTGTAGAAAAATGGAATGAAATAAATAATAAAATAAAAAATATAATGTTTAATAAACTATCAAAAGATAGAAATGGATTTAATCCAATTTTCATGATGGCTGATTCGGGTGCAAGAGGTAGTAAAGAACAGATAAGACAGCTTGCAGGTATGAGAGGTCTTATGGCAAAACCAAGTGGTGAAATCATAGAAGTACCAATAAAATCAAACTTCAAAGAGGGATTGACAGTACTTGAATATTTTAACTCAACCCACGGAGCAAGAAAAGGATTAGCAGATACTGCATTAAAAACAGCTGATGCTGGATATCTTACTCGTAAACTTGTAGACGTTGCTCAAAATATAATAATAACTGAAGAAGATTGTGGAACTGATAAAGGTATATTAGTAAAAGCGATAAAAAGCATAAATGAAGATAAGGTAATAGAAAGCCTTGCTGACAGAATAGTAGGTAGATTTCTTGCTGAAGATGTATATCACCCAGCAACAAAGGAACTTATAGCAAGCAAGAACACTGAAATAGATGAAAACCTGGCAGGATACATAGAAAAAACTGGAATTGAGGAAGTTAAAATAAGAAGTGTATTAACATGTGAATCTGAAAAAGGTTTATGTGTAAAGTGTTATGGTAGAAACCTTGCAACAGGAAAAAGAGTTGAGGTTGGTGAAGCAGTTGGTATTGCTGCGGCTCAGTCTATTGGACAACCAGGAACACAGCTTACAATGAGAACTTTCCACATAGGTGGTGTTGCATCAGTAGGTGGGGCACAGGAAGGTAAAATAGTAGTAAAAATACCAGTATTTATAGTATCGCTCCCTAAATATATGGTAAAAAAAGAAGATTATGGAATAGTAACAAGAAATGATGTTATAGTAGTAAAAAATATAGTAAGAGAATTTTTGATAAACGATCTAAAAGAATATAATGTTGAAGAAAATCAGAAAATATATCCTGAAACCCAGATAGGGATAGATAAAGATGGCAATATTGTAAAAGCTGGGGTTACAGGTATAATAAGTATTAAAGATGATACTATCTTTATTACAAAAGAGGAAAGTCAAATAAATGTTAAACCAGGCACAAAAATATATGTTGAAGAAGGTGATTTTGTTGAAAGAGATAAAGAGATAGGTGAAGTTGACTTTAATGTAGAGTTTATTGTTGCTGAAATAGATGGTATAGTAAGATATGAAAATATATTTGAAGGTACTAACCTTAAACTTGAAAGAGAGATTGGTAAAAAAGTACAAAAATATATTACAGAATCAAAAGCAGAATTATTGCCAAAAGTTATAATAGAAAGTAAAAATGGAGAACTTGCAGAATACCCATTACCAGAAGGTTGTTTATTAAATGTTGATGAAAATGAAGAGATAAAAGCAGGAGACATAATAGCGAGGGTAGCAGTATCACAAATAAAGGTAAAAGATATTACCGGTGGTCTTCCAAAAGTAACAGAACTATTTGAAGCAAGAGTTCCGAAAAACTGTTGTTTCTTAGCAAAAGAAGATGGTGTTGTCGAAATATTAAAAAAATCTAAAAATAAATATATACTATCACTAACATACACTGACGAAGAGGGGGAAACACACAAAATAAAATATGGAATACCTACAAACAGAACTCTCTTTATAAGAAATGGTGAGTATGTTAAGAAAGGGCAACCATTATGTAGTGGTGAAAAGAACCCTCATGACATATTAAAAATACTTGGTCCTGAAGCAGTCTCTGAATATCTTCTAGAGAAAATACAGGAAGTTTACAGGGAACAAGGGGTTCAGATAAATGATAAACATATATCTATAATAATAAGACAGATGTTATCAAAAGTTGAGATAACAGATCCCGGTGATACAGACCTTATAATGAAACAGAAAATAGATAAAATAAAGTTAGAGGCAATAAATAAAAAGGTAATAAGTGAAGGTGGAGCACCTGCAATAGCTAAGCCAATCCTTATGGGAATAACAAAAACAGCATTAAATACAGATAGTTTTATAGCAGCAGCCTCATTCCAAGAAACAACAAGAATACTAACAAAAGCATGTATAAAAGGGCTTGAAGATGAATTAGTCGGTTTAAAAGAAAACGTAATAATCGGGCATATGATACCAGCAGGTACGGGATATGTAATTAGGCAAAAACTAAGTTCAACGGAGGAACAATTATGATAAAAGTAGGTATAAACGGTTTTGGTAGGATAGGAAGGACTGTATTAAGATCCTTTCTTCAATATCCAGAAAAATTCAAAAACATAAAAATTGCAGCTATAAATGATATAACAGACTCTAAAACTGCTGCACACCTATTTAAATACGATTCAATAATGGGTCTATTTAATGGTAAAATCGAAACAAAAGATGATAGTATTATAATCAATGGAGAAGTAATAAAATATTTCAGTAAAAACATAGGAGAAATACCATGGTCTGATGCAGAAGTTGATGTTGTAATAGAATCAACAGGAAAGTTTCTATCAAAAGAACAAGCTAGTAAACATATTGGAGGAAGTGTAAAAAAGGTAATTATAGCAGCACCTGCAAAAGGTGAAGTTGATTTAACAGTTGTAATAGGTGTTAACGACCATCTTATTAAGCCTGATATGAATATAATATCAAATGCATCATGTACAACAAACTGTCTTGCTCCACTTATAAAAGTATTAAATGATAATTTTGGACTTGATTCTGGATTTATGTTGACTGTCCACTCATATACTAATGATCAGAGATTACTTGATTCCCCTCATAGTGACTTAAGGAGGGCAAGGGCCGCATCTGTATCAATGATCCCGACAACAACAGGTGCTACAAAAGCTGTAGAAAAAGTAATACCTGAACTCTCTGGGAAACTTGCAGGATATGCAATAAGAGTCCCAACCCCTAACGTATCAATAACAGACTTTACTGGAAAACTAAAAAAAGAGGTAAGTGTAGAAGATGTAAACTCTGCATTCAAAAAAGCTGCTGAAACTTACCTCAAAGGTATACTTGAATATCAGGAAGACCCTATAGTATCAATAGACCTTAAAGGAAATCCACACTCGTCAATATTTGATAGTTTATTAACTCAGGTACTCCCTAATGATAAAAAATCAGTAAGAGTAGTAAGCTGGTATGATAATGAGTGGGGGTATTCAACAAGATTATTAGAACTTGCTATTAAAATTTTAAAATAAAATTTTAATTAATTAAGGATATAAACAATGAGTTCTTTTTTAAGCTATGCTACTAATAAAAAGACTTTAGATGATATAAATGTATCAAAAAAGAGAGTAATATTAAGAGTTGATCTTAATGTACCACTGGACCATAATCTTGAAGTTATGGATACAACAAAAATAGATTCATCTCTTCCAACAATAAAGTACCTTCTAAAAAATAAAGCAAGCGTAATACTCATAAGCCATCTAGGAAGACCTAAAGGAAAAGTAGAAGAAAGGTTAAGGTTATTACCTGTCGCAAGGAAACTCGAAGATAAACTTGGACAGCCAGTTTTATATGTAAAGTCAGCAGTAGGTCCAGAAGTAGAAAGAATAGTTGAAACACTAAGACCAGGTGAAATACTTATGCTTGATAATATAAGATTCTATTCAGAAGAAGAAGAAAATGAACCAGAGTTTGCTCAAAAATTAGCTTCATATGGTGACATATTTGTAAATGACGCTTTTGGGACACTTCATAGAGCACATGCCTCAACAGTAGGGATAGCAAGATTTCTTCCAGCTGTAGCAGGTTTTTTAGTTGAAAAAGAGATAAAATATTTTGCAGGTATATTTGAAAATCCACAAAAACCATTCACTGTAATACTCGGTGGATCAAAAGTATCAACAAAAATAGGAGTAATTAACAGTCTTATGAAAACTGTGGATAAACTTTTAATCGGTGGTGCAATGTGTTTTACATTTTTAAAGACATTAGGGAAAAAAATAGGTAAGTCAATGTATGAACCAGACAAAATTGATCTTGCTTACCATATCTTGGAAGAGGCAAAAAAAAATAATGTAGAAATAGTTTTACCTGTTGATATCGTTGTTGCATCTGAAGTGACTAATAACGCTGAAAAAGATATAGTAAGTGTTGATAATATACCAGACAACATGATAGGTGTTGATATAGGGCCAAAAACAATAGAAATATTTAAAAGTAAAATTAATGGATCAAAAATGATCTTCTGGAATGGGCCAATGGGAGTTTTTGAAATACCAAGATTCGCTAATGGTACATTATCAATAGCAAAAATAATGGCTGAAGAAAAAAATGCTATAACAATAGTTGGTGGTGGTGAGTCTGTTATGGCTACTAACATAGCAGAAGTACAAGATAAAATGACACATGTATCAACGGGAGGGGGAGCAACATTAGAGTTCCTTGAAGGGAAAAAGCTTCCTGGTATAACAGCATTAATGGACAAAGATTAATATATTTTTAATATGAGGGCCTATAATATAGGTTCTCATTTTTAAGTGATCCTTAAACTTTCAAGAATAGGAAATGTTAAATGTCAAGATGAATTTATTCAAAAATAAAATTTTAAAATTTTCATTATCAAATTTTATAATTTTACACAATACATCTTAAATCTTACATATAAAGAAAATATAAAAAAAGAGATTAGATAACTAAACTTTAATTTTATATAGGTTCTATATTATACTCCAGGGCTATCTCATTACAGTTTGGATAATGGGGGCAATTTATGCAATCAGACCATATTTTATGTGGCAATTTTGTTTTTTCTATCTGAAAAAAACCAAGTTTTTTAAAAAACTCCGGGACATAAGTTAAAGTAAAAACCCTTGTTAAACCAAGACTTTTTGCTTCTTCTATAGCTGCTTTAACAAGATCAGCCCCAATATTTTTTTTCTGATATTCTTCTTTAACTGCAAGACTTCTTATCTCTCCTAAGTCTTCCCATATTATTGAAAGTGCAACACATCCTACAATATTATTGTTTTCTTCATAAACAAAAAATTCTCTTATT
Organism: Spirochaetota bacterium; assembly: GCA_029552945.1. Taxonomy (GTDB): domain Bacteria; phylum Spirochaetota; class GWB1-36-13; order GWB1-36-13; family JAKPDD01; genus JAKPDD01. The sequence goes on from JAKPDD010000023.1 coordinate 103,697, forward strand.
CTTGTATATATATGTGATAAAGGCCTGGCAAGCAAAAGTCCTTTAGATGCGTAATAATTAAGAATTGTATGAATATCTTTTCCATTTTTTAATGTTGGTTTTTTTATATTACCCATATTCTACCTATCAAATTATTTCTATACTGTTTAATATCTCTTGAACAAAAATTTTGCCATCACCAATAATCCCAGTTCTTATCTTTTCAAGTATTAATTTTATTATTTCTTCATGAGTCCCTTTATATGTGTATATTGTTATTTTACTTTTTGGAAGAGACTCAAGGATCTTCTTTTGACCCTTATAAAGGTTTAATGGATTAACATTGACTCCAATACCATTAACATCTTCTATTATTATAGATTCATTTTCAAAAGATAAAATATCTCTTATTATTTGAGTTTGATATGGTCTTACAATAACTTCAATCTTTACCAACATAACTCTTAAGCCAATTAAAATAAGATATATCGAATAGTGTTTTTACTACAGCTATTTCTGGTACAGAATATGGATGAATAGTTTTTATATACTTAACAAGTTTTTTTACTCTTTCTTTTGTTGTTTTTATAATAAGCAAAAACTCTGATGCTACTTCTACTCTATTCTCCCAATAATATTTACTTTCAATATTAGGTAGTATACTAACACATCCAGCAAGTTTATTTTCAATTATCTTCTGAGAAATATCTCTTGCCTTATCTATTGTATCAACAGTTGATATTACAATAAAACCTTTTTTGTTAATAAACATCTTTAGTCTTTTTAGAACATTCTTTACAATATTTTGTATATGGTAATATTTCAAGTCTTTCAAAAGAAATCTCCTTTCCACAACCACATATACCATAAGTTCCTTTATCAATTGCCTCTAATGCCTCTTCTATTGATTTAAGTTTTTTTCTATTTTTTTCAGATAATTTTATTAAAATATTTTTATCAATACTATCAAAAGCCTGCTCACCTACATCTTCAACATATTGAGCAGAATTATTAATTATATTTTCCTCATCTATAAATTCATCCAGTATTTCCTGTTTTTCTTTTATAAGAAGTTCTTTTAGTAAATTTAACTGTTCTTTTGAAAGGTGCTTCACTATATCCCCCATTTTTGAAAAAAAATTTAAGATATTCAAATTTAAATAATTATAAAACAAAAACAAACAACAAAATCAGGATTTAACACAGTAGAATCATGTTATGATAAACCTAAAATAAAATTTATTTTATAAAAATAAGTACTCTTTTTATTAAAAGTTTGAATAATATATGATAAATCAATGGAAAAAAAAATTTAAAAAATAAAGGGCAAAAAAGCCCTTATGAATTCTGCAACATTTCTATAGACTTTTTAGCTTCCTCTTTAACAACCCTTAAATAACCTTTTTGAGTAACTGCAATAAGATGAACCAGAGCCTTTGGATGACCTAATCTTCCCAAAGCTTTTACAAGCATTAAAGCAAGAAGGTTTTTATTGACCGGGGTATGATTTAATTTTGTGATAAGTTCATCTGCTATCCTTTCTTTAACATCAGGGTCAGCATCTCTTCCTATTATTCCTAAAGTTAATGCACACTCACCTTTTACTCTCTCTTCAGGGTCATAAACCATCACCTTAGTAAGTGGCATATATACTTTTCTTGTAACTTCTTTGTCACCTGCGTAAGCCCTTATTGCTCTTGCTGCTGATACTCTTACCTTCCAGTTCTCTTGCATCTGTTTATCACCATAAGCATATACATTTTTGTAAGGTTCCTCAAGAATATCTATTAGTGCTTGTACACTTTCAGGTTTTTTAAGGTTAGCAAGTTGCTGTATAGCTTTTATCCTTGTATCAATATCAGGTGCATTTTTAGCAAGATCATGTAATTTTTTTATATCGCCCAATGGAATTTCAATCTCTTTACCACCTTTAGGTTCTACATTTGGTTCTTCAACATTATCACTCTGCCCGAATAGATTAATAACACTAAAGGCAAATAACATTATTAATAACAAACCTATTTTTTTCATTTATAACCCCTTATTTTTAATGTTTTATAGTATTTTACCCTTAAAACAGTATTCATTTTTATACTTATATTAATATTACTTTTTTTAAAAAAAAAGTCAAATATTTTTTAATAAAATTATCATCAAAAAACCAAATTTTAAATTACACCCAATGCTTTACCAACTTCTTTAAAAACACTGAGTGCATAGTCCAGCTGGCTATCTGTATGTGTTGCCATATAACTTGTCCTAATTAAACAACTACCATCAGGTACAGCAGGTGGTACAACTGGATTTACAAAAAGTCCCCTTTCTGTTACCATTTTCCAGAACTTAAATGTAGTATGCATATCCTTTGTTATAATAGGAATTATAGGAGTTTCTGATATTCCTATATCAAACCCCATACTAGTTATCTCTTTTGCCATCTTATGTGTTATTTCCCATAATCTTTTTATTCTTTCCGGTTCTCTTTTCATTATTTCAAGTGATTTAGCAACAGTTGCAACAGCAGCAGGTGGCATACTTGCACTGAATATTGCTGCTCTTGAATGGTGTCTTAAAAAATGTATAACATCTGCTTCACCACAAACTGCACCACCTAACGAAGCAAAAGACTTTGAAAAAGTCATCATTATAAGATCAACCTTATCTGTTAATCCAAAATGGTGAGCAGTCCCCTGACCTAATTCACCTAATACACCTGTTGAATGTGCATCATCCAGCATTATTCTTACCCCATATTTTTGAGCAACTTCAACAAGTTTATTAAGTTTTACTATGTCCCCTTCCATACTAAAAATTCCATCTGAAACTATAAAAAGTCCATAATCCTCACCAGCAAACTTTTCGATCTGCTTCTCCAAATTATCCATATCATTATGATTATACTTTACAACTTTTTTTGCAAAAGAGAACCTACATGCATCATATATACTTGCATGATCCATTCTATCTATAAAAATTATATCTCTTGGACCAGCAAGTCCTCCAATTGCACCAACATTTGTTTGATACCCAGTCCCATATAATAAAGCTGCTTCTTTTCCAACAAACTCGGCAAGTTTTTTCTCAAGATCTTCATGAATATCAAGTGTACCATTCAAAAACCTTGAACCAGCATTTCCAGTCCCATACTTTTCTATCGCCTTTATTGCTGCTTCTTTAACCTCAGGATGAGTAGTTAAACCCAAATAACTATTTGAACCAAGCATTATATACTTTTTACCTTTTATATAAACTTCTGTATCTTGAGCTGATGATATTTCTCTAAAATAAGGATAAAGGCCCATTTCCATTATTTTCTTGGCGTCTTGAAAAGCATAACACTTGTTAAAAAAATCCATATTTATCTCCTCATTAAAAGTTTTTATTCTAATTTAAAGATCATTATTTAAAAAAAGAAAGTATTAAATTACCCTTCTACAACTTCAACTTTTTCTTGTACGTATTTTTCAAAATCTTCCCTACTCATTTTGTCCTTATATAATTGCCATAAAGACTCTTTAAGTTCTTCCATTGTTTTAAACTTAGCACCCTCTATTTTATAGAAAGGCATCAACCCTCCTTAATCTTTATTTTCCTTATATTAAATATATAATAAAAATAATTAATTATCGTGAAAATACTAATTAAAATTTAAGCAATAATAATATCATCTCTATGTATTATTTCATCACCATTAGTATATCCAAGTATTTTTTCTATATTTGAAGATGGATTTTTCTTTATTAATTTCAATTCTTCTGAAGAATATTTTGATATTCCACGGCCAATTTCATTAGCATTAAAAATTATTCTAACTGCATCTCCTTTTTTAAAACTACCACTTATATCTAATACACCTGCGGGTAATAAACTCTTATAATTCTTTAAAGCTAAAAAAGCTCCTTCATCTATATATATCTGACCTTTTGGGTTATGAGTTATTAAAAATAGCCATTTTTTCTTTGATGCAATTTTCTCTTCCGGAACAAATGTTGTACCCAGATCCTCATTATTTATAAGATACCTTATAAGTCCATCTGGTGTTTTTGAACCAAGAATAACAAACTTTATTCCCATCTTAATACTTTTCTCAGCAGCATTTATCTTTGATTCCATACCACCAGTAGACAATGACCCAGGTTTTTTTATAATAAAAGACCTTATTTTATCATCTATCTTCTCAACAATCTTTATTCTCTCTTGAGAATCAGTACCATAATTTTTATAAAGGCCATCGGTATCGCTTAATATTATACAGATATCAGAATCAGATATAACAGCAGTATTAACAGCAAGATTATCATTATCACCAAACTTTATTTCATCTATTGAAACTGTATCATTTTCATTAACTATTGGGAGTATTTTCTTAGATAAGAGTGTATTTATTGTATTTCTTGCATTAATAAATCTTTCCCTCATCTTTACTACATCAGAGGTAAGTAATATCTGGGCAACATTAATATTATAAAACTCAAAAAATTGTCTATACAAACTCATTAATATAGGTTGTCCTATAGCTGCACATGCCTGTTTCAAAGCCATTGTTTTTGGAATTTTACCATTAAGCATTACAGATGCTCCAGCTCCAACCGCACCACTTGATACTAGAATCACCTGATTACCAGCTCTTAGTATTTTTGCTACCTGAGTACCTATAGCTGATATTTTTTCTTTTGAAGGAACACCGTTTTTATCACATATTGAATATGTACCAATTTTTACAACTATCCTTTTCATTTTTAACAATCACAATCAAAAATATCTTTTAAGATAACTTATTAATTCAATAACTTTTTTTGCATCAGTCTTAAGGTCATCAAATCTATATTCTCTTGAAAAGATATGTTTCTTAAAATCATTAAAGCCTTTTGCTATTTCATATTCATAAGTATTTGATTCTAAATTACTATAATCTGGCTTCTCCAACAACAAAATTTTATCACAAAATAATATTGTATCTTCAATAACCTCTTTTATAGATATACTTTTTTGCTGAATTCTACTTTCCTGTTCAAAATTAGCAATAAAAGATTCTTTTATTATTTTGACATCACATTCTTTCCTACTTAATCTTGATATATCAAATATATGTTTTAATCTTTGCCCCTCTTTATTTTTACCTAATGGAATACCTAAGGTAGAAGGTCCTATAGTAAGCAGTTTATCCCCTATAAGGCCAGATATAGTTGGGACTTCAACAATCTGATTAGACCTATAAATCCCCTTTGATTCAACATAAACCTTTTGCCCAGGATAAGATGGTGATTCTAATATAATATCCAGCATAATAAATTCATTATTATAATAAGAATCAAAGTACATGTTAAAACTTATCATAGGAAGCCATGGCTTAGTTTTTGGTAATCTTGCCTCATATTTTTTAAATACACTGTTAGAGACTATCTTTTCTATTACCTCTGTAATTTTTTCTTTTTTCTCTGCAGTTGCTATATCAACATCAATTGAAAATCTTTCAGGTTTATCAAGCAATAATAATATAGAGTTACCACCTTTAAATCTAAAATTAAGATTATAATAGGATAATAAAGAAACAAGTTCAAGAGAATATACTACCAATTCTGATAGAGCAGGAGTTGACAAACCTTTTATTGACTCAAAATACTCTTTTTGAAAAACATTCTTATCCAATGATAAGATCATTAAAAATCCTACAGACTTAATAAAATTAAAATTAATAAAAAAATATTTTAATTTAAAATATTACTACGAATAAAACTAAAGAGCGGAAGACGGGATTTGAACCCGCGGCCTTTTCCTTGGCAAGGAAACGCTCTACCAACTGAGCAACTCCCGCTTTATAGAAAATTCTAAAATTTAAATTTAAAATTTTATAAGTAAAAAGTCAAGATATAAAATATTTAAAAACTTAAGATCTTTATTCAAAAATACATTTAAATGGAACCATTTATTTTCATTGAATTTAATGACAAAATTTGTTAAATTTAATAGAAATAATTTACAACCGAATGTAAATTATTTTAAGGAGGATACTAAAAATGCAGGGAGTAATTGCATTTAGGCCAGGAGACACTGTTGTATATCCTAAACATGGAGTAGGAATTCTTGAAGATATAAAGACATTAAGCGTTGGGGAACAGGAATGCAAGTCATTTGCAATAACATTAAAAGCAACAGGGGTAAAAATATTTGTACCAGTTGAACAGGCTTCTATAATGGGGCTAAGACATATAGAGTCAGAACATGTTATTGATAAGGCAATAGAAATTTTATCAAATGAGGATGCATTATCTGAAATAAAAAAGATAAAATCATGGAAAGATAGGAAAAAAAAGCTTGATGAACTTTTTAGGTCAGGAAGACCAGAAGATCTAGCAATAATAGTAAGATTCCTATATGAAAAAAATAAACAAAAATTATTGCCTAACTCTGAAAGAAGAATATACGATTACGCAATAAAATTTTTAATACATGAGGTTGCAGAAGTAAAAGGCATAAGTGAGGTTGAAGCAGATCATCTTATAGCAGAGTGTTTAATGAAATAGTTTTATTTTAGATATTCTATAATACAAACTCTATTCATTCCATAATTATCAGGGGTAAATCTTTTTATTATATAATTTTTTTTAATTATTTCATTTTCCTTAAAAACATTTTCCAGATATTTATCTGTATTAAATCCTAACTCAAAAATAATTAAACCCTTATTTTTTATATGACCAAGGGCACTTATTAATATTTTTTCATAAAACTCTATCTTATAATTACAAAAAAGACTTAATTTAGGTTCATATTTCAATTCAGGGTCTATAATATCTTTTTCCTCTTTTGTTATATATGGTGGATTCGATAAAATAGCATCAAACTTACTATCTATTTTAGAAAATAAATTAGAATAAACAAACTTAACAGATGAAGTATTCCCTAATAAAATATTACAATTCTCTTTGGCTACTTTCAGAGCCTTTTTAGAAATATCACTCATTGTTATATCAAGGTCACTCCTGTAATATTTAAGTGTCAAACCTATAGCACCTGAACCACAACCTATATCCAAAACCTTACTATTTTTATTAAGGATTTTTATAGCTTCCTGGACAAGAATTTCTGTTTCCGGTCTAGGTATAAGTACATTTTTATTAACTTTAAATTTTAAACCTAAAAATTCTTCCTCACCAATAATATACTGAAGAGGATACCTTTTTGATCTCTTAAATATCTTAATTATTAACCTCAGTAATTTCCTAAAATCTAAGTTTTTTTGAGGATTAGTAATAAACTCATTATAACTTATTTCTTCAGATTCAAAAATCCATTTAATTTCATTTTTGTAATTAGTTACCCCAGACTTTTTTAATTTCTCCAATCCCCAGTTGTATATTTTATTTATTTTCACTCTACTTTAAAAACTCCTATCTTACCAGCTAATTTAGTATCTCTTATCAATGGTGCATTCTCATCTAAAACCCATTCCCCATCAACTATAAACTTATATTCATTTTCACCTTTTAAAAAATAATTTTCCGGTAATGTTATTTCCCATAAGTCTAACCCCTTTTGGGAAAGTCTATATTTTGGGTCAGATACTTTCCAATTATTAAAGTTACCAGCCATAAAAACCTGATTAGCTTTTCCCTTATAAGTGAATGTATAATACTTCACATCTTTGGAAAGAGAGGGTGCTTTTTTAACATTATTGACATTACTACAAGATAGAGCCAATAGAAACACAGAGAAAACAAATAAAACAAATTTTCTATTCATCTTTACCCCCATTTTTTATTTTTTCAATAACTTTATTTATAACAAACATAGGTGTCGATGCACCTGAAACTATTCCAATAACACTATTGTCGTTAATATTATCAAAAAAATTAGATTTTAATTCATCAGCTTTTTCTATATAAAAAACATTATTGTTTATATTTTTTACTATTTCGTAAAGTTTTTTAGTATTAGAACTCTTTTTATCCCCTATTATAATAACAAAATCCGAATTTTCTGCTATTTCTCTGGCTTCTTTCTGCCTATTTGACGTTGCATCACATATAGTATTTTTTACTACAAGATTATCCGTCTTCCTCTTTATTATATCAATTATATCTGTAAAGGTATTCAAATTAAAAGTTGTTTGAGATACTACAAGTATACAATCTTTAGGATTTATATTCAAGGTCATTGCTTCTTCAACAGATGCTATAACCACACAATTGTCAGCATACCCTCTTATACCCTTAACCTCTGGATGGTCAGGATCACCAGTAATTATTATGAAATACCCTTTTTTAGAATATTCCTCAACAATTTTATGAACAGCTTTAACCTTTGAACATGTAAGATTCAATACTTCTCTGGCATTTTCTTTTATATTTTTCTCAATTTCTGGGGCAATCCCATGAGTTCTTATTACAACTGTTTTGTTTCTTATATCTTCTAGATTTTCAGATATAAATATTCTTTTTTCTTTTAGGTAATTATTAAATATTTTATTATGAATAAGCTCACCAAAAATATATATATCATCTGTTATTTTATCTCTCAATTCCAATATTTTTTTTTCAGCTATTCTAACTCCTAAACAAAAACTTATGTTTTTTGCAAGTTTTATCTTCATTACTATAACTCAATAGATACTATTCTATCCCAAACTCTATTTTTAACATAAATAGAGACAGAATCAGAAAAGAAAGTCTGACTTATATCAATATCCTTGAGTTCCTCATATATAATTTGGGTTTCCTCTAGTTTATGATTTTTCACAACAATTATATGTGGATAAAAAAAAGAATTGAATTCAGGAAAATTGTATACTATACTATCATATAAATCTTTTATCTTTTCATAATTTTCTATATTAAGAAATATCATAGGTGATTCCTGTACAGTATAAGAAACAATACTTGTTATTACTTTTATTTTTTTTGAGGATTTCAAAATCAATCTTATTTTTTTTTCAAGAACTTTAAGGTTAGTAAAAGTCTCAACAGGTGAAATAATATGAATATATTGATAATTTTCTTTTATAAGTTGCCTATCATAATGATATCGTATATTATCAATCATTTTTTTTAATTTTTCTGGGATATTTAGAGTAATACAAATCTCCATAGTAATCAATCTATTATTCTATAATAAACTATCTCTTTTACAAAATTAAAACCTTTTATTAATTCAATCGCTTTAAAAAAGTCTTTTTCTAGAGCAATATGAGTTGTAAAAACTAGAGGTACTACCCCATCTTTTTTATAAATATCTCTCTGTATAAGACTTGATATACTGATATTATTATCACCCATTACCTTAGCTATCTTTGCTAAAATGCCAACTTTATCTTCTGTTATCAGCCTTAAATAATACTTTGAATATATTTCTTCATGAGACTTAACTTTATTTTCCTCGTCTATAAACAAAAGATTAGGGTTATATTCTTTATTAAAAGCTATTTTATTTCCTATATCTATAATATCAGAAAAGACAGCACTGGCTGTGGGTCTTGCCCCTGCTCCCCTTCCATAATACATAGTCTTACCAACAAAGTCTCCGGCTACAAGAACAGCATTATATTCATTGTTAATATTAGCTAATGGATTTGAAAGTGATACCAGTGTTGGATTAACTCTTATTTCTATATTATTATTTTCATCTATTTTAAACATAGCTATAAGCTTTATTACATACCCCAAGTCTTCAGCTTCTTTTATGTCTATAAACTCTATATCATTTATCCCTTCAACATAAACATCTTTTAAACCTATATTCTGATTAGATGATATTGCAGCAAGTATTGCTATCTTACTAGCAGCATCAGTACCATTTATATCTAATGTAGGGTCAGCTTCAGCAAAGCCTAATTTTTGAGCAGTTAAAAGTGCTTCTTTAAATGATATTTTTTCTTTATGCATTTTGGTTAAAATATAGTTTGTTGTACCATTTATTATACCTTCAATACATTCTATCTTGTTAGCTAAAAGGCTTTCTTTTATTGTCTTTATTATTGGTATCCCCCCTGCAACACTAGCTTCAAATCCTATATATTTTTTATTTTCCCTTGCTAACTTGAACATTTGATATATTCTATCTGCAATTAAAGCCTTATTTGCTGTAACAAAATGTTTACCATTTAAAATTGCTTCATTGTATAAATTCCACGCAAAATCAATGCCACCAACAAGCTCAACTATAATATCAACATCTGATTTTATAGCATCTTTATAATTCTTACTGACTTTAATTCCATAATTTTTAGGTTTCTCTAATTTTGAATCATCAAGATCAACTACTAAAGAAAGTTCAAAATTTATTCCTGTCTTTTTCTTAACAATATCTATATTTGAAACAAAGAGGTCAACAACACCGCCTCCTATCGTACCTGAACCGATAATAGCAAACTTTATTTTTTTCATTAGTTCCCCCAAAATTAGTTTAATTAATTAAAGAATACCCTAATTGCCCACAAGCACCCTTTATTTCTTCACCAGCACTTCTTCTTCTTATACAAGAAAAACCCTTGTTTCTAAGATACGAAATAAAAAAGTCTCTTTTTTCCTCACTAACAGGTTTTAGTCCATTAACATCTATAGAATTATACCGCATGAAATTTACTTTCACAGGTAGCCCTTCAAGCAATTTAGAAAGAGCTTCGGCATCTTCAACACTATCATTTATTCCTTCAAGTAATAAATATTGAATAGAAATTCTTTTATTCTTTTTGATAGGATAATTTCTGATAAAATTGATAATCTCTTCAATAGTATACTTTCTAGATATAGGCATTATTTTTTCTCTCTTCTCTTGATTCGAAGCATGTAAAGATATTACAAGAGTTGGTTTATCCTTTTTATCTAAAAGTTTCTTAAGCCCCGATAAATATCCAACACTAGCTACTGTAACCTTACTTTTGGCAATACCATATATTAATTGATCAGAAAATATTAAAAAAGCTTTATACATGCTTTCAAAATTATCAAATGGTTCACCCATTCCCATTATTGTTATATGAGTAAGTTCTCTACCTTTTATATAATTTATATAAGTTGCTCTTACCTGTTCCACTATTTCCCACGTACTTAAATCCCTTACAAATCCTAATTTCCCGGTAGCACAGAATACACACCCCATTTTACATCCTATCTGGGTTGAAACACATATAGAAGTTTGTTTTTCCCTTGTTAATACAACAGTTTCTATTATATGATTATCATCTGTCTGATAACCTATTTTGATATTTCCTTCATTATCTTTGTTAGAGTAAACTTCTCTTAATACCGGGAAGATATATTCGGATTTTAAAAAATTTATTAAGTCTTTATCAACATTTCTTATTTCATTAACCTCAATATACTCTCTATAAAACTTATGGTAAAAATTAATAAGTTTATTTCTCGTAAATCCTTTATTAATTATTTTAGTAAGTACTTCATTAAAATTAAACGACTGTATTGGTATCATATTAGACCTGAAAAAAATTTTAAGATAAAATTTAACAAAATTAATAGTTTAACTTAATTTTGATATTAATAAAGTTACATACTCACATTCTTATCAAGAAGAAAAAATAAAGTTAATCCTTAATTTAAAAATTTTTTAATTTAACAATTGTACATATAAAAAATTTAAATAACACAAATATTTTTAAAAAAGAAAGATTTATTTTCTGTTACAAAACTATTATTTAATTAATAATTAACCAAAAGTAGTTTTTTACTTAACAAAAAGAATTATTTGAGTCATAAGGTCCTCTGGCTTTGTATTTTCAGGCGAATTAAGATAAACCTCAACAAGGAATTCAGAAAAACCTTCTATTAAAGATTCACTTTTAAGTCTTTTAGCCTCTTTATAAACTGCATCATAGTATTTATATTTTATTTTGTCGTAATAAGGGCCCTTATAAATAACTGTTAAAGCATCCCCATTTTTTATTTTCATTGATATGAAGCCATCTGGAGCTGGTATCTCTTTTTTCAATGGAAAACCAAATCTAGCACGACATTCCTCTGCGGGAGTTTCCAAAGGATTATCATAAAAAAAAGCCCACATTGGTCCTGCAAGAAGATCAATATTGTTTTTACCCCACATATAGACTTCTAATATTGTTGCATCAGCCTCCCAATAAGGGCCTTTATAATCTTTTAAAATAAAACATAGATCATCTTTAAATGAGACTTTTTCAACTTTTATGTTATCCATATTTTAGTCCTCCTTAACAAAAGAATTAATCAGAAATTAATTTTAAAATTTAATCTATTTTTAACAATTTTTTTTCTTTTTCTAAAAGAAATTTTTTAAGTTTAATATCCCACTTAAAACCACCAATATTGCCATCACTCCTTATGACTCTATGACATGGGAATATTATAGGAAAATTGTTTTTAGAAAGTATTTTACCCACAATCCTTGCCGAGTTCTTATCCATACCACTTAATAAAGCTAAGTCTTTATATGTTATAGTTTCTCCAATCTTTACCCTGTTTTTTAAAGCCAAAAATACCTGTAATTCCCTCTCTTTAAAAGAAGATAATTCAAGAAGACCAATATCAATTTCTATTATTTTACCATATCTAATATATGAATTAAAAAAATCATAAATCTCCCATAAAAAAACAGGTGTTTTATCTAAAAAAAAGTTTTTTTTAACTAAATAAATATCTATTTTTTCTATTTTCTTAGATATATAAACTTTAAACAAAATCCTTTCTATAATAAACTCAAAAATATTCATAAATAGATCAATACTGTAAAATCATTATCAGCGTAATCTGAAAAAATCTTATAATTTTTAATATTCATTTCATTTAGCAAACTTTCTACAATTTTTTGATCATAATGAAAAAGCCTTTCATCTTTTATATAACCATCTGCCTCTTTAAGTAAAGTAACACCAATAGCATTATTTGTTATAGAAATAGATTTATTAATAAAATCAAATAAAAGTCTATAGTTATCATCCTCTTTAAGATTAAGGCTACCATTACATATTGTAAAATCATAAGAGTTTGTAAATTTATGATTAAAAAAATCATTATTTATTAGATTTATGTTTTCATAACCATTTAACCTTATCTTAGCAGTATCAAAAAACTCTTTTAATATTTCTATACCTGTATATTTTATATTAAAAGAATTTTCTTTTAAAAAGAAAAACAGATCAGCTATCCCACATCCAACATCAAGTAATGATTTATTTTGAAAATCACCTAATCTTAATAAAGACCTGAATCTTACTAATTGACTCTCCTTAGAGTTCCACCTCAAGGCTTTAACAGAAAAAGGAGAGTATTTTTTTATACTCTCCTTATAAAATATATAATGTTTTTCCTTTCTATCTGACTGTCCTGAAGTATTCAATTGTTACTTGCCCATCTTTTATTTCTATCTCTCTTTCTTCAGATTCACCTATAACATTTTTATCTTGATTTAAATATAACAATTTAAGCGTATACTTACCAGGCTTTAAATTATAACTCCTCAAAAACTGTATCTGACTTGGCAATGAAGTCCAACTCCTTAAGTCAGCCCTTTCTATTGCTGACGAAACTTTAGAAGTAAGTGATACTATTGCACCTATAGTACCAGCAGTTCCTTTCTGTTTTGCCATCTCATCTCCAACAACCTGGGTAGTAAGTTTTAAGGCAGCCCTTGCAATTAGTGCTTTTAATTGTTTATCTTTATCCTTTTCATACTGTGCAAGTATTGTCTCGCCAAGGTTATACAATAATTGAGTTTCCCCAACCTCCTGGCCATTTATTAATATTTTGCATGACTTTATGACATACTCCCTAGCTCTATATGAAGGATAAACAATGCTGAGTATTTTTGGCCCTGATTGTGTATCTATTCTGGTTTTATGTGAAACCTCTATCTTTATAGGTGACATACCAAGGTCAACAAATACAACAAGGTCTGATAATTTAGGTGTTGATTTTATTCTTTTTATTTCATTCTCCATCAAAGTCTCTAAATACTTTTTCGTTTCTTTAATTTTTGTATATTCTATCCTTGCATCCTGGAACTTACCCTCATTTTCATATATTATTGCAGATATATATCTTGCAAAAGGATTTTCAAGATAATCTGTTGCTGGTTTGTTAGACTCTATATAAGTATTAATTTTATTTATTACTCTATTTCTTTCAACTCTTGCACCTTCAAAGTCTTTAAGGCCAAAATACGCTATCAATAAATATGGCGATATCATTATTTTCTCAAGTGGAGCAGCCTCATATTCTTTAGTTGTATCATCCAAAAATAGAGAACTAGCCTCTTCTGATAAAGATATAGTACCCTCTATATCAAGAAACCTTTTTTCAGCCTCTGATAAATCTTTAATAGCTACATTATACTCTCTTGCATCAAGGGCTATCTTACCTCTCTCCAGAAGAGCAACATAAGTATCTTGTGGATAATTTTTAGCAACATCTAAAACAAACTTATCAGCAAGTTCCAGAGCCTTTCTAAAGTCATGTGCATTGTAATGCAATAATACATTTTTTTGCTGGTCAACATAAGTCTTTGAAATCCTTTTTCCACAGCCTAGAAAAAGAGAAATTATAAAAAAACTGAATACAATAAAAATTGTTTTTTTCATTTATCTAACCTTTTAATTATCTAAATTTTTTCTTTTCAGCCTTTCTGCCTATTTCATATTCATCAGTCCATAATATCTGTAATGTCTCAAGATCAACAACCTGGAGTGTTATATTATAGTAATTTATATCTGTCCTTTCGCTCCTTTTTCTTATATTAGATATAGCTCCCCTTAATATGAGTTTTGCTCCTATAAACTTACCTACCTTAGCTGCTTTCTCATTGTTAAAAAGGTCACTCTGTTGTAATTCAAGTTGTTTTAATGCAGTATCAAGTGCCTCATCATCTATAAATATAGCTGTTCCATCATTAATAAGTTTTGTCCGTATTCTCTCCATTATGACTCTTGTATTTATATGTTCATCTGTATCATTTCTAAGCTCTTTTGCAAGCATCCATCTTGGTTTTTCTGTTCTATACTTCATACTTGATATAAACTTAGCATTCGAAATTGAATCAACCATATAATTCCTCACCTTTTGGACATCTTCTGGTGACCAGTCAGCATCAACTGTAGCCTCTGAAGCAGTTATTGATGTCACATTTTTCTTTACACCATGTGAACATGAAAAAAGAAAAAAAGCAATTAAAATAATTGAAACACTCATTAATTTTTTCATATTTAGCCCCCATTTTATAATAAAATTTTGTTTATTTAAATTTTTCACTTTATAAGATTTCTTAATTAAATATAGTCATCATCTTTCTTTTTCCCCGATGGATCTTCCATAAACTTTTCAATAAAAGACTTTATTAACTTTCTATACGCATCCTCTGTAGCACTATCATCTTTTCTCATACTGACCCCCTTACCTTCTATAAGATTAGAGGATACAACCTCTCCCGTAGTAAGATCAACTTCACTTATACTAAGTGAACCTAAAATACTTGTTATAACAAAATTACCTTGATTCTGTTTTCTTACAGAAGTTGTAGTTATAATACATATAACTGCTTTCTTTACCTCAGGAAATGCTGATTTTTTAAGGAAACTTAACATTTTATTCCTTGATTTCAATACATCAGCTTTAGGTTCTATATCAATACTCTTAATATTAAATCCCATATCTTTGTAAACTGACTCAATTGTTGTCCTTATATCTTCAACCTCTTCAACCTGATTATTAGGAGAAATTGCAAAAGCAAAAACACCCATAGCATTTGCTTTTCTTTCAGCAGCTTCTTTTTCAAGTCTCTCTCTTGCTTTAGCTATTTCAGACTTCGGAACTTTTACAAGAATATAAAATACTGTGTATTCCTTTCCTTCCTCTTTTATTTTCTCTGTTTCCTGTTTTTCAAGAGTAAAATTTTCTATAACAGCCTCGCCTTTTGCTCTAACTTTACTATATACAGCTGAGTTTCTCCTTGCCTCTTTTTCATTTTCCTCAACATATTTTTCAAAAGTAGAGTTTGCAGTTACACTTGCCCTTACCATATAGACTATTTGAGAATAAACATCCCCAAGTGCAGCCTCTTTCGCAGCTTTAGGGTCTTTGCCTCTACCTATCCCAGCAAAATAAAATGAACCAGCCTCTTTTGGTGGATTATAAAACCATTCTGGTTCTGCATAAGATAAAGAAAAAATAAAAATCAAAATAATTGGTCTAATGATTTTCATATATTCCTCCTTAAAAAACTATATATTAAATAATAACACAAAAAACTAAAAACAAAAATTGACATATAAAAAAAACATTTATTAAATTTTAATCTGGTAAGTTTGATGCCTGAGTGATGGAACAGGTAGACATACGGGACTTAAAATCCCGGGGACCCTAAAGTCCGTGCCGGTTCAAGTCCGGCCTCAGGCATTAAATTATTTTCTGTTATAATCATCCTCAAATCTTACTATATCATCCTCACCCAAATAATCACCCATTTGAACTTCAACTATTACAAGATTATCCTTACCAGGATTTGTAAGTCTATGTTTTTCACCCTTCTGTATAAGTATATTCTGACCCTGTTTTAACATGAACTCTCTATCACCGATAACAACAAGAGCATCGCCCCTGACAACTGTCCAACTTTCTGACCTATGTTTATGTAATTGTAAACTAAGTCTTTGTCCCGGATAAACAATTATCTCTTTTATTTTATAACCATCTTCATCTATAACACTCTTGTAATAACCCCAGGGCCTAAAAACCTTTTTATGATAAAAAGCCTCTTCTTTATTCTCTTTAGATATTAAACTATATATATTCTTAACATCCTGTGACATATTTTTATCTGCTATTAAAATAACATCCTCTGTATCAGCTACCACTACGTTTTTAATACCTATTAAAGAAACTATCCTTTTATTAAATCCCTCGGATATAACAAGGTTATTATTACTTTCTATTTCATAAAGACTTATATTACTATAGTTGTTCTTACTATCTTTATCAAGAATATCATGCAAAGAACTAAAACTACCTACATCATTCCATCCCATATCACATGCTATAAGTTTTATTTTATCTGTTTTTTCCATTATAGCATAGTCTATTGATATGTCAGGAAATTGATAATATAAGTCTTTTATATCATCAGAGTTAATATTTATCTCAGAAAGAATTTTGTATATTTCAGGCGAATGTATTTTAAACTCATTTAATATTGTACTAACCTTAAAAACAAACATACCACTATTCCAATAGTAGTTTCCCTTTTTTATATATTCCAAAGCTATCTCTCTTGTTGGTTTCTCTTTAAAACCCTCAACATCAAAATAATAATCTATTTTATTTTTTACCTTTATGTAGCCATACCCGGTTTCAGGAGCACTTGGTTTTATACCAAAGGTAATAATATACCCCTTTTCTGCCAGGACTTCGGCTTCTTTCAACCTCTCTTTAAAATATTCAACATTTTTTATAAAATGGTCAGAAGGCAATACACAAACTATATCATTTTCATCAAAAAACTTTGTCATATATGCTATAGCAGGACCAGTATTCCTTCCTATAGGTTCAATTATTATATTTGAGTCTTTAAACTCTTTATAATTTTTGAGGTCCTCTTTTACTAATAAATCATTACCATAAGTTGTTACAATGTAAACAGGATAAGATTTAACTCTTTCAAATGTAAGTTGTAAAAGGCTTTTGTTACCTAATATTTTTAGAAATTGCTTCGAATAATACTTTCTTGATAATGGCCATAACCTTGTGCCACTACCACCTGCAAGTATAACTATTTTCATTGTTATATTCCTTTAAGGATTAATTACTACACGTTAATTATTCAAATTTAATTTATTCTTAATTTATTCTTAATAAAAGACAAAAGAAAATAAAATAAAAAAGTTGAAGATTACCAATAATTTTACTAAAAAAATTTAAATTATTAAATTTTTTAATAGATATTATTTTCAAGCTTCTAAAAACTATTTTAAAACAACACCATTTTTTTAAAACAAAAGGAGAAGTTTAATGATAAAAATCGAATCCCTTGTAAAATATTATAATGAATTTAAAGCACTTGATAATATATCCTTTGAAATTAATCAGGGTGATATAGTAGGGCTATTAGGGCCAAATGGTGCAGGTAAAACAACAACTATGAGAATAATTACAGGGTATCTCTCTTATGATAGTGGAGAGGTAAAAATTGGTGATTTAGACCCTCAGGATAAGCCTTTAGAAGTAAAAAAAATAATAGGATATCTTCCTGAAAATCCTCTACTTTACGATGAGATGACAGTATTTGAGTTTTTAAAGTTTATCTGTGAATTAAAGAATGTAAAAGAAGTAAATAAAGAGATTGAAAGAGTTATTGAGATAACAAAAATTGGTGATAAAAAAAATCAGATTATAGGAACTTTATCAAAAGGTTATAAACAGAGAGTGGGATTATCAAGTGCCCTAATTTCTGATCCACCTATATTAATACTTGATGAACCTACATCAGGACTTGACCCAAACCAAATAATAGAGATAAGAGATGTTATAAAAAAAATGAGAAAATCAAAAACAATAATATTAAGTACTCACATATTACCAGAAGTCGAAGAGGTCTGTAATAAAGTCATACTTATAGATAAAGGTACAGTAAAAGCAATTGATTCAATAGAAGGTATAAAAAATATAAGCCAGGGAAGACCAAGTATAATAATCAAGTGTGATGATAACAATAAATTAAAAAATGTATTATCAAAAATTGACTATATTACTGAAATTGAAGAAAAAGAAAGTGAAATAGAAGTATTCATAAAAAATGAATCATACAAAAAAGAACTGCTTGAAACACTTGTAGCAAACAAAACAGGGGTTTATGAGTTTTATTCACCAAAGATCTCATTAGAAGATGTCTTCCATAGACTCACAATTAAGGAGGGTGATAATGAATAAAATATGGATTATAGCTAAAAAAGAGTTAGCAAGCTTTTTATATTCACCTATTGGTTATGTTATAGGATTTATTACAACAGGCCTTGTTGGATATTTTTTTTATATTGATACAATCTATAGTGGTTTTGCGGGTATGCACTTTACAATAAGTCTTCTTGCTACATTATCGCTTTTTACTCTGCCTCTTATGACAATGAAACTTGTATCAGAAGAAAAAAAGAGAGGGACAATAGAATTATTAATGACACTACCAATAAAAACAAGTGAGATAATAATAGGGAAATATTTTGCTGTACTGTTAGTATTTTTAATGATTTTAGCTATCACATTTTTACACTTTTTGTTAATTTTAATAATTGGTAATCCAGAGTTTTTAGTAAATATAGGACTATATTTTGGAATAATACTTGAAGGAATGGCTCTATTATCAATAGGTATTTTTATATCTACTTTAACAGACTCCCAGGTTATTTCAGGGCTTGTTTCAATAGGAGTAGGATTATTACTATTTGTTATAAACCTATTATCTGACAAAGTATCTGGTATATGGGCTAACATATTTTCAGAAATATCTTTTGGTAAACACCTTTCTGGTTTTTTTAGGGGAGTAATAGACCTAAAGGATGTTGGATTTTTCATATTGATTACTGTTCTTGGAATATTACTTTCTATAGTCTATCTTGACAATGAAAAATGGAGAAAATAGGAGGATCTCATGAAAAAAAATATTAATTGGATAATAGGAGTTTTATTATTTCTTGCTTTTACATCATATTTTTTGGACTGGGCAGGAGTTATCTATATTATTTTTACTTTGTTTTTTTTGGGTTTTTCTGGTTTAAAAGTTTACTATATTTTAAAGACAGAAAACAAAAAAAATAAAAATAGATTCTTTTCATACCTTAATCTATTTCTGGTATTATTCATAATAATTGCTTTATACTTAATATTTCTTAAATACCCGATTAAGTTAGACCTTACTACAGACAAAACCTATAGCCTAACTGACAAAACAAAAGAAATAATCAACAAGATAGACTTCCCAGTAAAAATAATAGTATTTCAAACAGATTCAACACCAGATATAGCACTTGGAGAAGAGGGGTATAGAATATACAATAATGTTAAAAACCTACTTGAAGAGTATAAAAGAAGAAACAATAAAATAGAAATAGAATTCATAGACCCTAATGAAGAACCAATGAGGGCTAAAAACTACAATCTTAGGAATATAGGTGACATCATAATAGAATCACAACGAGGGAATAGATACATAGAAAAGGGATCAATGGTCAAATGGGGTTTTGAAAAAGATATGTTTGGTGGTTACCGAAGAGTTATAGAAGCATACAAAACAGAAGAAAAGATAACATCTTCATTGCTTTCTCTAATAGAGGAAGGTAAAATTAGCATAGGCTGGATTATTGGAGATGAAGAGGTTTCTATAACATCTGATAATGGGGCTTCAATATTAAAAGAAGCTTTAGAAAATAATAATTTTGAAGTAAAAGAGATAAAATCAACAGAAAAACTGGGAGATTATGATTTATATATAATAGCAGGAGCAAAAAAAGTACTAACTCAGGAAATTATAAACAGCCTTAAAGAAAAACTAAAAAACAAAAAGACTCTTATAGTCTTACAGGACCCACTTATTGATATAGAAGAAACAGGAGTAAATAAAATAATAAAAGAGTATGGTTTTGGGTTTAAAAACTGGATAATGATAGATGAAAAAAACTCATTTAGAACCCCAATAAATATTTTGCCAGAATATGTTTCTAGTAAGATTACAAGTGCTTTGGAAGCAAAAAAAATACCTGTAGTAATGTCATTGGTCTCATTTATTGATGATATTGAAGTAAAAGATATAGAAAAAGAGAGAGTATTATTATGCTCAAAAGAATCATGTGAAGTTGTAAAAAATATAAAAAAAGTTGCTCAAAGTGGAATAGAAAAAAAAGATAGAGAAAAAATAACTAAAGAAGCTATAATTGCTGCAATAGGAAAGAATAAATCTAATGATTCAAAAGTTGTAGTGATAGCAGATAGTGACTTCATAACAAACAACATGATAAATATGGGTGCAAATAAAGACTTTTTTCTAAACCTATTAAATTATGTATTGGAAAAGAAAAGTCCTCTCTCTATAGAAAAACCTGTTGAGAAAGAAAGAAGAATGATGATAAGTGAAGGTTCAAAAAAGTATTATCTATATTTTTACGTAATATTATTACCACTCCTAGTAGTAGGAACTGGAATTTATATTGGATTAAAAAGAAGAAAACTTAAAACATTATAAAAAAGGCAAGAAAAATGAAAAACACTATTAAACTAGCAATAATATTTTTTATAATATTAGGCATAGTTATAATTCTCCCTTCCAAAAAAGAAAAAGAAGATAAAAATGATTTTAAAACAGAGCAACTTATAAGTTTACCAGAACCAATGCTTGAAAAACTTATTGTATATACAAAAGAAGGTAAAATTGAACTTGTAAAAGAAAATGAAAAATACAAAATAGTATCAACAGAATATATTGCAGGCCCTCAAGAATTTTCTCTATTTTTAGGAGATATAAACTCAATAGAGGGATATAAAATAAAAGAAATCAAACAGATAAAAGAGGAAAAAATATTTATAGAAGCATATCTTAAAAATAATATAAAAAAATATGTAAGTATAGTTGGCAAGTCAGAGTTTGGAAAAGATTCATATTTCTTAAAAACAGAAAAAGGATTCTATCAAATAGAATCTGAAAAAATAAATAAAGTCCTGGATTATACGATTAAAAAACTAAGAAATCATGCAATCACAGACTTTATTTCTGATGACATAAAAGAGTTTTGGATAGATAATATTAATTTTTATAAAGATCAGAGTAATAAATGGCTAATAAAAGATTATAAAGAAGAGATTGATGAAAATAAGGTTTTTGGTGCTTTTGCCATGGCAACCGGATTAAGAGCAAAGGAATTCACATGTTCAAAAAACTTAAAAGAATATAATCTTGATAAACCAAATCATAAACTGGTTATTTATAAAAGTGACGACAATAAAATTGTAATAATATTTTCAAAGAAAAACAATAATTATTATGGTTACAGTGATACAGTAAAAGAAATCTTTGAAATATATAAAACAGACTGGGATATTTTAGAGAAAAATAAGGATTATTATAAAAAAGAAAAAGAGGATAAAAAAGAAGTAAAAGATAATGAAAAATGAAAGTAGAGGATAAAATTTTTGAGTAAAATTTTATTACTGATCTTTGTTTTTGTTTTATTTACAAATATAAGTGGAATATCATTTGAAAAATGGAGAATAGAAACAGATAAAAATGGGCGGGTAGTTATTTTTTATGAAGATATGCCAGTAAATGTAAATGAATCTCCATTTACAAGTTATTTATCAGTTAAACTAGATAATGATATTTACAATCTCGGTGATGATATAAGTGCAACCAGTGTTAGTATTGGAGATAAAAGTATAACAACAGTATATAGGATAAACCCAGAAATTATAATAGAGTTTGAAACATCTTTTTCAGATAATCCTCTGGTATATGATGATATAGGAATAAAATTTACTATAAGAGTTATAAGCAATTTCTCAACACCAAAAAATGTTTATCTAAGGTATATTTTTAATCCTTTTAGCAATGAAGTAAATAAGGTGGGTTTTTCATATTCTGAAGAAACTATTAATAAACCAATATACGAAGAAGATGAGAAAAATAATCCAAGCAATATTATTTTTTATCCTTTTTTTATAAACTTTAAAACTATACCAACCTCAACTTTTTTGGCAAATTGGAGAAGATTAAAAGATGATTTTGAACCATCATTAAAAAAATTATTATCATTTAGAGACATAAAGAGAGGGAAATGGGACCCTGCAGTAGGAATATTTTATAATCTTGGTACAATAAAAGAATCAACAAATAAAATAGAGTTTTTTCTTGGAAAATGGCAAAAACCAAATAGATTTTATCCAAGAGTCAAAATATTATATTCTAAGTCTCTAAAAATAGAGGATAATAAAGCTAAACTCCCATTTGTTGTAGAAAATAATGGTGATTTTGACATAGACTATCTTAAACTTACGCTAACATCAGAGAATCTTTTATCAGATTTTATATATTCAATAAGCGATTTTAAAAAAGGACAAAAAAAAGAATCAGAGATGGAAATAATTCTAAAAAAGATGAGTAAAACTTTAAAAGGAACAATACTGGCAAGAATGATGATTGGACAAGATTTCTATGAACAAGAGTTTTTTATAGAAACCAATTTAATAACAGATGAAAAAAAACTAAAAATAGACTTAAAAGAGGCAGAAAATAAACTTAATAACATAAATAGAATAATAGAAAATATAAATTTATTACTATACTTTGTCAACTTGAGCATAGAAACTAAAAATTATTTATCATCTGAAAAAATCATAAAGGCATGTAATGAGTTTAGAGCAAATATTAAAAAAGATAAGTAAAATAAACTTACCATATTTTACAAAAGATACATCTGAATTAAAATACTTCCTCAATTATAATGGTAGTAATGGATACCTTTTTATAACAAACTCAAATCCATCGTTTATATTTTTTACAGATGCAAGATATTATGAAGAATATAGTAATATCTTAGGTAAAGAATATGTATTTCTTCTTGAGAATGGTGTTTATCCTGTATTAAAAGAAAAAATAAATACTTTCAATTTCCAATCAATATACATAGATTACAGGTTATTTACTTACAAAGAATACTTGGACCTTAAAAAAAATATAAAACCTATAATAATAAGAGATGTAAAAGATAATATATGGAAAATAAGAAAACATAAGAGTAAAGAAGAATTAGAACTTATAAAAAAAGCAGTAAATATTACAGAAGAAACCATGATTTATCTTCTTTCTATCTTAAAAGAGGGTGTATCTGAAAAAGAAATTGCAATAGAAGCTGAATATTATATTAAAATAAAAGGCGGTGAATTAAGTTTTAAACCTATAGTTCTTTTTGGACCAAGGACCTCATATCCTCATGGAGAAAGCAATTTCGATACTAAACTAAAAAATAAAAGTGTTGTACTTATAGATATTGGTGCAAAATATAAAAATTATTGTGCTGATATGACAAGAACAGTGTTTTTTGGAAATGAGCTTGATGAAGATTTTAAAAAATTTTATAATATACTTCTTGATATTCAAAAAAAAGCAATAGAAAAAATAGAAAACACATTAAAAGGATGTGACTTAGATAACTTTGTAAGAGACTTATTAAAAGATTTTGGGCTTGAAAAATTTTTTGTACACTCATTAGGGCATGGAGTTGGAATAGATGTTCATGAACCACCACTTCTATCATATAAAAGAAAAGATGATATAATTTCAAAAAATATGGTATTCACAATAGAGCCAGGTATTTATATACCTAGCAAATATGGGATAAGAATAGAAGATATGATATACATAGATGATAAATTCAAAACAGAAATATTAACCACCTTCCCAAAAGAATTACTAAAAATATGGTAAAAATAATAAACTCCAAAATAAACAAAGCAATAAAAAAATTTAATATGTTTACACGTCAGGATAGAATAGCTCTTGCAATATCAGGTGGAAAAGATAGTATACTCCTTTCATATATACTAAAAAAAATGGGTTTTAATATAGAGCTTATATTTATAAATCTTGGAATAAAATCATCAGAAGAATCATTAACAGTAGTCAAAAACTTTTCTGAAAAATACAACCTAAAATTACATATAATCAATACCACAGAAGAATTAGGATTTAGTATAAACGACCTTTATAAAAAATATAAAAAATATACATGTAGGCACTGCGGTTCAGTAAAAAGATATTTATTAAACAATTTTGTTTATAAAAATAGATTCGACGTACTTGCTACAGGGCATAATATGGATGATGAAATAGAAAACCTTTTAGCAAACAACCTTAGATGGGATATAGAACATTTATATAAAACATACCCTGTACTTGAAATAAAAGAGGGTTTTATAAAAAAAGTAAAACCTTTATGTTATCTAAGAAAAAAAGAGATTAATAAAATAGTTGATTTTTTAAAACTTGAATATTACAAAGGCAGCTGTGATTATTCATTAGCAGGTTCAAGAATAAAATACAGAAGTATAATAGAAAAAATAGATGGTATAAACCCAAAGTTAGTAATAGACTATTATATAAATTTCCTAAACACAAGAAATATTTTCGAATACAAGAGAAAAATTAACAGGTGTATATGTGGCAACTATACAACAGGGCTTAAATGTAATATATGTAGAATAAAGAAGGATTTAAAAAAATAATCTCCCTTGCTTTAAACTCTTATCCTTCTATAAACTTTGAAACATTTCTTTTCAAGAATGGCATAATTATTATAACAACTGGATATCCTATAACGAAAGATAAAATCCATGACTTTAACCACTTTATAAATACAAAATTATTTATCCCATTCATAATAACATTATTGGTAAGAGTTACTATGAAAGTCATTATCAGAACCATGAAAAGCATAGTAATAAGTGTTATCTTCTTCTCCTTTGTTTTCATATTGCCCCCTATAATTTTGTTATATATAAATATATAAATATTTGTATACAAAGTCAATTTTTTTAACCTGTAAAAAATGAAAAATAATTTTGGGTTATAAGAATAATAAAAGAAAAAATTATTGGGAAACTTAATAAAATTTTAAAGATTAAATTTTAAAAAACTTTAATCCCACTCTTCGATAATATACTTATAGCCCTGTTCTGCAAGGAAAAGTTGACGTTTTAAAGAAAACTCTTCTTCAATAGAGTCTTTAGTTACTATAGAATAAAAATAAGCAGGATGATCTTTTGGTCTTAAAACTCTTCCCAATCTTTGGGCTTCCTCCTGCCTTGATCCAAAAGAACCGGATACCTGAATTGCAACAGAGACATCTGGGATATCTATTGCAAGATTAGCTATCTTTGAAGTTATTAGTATTGAAAACTTACCTTTCCTAAAGTCATCATATACTTTATCCCTCTCTCTTTGGCTACTAGATCCTGTAAGAAGAGGGGCTTTTATTTCCTTAGCTATGACTTTCAATTGAGTAAGATACTGTCCTATTATAAGAATTTTATCATTTTTGTGTTTTTCAATAATCTCTTTAACAATATGTATTTTATTTTTATTTTCACCTGCTATTCTAACTTTTTCTCTTTTAGTTGCGATAATATACTCTTTTTTATCATCTTCATTAAAGCTTATTTTGCATTCATGGCATATACCTTTAGCAATATAATTCCTTCTCTCAAGGTCTTTCCATGGTATATCATACCTTTTTGGCCCTATTAAAGAAAAAACATCTTTCTCTCTTCCATCCTCTCTTATTAAAGTTGCTGTTAAACCTAGTCTTCTTTTAGATTGAATTTCCGCAGTTATTCTAAAAACAGGTGCAGGCATTATATGGACTTCATCATATATAATAAGTCCCCAATTTTTTTTAGTAAATATATCAAAATGGGCTTGATTAACAGATATAATATTATAAGTTGCTATTGTTATTGGTTTTATCTCTTTATTAAGAGCTGAATACTCACCTATATCTTCAATTTTAAAATCAGTTTTTTCAAGGATTTCTCTTTTCCACTGAGTTATTGCGGCATGATGTGGGACAATAATAAGTGTTGATTTCTTAAAAAGCCTTATAACCTCAAGCCCAACTATTGTTTTACCAGCACCACAAGGCAGTACAACAACACCATGGCCAGATGAATATATTGTCATTGCAGCGTCTTTCTGATAATCTCTTATTTGCCAGCCATTTTTAAAATTTATCTTTATATCATCACCATCATCAAAACTTGCAAGGTCTTCTACAGGAAAGGGTGGATCATTATTTATAAGTAATTGTTTAATAAAACCCCGATGAAGCTTTTTAAAAATAAAACTATTTTCAAACTCATCTTTTATAAGGTTTTTTAAAGACTTTATGTTAAGTAGAACTAACCTTGTATCAGGAGGAAACTCTAGCAAAAAGTAGTCTTTATCAAAGTTTTTTATCTTAATTTTACCATATCGTGAATAATACTCTTTAATAAATAGTATAACATTTTCTGGTACTTTAAACTTAGAATATTTTTCTATCCCCTCAATAATGTATTCAAGTTTAACACCTGAAGCAGCAGCATTCCATAAAGATATTGGCGTTATTGAATATGTATGAATATATTCAGGTGATTTTTCAAGCTGAGTAAATTTTGCTAAAAAGTCTCTCTCTTCATCATATGTATTGGTATTTGTCTCTAAAAAAATAGAAAAATCACTTTGAATTATCATTTATTATTTCTCCAATTAAAAGACCATTATTTAAAAAAGTCTTAACTTTATAAAATCTATTAAGATTAAGTTCTCTATTAATGAAAACAGGTATATAGTACTCACTTAAACCATAGGAAAAATTATTTTTTATTTCTTCTATTAAAACTCTGGAAATTTTATTAGAAAATTTTTTTAAAATATTATTTTTTGTTTCATAGGCAACAATATTAAGTTCATTGATTCTTCTTTTCTTAATCTGTTCTTTTACTTTATTACTCATTTTTGATGCTGCTGTTCCTGGTCTATCTGAGTATCTAAAAATATGAGAATGATAAAGTTCAATATCTTGGATGCCTTTAACATTTTTATTATGATCATCCTCTGTCTCCGAAGGAAAACCAGATATAATATCAGCAGTAAAATTAAAAAGTGGGTCTTGACTTCTTATAAGAGACACCAATTCTAACACCTTTTTGAAATTGTAATTTCTGTTCATTAGCTTTAATATCCTGTCACTACAATGCTGAAGAGAAAGGTGTAAGTGTTTTACCATCTTAGGACTTTTAAAAAGGTTTATAAAATCATTGTCAATAAAATTAGGGTCTATTGAAGAAAAATGGATCCTGAAATCAGCATCAATATTTAAAATATGTTCAATAAGAGTAGTAAGGTTATAACCTTTAAAATTATATTTTGCGATATTTAAACCAGTAATTACTATCTCTTTAAACCCTTTTTCAATAAGAGTTTTAATCTCATTTTCTATATCCCTTACAGGACGACTCAATGGTTTATCACCTCTAATATAAGGCAATATACAGTAAGAACAATAGTTATTACATCCATCCTGTATTTTTACATTTACTCTTGTATTTGAAGTAAAGTATGGAGGTTTATAATCAAATCGAGATTTTTTCAGTATATCAACATTATTAATTTTATTAAAGTCCTCAATAATTTCAGGTATTTTATATTTAAAGTCATTTGGAACATAAAAAACATTGCCTTGAAAACTCATATCTTTAGCCATACAACCTGCTATTATAACCTTTGCCCCTCTTTTTAAAAACCTATTTACAAAGTTTCTTGTTTTTGCCTCACTCCTTTCAGTTATAACACAGGAATTAACTATGTAAATATCTGCATTTTTATTATCTATTTCATATCCTTTTTCTTTAAGAGAAGTTACAACTGAGTCTATTTCGTAACTATTTAATCTGCAACCTAAAGAGACAACACCTACCTTACTTTTAACCATATTTTAACCCTGTTCTTATATGAAATTAAAACTTATAAACAAATGAAAGATATGTAAGTTTTTTAGGATATAAAACTCCTATCTCTAAACCAATTCCAAGCATTGTGGTTTTCTTTTCCCTTGATAATGAACTAATAGAAAATTGATACCAGAAACCTGGATAACTTGAATCTGATGTTGAAATATCAGGCAAAAAACCTATATTCCCAAGATAACCTATTTTAAAAAGTATAGAAAATATCCAGGTATCTAACTCAAATCCTGATATCAACTTAACACCAGAAAAATAAAAAGGTTTTGATATAAAATTCAAAAAATCTTTATTGACAGGGATCAATTCTGTCATTATATCACCCATAATAGGGAAAGAAAAATTAAGCTCATAAGCTATACTTGATACAAAACTCTTATATTTAAAAAACTCATATTTTATTTCAGGGCCAAGACCAAGTCCAAAAGTTTTTATCCCTATCTCTGTATTATAGCCTATACCCCAACTTGCTTTAACTCCTACTGAGGGAATAAACTCATCACCTATCTGATAATCAGGGTTAGTTTGGATAGCAGAGATTGAATACTGAAAAAAAGAATCGCCTTTTTCAAGTACAGAAGGAATAGAATGTTCACTTATCCCACATCCAATAATTAAAATAAAAAATAAAAATAGATATAAAAAATATTTAATTCTTATTTTCATCAAAGTATTTGTTTAAGATATAAGTAGTAAGCTTTTTATTAGTTTCCAATATTTTAACATGCTCTCCTTTTTCTATAATTTCTCTCATTTTTTGAATCATTTCAATACTTTTTTGATATCTTTCATCAAAAGAATTTACTAGTTTTTTTATGTTTATTGAATTCATTTTTAACCTCCACATAAAATATTTTATTTTTCATCTTCTGCAATTGCAACTATGCCACTTCTTGCTATTTCTATTATACCAAAGTCAGATACAAGTTTAAGAAACTCATTTACTCTCTTATCAGTATCCACTATTTCAATTGTAATAGTCTTTTTTCCTATATCAACTATTTTTGCTCCAAAAATTTGAGATGTCATTATTATATCACTTTTTTCCTTAGTTTTCATATTTAATTTAACATAACAAAGTTCTTTATTTATACAAGACTTTTTAGTAAAATCAATAACTTTTATAGTATCAATAAGTTTATTAAGTTGTTTTTTAACCTGTTCTATTATCTTATCATCACCCTCAACTACTATAGTCATTCTTGACACTTCAGGGTCTTCCGTCTCGCCAACACTTAAACTTAAAATATTGTAACCCCTACTTGCAAAAAGCCCGGATACTTTAGATAAAACACCTGCTTTATTCTCAACCCAAACAGAGATTATATGAACATTTTTCATAGCCAGCCCCCTTTAATACCTTTCAATTATATTGTTTATTGGATGTCCAGCTGGAACCATTGGCATTACATTTTCTTCTTTTGATATTATAACATCTATTATTGCAGCTTCCTTATTTTCTATTATAGCCTCT
The DNA here is from genome assembly GCA_029552945.1 of Spirochaetota bacterium. Lineage (GTDB taxonomy): Bacteria > Spirochaetota > GWB1-36-13 > GWB1-36-13 > JAKPDD01 > JAKPDD01. The sequence goes on from JAKPDD010000023.1 coordinate 133,658, forward strand.
CTTAAAATTCTCTCAACATCTTTCTTATTAGTTATTCTATAGCCTTTAAGCCCATAAGCCTCAGCAACTTTAACAAAGTCTGGCCAATATTTTTTACACTCTTTACCTTTACACTCTTTAGGGCATGTTATATCTCTTGAAAGACAAACTCCAGAATATCTTTTATCATAAAAAAGTTCTTGCCATTGTCTTACCATTCCAAGATATGAATTATTCAAAATTATAACTTTCAAAGGAAGGTTATAATTTTTAACAGTCGCCATTTCCTGAATATTCATCTGTAAACTACCATCACCAGCAAAAACAATAACAGTAGCGTCAGGATTAGCAACTTGAGCACCTATTCCTGCAGGAAATCCAAAGCCCATTGTACCAAGTCCCCCTGATGTCAAAAACTGTCTTGGTCTTTCAAGCTTTAAGAACTGTGCAGCCCACATTTGGTTTTGACCAACTTCAGTCGTAAATATTGTATTAATGCCTTTTGTAAGTTCATTTACAACCTCAACAACATACTGTGGTTTTATAGTAATATTATCATCTTTATATTTTAAAGGATAATTTTTCTTCCATGAGTCTATTTGATTGATCCATGTTTCAAGATCTAATTTCTCATTAAAATGTTTATTAAGCTCTGCTAAAACATTTTTAGCATCACCAACTACAGGTAGGTCAGTATCAATTATCTTCCCTATAGAAGATGGGTCTATATCTATATGTATTATTCTTGCTTTCTTAGCAAACTCGTCTGTTTTCCCTGTTACCCTATCATCAAATCTTGCTCCAATACATACAATAAGATCAGATTCCATAAGTGTATAATTAGCATATACAGTCCCATGCATACCTGGCCATCCAAGATATAAGGGATCATCATGTCTTATAGCTCCCAGCCCCATAAGTGTTGTAGTAACAGGAATTCCAGTTCTTTTTACAAACTCTCGAAGCTCATCTGAAGCACCACTTGCTATAACCCCACCACCTGCTAAAATCACAGGTCTTTTAGATTCTTTAATCATTTTTACAGCTTTTTCTATCTGTTTAGGGTTTCCTTGATACGTTGGGTTATAGCTTCTAAGTTTTATTGTTTCAGGATATTCAAATTCAGTCTTCTCATTAAAAACATTTGAAGGTATATCTATTAAAACAGGGCCTGGTCTACCATGACTTGCTATATAAAAAGCTTCTTTTATTGTCCTTGCAAGTTTTTTAACATCTTTAACAAGATAATTATGTTTGGTAATAGGATAAGTAATACCTGTTATATCAGCTTCCTGAAAAGCATCAGTACCAATAAGATTTGTTCTTACCTGCCCTGTAATCGCTACTAAAGGAATAGAATCCATATACGCAGTTGCTATTGCTGTAACAAGGTTAGTTGCCCCTGGTCCACTTGTTGCAACAACAACCCCAACCTTACCAGTAGATCTTGCATATCCATCAGCTTCATGCCCCCCACCCTGTTCATGCCTTGGGACTATAACCCTTATATCCTTTTCTGAAAAAAGAGCATCAAATAGAGTAATAACCGATCCTCCTGGGTAACCAAATATTGTATCAACACTCTCTTTCTTAAGACATTCAATTACTATCTGGGCTCCATTAAGTAACATTATTTTCTCCCATTTCATTAATAAAATATTAAAGAATTAAAATTTAAATTTACTTAAATTTTAATCATTATAACTTATTTTTAGCAATCCTATAGAGGTTAAAAATTGAAAATAATTTTAAAGTCCTTTACGCCCGAGCCAATTGAAATTTCAGCTAAGTCGTCTTATATTTCTCATTCAAGTGATAAAGTAACAAAAATTTTTGAAAAAAATTTTAGCGACCCTCTTGGATATATAAAAAAGATAATAACAATGGGCCATCTTTCTGTGCTTGAACATATATATTTTAATTTTTTAATAGAAGATGCTCCATTAATAAATGAAATATTTTTGATAAGATTCAGATTAGCTTCATTTACAGTCAAATCAAGAAGATACACAAATGTTATTGAAGATGGATTTTATGAGGATGAATATTATAAAATAGATAACAATTTTAAAAAAAAAATAATTAACTTCTATGAGAAAGCTATTATTAATAATATAAACTTAGAAGATGCAAGGTTTGTCCTTCCATTATCTTCCAAAACCAATATGGTTTTTTCAGTCAATGCACGGGAATTAGGATATATATTATACTCTGGCTTATATGAAGAAAATCATTCGACTATAAAAAAAATGGCAGAAATGTTAAGAGAAGAAGCCAATAAAGTATTTCCTATATATTATGACCTTGATTACTTCGCAGTTAAAAAAATGAATATATTTAACGTTAAATCTTCTTTACTAAGAATTACAGATAGTGTTGAAATCCTAAATAAAGACGAAATAAAAATAAAAGAATATGAAAATGCTATAGGGTTTACTACTAACAATAATCTATATAGTGAAAATCAATTCGATTTAAAAAAAAGCTTACTATTGCCACATAACAGAGCCCTTGAGTTTATAAATATAATAGTGTTTATAAAAAACATTTCAATCCCAGCCCTAACTCACCTATTAAGACATAGAATTCAATCAATAATAGTGCCTTATTTTGAAAAAATAAACTCAAATTATCTTATACCTGAATCTTTTGAGATAAAAGGCCTTACAAATGAATTTCTAGATATAATAATTGAGTCAAAGAAATTAGAGAAAAGTAATATATTAAATAGATTAGTTTCTTCAACATACCCTGTCCTTACAAATATTAATGCAAGAGAAATGCTCCACATTATGAGACTTAGACTCTGCAACAGGGCTCAATGGGAAATAAGAAATATATTTACCGATATTTTATTTAAACTCAGAAAAATCAATCAATTATTCAATTATATAGGCCCAAGTTGCTTTATTTTTGGTTTGTGCCCTGAAGGCAACAAAACATGCAAAAAAATAAAAGAAGTTATTAATTTTTTTGAACCTAATTAAAAAGAGAGTATAATGGGTTTATTTGACATACCAGAAAATGTAAGTTTTCTAAAATCCTTACCCTCAGAAATAGATATATCTGAAGAAGTCAATAATATTTTGGAGTTTTTTCTTGATTATCTACAAAAAATTTATGGCTTTGAAGGAATAGGAGTTCAAATTGTTGATTATCATAATAAAGTCATAAAATTCTATAAAATATGGATACCATCATACTCTAATGATAGAATAGAAAAACTTAAAAATATAGAAATACCATTAGAAATGTATGGTGGAATATGCCCTTTTGTTGTAAAAAATAATTTTATTGTTTATTTTGAAGACTTATCAAGCCTTAATATAGACTTAAATTATATATCAAGTTATGACCTTTTTGCACTTAAATTATTAAAACACATATCACACCTTATAATTCCGGTGGATTTTGAAAATAAAGTTGTATTAATAATTCAAATATCAAGTTTTAGCCGTAAAGTATTACTTAAAAAAGAAGAGATAGAAAAAATAAAAAAAGTTGCAATAAACATAGGAAGAGTACTTTACAAAACACTTAAGTTTAAAGACTTATATCAGGAAAATCAAAAATTAATGATAGATATATTAAATAATAAAAAAGCAAGAGATACCTTCCTGGCAGGAATAAATCACGAGTTTAAAACACCACTAAATGCTATAATCGGTTTTTCTGAATACCTTATGAAAACCAAGAATATTGACCTTGAAAAATTACATAACATATCATCTATAATTCATAAAAACGGTGAAGTTTTATTATCAATAATTAAGGAAATAATAGAAGTATATAAAATAGACTCTGGCAAAGTTAGCATAGAAAAGATAAAATTTAATATAAAAGATGTTATAGAGGATACAATCTCTTCTTTATACCCATTATATTCTAAGAAAAAACATAAAATAATAAAAAAATTACAAGATGTAGATATTGAATCAGACAAACAAAAAATATATCAATTGCTTTATAATATAATTTCAAATGCTATAAAGTATACAAAAGAAAAGGGAAAAATAGAAATCGGGGTTGAAAAAGAAGAAAATTTATGTAAAATATATGTAAAAGACAATGGGATCGGTATAAGTGAAAGTGATATACCAAATCTTTTTATACCTTTTAAAAGAGGAGCAAACTCCTACTCTATGGAAGAGGGTAGTGGGTTAGGACTTTTTATCTGTTCTCAGATAATAAAAGTCTTAAAAGGTGATATAAAAGTGGAAAGTACTCTTGGTAAAGGAAGTAAATTTATAATAGAATTACCATATAGAATTTAGAGGATAGAATGAATTCAAAACCTACTGTTCTTGTAATAGATGACTATAAAATAATTATTGCACTTGTTGAAAAACTTCTAGGTAAAGACTTTAATTTAATTTCTGCTATGACCGCAAAAGAGGGCTTAAAACTAATAGAAGAAAAATTGCCAGACCTTATTTTACTCGACGTTGATATTCCTGATATGAGTGGTTTTGAAATAATAAAAATAATAAAAGAAAAGCCTTTTATAAAAGATATACCTGTAATATTTTTAACTGGAAGAACAAAAGCAGAAGATATAATTAGTGGTTTTGAGTTAGGTGCTGTTGATTATATAAATAAACCATTTAATTTAAAAGAACTTAGACTTAGAGTTGACACACATATAAAACTAAAAAAGTATCAGGATATGTTAAAAAAAAGGGCTTTAGAAATAGAAAAAGAGATAAAAATGGCTAAAACTATACAAGCTAAAATAATGCCCTTAACACCACCAAACAAAAAAATAAGCTTTTTATATAAGCCAATGTATCTAATAGGAGGCGATTTCTTTGATATAATAGAAATATCAGAAAATATTTATGGAATCTTTATAAGTGATGTCTCAGGCCATGGAGTACCAGCAGCACTAATAACAAGTATGTTAAAAAGTTTAATAAAAGAGTGTAAAGAACTTAACAACCCCTCAGCTCTTTTAAAATACATAAATGACCGTATGTTAGAACTTGCAGCTGGTAATTTTATTACTGCTTTTTATGGAATATTTGACTTCAATAATAAAGTAGTAACATTTTCAAATGCAGGTCATCCTGCCCCCTTTATAATAAAAGATGACGTAGATATAGTAAATATCAATAAAAAAGGCTTGCCTTTAGGAATATATAGCAATATAACTCTTTCTACACTAGGAAAAGAATATGTTAATACTTCAATAAAAATAGATTCTAAGGTCTTATTATACACAGATGGGCTTATTGAAACAATATCTGAAACTGGGGAATACTTTGAAAGTATTATGCCAGAAGTATTAAAAAAAGCAAAAGACTTGACAACAAAAGATATGATAAGTCATATTTATAACAGCTTAATTAATTTTAGAAAAAATGATGAGTTTGATGATGATATATGTATGATAGTAGTAGATTTGTCTTAAAATTTCTTAAAAAAATTCAAAACATTCTTAACTATAATCTTAAAATCAGTATAAGATAAGTGTGGATATATAGGTAAAGAAACTTCTCTTAAAAAGTTTATATGTGCAACAGGATAATCCTCAATTTTATACCCTAAATTCTTATATAATGGATGAAGCGGTAAAGGTATAAAATGAACATTACATTGAATATTGTTTTTAAACATATAGTTTATAAAATCATCTCTTATTTCCTGTTTTTTTAACCTTAAAGGATAAAGATGTGCATTTCCCATTGTATCGGTTGTATCGAGTTCTGGTAAGATAACTTTTTCATTTATACTCGCAAACTCCCTGTTATAACTATTAAAAATCTCCCTTCTTTTTTTTAACATATTTTCGTATTTACTAAGTTGAGCTATCCCAATAGCAGCCTGAATATCAGTCATATTATATTTGTAACCAGCCTCAAGTATTGAATAAAACCATTTATTTTCTTCTCCTTTTATAAAAGCATCCTTTGATTGACCATGTAAAGACATTATTTTAAGCCTCTTGTAAATCTCATCAGCCTTGAAACCATTAAAACTCTTTATAGTTATAGCCCCACCCTCAGCAGTAGTAATGTTTTTAACAGCATGAAAAGAAAAAACAGTAAAGTCAGCCAAAGTCCCAACTTTTTTACTTTTATAAATAGAACCAAAAGAATGTGCTGCATCTCCTATTATTAAAGGCCGCCCTAAAGATTCCTGAAAACTGTTTTTAGGTTTAAAAAGATATGACTTGGAATTTACAACTGAAAAAATCCTGTCATAATCGCAGGGCTTTCCCCCAAAATCAACTGGTATTATAGCTTTTGTCTTTTCAGTAATTGCATCATAAATTTTATCAGGCGATATATTAAAATCATCACCAATGTCAACCAAAACAGGCTTTGCACCAACATGAATAGCAACTGCAGCCGTAGCAGTGAATGTATATGGTGTTGTTATAACTTCATCCCCTTCACCTACTCCATATAATCTTAGCACAAGCTCAAGCCCAGCAGTCGCAGAACTTAAACATAAAACTCTCTCTGCCTGAACATAGTCTTTTAATAATGATTCAAAACTCATCACCATAGGGCCTGTCGTAACCCATCCTGATTTTAAAACTTTTTTTACAAGTCTTATCTCTTTGCTAGTTATATAAGGCGGGGCAAATAGTATTTTTTTCATTTTTATTATCTCAAAAATTTTGTTTTTATTTCTTCTTTCGATAAAATAAAATATAAAGGCCTACCATGAGGACAGGTAGCTGGAATTTCTTTATTAAGTATCTTTTCTACCAGGGTTTTAGCTTCAAAATCATTTATTTTATCTCCACTCATATATGAACCTCTACATGATACAGTCTTTAAATAATTTTCCTTTAGATCTGACTTGCCTATACCAGATTTCTGTAAATTTTCTAAAATATTTAAAAAATCATTTTTCCACTCATCAGCTTTGTAAAAAGAAGGTATTGTTCTTATAATTATCGTATTTTCACCAAAAAACTCAAAATCAAAACCTATACTATTAATAAAATCCCTATTTTCATCAAGAATACTACTTTTTTTATAATCAAGCTCAATAATTTCTGGGATAATAAGCTCTATTTTTTCATTTTTTTCAATACTCTTTTTAAGATCTTCATACCTTAACCTTTCATGTGCAGCATGGAAATCTATAAAAATTATACCATTTTCTATTTCAGAAATTATATAAGTGCCCAAAATAACCCCAAAATACTTATACCTGGGGCTATCTTTATCATTAAAAAGAGTAACATTTTTATAATCCACAGAGTAATTTTCAATATTTTTTTCATTTTCATTTTTAGAGGTAGAAAAAGAAAATTCATTAATACTTGTAATTTTTTTATTTTTATCTTCATTTCTAGGCTCAAAAAGATCTTTTATGAGATTATAAAAAGAAGTGAGTATTACACTCTCATTATTAATCTTTATATCTTTTTTAGCAGGGTGTATATTTGGGTCTATAAGATAAGGCTCCACATAAAAAAGTATTGCACCACCAGGATATGAGTTCCCAGGGATAAGGTCTCTTAAGGAGTTCTTTAGTGTACCAAAAAAATTTTTTTTATTAATGTGCCTATTGTTAATATAAAAATATATATTATTTGAGTGCGGATAAGTTTCAAATGGAGTAGTTATAATCCCTTTAATAGAAAACTCTTTAAAAGACTTATTAAAAGTCGTATAATTTTTAATAGAAGTTACCGTCAATATTCTTGTCTCAAGGTCAGATTGTTGTAAAGATAAAACGACTTCATTGTTAATTTTAAGTATAAACTCTATTTCAGGATATGGAATAGACTTTACTCTGACTGCTTCCTTCAGATTATTTAATTGATTTTTTTTACTTAAAAGGAACTTTTTTCTTACAGGGTAATTATAAAAAAGGTTAGAAACTTCAACAATTGTGCCTTTCTGTATATTTATAATGCCTTTTTTTATAACTACATCATTTTCAACTACTATATAATGACCAATATCACCCTGACTCGATGATATTTTAAGTTGTGATACCTTTGATATACTGCTTAAAGCCTCACCTCTAAAACCAAGAGAACTAATTTTAAATATATCCTCAAACTCATTTATTTTTGAAGTTGTATGGGGCAAATAACAGATATTAAGGTCATTTTCATCCATCCCAGAGCCATTATCTTTAACAGAAATAATATCTTTTTCTACATCTATATTAATTTCAATTTGGGTTGCCCCAGCATCTATACTATTATCTATTAGTTCAGAAACTACCGATGTATAATCTTCAATAACCTCGCCAGCTTTTATTTTTTCATAAACATGCTTAGGAAGTTGTTTTATTTTCATTTTTTAAAATAACGTATTTAGTAATAAAAATGAGAGAGCACTAATTACAGCAGTAAAAGGGAGTGTAATAAACCAGGATGAAAAAATAGATTTAAGTACATTAATATTAAGTGCTGCTATACCTCTTGTAAAACCTATCCCTATTATAGCACCTACTATTGTATGTGTTGTACTTATTGGCAATCCCAATTTTGAACCCATAAGTATTGTAAGTGATGCAGCAAGTTCTGCTGAAAATCCTCTTGTTGGTGTTATTTCAGTTATCTTATCCCCTAATGTCTTTACAACTTTATAACCATAGGTAATTAGTCCTAAAATTATACCTACAGCCCCTATCATTAAAATCCAATTATATATTTCAATATCCATAGAAATTGCCTTATTATAAAACGCATTCATAATTGAAGCAACAGGACCAGTTGCATTTGCAACATCGTTGGCTCCATGAGAAAAAGCCATAAGACATGCAGTTACAGGTTGAAAGTATTTAAATACATTTTCTACTATTATATATTGTTGACCGTAGCCTTCACTACTCTCAATATTGTCTCTACTATTTATTTTTTTTATTATATACTTAGTAATGAATATTTTAGAAAAAAATGCAATAATAAAACTTAATATTGAACCTATTATCAGCGACTCATGAAACAATAGATTTATATGAAGATTTTTAAGCCCTTTAAAAAAAAGAACAAGGAAAGATACAAGAGAACCAAAAAATATAATAAATGGAGATATTCTTATAGTTTTTTTTAATGGATTATATGTATCAAGTATCCCATTTCTTATTATGATAAATATCAATGCAGCAATAAACCCTCCTATTACTGGTGACAAAATCCAGGTTGTACCAATATTTAATACAACTGGCCAATTAATGCCATTAAAACCAAGAACAGCGATTCCAAAACCTATCACACCTCCAACAATTGAATGAGTTGTAGACACAGGCAAGCCTAAATATGTAGCCAGATGTAACCATATAGAAGCTCCAATTAACGCTGCAATCATTCCTTTAATAAGAATCATATAATCTGGTATAAGGTTTATATAAACTATCTTTGATCCTATAGTTGAACTTACATGAGAACCAACAAGTATTGAGCCGCTAAACTCAAATATTGCAGCAACTATTATTGCTGTTTTAAAAGATAGAGCATTTGAACCCACTGAGGTCCCAATAGCATTTGCAACATCATTGGCTCCAATATTATAAGCCATATATAAACCAAATATTACAGTTAAAGAAATAATAACTATTGATATATCCATAAAACTACCCTAAAATTATAAGCCTTATTTTATTTGCTGCTTTTTCGCTTATATTAGCTATATCACCTATACTCTTGCTTATTTCTGATATTATCATAAAATCTGACTTTGAGAGTCTGTCTTCAATTTTAAAAAATTCTGATAAAAATATCTTCTCTGCTTTATCAGTTTCATACTCAAGTTTTGCAACATTAACGATCTTATCTCTTATAATCTGTGCTTGAGGCCCTGCAAAAGTAGCTTCGAGAAGTTCATCAAGACTATCTATTATCTTTTTATAAGCATCAAATGTCTCAATACTCTTTTTAAGTACTATTCTAATATAAGGAGCAATCTCAGGTGGTATAGTAAAATTTTCCTTTATAATACTTAAAGCTGATATATCTTCTGCAGTATCAGATATTGCATCTTGTGTAGAAAGCATATCAAGAACAAACTCTTTCTTAACAGGCAACAATATTGATTTCCCAAGACTATCTCTTATCTTATCTTTTATTTTATCAGCCTCATATTCATGCTTAGATATTTCCTCTCCTATCTTCTTAGCTTTTTCATAATCAAGGCCCAAACAATCTATAAAAGGGATTAAAAGGTCAATACACTTTTTAACCTCTGCAGCATGAAGTTGGAAGTCTTTAAAAGGAGAACCTCTTAATATTGAAAATATATTTTTCATATCATCCTCTTTATCTTTTCTTTTACATATACATATATACACGATAATATTTTTTTTATAGTTTATACTTTAAAATTATTTGCCGTAATATAAATTTAACATCCAGTAAGTATAAAATTTTAAAATCCAAAAATTTTAAAGGTTGTAATACTATGATAACATCACAAAAACTTATAGATATAAAAGCAAGCTTTCAATTATTGACTCAGTATGGAATTACAAGAAAAAATAATAGAATAGTAAAAGAGTTTATAAAATCAAACAATTATTCAATAAATGAAACAAAAATAAAAAGGTTATTACTTGAATATTATCTAAAAACTGAATATCCTGATATTAATTCCCTTATGAACTATTTTATATTCAATGAGTTTATTACCTTAGCACTACCAGAACACATAATATTTAATAAAAAACAGGAACTTCCGGATTTTTTGAAAGAAGAATATTTTAAAGTAATAAAAGAAGTAAAAAATATTATAGGAAAAAACATATTCAATATTGGTTATAAAAGAGAATTTAATATCCCTTTTATAAAGGAAAGAGCTGAATTATACAAATCATTTATGGAAAACAGTATTGAAAAAATCTATAATGATTTAAAAACATTTTTTAAAACATTTTATCCTTCAAAAATCTCAAATTATTACTATTTCGAGTCTAATGGAGAATACATAGAAGGACTTGCAAATTATAATGAAAAAAAACTTGAATCACTTAAAGGATATGAATTACAAAAGTCAATTGTAGTTGAAAATACTAAAAGATTTGTTGAAAACAAAAAATCAAACAATGTCTTTTTATATGGAGCAAGAGGCACGGGTAAAACAAGTCTGGTTAAAGCACTACTAGAAGAGTTTAAAGAAGAGGGTTTAAGAATAATAAAAGTAAAAAGAGATGATATAGATTACCTTATAAACTATCTTGATATTATAAGAGAAACAAATTATAAGTTTATAATAAATATAGATGATATATCTTATGATGAAAATGAACTTATATTCAAAAAACATAAACTAATAATAGACTCATTTTTTGATAGAATACCAAAAAATGTAGTGATTTATGCTACATCAAACTCTCAAGATATTGTAAGATTCAAAAGAGATGAATCTTTATATATAGACAGAAGAGATGACGAAGAAAAAAAACTTGAACCACCACAAAGACAGATATATGATGAAAGAAGGGCTTTTACTGAAAGATTTGGGATTACAGTATTTTTTGGAAAAGTTGAGGAGAAAGAACTAGTAGAGATTTTGAAATATTATGCTGATTTAAATAATATTAAGGAGAGTATCGATATTCTTTTAAAAGAATATAAAAAGTGGGTTTATTATCATGGTAGTATTAATGGAAGAACAATTGAAAACTTCATAAAGTATTATATAGAAAGTTTAAATACTATGTAATTGGATTCTTTATAGGTTAATTTAAATTTTTCATAGTAATAAATAGAAAATATATATTATATTTATAATCTAAATAATTAAGTTATTTTTAATCTTTTTCATTAATTATATTTAAATTTTATTAGTCATGGATTTTTTAAAAATTATTATAGTTTGAAAATAGTTTTAATCTAAAAATAAAGGAGAAAGTATGTTAGAAGAAAAAGTAAAAAAAATTATTGAGGAGATAAGACCATACCTGAAAAGAGATGGAGGAGATATAGAGTTTAAAGGCATTGAAGGTAAAAAAGTTAAAGTCTCATTAAAAGGAGCATGTCAAGGATGCCCAGGAGCTACTATGACTTTAAAAATGGGTGTTGAAAAATATATAAGAGAGAAACTGCCAGAGATTGAAGGTGTAATAAATGTATAGGATAGTATATCTAATTCTATTTATAATATTTTTTTCATCATGTGCCAAAAATATAAAACCAGCATCATATTTTGAAACACCAAAAGAAATATATGAGGAAGGGTTGAAACTTTTATCAGAAAAAGAATATAATCATGCATTAGAGTATTTTCAATATATTGTTGATAATTTTCCAAATGATGAAAAATATTCAAACTGGTCAATATATGAAATAGGTTTTATATACTACCTAAAAGGGGATGAAGAAAAAGCTATCTATTATCTAAATAAAGTCTTACAGACATCAAAAATAAAGGGGCCTAGAGTACTTGCAAGCCTTGTTAAGACAAAAATAGAAAAGAATGAAGGTTATAAAAATACATCTTATAAGGATTAAAAAGTGAATATGGAAGGATATGTTAATCCATTAACAACAAGATATGCATCAGATGAAATGATAAAAATATTTTCATCACTAAATAAATATACTATATGGCATGACCTATGGATTGCATTAGCAGAAGCTGAAAAAGAGCTTGGATTAAACATAAGTGATGAACAGATAAATGAAATGAAACAAAATAAAGGTAAAATAGATTTTAATAAAATTGCAGAATATGAAAAAGAGACTCGACATGAGGTTATGGCCCATATAAAAGGATGGGGGGATTTCTGCCCAAAAGCAAGACCCATAATACACTTAGGTGCAACAAGTGCTTATGTAATGGACAATGGTGACCTAATACAGATGTATCAGGCACTTGAAATAATAAAAAAAAGATTAATCAATCTCCTAAGCATAATGAAGAAGAGGGCTCTTGAATATAAAAGCCTTCCAGTTTTAGGGTATACCCACTTTCAACCAGCACAACTTACAACACTTGGGAAAAGAATAGCTCTATGGATTCAAGATATTGTAATGGATATTAATGAAATCGAATTCAGACTTAATAACAAAAAGTTAAGAGGTGCAAAAGGGACTGTAGGTACCCAAGACAGTTTTATGAAACTCTTTGATAATGACTCTAAAAAAGTAAAAAAACTTGATTATCTTGTTTGTAAAAAACTTGGTTTTGAACCAATAGAATTATCATCTCAAACCTATACAAGAAAAATAGATTATCAGTTATTATCAACTCTTTCTGGTATAGCTCAGTCATTACATAAAATAGGCACAGATATAAGGCTTTTACAGGGTTTAGGGGAAATAGAAGAGCCATTTGAAGAAAAACAGGTTGGGTCATCTGCAATGCCATATAAAAGAAATCCAATGAGAAGTGAAAGAATTTGTTCTCTTACAAGATATGTAATGACAATTTCTCCTCTGGCCGGACAAAACTACTCTCTTCAATGGCTTGAAAGAACACTGGATGATTCAGCAAATAGAAGAATAATGATATCGGAAGCATTTTTAGCACTCGATGCTGCAATACTAATTGCTATAAATGTATTTAAAGGTCTTATTGTAAATAAAAAGATAATAGAAAAAAGAATAAAAGATAACCTACCATTTTTAAGTGCTGAATACGTAATAACAGAAAGCGTAAAAAAAGGATATGATAGACAGGAAATACACGAGTTATTTAGAGAAACATCTATGGAAGCACTAAAAAAAATAAAAAATGGGGAAAATATTGACCTTATTAAGATGTTAACTGAATCTAAAAAAATACCTTTGAAAAGTAAAGATATAGAAGAAATACTAACACCTGAAAAAATGACTGGTAGAGCAGAGGAACAAGTATTAGAATATCTTGATTTTGTAGATAAAATTTTAAATAGAAATAAAATTTTAATAGAAAATTTAAATTTTGACCTAAAAGTTTAAACTTGTTTTTTGTTTTTAAGCTTGAAAATTTATAATTTTGATTATAATAATTTATAAATTAGAAATAAATAAAACTTTCATTATAAGAGGGCGAAATGGAACCAGTAAATATAAAAGATACCCTTAAAGTCAATCCTAAAAAACTGGAAGGATTTGAATCTGTTGCTATTTTAGAACTTGATGGATATTTAGATACTTATAATTCAAAAAACTTCCGACAATATGTTCAAGATATAGTAAATGAAGGCTATAAATATATCATAATAAATTGTGAGAAATTAACTTACGTAAGTAGTACTGGCATCGGTTCTTTTACCTCTTTCAACAGAATGCTCATACAAAAGGGTGGAGAATTAATACTTATAAATATGATACCAAAAGTATATGAAGTATTTAAGTTGCTAGGATTCCTATCATTTTTTAAAATATTTTCTTCACTAGATGAAGCAAAGCAATTTCTGTCAGGCGGTGTTTCCACAACTACAACTGCCACAACCACAAGTCCAACTGGAACAAATGTGTTTCCTATTCAGGCTGATTGTCCTCATTGTGGTAAAAAACTTAAGTTCTCCAAAGCAGGAAAGTTTAGATGCCCCAACTGCCAGAATATAATAGTGGTAACAGAAAAAGGGGATGTAGAAAAAGGGTGATTTTATATGTATAATGAAAAAGTAATAAAAATTGGTTATGATGAAAAAGGGGTTTATGTTGATATTAAAGGCGAAGGGACTTTAAAGCAAAGCCCACAATTAAAAAAGTTTTTTGTAGATGTTATAGATAAATTCAAAGGCATAAATGACGTTAATTTTATAATAAATATGGAAGAGTGCCAGTATATAGATTCAACATTTATAGGATTATTATTGATTGTAGATAAAAAATTAAAAGAGATATTAGGTAGACCCTTAAAAGTATTAAATCCTAACAATTACGCATGGGAAGTTTTAAAACAGATGGGGCTTGAAAACATACTGACAATAGAAAGGGGAGAAATAAAATTTCCTCAAGATATGCAGGAGTTAAAAGTTGATAATATAAACAAAATAGAACTTGCTATGATGATGTATATGTCTCATAGTGAACTTGCCAATCTAAATGAAGAAAACAAAAAAAGATTTGAGTCTGCAATAGAAATGCTTAAAAAAGATATAGAATCTGAAGGTTATAATATAAATAACAATAAAATTTGATAAGGATATCCAATTATGATAAAAAAAAATATTCTTTGTACAAAAAATGAAGAAATAAAAAAAAAATCTCTTCAATAGCAAAATCTCTTAACCAAAATATAGAAATCATAGATAGATTTGTAAGTTTTGATGATAATTCAATATTATTCATAATTGATGAAAGTATATTAGAATATCCATTAGAAGAAGATACTCCTTATTGGAATCATATAATAATAACAGATAAAAAAGAAAATATAAAGAAAAATATAGTAAGTTCTGATAATAAAACATTTATAAAACATGTTATAAAATACCCCTTTTTACTAAAATATAAAAAGGTCCTTTTATTAGATGATGATAGCCAGGAAACAGCATTAATAAAAGCAGTTTTAAATAACTTAGGCATGCAGGTAAAGTCAGTCTCTAATTTTAAAGAATTAGAAGATACAATAAAAGAGTTTAAGCCAGATATATTTTTAATAGACTTTTACATTGGAAATGAAAGAGGTGACAAAGTAATAAGAAATATAAAAGATATCCCTGATTTTATTGAGACCCCAACTGTAATAATATCAGGAAGTGAAAACAAGGATGATATAATAGCATCACTTGAGGCTGGTGCTAATGATTTTATTAAAAAACCATTTTTTATCGAAGAACTTATCGCAAGAATATCAGCACAATTAAGAATAAAATATATATACGATGAACTTTTAGAACACCTTAAGAAAGAGGAAGAACTTACAAGAAAACTCTCTGATACATTAGAAGAGATAAGAATTAAAAATGAAAAAATCTCTGTAATGAATAAAATGCTGAAAATGCAGGTTATAACTGACCCTTTAACTGAAGTCTTTAACAGAAGATACCTCTTTGAAATCTTTAAAAGAGAGATTGCAAGGGCTAAAAGATATAATGAACCACTTAGTGTAATAATGATGGATATAGACCATTTTAAGAAAATAAATGATACTTATGGTCATATGATAGGAGATAAAATACTAAAAGGTATAGCAAAAGTTATAAAAGAGAGGATTAGAACCTCTGATATTATCGCCAGATATGGTGGTGAAGAGTTTGTAATAGTTCTTACAAATGCTAATCTTGAAATAGCCCAAAAAATAGCAGAAGATCTTAGACAAAAAGTGGAAAATATTGTATTCAAGATAGAAGAAAAATCTATAAAAGCAACTATAAGCCTTGGAGTTGCCCAATTAAAAGAAGATGATGATGTGGATACATTACTTATAAGAGCTGACGAAAATCTATATACAGCAAAAAATAGAGGAAGAAATGCAGTTGTGGCAGGGTAAATTATGAAAGAGTTTGATAAACTAGTTAATATTGTCAAAACTTTACGCGGTGAAAATGGATGTGAATGGGATAAAAAACAAACTCTAGAAAGTATGAAAAGATATATCCTAGAAGAGATATATGAGCTTATAGAATCAATAAATAAAAATGATATTAATGAAATAAAAGAAGAAATAGGTGATATTTTAATGCATATGGTATTTTTATCAAGAATCGCTGAAGAAAATGGTTGGTTTGATATAAAAGATGCATTAAACACAATAAATAATAAATTAATTTATAGACACCCACATGTATTTGGTGACAAAAAAGTTGATTCTGTTGAAGATATATTAAAAAATTGGGAAGAATTAAAAAAACAGCAAAAAAAAGAGAGAGAATACATACTGGATGGTATACCAAATGCAATGCCACCATTAAGAAGATCTATAAAAATTCAGGAAAAAATATCAAGGTTAGGTATTGACTTTAAAGATATTTATAGTATTATTAATAAGATAGATGAAGAATTAAATGAAGTCAAGGAAAGTTTTAAACAGGGAAATAAAGATAGTATAAAAGGCGAGATCGGTGATCTTTTTTTTGTATTAACAAGACTTGCTTTATACTTAGAAATAGACCCTGAAGACGCTATAGAAAAAACAAATATAAAAGTAATAAAAAGATTTAAATATATAGAGGATAAACTTAAAAAAGAGAACAAGGATATAACAGAAGCAGGATTCGAAGAATTAAATAAAATTTGGGAAGAATCAAAATAGCTATGGCTACCAGAACCAGTAAAAGAACTAAAATATCAGAGGAGATAAAAGAGCCAAAGCTATATAAAGTTATAATGCATAATGATGATATAACTACTATGGATTTTGTAGTAAAGGTATTAATTGAGATATTTAATAAACCACCTTACGAGGCCATAGAGATTATGCTTTTCATACATAACAATGGCCAGGCAATTGTTGGAAAATATATATTTGATATTGCAATGACAAAAATAGAAGAAACTCATAATTTAGCAAGAGAAAATGGATTTCCTTTGAAATGCACCATAGAAGAAGATTAAAGTTTTTATCTTATGTTATTTTAGAGGTATAAAAAAATGATAAACGAAGTTTTTAATAATATCTTAAGAAAAGCAAAAGAACTTGCAGTAAAACTTAACCATGAATATGTTACTCCAGAACATATACTATTCGTAATACTACACGAAAATACAACTTTATTAGAAGTAAAGAAGATTTTAAATATTACAAATGAAGACTTAGCATTTCTCAGTGTAAATATAGATAATTTTATAAAAAACAATGTGCCTAAAAAACCAATATGGAAAAAAAGTATCGAAGAATCATGGGGTTTTAAGAGAGTTACCCAAAGAGCAACTGAAATAGCAGAAATGTCGGGTAGGTCAACAGGCGTAAGAGAGATATTAATAGCAATACTTGAAAGTCCACACTTTTTCTCATCATATTTCCTTAAAAGAGCTGGTATATCGCTAGAAGACATAAAAAATATGAATGATGACATAATATGGATAGAATTTGCATCAAGTAATAATGAAGACAAAGATAACCTTAATAATAAACCAAATCTAGCAAAATATACTGTAAACTTGACAAAAAAAGCAGGTGAAGAAGAGTTTGACAGAATAATAGAAAGAGACGAAATAATAGCTGATATTATAAGAATACTTCTAAGAAGAAAAAAGAATAACCCCTTATTGGTAGGTGAACCAGGGGTTGGGAAAACAGCAATAGTCGAATATTTCGCTTATTTAATAAGTAAAGAAAAAGTCCCAACTCACCTTAAGAACATACAGATACTCTTACTTGACGTGGGAAAACTTGTTGCTGGTACAAGGTATAGAGGTGATTTTGAAGAAAGGTTAAACAATATAATAACTGAACTTTCAGATCTTAATAATGTTATAGTCTTCATAGATGAAATACATACATTGGTTGGAGCAGGTTCTACAAGTGATCAATCACTTGATGCTGCAAATATGTTAAAATCACTGCTTACATTAGGTAAAGTAAGATTTATTGGGGCTACAACATATGATGACTTCAGGAAATATTTTGAAAAAGATAAAGCACTTAACAGAAGGTTCCAAAAAGTAGATGTACCAGAACCAACTCCACAGCAAACTTTAAATATATTAAAAGGTATAAAGTCATACTATGAATCTTTTCACGGTGTTACATATACAGAAGCTGCCTTAAAAGCATCCGTCGATCTTTCAAGCTTTATACATGATAGATTCCTCCCTGATAAAGCAATTGATATAATAGATGAAGCGGGGGCATATTTTAAAATACATTCACCTAACAAAAAAATAACACCAAAAGACATAGAAAAGATAGTATCAAACATCACAAGAATGCCTATAATCACTGATATTAAAGGAAGTATGATTAATGTAAAAGAACTTGATAAAAAACTTAAAAAAGAGATATTTGGTCAAGATAATGCAATAGAAATTGTAAGTAATGCCATAAAAACTGCTATTGCTGGTTTCAAAGAAGACTTTAGACCTATATCATCATTATTGTTTGTAGGGCCAACTGGTGTGGGTAAAACTGAACTTGCTATTCAGCTTTCAAAAATACTTGGTATTGAGTTTATAAGATTTGACATGAGCGAATACTCTGAAAAACACTCTGTTGCTAAACTTATTGGTGCTCCGCCAGGGTATGTAGGATATGAAGAGGGTGGTTTATTAATAGAAGAAGTAAGAAAAAAACCTTTCTCTGTAGTATTATTTGATGAAATAGAAAAAGCAGACCCTGCAATATATAATTCATTGCTACAAATAATGGATTATGGACAGATAAGAGATAATAAAAATAGAATTGCAAGTTTTAACAATACTATTATAATACTTACATCAAATGCTGGTGCAAAAGAAATTAACAAAAAAGAGGTTGGGTTCGGGAAAGGTGTTTATGGTAATGATGCAATGAAGACAGAAATAAAAAAAATATTCAATCCTGAGTTTATTAACAGGCTTGACGCAATAGTTATGTTTAACCACCTTACAAAAGAAGTTGCAAGAAGTATTGTAGTCAAAGAAATTAACATCCTCAAAAATTATGCTAAAAAAAGAAATATAGATATAGTATTCAATGAATCTGTAGTAGATTATATAATAGAAAAGGGATTTAATCAGGAGTTTGGAGCAAGAAATATAAAAAGAACTGTAAACGAAGAAATAAAAAAAGAATTGGCAGAAATAATTATATCAAAAAACATAAACAAAGGCATAATAACAATAGACTTAAAAAACAATAAGCCCTCTTTTGAATATATCGAAACTCAAAAAAAAGAAGCAACAACTGTATAAAACTAAATAAAGAGGTATTTAATCAATGAATAAAGGATTTCTATGTATTGGGCTTGACCCTGATATAAAAAGAATACCAGATAGATTTTTAAAAGATATCAATCCTTTATGGGAGTTTAATAAATATATAATAGATGAAACCATTGAATATGCTAAAGCATATAAACCAAACATAGCTTTTTATGAAGCATATGGGAGTAATGGATTAGAAGCACTTAAAAAAACAATAGAATATGTAAAAAAAATTGATAAAAATATTACTGTAATACTTGATGCTAAAAGAGGAGATATAGGTAATACAGCAAGCTTTTATGCAGTCTCTATATTTGAAGACTTTAAGGCTGATGGGACAACACTTTCCCCATATATGGGTTTTGATTCAATAGAGCCATTCTTAAAATATAAGGATAAATATATTTTTATTTTAGGTTTAACAAGTAATCCATCCAATAAAGACTTTCAATTTATAAGAACAGAGGATGGCAAGTTTTTATATGAAAAAGTAATAGATAAAGTAATAGAATGGAATAAAAAATACTATAATGGTATAGGGCTTGTCATAGGAGCAACAAATAAAGAAATTTCTGAGTTGAAAAATAAATTAAAAGGGATACCTTTATTAATTCCGGGAATAGGTACTCAGAAAGGCGAAATTGATATATTAAAAGGTATACTTAGCGATAATGTATTTATTAATGTGGCAAGAGATATTATATATTCTAACTCACCTAAAACTAAAGCAAAGTTTTATTTTGATGAATTAAACAGATTAAACAATTTAATTTAAGTTTAGTAGTACACTTATAATTTTAACTACAATTTATTTTTTGAAGTTCCAGAAATGGTTAAGAGAAAAATTAACCAAAAAACCCAATCCTATACCACATAAATTTGCTAAATATTTATTAAAATTTAAATGGGAAACTAAGAAAAGTAAGACAATATAATTTATAAACCCTGCTAAAAATGCAATAAGGTGGAATCTTAAAAACTTTTTTATAAAACTCTCATTTATTCTATCCCCCCAGGTCCAGTAATAATTCAAGAAAAAGTTTGTTATTATTGAAACTTCTATAGCAATTAAAGATGAAATTTTATAATAAAATTTTGCAACTTCATTCAAGACAAAAAAAATACTCATATTAACAAGTATTCCATTAAAACCAACTATTGAAAACTTTATAAAACGTTTAATAGGGAAACCACTTTTTTTTTCAACAAGTAGAATTAAGTTTCTGATTATATTTATCATAAAATATCACTTTTTAAAAACTTTTTACAGTTCATAAATCTAAAATGCCATACCTGAATCATTGCCTCAAAAAATATCTTTTTTGACATTTTTGAGGCTCCTTCACGCCTCTCTTCAAATATTATTGGGACCTCTTTTATCCTAAAACCGTTCTTGTAAAAAATATAGTTAATCTCTATCTGAAAAGAATAGCCCTCTGACTTGATCAATTCAAGGTTTATTTTTTTTAATGTAGATACCCGAAAACACTTGAAACCACCTGTAACATCCTTTATAGGTAATCCTAGTATTGTCTTTGCATATATATTACCGCCTTTACTTATAAAAAGCCTTTTTTTACTCCAATTTAAAACCCCCCCACCTTTTATATACCTCGAACCTATAACAAGGTCAGAATCTTTAATATTTTCTATAAAAAGCGG
Organism: Spirochaetota bacterium; assembly: GCA_029552945.1. Taxonomy (GTDB): domain Bacteria; phylum Spirochaetota; class GWB1-36-13; order GWB1-36-13; family JAKPDD01; genus JAKPDD01. The sequence goes on from JAKPDD010000023.1 coordinate 154,989, forward strand.
AATATACTTTGGATTATGCGAAAAGTCAGCATCCATTTCAAATACAAAATCGTATTCTTTATCTATAGCATACTTAAACCCTTCTATATACGCAGAAGCAAGTCCGAGTTTACCCTTTCTCTGAATCAAAAAAATATTACTATATTTTTTTTGAATTTCTTTTACTATTGATGCCGTACCATCCGGAGAATTATCATCTATTATAAGTATATCAATATCTATTATACTTTTTATCTCTTCTATTAAAGGTCTTATATTCTCAGACTCATTATAGGTTGGAATAATTATAAGTGTCTTCAATTAAATCCCCAATTTAAATCAATACTTTTTGTCGACATATCCTATCCAGCCCCCCTCTTTTACTATCTCTTTATAGAGGGGTGATATATCAAACTTTATATTTTCTTCTCCATTTTTTGACTTTGCAACTATTATCTGATTGTCTATATCTGCATATATTTCTATATCAGGGTCTTTTTTATATAATTCGATTAATCTATCTACTTTATCTTTTGGAAGTTCAACAACAAGCAAACCACTGTTATATGCATTCTGTCTAAAAATTCTTGCAAAACCTTCAGCAATAATAAGTTTATAGTCATTTTCTGTAAAAACCCATACAGCATGTTCCCTTGATGAACCACATCCAAAGTTTTTTCTTGTCAATACTACCTTTTTGTCCTTAGTATCTTTTTTAGGGTCAAAATTATTAAGTTTAAGGTCTTCAAGTATATACGGGGCAAGATTTTTTTTGTCTACTTCAGTTAAGTATTTTGCTGGTATTATCTCGTCCGTATTTATATCATCTCTATCCAGAAGTAAAACTTTACCACCAATCATTATTTCTCCTTTTAACATTCTTTGAGAGTATAAAATTTAATTAAAAAATTTTATCTATTATAAACCTTCAATTTATAAAATAAGTTAAAAATTTACTACCACTCCTAAACCAGCATAGATTGAGTTCTGAATATCTTTTGTACCAAATCCTTTTGTACCAAAAGCACCACCAGTATTAAGATATGCACCCTCAAAAAGTATCTTGGTGTTTTCTTCTATATTAATTGAGAAAATAAGGTCTATTTCAAATCCTAAGTCTTTTTTGTTATTAGTATTTGATACCTCCTTCATTAACTGAGCATAACCAAAGTTTAAACCAACTTCAGCAAAATCAATATTATATCCTAGACTGCCCCCGCCAATAATATAACCATAATTAAGATATCTTATATTAGCAAAGTCATCATTAGCTATTGTAGAAAATGTTTGTTGGTTTTCAAGTAATAGGAGCCTCCCCTTCACTCCAGATATTTTGAAAGCATTAAAACCTTCATACTTATCTGGTGTAGCAGAATTATCACCAGAGGTTACTGCAAAAAAAGCTTTTATATTAAAATTATCAGAAAAATTATAATTTGCTTCAATATCAACAGCATAACCACTGTATTTTATATTATTACCTTTGTCTTTACTATTACCATATGCAAAAGCAATATTTATGTTTGCTTTTTCAAGTTCAACTGAAAATAACAAAGAAAAAAGAGATGCCAGATTATTAGCCCATGGAGTATTTGTTATTTCAGATCCACCTTTTATAAAAAAAATAGATGGTGAAAAAAGTATGTTATTTATTTTAAACCTAAGATCAGTTCCAAACATATTAGCATCATCTCTGTTTGTTCCCGGGGTTTCCTCTTCCATTTTAATATATACAAGAGATACATTATTATCACCAAATGTATAGGTAGCCATAAAAAGAGGTGTATTATCAGAAAGCACAAGAGCACCTGGGATCTCATACTCTGCTACACCACGTTTGAACGATAAACCATTAATAAATGGGACCTTTATCTCTATATAAGCCTGTTCAATCTTAACAGCATTCTTCACATCAGATCCTATAGGAGCATAATCTTCTGATGGTGTAACCCCACTTCCCATAAATTGGTCAATACCTAACTGAAGCTTTCCATTTACATTTTGTGTTGAAAAAGATATATAAGGCCAGAAACTGTATGCTGAGAATGTAAGATATCCATCTTTTTCTGTAGTTTTGTATGAAGCCCCGTATACATAAATATCAGCTCCAAAGTCAAACTTTTTGGTAATTGTTTTTTCACCTTCATTTTCTCCATAAGAAAATATCCCTATTACTAATACAAAAAATAGTGCCAGAAATTTTTTCATAAAGCTCTCCTTATTCTTTATAAACAAAAGAAATTTAAAATTCTCTTGTTATTAAATTTCTTTTGTTATTTTCCCATAAAAATTTAATGTTAATATATTTTATATATTAATGAATTATTTTTATAAAAAAATTTCAAGTTAAAAAAAAGAGGAATTATACTATGAAAAATACTATTAAAAAACTCAAAAAATATACAAAACTAATAATTCTTACGATCTTACTTATCTTAATGGTTATACTCCTGATCTTAAATAAAGAATATATTTTAAACGACTTAAGTAAAAGAGAGGCTATAGAAAATCCTGACAATATATTCATTGACGAAGCAACAAATATATATTTTTCAGATAAAGAGATGAAAAGAATAACAAAAATCGATATTGATGGCAATGTAAAAATAAAAATAGATGGGGATAAGAGAGAAAAAGGTTTTTATAGAATATCCGAAATAGTATCAGATAAAGACGGTGATATATTTCTTATAAACTTTGTCTATAGTGAAGAGAATATCTATGTTGATAGGACTGAAGTTCAAATGTTTGACCTTAATGGTAACTTTAAAAAAGTTATATTTGATATTACATGTTCAACAGAAGAGGAGAAGGAAGACTATTATAACTCATATCCATACTCAATTATGGGGCTTAAAATTATTAACAATAATTTATTTTTTACAAGTTTTGACCTATCTGGGAATATTATAATATGGTATTATGATAAAAAATCAGATGTAGTTAAAAAACTCAACTCTTATCCTATCACCAAAGATAATTCAGTAAACAAGGTTTTTATAAGTGAAAGTGGGAATATATATATTATCAAAAAAGATGGCAACCTTTATAAATACGATAGCAATAAAAACCTTAAAAAGATAGAAACAGGTATAGAAAACCAAAAAATATGGTCAATAACTGAAAGTCAAACTAATATTTATATATCTGATATTTTTTCAAGAAAAATATTTTATTTAAATCAAGATAAAAAAACTTTTGAGTTTATAAAAAATTTAAAAGAAAAAGACTTATATTATAATATATCAGCAAACCAAAATTATATTGCAGGTGTAAACGATTCTACCAATTCAATCGATATTTTTAATAAAAACGGGAATAAAATAAAAACTATTTCTGAGGTTATTTTAACTAAATCAGAGATTTTTACTAAAGTCTTTATATGGATAGTTTCATTAATTTCAGTTATATTACTTATTTATGTAGTATTATATATCTATTTAAAAATACTTGATAAGTACCTACCACTTACAATAAAACAAATTATAATTTTTGTACCAATACTTATAATATCTTTATATATCACATCTACAAGAGTGTATAAATCTCTATTTGAAAAATATGAAAATGAAATAAAAAATGAACTATCTGCTCTTGCTCAACTTGGTGCAAGAATGATAAATTATAAAAATATTATAAAAATAAAATCACCATTTGATTATCAAAAAGATGATTATAATAATCTGAAATCTGAACTTACAAGCATACTCAATGAATATCAAGACCCATGGAACAAAAATCTTTTTAATACAGTATATGTCCTTAAAAACAATATTTTTTATATAATCTGTAATGATTCAACATACTACGGTACATGGTATCCTTACATAAGACACCCTGATATACACTATGAGACATATAAAAATAATGGAGTAAACAGTTCAAAATATTCTGACCAGCATGGTGACTATTTTGTAGGAATATCTGTTATAAAAGATGAGAATAATAACCCTGTAGCACTATATGAAGTAGGTTTTTACCAAGATTATGCAAATGAGTTTAATAATATATTTAGAAAAAAGTTATTATCATCAGTTATATTTTCAAGTATTTTATATATATTAATATTTGTAATATCAACTTATTTTATACTTAAGGCACTTTCAATACTTAAAAATGGAGTTAAAAAAATCATAAATGGATATTTTGGAGTAGAGATAAAAATAAAAAGAAAAGACGAGCTTGGAGATCTTGCAAACGGATTTAATTACATGTCAAAAAAACTTAAAGATTATATTAATGAAATAACAAACTTGAACAAAAACCTGGAGAAAAAAGTTGAAGAGAGGACAGCAGAATTACAAAAAGCATATAAAGAAATAGAAAAACGGAATAAACAGATAGAAAACGATATTAAAATGGCTTCAATAATTCAAAAAAACATGTTACCAAAAACTCTACCTCCAAGCCTTAAAACAGGTATTTACACTATATATAAACCAATGGAGATGATGGGAGGTGACTTTTATGACTTTGTACCTATAGATGAAGATAAATTAGGTATATTTATATCGGATGTATCAGGGCATGGTGTGCCCGCAGCATTTATAACAAGCATGATAAAAACACTTATTACAACAATGCCTGATAAAACCATATCCCCAAAAGAGTTTTTAAAGTTTATAAATAACAATATTTATAACCAAACAAGTGGGAACTTTATTACTGCTTTTTATGGTATACTGGATCAAAAAAATATGACTCTTAGATACGCTAAAGCATCACACCCAGAACCAATATTAATAAAAAATAATGGGCAGATAAGCCTGCTTGAAGGAAAAGGAAACCTCTTAGGTGTATTTGAAGATATAAGTATTGAGGAATATGAAATAAAATTAGAACCAAAAGATAAAATAATATTTTACACAGATGGACTTATAGAGGCTGTAAATAAATATTTAAATCAATTCGAAAGTGAGTTTTTAAAAATAGTAGATAAAAATTACAGCTATAATATTCTATCCCTTATAGACACTATAATTGAAGAACTTGAAAAATATTGGGTATCTCAAGAAGATGATGTATGTATAATAGGAATTGAGATGGGAAAATGAAAAAATAAAATTTTTTAGTTTAAAATTTTACCTACTTGATAAATAATAGTTGAGAGTAGCCATCCAACAAAAAGAGTATAAAATAGAGAGAATATTGCCCATCTTGTCCCTGCTTCTGCCTTTATAACTGATATTGTAGCAATACACGGCATATAAAGAAGAGTCATTATAAGAAAAGAATATGCTGAAAGTGGACTAAAATAAAGTTGTAACCTATGTGAAACATCATCTATTCCACCAAAAAAGTTCGTCATAGTGCTTACAACTGTTTCTTTAGCAAATATACCAAATATAAGTGAAACAGATGCCTGCCAAAAACCAAATCCAGCAGGAATAAATATAAATGATATAACCTTCCCTATCCTGGCAATATATGTATCCTCACTTGCATACTCAACATTAAAAGGGAACGATGATAGTGCCCATATTATTATACTACTCAAAAATATTATTGAACCAGCTTTTTTAATATAGATAAGAGCCCTCTCCCACATGTGTAAAATAAGTTTTTTTATCTGTGGTATTTGATATAAAGGAAGCTCCATAATAAAACCAAACCTTTCTTCATCTTTAAATATTCTTTTAAAGATGTTTGCAGAGATAATTGCAACTATTATTCCTATAAAATATAAAGAAAATACAACAAGACCCTGTTTTTCTTTAAAAAATATTCCAGTAAACATTATATATACGGGTAATCTTGCTGAACAACTCATAAAAGGAGTAATAAGTATTGTTATAAGCCTATCTACTCTTGACTCAATTATTCTTGTCGCCATTATAGCAGGTACATTACACCCAAAACCTAAAAACATAGGAATAAACGACTTGCCATGAAGATTAAATCTATGCATAAACGAGTCCATTACAAAAGCAGCTCTTGCAAGATATCCGCTGTCTTCAAGTATTGACATAAATAAAAACATTAAAACAATATTTGGAAGAAGGACCAATACTGAACCAATACCATTTATAATCCCACTTGAGAGAAATGACTTTAATACAGGATTTATATCTTTACCATCAATAAACACACCTATTGTCTCAAAAAAACTTTTAAAAAGGCCTGAAATAGGATTTCCTATCTCAAAAACCAAAAAAAACATAATATACATTATAAAAGCAAAAATTGGAATACCAAAGTATTTATTTGTAACAACCTTATCTATATTGTTTGAAATCGCAAGCCTATCTTCAATCGGGATATGCTTTTTTATTACCTCTTTTTCTATACTATATGATATACTATATATAGTTTCAGAAATTATCTCATAAGATGTTTTCCCAGTATTTTTTTCAATTATATTTTTTAAATAATTTATATTTTCTTTTACCTTTTGATAAATAAACTCTGTTTTAGGGGTAACAACATCTTTTAAAAATAATATAGAATAAAACTCATTTATCCCCAATTTAGATAATTTCTCTTTATCCACAAATGTTTCTAAATGAGAAAGTACTGAGTTTTTTGTAATATGGGAAGTTTTTGAAACAAAACTGTTATATATAAAGTCTTGAATAAACTCAAGGTTTTTCTCATCCCTTGCATTGATCTGAAGAATATTTATATTCAGTATTCTACTTAGACTTTCAATATCAACCTCAATACCCTGTTTTGCAGCAAAATCTTTATAATTAAGTATCAAAGATACTGGTTTACCCAACTGAAGTATATGAAGTAGTAAATATAAACTCCGCCCAATTTTTGTTGAATCCCCTATATATATAATACCTTCAACCTCATCTATCATAGCATCTATTGCTATCTTAGCTTCCAATGAATTATCAAGTTCATAAATACCAGGCAAATCAATTATTTTAAACTCAATACCATTATAAGTAAAAACCCCCTCTTTCTTTTCAACAGTAACACCTGGCCAGTTACCTACCTTTTGATTAAGTCCAGTAAGATAATTAAAAATAGTAGTTTTACCCACATTAGGGTTTCCTATAATTCCTATCTTCATTATTTCTCCTTGAGTTTTTCTAATATTTTATTTAATGTATCATTACTCAAAAAATGCTCTATAGCACATGCCTCTTTTTCAGCCCTATTTTCGTTAACTCCTATTTTTATAAGAATCTCTTTTATTATACTATGTTTCATATACACATATTCTGCTCTTTCCCTTCCCGTTTCAGTCAGTTTTACCCTGCCATAAAACTCCTGTTCGACAAGATTCATTTTTTTTAATCTTTTTATAGAAGCAACAACACTCGATTTTTTTATCCCAAGCCTGGCTGCAATATCATTTATTTTAACCCCTGCACCTTTGTTTAATATTAAAATAGTTTCTATATAGTCTTCAAGGGTTACTGTCATTTCTTCCATCAGTCTTCTCCACTTTTATTACACTCTTCAACAATTATCTTTTTTCCTGTACCATGCCCCAAAGCAATTTTAATAGAATCTTTTACAATTATTATAGGCCCTTTTCTATTTTGAATTACTTTTACCTTGTCCCCTGATCTTATACCTAAACTTAGTATTTTAGATATAAACCCTTTGCCACCTATTATCTCTTTTATTACTACCTCAGAACCCTCAGGAACATCAATTATAAACATTTTATACCTCAAAACTTTAATATTAATTAAATCATATTAATTAGATATAAATTTAAAAATAAAAGTTAGATTAGTCAAACTTTTAGTGCAAAAATAAATTTTTAAAAGAAACATTTATATTTTCAAGATTAAGTAAACTTTAAAAAAAAATATTAACTAAAAAATTATATATTCAGATTAAACTTACAATCTCTGAAACTATATAATCTAAAATACACCAACCTTTAAAATTCACAATAAGTCTATTATTTTTCAAATAGCAGTATCCAGATTCTATAAAATATTTAACTTTCTTTAAAGCCCCATCACTTAAAAAATCAATAGGTATTCCTTCTACTGTTCTTAACCCAAGCATAATCTTTTCAATAATTTTCTTTCTCTCATCTATTAATTCTCTATTTTTAACAGGTAAAACCCCTTTTTCAAGTTTAGAAATATATCTTTTTATCCTCTCATTAATATATCTATACTCCTTCCCTTTGTAACTAATAAATCCTGATGCCCCGGCACCAAGGCCTATATAAAAACCTCTCTGCCAATAATTTATATTATGCACCGATTCTTTGCCCTTAAAAGAGTAGTTTGAAACTTCGTAATGTCTATAACCGATTTTTTTTAAAAATTTATGTATTTCTATAAACTGTCTGTTTAATACCCTATCATTTAATTTAAAACTTTTCCTATTTTTATACAGTAAACTACCTTTAGATATTGTAAGGCAATAAACAGAAATATGATGTGGCATTATCTGCTTTATAAAATCAAGCTCTTTTTCAATATCCTGAGCTGGTATGCCGTAAATAAGATCTATACTTACATTATCAAATAAACTCTTTGCTATTTCTATTGCTTGAAGATTTGATTTTAAGTCCGCAAGTCTTCCTATCTTTTTTAAAATAATATCATCAAAAGACTGTATTCCAATACTTACTCTGTTTATACCTAAACTTTTATATAAAAAAGCCTTATCTCTGGTAAAAGATTCAGGATTAACCTCTATAGTCATCTCTTTAACATGACCCACATCAAAGACTGATAACCCTTTTATAAGGTTTTCGATCTCACTGTTCATAAGTGATGGGGTCCCACCACCTATATAAACTGTTTTGGCTTTAATATCACCTAAAATTTTTTTATAAAATTTTATTTCTTTAAGCAGGTAATCAATATAAGCTGGGAAATCAAGGGTAACAGAATAAAAATCACAATAGTAACACTTTTTTTTACAAAAAGGAAAGTGGACATATATACTAAATCCTTTTTGAATAAAGACCCCCTGTTTCTATCACAAGGTCTTTTATAATAAGACTTGATATTATTGATAAAACTTTTGATATGCCAAACCCACTCTTATTTATAATAGTCTCAATATCAGTTCCACTTTCTATTATATCATATATTATCTTTTCCTCATCTCCAAGTTCAATAATCGTTTTTTCATTTCTTCTCAAATTATTTTTTAAAGGTATATCATTTATTATATCATCAACATTTCTTATAAGTATTCCTCCCTCTCTTATAAGGGTATTATTCCCCAAAAAAGATTCTTTTAGTATAGGGCCTGGAACTGCAAATACAGGTCTGCCCTGTTCAGCCGATATTTTTGCTGTAATTAAAGCCCCAGATGATATAGAAGCTTCAATTATTAAAGTTCCCAATGATAATCCACTTATTATTCTATTTCTTGAAGGAAATGTATAGTAAGAAGGTTTTGTCCCAATCTCAAACTCTGAAATTATTGCTCCACCTTTTTCAAGGATTTTATCAGCTAAAGACCTATTTGAATTAGGATAAATAAGGTCTATACTACTACCCAGAACACCTATAGTATAACCATTTGAACTTAAAGCAGCTTTATGTGAAACAGCATCTATTCCTATTGCAAGACCACTTACTATGCCAATCCCTCTTTCAACTAGAGATGTTACAATATATTCTGATGCTCTAATACCATATAAAGAAGGCTTTCTTGTCCCAACTACTGCAATTAAAGGTATATTAGGTTCTATTTTACCTATATAATACAAAACTACAGGGGGATCTGCTATATTTTTAAGTGATTCTGGATAATTATCATCAAGCAGTGTTATTGTAGATATATTATTTTTTTCTATTTTTTCAATTTCTTTCTCAACCTTAATTCTTATATCTTTTATATTAAAATCTATTGTGTCTATTTTCGAGTCTTCTATTAATTTTTTTATTTTTACAGGACCAAGACCCTTAATAAACTTAAGGTATAAAGCTTTATAAAGATTGTTCACATACCTTCCTTGATAAGTTTAATCATTTTTAAAGCTTCGTTATATTCCTGACTATTCTCTTTAGTAATATTTAATATATGATTATAAGCCTGTAATGCTAAACCTTTATTATCCATATTATATAAAATTCTTCCTTTTAAAAAATATCCTTTGGGGTCTTGAGGAGAAAGATTAACATATTTATTTATGTATTCAAGAGCCTTGGGTAACTTTGTTACATCTATATTTTTTTCATAGTAATTAAGATAAAGCAATGCTAAACCATAATATGACTTTGAAAAGTTTGGTGATGATTCAATCGATCTAAGATAAAAACTTTCTGCCTTTGCCCAATATTCTCTAACTTCAGAATAATATACAAGCCCCATATTAGAAAGTATAAGCCCCATTTTATAATTAAGATATGGGTCTCTTGGTAATATTTCTATTCCTATTGAATAATTTTTTAATGCAATATCCCACAACTGTTTTTCATTAAGTATATCACCGGCCTGTTCAAAACTCCTTGCAAGTTCAATTTTTCTCTCTATTCTATCACCTATCTGTTGTATTTTGTTTTTAAGTTCATCAAGTGTTTTAACATACTTTTTAGTAAGTTCAATTATAGCATCTCTTTCACTAATAAGTTTCTCAATTTTCATATCTTTCTCAGAAAGTTTAGAGCCTGTGCTTCTATTACAGTTCTTTATTAATATAATCAGGAGTGAAAAAATTATTAATATAAATGCTATACTTTTAAGGTTTTTCATTTTTTCCCTTTTTTCTTTTCTTCCATATCTTTATTAAGTTTATCTTTCCATACATCTATCTTCTTTTTTACCTCTTCTCCTGCTGCATGCTCATTAAGCATTGTATGAACCTTTCTTAACTCTTCAAGTATTTTTATAGCCCTGTTCATATCATCAAATTGTTTTGTAGACATCTCATACTTCTGTCTTAACCTATCAGCCGATTTGTTAAGTAATTCAACTACCATATTTGCCAATATCTCGTTTTCTTCAAAAAACCACTTTCTTGGGTCTCTTGCTGCAAGTTCTTTATAGTTCATCGCATTTTTAAAAACCACAGCATATCTAGAAAACATATCTGCAAAAGACCATTTATATTTGGACTTTTCTCCAAAAGATTTTTCAAGTCTATCAAGCACAAAACCCATCCTTCTAAAAAATATTATTTTTCTGGCAGGGTCAAAATAAGGTATAGACTCAACTATCTTCTGTATCTCAGTAAAATCAGCATTCACAAAGTCTGTAAAAACCTTCTCAAGAACAATTAAAGCTTTATAGTATGAACTTCTTCCCTCTGTTAAATAACTTTCGTTCCTTACACCTTTTAACATTTCCATATCTTCTGTTATCTGAATATTTATCGTAACAATTGAAATCAATTCATTTGCTATTGCTATCTGTCGATAAGGGTTATAAGGGTCATTTGGATTTGCTGCAATCTCATTTTCTCTGTCTTTAATAAATATATTATGTCTTTCAAGTTCTAACTTATATTCTTGTTCTTTTTTAGCAAATAAAGCCTTTGTTTTTGCTGTTACCATTTTTATACCCTAAAAAAATATCTTCATTTACATTTATGTTAATATCGTAATCTTTTAAAAAAAACTCCAAAATTTTTAAGCTATCCTCCTCATAAAATAGAACTCTTATTTTTTCTATAACTACATTTTCTCTTATCATATTATATCTTATAAATATTGTTGTAACAAGTTTATTGTCCTTATACTCCTGTACCTTTTTTATATTAAAAAAATTATCAAAAAATATTTTCAGAAAAGTGCCAACACTCCCTCTTTTTCTAAGTTTAAAACTATCTTCTCTTATATCAAAAATTTCATAAGTGTTAAAAAAAGTATCTGTATTATTAAATGGCTTTATAAAATCAAAAATTTTTTCCATATAGGAGAACCTGTTTTTAAAAGGATCAATAACACCCTCAAGAATAACTCTTACACCAAGCTCTTTACTGAAGTATAGTTTTATTTTTAGCATATTTTTATCTATAATTGCCTTTTCTGGTATTTTAGAAATACTCTCTTTTGTAGTATCGGACTCTATGACTGCTGAAAAACTTTTTGGTATAAGTGAATAAAATTTCTCATCTATTCCTTTTATAATTTCCTCTTTTGTATAAATTTTTTTATCTTTTTGAATCTCATCGGAGGAAGCAAACCCCAGATTAAAAAAAGATAATAGTATTAACAGAATCAAACTGAGTTTTTCCATTTTTCATATTCCCCTATTATCATAGGGAGGTAAGACTTTTTAAAATCATTTATACTAATTTTTTCTATTTTTGCCCCAGAAGCTTTTTTATGCCCACCACCATTAAACTTTAATGCAACTGCTGCAACATCAAAATCAACTCTGCTCCTGAAACTTAATAAAATGTCTTCTCCCTCTTCTTTTACAAATATAGAAAAATTCACGCCTCTTAGTGAGTGTGAAATCCTTGGCAACCCTTTTTTATCTTCATCTGTAAGTTTTAAGTCCTTATTAAAATAGATTGGATAATAAGCAACACTAACCTCATTATTAGAATATAATTCAATACTTTCTATTATTCTGGAAATAAGTTTTTTTCTATCTACAGTCTCATCTTCAAATATTTTATAATAATAATATTCAGGGTCTATATTTTCAAACTTTTTAAATATTTTTGAAAGTTTAAAAAATAATTCATGGTTTATAAAAGAGAACCTAAGACCCCCCGTATCAAAAATTATACCTGCGTAAAGGGCAGATGCCATACTAAAATCAAGCGATTCTATTTTCAAGATATCTAAAATAATTTCACTAGTTGAAGAAACTGTAGGTATATTAAGGTTTATCTTACCAAAAGGCTCAAAGGTATGATGATGGTCTATAACTATCGAGTTTTCTATTTTATCAAAAAAATTTGCAAACTTCCCAAGCATATTTTTTGAAGCTGTATCAACTACTACAACATTTTTATAGTTGATAAAGTAGAAATTATCTTTTATTAAATCTTTGTATTCAATACAGTAGTCTGTAAATTCATTTTCAGGCATTACTATTGAATAAAATCTGTTATATTTCTTATTTTCAACCCCAATTAAAGCCCTCTTGCCCCTTTTTAAAAAAAATTTCAATAAAGAATAAGCAGCACCCATTGCATCAAGGTCTGGGTCACTATGCATAAGTATAATTATATTATTTAATTTTTTTAAAATTTTTCTAATTTTTCTAATCTCTTTCATAAAATTTCTTACCAAAAATTTTCAAATTAAAAGTTATACTAAGTTTTAAATTTTAACCCATGTAAGCCTTATAAGAAAGTTTTGAGACATCAAAAAGGTCATAAGATCACTTGTATTCTTAATTCTGGCATTCTTATAAGCAATATTAGCATCATTACTATTTTTACACAAAAAGTATATTACAGAAATTCCTATCCCTTCTTTCACTTTAAATACCTGTTCCTTTGCTCTTTCAATTGAAACCCCAAAATCTTTAGTAATGTTATTTATTTCATTATTATTAAGATCTGACTCTTTTATTATCTCAAGATTAAATTTTTCAGCATCTTCAATATCTTTGTAAACGACTTTTATTTGCTCCAATATTGGTAACCTCAAGAATCTTAGTATATTCTTTCTATCAACCGGTGTACCCTCTATTATATAAGTTGTCTTGCTGTTTAAGTCAAGGTAAATACTTTTTTTATTAAAAAGATTGCTAAAGAATACTTTAACAAGAGTATCAAAATTATCAAAGATAAGGTATTCAACAACAGCTTCACTTTCATTAGTTTTAATAGTCTGAACTATATATTTTGATACTACAAAATCATCGATTTTATAATTATCCTTTGTTTCAGAACTCTTTATCTCCCACCCCTCTGGCAAGTCAACTTTCCCAAGTACTTTACCATAACTTATATTAAGGATAAAGATAAATAAAATACTAGATAAAATTTTTCTCATTTTACACCCCTTAATTTTTTACATTATATTTGGAAATTAACTTTAAATATTAATAAAAAATATAAAAAATTTAATTTAAAATTACAAAAAATTAATCTTGCTAATGTACATAGACTTATATTTTTTTATAAACCCCTCATAATATTCAGCTACTATAGCTTTATCATGTTTATAAAATCCATTTTTTAATATTTCAGCTTTTTTAACAAGATAAAAAAGAGTAAGATCTCTTTCATAAGCTGAAAGATTTTCATATCTGATAGCTTTTTTTAAAGCTCTTACTCTATACATATCAATAGCCAGGCTATTTGATAATTGCCCCCTATGCCCACCCCTTTTAACAGTAAGATTTTCCTTAACAAGACTTATATCATAAATACTACTTATTCTAAGCCACATATCATAATCTTCTGCTACCATCAAACTTTCATCAAACAATCCTACTTTTTCAAAAATACTTTTATGAATTACCACTGATGATGGGCTTACAATACACATTGGCAAGCTATCTACATAAATTCTTCCCTCTTTTTTTTCATGTTTTTTATGTTTATTTATTTTTAATCCGTTTCTTATCCAGATCTCATCAGTATGAGACCATAATGTTTTTGTTTCTTTTAACAGATTAATCTGCTTTTCCAACTTACCCTTAAGCCAGTAATCATCTGAGTCAAGAAAAGCCAGAAATTCGCCTCTAGCCTCACTAATCCCCCTATTTCTTGCTGCTGAAACACCTTTATTAACTTGATAGATATATCTTATCCTTTTATCATAAAATGATAGTACAGTATTACGAGTATTGTCGGTTGAACCATCGTCCACAACAATAACTTCAATATCATCAAAATTATCAAGCACAGACTTTAATGCATCTACTATAAAACCAACCCTGTTATAAGTAGGTATTATAACAGAGATTAAGACCCGTTTACCCATATATCTTCAACAAAGAAAAACTTTTTAATATTATCTATTATGTGAGGTTCATTAGGTATACAAAACTCATCTGATACTCTTATATTAACTTTTCTTTTATTTTCAAGGTCATATAAATGGAATATTATAGGATTATTTCCAGGATTTCTTTTTATAAAAGATTTTAACTTATTTATTTCTTCATAATTTATCTTATCTTCTTTAAGTTTTATATTAATTATTTTTGTCTTTTTCTTATCCGGCAAACTATCAAGAGGGACTATATCATCAACTATGATCTGTGGCTCTTTATCAAAGTCTGGTTTGCCTTTAATAAGTACAATATCTTTTCTTAATTTATCTTTTATCTCTTCAAGCTTATTAGGGAAAATTACAAACTTTATCTCACCTTCCAAATCTTCAAATACACCTAAGACCATTTTCTGGTCTTTTTTAGTTTTTTTATACTCAATATCTTCGATTATTCCAGCAATTTCAACAAACTGAGGAATCTCTATTCCAATCTCCCCATTTTCAATCGAAAACTTTATTTCTTTTAATTCAGCAGTAGTTTTTGTTGAATAAGCATTGATTTTTTCTTCATGTATTGATAATAGATGACCTGTTATATATATACCAGTACTCTCTTTTTCATATTTCAATAATTCATTTTCCTTAAACTCATCTATTTTTTTGAGATTAAGTAAAATAGTATCAGACTCAAAAAGATTAGATGAATCAGAATCCTTTGAAAGAGAAGAAGAATAATTAACTATTTTGTCTATATTGTTTATTATTGTAGCTCTGTTTGGTATTATATCATCAAGGGCCCCACATAATGTAAGGCTTTCAATTATCTTTTTATTTGGCTTTGCTCTCTTAATAAAGTCTTCAAATGATTTAAAATGGCCATTTTTAGACCTTTCTGATATTATTTCAGATATATTATTTTTTCCAACATTTTTTACTGCTGAAAGGCCAAATCTTATATTATTATTTTCAGGTCTAAACTCTTCATAACTCTTATTAATGTTTGGTGGCAATACATCTATTCCCATAGACTTTGCTTCTTTAATATATTTTACTATATCCTCTATTGCTCCACCAACCTCTGAATTAAGAAGTGCAGTCATATATTCAAGAGGATAATACGTTTTAAGATAGGCTGTCTGATACGTTATAAAAGAATATGCTGCTGAATGTGACTTATTAAACCCATATTCAGCAAACTTCTCCATTTGAGCAAAAAGATCTTCCAAAAAATCTTTTTTATGATTATTTTCTAAACCACCTTTTATAAACTTTTCTTTCATTTTTGCCATTACTTCAGGGTTTTTCTTGCCCATTGCTTTTCTTAGGCTATCAGCCTCAGCAAGCGAAAAATTAGCAATAATTTGAGATATAAGCATTACCTGTTCTTGATAAACAATAACCCCATACGTATCTTTAAGAACTGATTCAAGGGAAGGATGAGGATATTTTAAAAGTGAACTATCATGTTTTCTTTTTATAAACTCCTCAGCCATACCAGAGTTAATAGGCCCTGGTCTGTATAAAGCTATTAAGGCTATAATATCTTCAAAAGTTGAAGGTTCCATCCTTTTCATAAGTTCTCTTATCCCTTCACTTTCACACTGGAAAATACCAATAGTTTTTCCTTCTCTAAAAAGATCATAAACCTTTGGGTCATTAAGATCTATATTGTCTATATCTATTTCAATATTTTTATTTTCTTTTACAAGTTTGAGAGTCTGGTCTATAATTCTAAGATTTTTTAAACCTAAAATATCCATTTTAAGGAGACCAAACTCTTCAAGAAATTTTCCTTCAAACTGAGTCATAATAATCCCAGAATTAGGATCTTTATAAAGAGGAATAATATTATCAAGAGATTCCTTCCCTATTACTATACCAGCAGCATGGGTTGATATATTTCTGGCTATCCCCTCTAATTTCAGAGCGTACTCACTTAATTCTTTATAACTATCACTTTCAATAATAGACTTAAGTTCTATATCTTCAAACGATTTTTTAAGAGGCTCATTAGGAGAAATCTTCTTAGCTATTATATCAACTTCATTTAAAGGTATATCAAGCACACGACCAACATCCCTTATTACAGCTCTTGCTTTTAATCTACCAAAAGTTATAATATTTGCAACCTTATCACTACCATATTTATTTCTTATGTATTCTATAACCTTTTCACGCCCATCATCACTGAAGTCACTATCTATATCAGGCATTGAAATCCGTTGAGGATTTAAAAACCTTTCAAAAAGCAATCCATATTTAAGCGGATCAATTCTTGTTATTCCTGTAAGATAGGCTACTATTGAACCTGCAGCACTACCCCTACCAGGCCCTACTCGAACACCCATTTCTCTTGATCTATTTATAAAGTCCTGAACTATTAAAAAATAACTTTCAAACCCCATTTTACTAATTACTGAAAGTTCATAATCAAGTCGAGATTTCACAGTATCTATATTAATAGTAGAATTTTTATATTTTTCTTCAATAGAAGAATAACAAAGATTATAAAGATATTCTTTATAAGAAATACCACCAGTATCAAAAGAAGGTAAATTAAACTTACCTAATTCTGGATAAAAGTTACATAAGTTAGCAACTTTTTCAGTATTATGAACAGCTTCTAAACTTATATTTTCAAATTTTGCTTTCATTTCATCATAAGACTTAAAATAAAATTGATCTGTTGGATACATTTTTCTTTTTTTATCTGTTAATTTCTTACCACTTCCTATGCATAAAAAAACATCATGAGCTCTATAATCATCTTTGCTAATATAATGAACATCATTAGTTGCTATAAGAGGGATTGAAGTATCCTGAGATATTTTAATAAGCATCTCATTAACAACTTGTTGCTCTGTTATTCCATGATCCATCAGTTCAAGAAAAAAACCATCAATACCGAAGAGTTCTTTATAGTATAAAGCCCTTTTTTTTGCTTCAGCTAATCTATTACTTAAAATAAGTCTGGGTATCTCACCTGCAAGACATGCTGATGATGCCACAAGTCCTTTTGAATATTCCTCTAATATCTTATAATCTATTCTTGGTTTATAATAAAAACCTTCAATAAAAGACTTTGAAACAATTTTCACAAGATTTTTATAACCTTCATTATTTCGAGCAAATACAATAATATGATAGTATTTATTCTCATCGTCTAATCTGGATTTTTTACTTATATCTGAAGTTAAGTATAATTCACATCCAATAATAGGTTTGATTTTATAATTTGATGCCTTTATAAAAAGTTCAGCTGCTCCAAAAAGATTCCCATGATCAGTTAAAGCAACAGCTCTCATCCTATATTCTTTTGCCTTAGAAAAAAGTGCATCTATTCTGCAAATAGAATCTCCTATTGAATATTCTGAGTGTGTATGAAGATGTACAAAAGGAACAAGACTAGCAGAGTTTTCCAAGTTTTTGCCCCCCTAATAAATGAAAATGAAGATGGAATATTTCCTGCCCTGCCTCTTTTCCACTATTTGATACAAGCCTGAAGTCTTTTATACCTTTAATTTTAGCAATCTCTTTAGCTTTGAAAATTATATCAGATACAATATCCTTATCTTCTTCAGAAATAACTGATAACGATTCAATATGTTTTTTAGGTACTATAAGAACATGGACATTTGCAGCTGGTTTTATATCATCAAATACTATAATATTCTTATCTTCATATATAATATTGGACTTAATCTCTTTTGAAACTATTTTACAGAAAATACAATCCATTTAATTCCCCCTTAATATTTAAAATTATTATTATATTCTTTTCTTAAAGAATGATCTAGTTATTTTAAAATTCAATTTATTTAAAATTTTTTACAAAGTTAAATTTAAAAAATAAATAAAAAAGCGGATATGAATATGAAAACAAAACTTTTTATAAGTATTATAATTATTATTAATTTATTTTCATGCACAAATCCAGAAGTAGAGTTCCCAAAAGAAACAAAAATTGAAGAAAAAAAAAGTAATTTAGTTATAAAAAATCCTGTAATATTTCTCTATGATGAGCCACTTAGCCCTTTATCTTTTTATTACATTATAACAGCTATAAGATCAAATGGATCAAGTGAATCAATGTTAAGACCTGTAAAAATTGATAACCTTATAACAGATATTGAATCAATGTACCAGTTTTATGGTCTGCCTGTTTCAATAGTATCTTTTGGAAAAGAGATAAAAGAAAAAATAAAAGATGAAAAATATAAAAATTACATAAATAAATATATATATGTTGGTAATCCTAAATGTATTAAAGAAGAATATCAGAAAGAAATTGAAATAATAAAATTAGACGAAAAAGAAGAGTGCAAATATGAACCACTTAATTATTTGGAAAAACTAAAAGATAGTGAATTTATAAAAAATATAATAAAAAAAATATCTGAAGAAGGGGAAATAACATCAATAGCCTTTAAAGAAGAAGTAATATTACTAAAAGGGAAGACATATCCAGAACTGGATATTAATTTAATAAGCCTGGATGAAAACAAACAAGAAAAAGTAATATTTAAAACAAAAAGTGATATAGGTGGATATTTCGGGCCAATTATATTAACTCCAAAAGAAAAAATAAAGATAAAACTAACAAAACAGGACTTCACTTTTAATATAAGTCTTTTAGGTATCACTAATTCATATTCATACTTAGAACTATTACCAGAACTTGAATCTGTATATATCAAACTTATATTTAGCAAGTTAAAAACAGATGAAGTTGCCACCTCCTTAAAAATAAAGTTAAGAGATGAAGATAAAGAATTAAATGTAAATACTATTATCATAAAGACAACAGAAAAGAATGATGAAAGTTATAAAATAGAAAAAAATATATTTTATATATTTAATCCTCAAATTTCTGATATAAATATAAATGGTATTAAAATAGACTTGAAAAATAAAGGAGCATATTATGTCTTCTAAAAAAGATAAAGAATGGGACATAGAAGATTTTATAAAGAGAGAAATGAAAAAACAATTAGACAATCTTTTAATAAAGAAAGAAACTAAAAAATCATTTAGAGAAATTGAAGAAAAAAATTACGAAGAATACTTTGAAACTATAAAAGATTTAGATCTGCCAAGTCTGGAAATAGAGACACTGAATCTTATATTTAAAGATATTCTGGAAGATAAAAAAAATATTATCAACAAACTAGATAATCTAAGTGATGAAAAAAAGAAAATATTAAAAGAGATTACACCTGAAATTTTAAGGAACATAAGTTTTATTTATTCATATCTTGTAAAAGGTAAAGAAAATGAATAATCCATCACTATACACTTTAATAAAAGAAAAAATACTACTTGCTTATTCTGAGTTCTTAAACTCAGTAGAAAATATAAAAGTAATAGGTATAATAAATATTGGTATTATAATAGTAAGTTCGATAGTATTTTATACATTATCCTCCATCATATTTATTTTACTCTCAAGAAAATATGAATCATTTAAACAGATAAGTAAGCCACTTAAAAGATTTGTTTTTTATATATTATTTTTCCTTTTATGGGAGGAAATACCTGGTAGTTTCGCAAGTTTTATGTCAAATCTATCAATTTTTATTGCACTAATCAAGCTAATGAAAATTATGGATTATTTTATAGTTGATGTACTCATGGTAAAACATTATAGAACCGACGTACTGCAAATATTTAGAGACATAATAAAAGCTGTCATATGGATAATCATGGGGATGATACTTATTAAAACACTTTTCGGTTTTTCTATTAAGGATATAGCTATAACATCAGCAGTTGCAACTGCAGCTATAGGTTTTGCTTTCCAGGATACATTGGTAAATCTTATAAGTGGAGTATCAATAATAGCAGAAAAAAGTTTTAAAATAGGAGATATAATAGAATTAAAAGATGGTGAAATTGGAACAGTACTTCAAATAAACTGGAGAACAACAAGAATAAAAAACAGAAAAAATCAAGTAATAATAGTACCTAATAAAGAACTTGCATCAGCTAAAATAATCCATTATAATCTAATGCCAAATATTGCTAGAATATTTACAATAGGTTTACCATACAATACTGAGCCAGTAGTAATTAAAAAAGAAATCTTAAGTTTTTTAAAAACATATGATGATGTACTAAAAGATCCAGAACCAGAAGTTATACTTACAAACTTTAAAGATTATTTTATAGAATATCAAGTAAGATTTTTTACAAACAACATAAAAGATGCTATTTATCTAGAAGACAAAATTAAAACTGGATTATGGTATATGTTAAAAAGGAAAGGAATAAATATACCATTCCCTATTATAAATGTTATAAATCAGCAAGAATCTAATAATATAGAAAATATCTATGGTTATGGAGAAAATCTTATAAATTACATAGATAATAATATATTTCTAATAAAAACAGGCTCTATCATACTTTTCAACGAAAAAAATAACAAGGAGATACTTGAGTTTAAAGAAGGGGAATGCTTAACAATCGAAGATATTACAAAAAAAACTTTAATTGAAAACTTCATTATTCTTACCCCTAGACAGAATTCTGTAATATTAAAGTTAGAGAACCCTTCAGAAAAACAGACAAACAATGCAAAAAATAATAACATAAGGATTTTAGAAATATTAGACACTCTTTACAAAATAAACCTTCAAAAGGAACAAAATCATACATCAAGTTTTATGAATCTTAACTGGGAAAAATGGAAATAAAAGAATATAAACAAATTTTTGCTATTTTGAAAAAATTTTGTTATTGTATAGATATTAAAGTAATTTAAGGAAGAATAAAATGAAAAAAATTATTATAATTACGTTATTTTTTTTTACTCTTAAAGTCTTCCCTTCAAGTATAACTAAAATTAACGTACAGGAGTCTAACAATAATCTTGGATTTAAAATCCTTAATGCTTTAGATAAAGAAAATAAAAAAAGTAGCAAACAAAGTAATATATTTTTTTCACCACTGAGTATATATTTTGCAATGTCCATGGTGTATATAGGTGCTAAAAATGATACAAAAAAAGAGTTCCAGAATGTTATGGAAATAAGTGATAGTAATGTAGAAGAAATTGAAAAAATTTCAAAAAAAATAACTGATAATGAAGATATAAAACTAGAAATAGCAAATAAAATATGGCCTTCAAAAGATATAAAATTAAAAAATGAGTATGAAACAGATCTTAAAAAAATATTTGCAGTAGATATTCAGCAGTTAGATTATTCAAAACCAACTGAATCAGCAAATATAATAAACTCTTGGGTTGCCAGACAAACAAATCAAAAAATAAAAAACCTTATCTCACCTGACATACTCAATCCATTGGTAAAATTGATACTAACAAATGCTATATACTTTAATAGTGAGTGGGATAAAAAGTTTGACAAAAATAAAACATACACTGACACATTTTTTGGATACAAAAACAAAAAACAAGATGTAGAATTTATGCTTAAAGAAGAGAATATCCTATTTTACAACGATAAAGATTTAAGTACTGCCTCAATACCTTATAAAAATAAAAAAATGTCATTCTTTATTATATTGCCAGAAGACATAGATAAAATAAACCTTGATTATAGTAAGATAAACAGCTATATTGCTAAAATGCAAGTCCAAAATGTTGAAATACACTTACCAAAGTTTAAAATAGAATATGAAAATGAGTTTAAACCTATCTTTTTTTCTCTTGGAATTAAAAAAGCATTTACTCCAGGAGAAGCTGACTTTACAGAAATAGCTGAATATCCACCTCTTTATATAGAATATATTCTACATAAAGCATTCATAGAAGTAGATGAAAAAGGCACAGAGGCTGCAGCAGCAACAGCAATAATAATGAACACAAAGTCAGTAAAGATAGACTTTGATAAAATTATATTTAAAGTTGATAAACCCTTTATATTTTTCATAATAGATAATGACACCAAATCAATACTTTTTTTAGGAAAAGTTTTAAATATTAATAAATAGCAAAAGTTTAATAGACTAGGTTTTATTTATGAAAAAAATAAAAAAATATTTAATTTTAATTTTTCCTTTGTTATCAATTGGACTTATATTTAGAAGTATCTATATATATAATAAAGAGAAGCAAGCACTTTCATGGGATGAAACAAATGGAATCATAATTCACTCAGAAATCATAAAAGACTACTCATTTGATCCACCTGACTATTATTCAATTGTCAAATATGAATATATTATTCAAAATAAAAAATTTTATTCTGAAAAGATTGCCATTAATAATCCTACAGGTTCACCTGAAGAAATAGTAGAAAAATATCCTAAAGGCAAAAAAGTAAAAGTTTATGTTAATCCTAAAAACAGTAACGAATCTGTATTAGAAAAATGTGTAAAAACAACAGATTTTATCATTTCTCTATCATTAGGAATATTTTTATTAGTAGGCGGTACAATAATTTCGATCGGCACATTGTATAAAGAAAAAAAATAAGTTGTATTTTCTTAATCAAAAATAATAAGGGATTAGTGATAAATTATAAAATTAGTAAATAATCAAGAAATTAAGTTTAAAATTCCATGACCTTGATTTAGAAAAAAGTTTTACAACCAACAATCTCAAACAGAGGTTTTTAATATTTAAAAATTAGTTTATACATAACTTGTTCTAAAAATAAACTTTAAATTACTTTTATTTTATAAACGCCCTATATAATTAGAGAATTATAAATTTTTTTCAAAAATTCTGTTTTTTATTGATTAATCATAATAATATAATTGAAAATATACCGACTTTTTTATTAAAAATATCTTTTATATCACCTATGCCAATAAAAATTAGCTTATTAAATAACACAACCATACTTTAATTTTAGCAATACATATCATAAAATCTTTTTGAGAATATTATTCCCAGGGTTAATATCAAGGCTCTTTTTGTTTTTTAATAATGTAAGGGTAATAGTAAAATAAAAGAAAAAATATATCAGGTCATACAAAACTTCAAAACTAGGAATAAAACTCTAAATTTTTTATAAATATATTTGAATAAACTATAAGGTTAATTCTTTTGTGTATTTTATTATATTTTATATATAAGTTAAAAAATAGTAAAAAATTTTTAAAAGGGGTACTAAATGAAAAAATATTTTTTATCCTTTCTTGCAGTTCTCTTAATACTTATATTTTTATCAAGTTGTTCAAAAAACGAAATTACTATTGGTTTTATAGGAAATATTACAGGTAAATTATCTAATTTGGGAATAGATGCAAGGGATGCTATTATATTAGGCATTGATGAGATAAACGAAGAAGGGGGTATCAAGGGTAAAAAAATAAATCTTATAATAGAGGATGATGGTTTTGATAAAAATAAGGCTATTGAAGGAATAAATAAACTCATTAAAAAAGATCCAGTATTAATAATAGGGCATATAGTAAGTGCTATGTCTGTTGCAACAATCCCAATAATAAATGAAAAAAAAATACTTATGATAAGTCCAACAACAGTAACTAATGAAATAAATAAAAAAGATGATTATTTTATAAGAGTATCGCCACCAACTAGTTATACAATAAAAATTTTTGCTGAGAAAATAATAGAAAGCAATATAAAAGAGTTAAACATAGCATACGATCTTGTAAATAGAGCATATTCTGAGGACTGGTTTAATACATTTAAAAAAGAGTTTGAAGATAAAGGGGGAAAAGTTTATCCCTTTTCTTTTGATTCAAGTAAGGAGAAAGTTTCAAAAGAATTTGCAAAAAATATAAGTAACAAAAACATAATAATTGTTGCAAGCCCTATTATTGCAGGGTTATTAACACAGTATATAAAACAGATTTCCCCAAAGATGAGAATATTCTGTGCTGGCTGGGCAATGGGACCTGAGTTTATTGAGAATGCTGGAAATTATAGTGAAAATGTCGTTTTTTCTTACAACTTCGATGAAAATACAAAAAATGAAAATTATATTAAATTTAAAGAAAAGTTTTTTAAAAGATTTGGGAGGAACCCAAGTTTTACCTCAACCCATGCTTATGAAACTATTATGATAATAAAAGATGCATTGGCAAACATAGATGATTACAGTGCTGATTCTATAAAAAAATATATACTTACAAAAAAAGTATTTGATAGCCTACAGGATGAAAAAATAGAGTTTGATGAGTTTGGTGACCCAAAACCAGTACCAGTATTTATAAAAATTGAAAACGGTAAGTTTATAAGGGGTTTTTAAAATGCCTATTAAAATATCTTTAAAAAGACTTCTTCTTGTAAATCTTATAGTCGTCTCAATATTGCCACTTTTAATATTGTATACTTTCTCAAATGGATGGGTAAAAAAAGACTTAACAGAAGAGGTAAAAATAAAAAATACTACAATAGCATCCATTCTTGCAAATGATGTAAAAACTTTTTTTAATTTTTTTGTAGATATATTAAACTCACTTACAGAAAGAACAAATGATAATGACATACAAAATTATATAATAAAAGTTCAAAAAGATATAAAAAATCTATCACAGATATTTATAACTAACAAAGAGGGGAATATAATAAATATTGCCCCTTATGAAACCGACTTTATTGGTCTTGATATTTCAAAAAAAGATTATTTTTTCAATGCAAATGAAAATAGAGAATACTTTTCAAATGTTGATCTTAATATATTTACAGATGAGCCATCTGTGTATATATCTAAAAAAACAAAAAATAAAAATAGAACTATTATTATAAAAATAAATGTAAACGAAATAAAAAAAATATTTTGTAATAAAGACATAAAATATTTCATCACTGATAAAAATAACACAATACTTTTTAGCACTGAACCTGAAGAGGCAATGCAAAGAATAAACGTAAGTTGGTTAAGAAAAAAGATTACTGAAACTTACACATCTGAAGTTGTTTTCAAAAATAAAGAATACATATTAACATATATTCCTTTTAATGATATAAACTGGGGTTTTTCAGTCTTATATGAAAAAGATAAAGCCCTCCTACCAGTTCAAAAAATATCAAACTCAATGTTTGTAATATTATTAATAGTCATAATTTTTTCAATTCTAACATCAAGTCTTATAGCAAGAAAAATATTAAAACCCATTGAACATATAAGACAGAAAATAAAATATATATCAAATGGCAACTATACAACAGAAATTGAATCTAATGGAATAATCGAATTAAATGGTACAATATATGATGTGAAAAGTATGGCAGAAATTATAAAGAATAGAGAAGAGGAACTAAAATACCTTAAAGAAAAATATGAAAAAATAGTAAATACAGTGCCAGTTTCTGTTATGATGATAGATAAAGACGGGAAAATACTAGAATGGAATAATTATTCTGAAAAACTGTTCGGATGGAGAAAAGAGGAGGTAATAAGAAAAAAAAGCCCTATAATCCCTGAAGAATTAGAAGAAGAAACAGAAAATATGAGAAAATCTTTAATGAAAGGACAATCAATAATAAATTATGAGACAATAAGAAATACTAAATGGGGGGAGAAAAAATATCTTATAGGTTCAGCAAGTCCTATAACTATAGGTGATGAAAAAAATATTGTTGTAGCTTATGTAGATGTAACAGAAAAGAAAGAACTTGAAAAAAGACTTAAAGAGTCTTTAGATGAATCAAACTCTCTGTTAAGAGAAATACATCATAGGATAAAAAATAACCTACAGATAATTTCAGGGTTATTATATCTTCAGTCAATATTTATTGAAGACAAAATAGCACTGGCAGCTCTAAGTGAAAGTCAGAAACGTATAAAAACAATGATTACAATACACGAAATGTTATATAAAACAAGAAGGTTATCCCACGTCGACCTTGACATATATATAGAACACCTTGTTAAAACAATATTCGAAGACTTTTTAACAGAAGAATATAATATAAAGTATTCACTTAATCTTGAAAAGATAAACATAAATGCGGATAAAGCTTCAAACTGTGGTTTAATAATAAATGAAGTAATAAATAACTCAATAAAACACGCTTTCCCAAAAAAGAAAGGTAAAATAGAGATAACATTAAAAAAAGTAAATAATAATGTAATATTAAAAATAACTGATAATGGTAAGGGGTTTGATAAAGAGAATATATCAAAAAAAGGAATAGGACTTGAACTTATAAACTCTCTTGTAAACGGTTTAAGAGGTAAACTTACCATAAACTCAGGAAAAGAAAAAGGAACAGAGTTTATAATTGGTTTTAGTTTATCAGATGAAAATTTCCAATAAAAGCACAAATAAATAAATTCAATAAAAAATTTTTATTTAAAATTCTTATTCAATTCTAAACATTATTGAAACACTATCTTAACATAAAAACCATAATTTTTTATTACATTATTAAAAAATTGGAGGAAAAGATGAAAAAGATAATTACAATTCTAATTACTATCCTATCTATCAACCTTTTTGCTCAGGAAGCAAAAGAGGTAAAAAAAGAGGATAATCCATTCAAGTTCACAGGTCAAGCATATGCATACACTGCAACATATAATACAACTAAAAAAGATGAGAAAATGACATTCTCAGCTTATAGGTTCAGACCATACTTCTCATATATTAAGGAAAACGTCGAGGCAACCCTTAAACTTGAGTTTGACCAATTTTTCGGCAATGGTGCAAATGAAAAATATGTTAAAGTTGGAGCTGATACAAAAAACGTTGTTGAAGTAAAAGCAGCATACCTTTTATTCAATAATGTACTTGCGGAAGGAGTTTTTATTAAAGGGGGAGTTGATGATTATAAAACACCGGGTGGGTTCATAGTTGGAACAGATGTAGCACTAGGAATTTTAGGATATAAGTGGGAGAAAAATTATATTTCAGCTGTATATGTAAAAATAGAAGAAAGTAATGAAAAATATAATGGTGATGATGCTCAGATGTATGGAATTGATATGAGTTTGACTTTGCCTATAATAACAATAAGACCTGCAATATATCTGATACAGGGTGGAAAGGATATAACAAATAAACCATGGGCAGACAGTACAGCAATATTACCAGCTTTAACCCTAAGTTTAAAAATAGATAATATTGAAACTGTTATATCAGGCACATATGCTACTGGAAAAGATAAAGATGCTAATATAAAATACAGCGGTTATGCAACAGACATATTTGTAGGATATAGCATAGATAAAGAGATTAAAATAGGTGGTTTCTTTACAATGCTCTCTGGCGATAATCCAGATACAACAGATAAAAAAGAAGGGTTCGCATCATTCCAGTTAAAACATGATGGATTTGGAAGAATGTTCTTATTAGAAAATCAGCAAACATTTTCAAACATAGCAGCAGATACTTTTGCTGATATAAGAATGAAAACTCAGGGTTATATGTTATTTGGTATAACAGGTAGTGCAAAGTTCAATATAATTGATGTTAAATTTAACATAGGATATGCAAACCTCATGAAAGAAACATCTGCTACAAAAACAAAAAAAGACCTTGGATTTGAAGCAGACCTCTCGATAGGGCTTGAAGTTCAAAAAAATGCTAAAATAGTTCTTGATCTTGCCTACCTTAACACTGGCAAAGCTTTTGGTACAGAAGGATTTGGTACAAATGATACCCAAAACTCAATGTATACAGGTCTTGGTATGACATTAAAATTCTAATAAGAAAAACTACTTTTATTCTCTATAACTAAATCCCCTTTCTCAAGCCTCAAGACAACTAGAAAGGGGATTTTTTAAATAGATATTATCAACCCTATTTAAAAAATGTCTTTAAAATTATCAATTTATAACATATAAATACTTATTAAATATTTTTTCATTAAATTTTATTTTATTTCTTCAATAATT
The DNA here is from genome assembly GCA_029552945.1 of Spirochaetota bacterium. Classification (GTDB taxonomy): domain Bacteria; phylum Spirochaetota; class GWB1-36-13; order GWB1-36-13; family JAKPDD01; genus JAKPDD01. The sequence goes on from JAKPDD010000023.1 coordinate 183,538, forward strand.
CTTTCAGGAGACTATATTTTGGAAGTGATAATACTTGCTTCAGGATTAGGAACAAGACTTAAAAAACTTACCGAAGATAAACCAAAAGCAATGGTTCAAGTAGCTGGCAAACCCCTTATTCAATACTGTATAGACTTTGTAGACCTTGAATCAGTTAAAAAAATAAAGATAATTGGTGGTTATAAAATAGAGGTATTAAGAGAATACATAGAAAAACTAAAAAACCCAAAAATAGAAGTTATAGAAAACAATGACTATAAAAGAGGAAGCACAATAACACTTAGTAAAGGTATTAGTGATAATGACTTTTTACTTATGAATGCAGACCATATATATCCGCCAAAAATGTTTAGCATAATGAAGCAAAATTTTAGTGATGATAAAATTTTAATAGCAACTGACAAGGATAGAAAGCTTGGGCCTGATGATATGAAAGTTGCTCTAAATGAAGATGGTTCATTAAAAGCAATAAGTAAAACATTAGATAATTTTTCATTAGGATATATAGGGATGTCGTATATAGGTAAAAACCTATTAAATGATTATAAAAAAGAACTCTACAAAGTAATTGAAGAAACAGAAGGTAAAGCCAATGTAGAAGCTGTATTAGACAGTTTGTGTAAAAGAATAAAAATTTATCCTGTAGACTTAAGCAATATAGGATGGTATGAAGTAGACACACCGGAAGAAAGAGATACGGCAGATAAAGTAATAAGAAATAAAGGGCTATAAAAAGGTGAAAAGAAAGCTTATAAATACCTTAAGGTTAATATTTTTCATTGTAGGAATAGGGATAATATATCTTATAGGTCAAAAAAGCGGATGGGATAGAATATTTCAAATAGTAAAAACAATAGAGATATATCAGATAATTATAATTCTTTTGCTTCCGATCACATGGACATTTCTCCATTCTCTAGGATGGTTTATATTATTTGATGAAAAGAATAACTTCAAACTTATCCATATAATAGGTGCTCAATTATCATCTACAGCTCTATCAGAACTGTTGCCATTAGGTCAAGCAGGTGGAGAACCATATAGAATGTACTTTGTAAGAAAATATTATTCAAGGGAAAAAAGTCCAAACATAATTGCCTCAGTCATATTGTACAATACAATACATACAATAGCAACAGGTATAATAATATTTATAGGATTTATGTTCTTAATATCCCAGATAAGCATATCTTCAAAAAACAAACATATTTTTCTCCTTTTAGTCGCAATAGGTGCTATACTACTAATTTTTTTCATTCAGAGACAAAAAAAAGGATTTATGGGTCCAATTTTTGAACTTTTATCTAGAATAAAAATATTAAAGTCTTTTGCTGAAAAAAAGAAAGAGAAAGCATACACTGTAGATAGTAAACTAAACAAGTTTTATAAAGAACATAGGTTATTTTTCTATCTATCTACCCTAATATTAATAATAGCAAAACTAATTGGTGTAATTGAAATATACTTAATATTAAACTTTATATATCATCCAACAACAATAGAGAACTCTTTTATAATATTTTCAGCAACCTCTTTTGTCCAGATTATGTTCTTTTTCTTCCCATCACAGGTTGGAGCATCAGAAGGTAGTATTGTATATATAACAAAATTACTAGGTGGATCAACAGCAACAGGGATGGCATTAGCGATAATAAGAAGATTAAGGCTTATAGTATGGACATTAATTGGTTGGATAATAGCTCATATTTATGGCCCAAAAATACATGATATCAAGTAATTTTTCAAAAGATGATATAAAATTCATGAACTATGCCCTTTATCTTTCATACCTTATAAAAGGTACAACATCACCCAATCCAGCAGTAGGAGCTGTACTAGTAAAAGATGGAAAAATATTATCAACAGGTTATACTCAACCCCCTGGTAAATATCATGCTGAAAGAATGGCTTTAATAAACCTATCAACTGAAATTACAAAAGACTCAACGCTTTACGTGACCCTTGAACCCTGTTGTTTTCATGGACGTACTCCGCCTTGTACTGATATAATAATAGAAAAAAAGATAAAAAGAGTAGTGGTAGCAATAAAAGACCCTAATCCAAATGTAAATGGCAAAGGGATAAAAATATTAAGAGAGAATGGAATAATTGTTGATGAAGGACTGTTAGAAAACAAGGCATACTATATTAATCAGGACTTTTTTCTGGCAATCAAAGAAAAAAGACCATTTGTCACAATAAAGTATGCGATGAGTCTTGATGGGAAACTTGCTAACTATGAAGGAAGCTCAAAATGGATAACCAATGAAAGGGCAAGAAAAATTACGCACATCTTAAGATACAGGTCTGATGCAATACTTGTAGGTTCCAATACTGTAATAAATGATAATCCAAAGTTAAATGCGAGACTTTCAAAATATAAAAGCAAAAACCTTCTTAGAATTATTATAGACCTAGAAGGGAAAATAAAAAATGGCTACGTATTAGAAGATAATATAAAAACACTCTTTGTTATAAATGAAAACAAAAAAGCTATTAACAGAATAAAAAGTTATAATAAAGAATTTTATATAAACAGATACGACAAACTTGATATAAAAGAATTACTTAGTTTTCTATACACTAATTATCAGATAATAAGTCTCTTTGTAGAAGGAGGGGCTTATACAATATCTGAGTTTATAAAACAAAAATTTTGTGATCAAATTTTTTGCTTTATAGGAAATAGGATAATAGGGGAGGGTATATCAATAGGGACAAATATATATAAAAAAGATATTAATGAACCCCCATTTTTATCCGATTTTAAGATAAAAAAAATCGGAGATAATATACTCATATATGATAAAGTTAAATGGCAATAATGCTGGGGAAAAAATATTCCTAGAAGCAAAAAACTTACTCAAAAAAGGAAATTTTAAAAAAGCAAAAAAACTATTTGAAATCTCACTTTCTTATAAAATGCCACTCCCCAAAGTACTGCTATATATTGGTATAGTTGATTTTTATAGCCTTAATATAGGCGATGCTTTCAGAAACTTTCAAAATGTTATTGGTTCTGGCAATATAATAGGTGATGTCTATTTTTACTTAGGTAAAATATTTAGATTGATAAATAATGAAACTGAGTCTATAGAAAACTTTAAAAAGGCAATACTTTTATCTGAATCAGAAATAAATAAATTATTATCTTTTGAAGAAATTAAAGAAAAGCTTCCTAAAGAAGAGAAAGAATATTATCTAAACAAAGCAAGGAGTTTTTATCTTGTACGAACAACAATACCAAAAGACGAAGACTTATTAGTTAAAGCAATAGATTATAGAATAGAAGGAAATTATGAAAAAACAATAGAAGTTCTCAAAGAATTAATAAACTTATATCCAGGATTTTTTCAGGGATATATTGAACTTGCAAAAACTTATGAAATCATTAAAAAACCACATCTATCTTACAAAATATTGAAAGATGTAAAAAAACAGTTTAATGAGATATTAATCTCTACAATAATGCCAAAAATAGCATTCAAACTTAGAAAATATAGGGAAAGCCTTTATTATAATATAAAGTTCTTACTTAGGAAAATACCGGAGAATTATAAAATTTACCTTAATATTGGTACTTGTTTTGCTTTAATAAATAATGACACTAAAGCACTAAACTTTTTCAAAAAAGCAATAGACTACAATCCATCAGTATTTTATCCATATTACAACATAGGTTGTATTTATCAGAAAAATGGTCTTATAGAAGAAGCTTTAGAATATTATAAAGCAGGTTATAACATTTCACCTGAAAACCCTTTACTCAATTTTAATATAGGTCTTATATATTTTGAAAAGGGTGATTATTTTGAAGCATTATATTTTTTTAATAAAGCTTACGAAAAAGATAATAAGTTTATAGAAGCAAAAACAAACTTTGAAGCTGTAAGAATAATAAAAACTGTCGAAAATAATTTTAGCCCTGAGCTTGAGTTTTCACTCCCTTATAAACTTGCAATTGGATTAAGTATCTTTATGATAGTTTTAAGTTTTATTTATATTATAAAGTGGTTGTAAAATGGATACTGTACAAAAAGAAAAACTTGAAAAAATAAAAAAAAATAATGAACTTGAGTTTAAATATCACCTTAGGAACCTTATTAAAAGATGTGAAACAATAGAAGAGTTATGGGAGATTATAATACTATTTAAAATTGAAATAAGTCAGGAAAGCTATTTTTATATAGACCAGATAAACAGAATACTGTTTATATATTTATCAGACAATTCTAGAAATATGGATAATGAAAAATATCTTAAAATAATAAAAATATTAGAGTTTACTGCACCTATTGGCGATAAAGATACAAAAGATATTTTAAATTATATAATAAAAAAATGTCCAAAAGAAAGTAGTTTTTATCCTTTACTTATGAATCTTTATGCAGAACTTGAACACAGGCTAATGATACTTGAAAAAAAACTCCCAAGTATAAAAATAGCAAAACCAAAAAACATAATGGTAGAGTGGTATGAATAACAATGTAGAAATACTAAGAACAGAGAACGGTCCCCTAACTTTAAAAATAGATAACAAACTTATACACAGCAGATTTGATCCGATAAAAGAAGCAGAAAAATTGGTAGAACCAATACTAGGCTATAAAATATACATCGTATTTGGATTAGGTCTTGGTTATCATATAAAAGCACTACTTAAAAAATCAAATCCCTCTCTGGTTATTGTAATTGAGGATGAAGATTTAATAAAAATATACAAAGAAAAAAATCCAATATACGATGAGAGAATAAAAATTTTTGGATGTAACGAAAAAGAAAAAATAATAGAGTTTCTTGAAAGTTTTATAACAATAAAGACAATATCAAATATAAAGTTTTTTTACTTAAACAGTCTTTATTCAATATTTTTTGATAAATACAAAGAAATTGAAAAATATATTAAAATGTTTCTAGACTATTTTTTTCAGAGTATATTTACTGAAGCTGAGTTTTCTGTACTATGGTATAGAAACGCAATAAATAATTTAATAAATATTAACAGGTCTTCATCTTACCACATAGAAGGCGATGTAGCTATAATAGGAGCAGGGCCATCCTTAAAAGACAATCTTGATAATATAAAAAAACTACAGAAAAATATCCCTATAGCATGTGTTGATACTTCTCTTAAACCTTTAATATCATATGGAATTATACCAGATATAGTAATCTCTCTTGATTCACAGGTCCATAATTACTATGACTTTATAGGTATAAAAAAAGATTTATTAAAAAATACTATTCTGTGTTTTGATATAACAAGTTACTCTTCAATACCTCAATACTTCAATAAAATAATGATTTTTAAAACAGAAAACATACTTACTGAATTCTTTAATATTTTTGAAGAAAGATTAAAAATACCAGAAGTTCTGGCCGGTGGTTCCGTATCAGCATCTGCTCTCTCTCTTTTATACAATATGGGAGCAAGTTCAATAGTACTCATAGGGCATGACTTTGAATATGACATAATAACTCACAGCATAAGTACTCCATCCTATTTGAAACTTCTATTTTCAAGCAATAAACTATTCCCTCTTCATAGTAAGTTCTACAATATCATATTGAAAAGAGGAAAAAGAGACCTTTTTATGAAAAATCTAAAAAAATGGTTTGAAGACTTTATTAGTACATACAAAATAAAATTATATCATATTGGTAGCACAAATAAACTTGTAAATGCTAAATATACTATTGATAATAATCTAAAAGGTAAAATATATAGCTTTAAAAAAATACCAAAAGATAATGATTTTATAAAACTAAAACTTAAAAAAATACACGATATACTTGATAATTTAAGATGTTCTGAAAATATAGAGGATTTTTTAAAAAAGAAGAATAATTTAGATAATGATATGAAAAATTTAATAAATAAAATTTTAATAAAACAGGAACTATACCTTGAAAGAAAAAACTATAATCCTACTTTGTTCCTTGGTGGAGCTTTTGGAGCAATAGATAGAATAAATAAAGCAATAAAAATCACAATAGGAAAGTTATGATAAAATGTGCAGTAGTTGGCCTTGGTAGAATAGGTTGGGAATTAAGTAATGATCCTAAAAGAGAAAAACCTACAACTCACGTAGAATGTATATTATCCACGGAAGAAACAGAATTAGTAGCTGGATGTGATATAGATTCTGATAAAGTAGAAAAATTTCAAAAAAGATTTAAAATCAATACATACAAGAATATAGATGAAATGTTAAATAAAGAAAAGATAGATATACTTCATATAGCAACCCCCACAAAAACTCATAAAGAAATATTAATTAAAGCAATAGATAAAAATATACCTGTGATAATATGTGAAAAGCCCCTTACCTCAAACCTTAAAGAAGCAAAAAAAGTACTAAAAAAGATAAAAAAATCATCATCAAAATTGATAGTAAATTATGAAAGAAGATATTCAAAAGATTACAAATATGTAAAAGAAATTATAGAATCAAAAAAATATGGTGAACTATTATCTATAAATGGAAAACTTTATATAAAAACAGGTTCTATAAAAAAAGCTTTATGGCATGATGCAACACATTTGATAGATATAATAATGTTTTTAACAGGTGAAAATAAAATTAAATTAAAAAATGTTTTAAACAATAATAAAGTTTTAAATCTATTTTTCAAATCAGATACTAAATCAATAACAATAGAAATTTCCAACTTATCAGATTATTTACTATTTGAAGTTGATCTCTTATTTGAAAAGGGTAGAATATTAGTTGGAAATGGTATATTTAAAGAGTATGCTTCGGAAGATAGCCCGTTTTATACTGGATTTAAGTCTTTAATAGAAAAAGAAATAGAGTTCAATAAAACAGAATATTTTATAGGTATGTTTAGAGACGCTATAAAATCTTTTAAAGAAAAAAATTATATTCCTTTAAGCAATATATACACATCTTATGAAAATATAAAGATAATGACAAAAATAATTAAATACTTATAAAATATCTTTTTTAACCGAAAAATTTTATGATAAACTTAATATAAGGACCTTTTATGAAAAAAATTACTCTTTTTATTTTTTTAGTATTAGCATATAACATTTTTTCTGCTGATATAACAGTATTGATATCACCAGAAAAAACTATATTTTACAGAGGAGAAGAAATAAAGTTATATTTTAAAGTTATAAATACATCAGATAAAATAATACAGCTCAATATTGCTGACTATAAACCTTTTAATTATTATATAAAAGTATATACACCAGAAAATACACCTGTAAAAGAAAAAGATGATTTTTTTTCAGAGTACCTTGATAGATACAATGGTCATAAAAAAAATATTATAAAGACAGAGTTTTCAACAACCAAACTCGAACCAAATGGCATAATAGGTATAACAATAGATATCAATAAGATATATGACCTTCAGCCTGGAATCTATCTTGTAGTTGCTGAGTTCTATCCACTCTCTATATTAAACAATTCTGTATATTTATATAAAAGTCCAACAATAAAAATAATAGTGAAAGAAGATATAAAATTGGGGAAAAAAGAAGAAAAATATAAAGAATTACCCAAAACAACAACTCCTGAACAAAGTATTAGATACTTTTTTGATGGGAAATTAGAAAGAAATTGGGAAAAGTTTTTCTCAGTTTTACACTTAAGAGAACTTATTAAGTATTTTCCTACGTTTAAAGAAGCTTACGAAAACTCTACAGATGATGAAAAAAACAAAATTTTAAACGATTTTAAAACATTCTTAAAAGACCTTAATTCTGATGAAAAATTTATAAATTATACAATAGAAGAGATAGTAATAAGGAAAGATAAAGCGATAGCAAAAGTTATAACAACTTCAAGGTTTCAAGAAATAATAATAAAACGAGAATACAAAATAGGACTTATGTTACACGATCAATGGTATATATATGGCTATAGTGTACTTCAAAAAAGGTAATACTTTCAACTAAAATTAAATATCAAAAAAATATTTCCAGAAGTTTTTCCATTTTTGTTATATTTAAGTTTTATATTAAATAAAAGGAGAGAAACAATGATAAAAAAATTTTTTTTTAGTCTTTCGATAATTCTTGTACTAAGCTTAAAAGTATTTCCTGCAAGCGGTTCTCAATTACAGCTTGAAACAATAGGGGCAACTAGTGCTTCAACTTTATATCTATCATACATGGCAATAGGAGTTGTCGCTGATTCATACCAGAGTAAAGTATACAATAAAGATACAGCTAAAGGATTTGTAAGAGAAGCTATTGCAGTAATTGGAGTATGTAAAAATTATATGAATCAACTAATAGAAAAAGGAGAAATGTCACCCAATGATATTAAAACAGCCAAACTTATTGTTGAAACCTATGATTTTTTAATAAATGAAGGACAAAACTTTATAAATTATGTTGATACAAATGATAGCAAATATGTACAGTTATTTCATGATTTCAGGAAAAAAGCTTGGAATAATATAAGTAATATTCTTGGGCTTAATAAAAAAGGACAATAATTTTAAATTATAATTAAAACTTATCTGAGTCAATCTAATTAGTTTTGACTCAGATAATATAAAAAAATTTCACATTACCAATATAGCATATCTTATAAAATCAGCAGTTATAAAATCAAGTATTTAAAATTGTAAGCTTTATTTATGCAACATCTTTTAATTTTATTTCTCCACTTTTCCTTGCATTTTTCTCAATTATTATAAATACTATACCACCTGTTATTCCAAGTGCTAGGATAAGAACTAATCTTAAAACCTTTTTACCAGTAACTGAACCTGTAGGTAAAGTATCAATAATTTCTTTTAATTTCTTTACATCTTCAGAATTATAAGAAGCCTTAACATCTTCTGGCATAGAAGACTCTATTTCGTTTATTATTTTAAGTATTTTATCAATACCCTCTCTAGCTTTAAAAGTTTTAGTTTCCAATTCTGCCATATCTTTTGTTCTTGCACCGCTTGTTATAAGGTTAGGTTCAATCTCACCTATTATCTCAGTAATTTTAGCCACTTTTTCTTTTAACTCTTCAGCATATTTAGTATCCTTTATATTAGGTATAAGTTCATCTGTAAAATATGTATCAACATAGATATTTATTTTTTCATGAAAATTAACAAGATTATCTTTGTATTGACTTGTATGAATATCAACTACAAAAGTTATTACTATAGCTACTATAAGAGACAAAAATAAGAATAAAAATAACAAATTTTTTTTATTCATTCTGTTTCTCCTTGAATTGATTTGAATTTTTTATAGTAATAGGGTCCCCCCTATTACTATAAAATTATAACTAATTCTGATTTATTGTCAAGACTTTTTTGATTCCCTTACAGCAGCCTGTGCAGCGGCAAGTATAGCGATCGGTACTCTATAAGGAGAGCAAGAAACATAATCAAGTCCTGCTCTATGACAAAAGTTAATACTTTCAGGGTCGCCACCATGTTCCCCACAAATTCCAGTTTTAAGATCAGGTCTTGTCGTTTTACCCTTTTTAACAGCCATTTCTATAAGCATGCCAACCCCTTCATCTATTGTAACAAATGGATCCTTTTCTATTATTCCCTGTCTTCTATATTCAACTATAAAACTTCCAGCATCATCTCTTGAGAAACCAAAAGTCATTTGAGTAAGGTCATTGGTGCCAAAAGAGAAAAACTCAGCCTCTTCTGCTATTTTATCAGCAATAAGAGCTGCTCTTGGTACTTCTATCATAGTACCTATCTTATAAGTTATATCAGCTTTATTCTCTGATATTATTTTATCAGCTGTTTTTTTAATCATATCTTTCAATACTTTCATTTCATTCAAAGTACCTACCAATGATACCATTATTTCAGGTATAACATTAAAACCCTCTTTTTTACATTCAATAGCAGCTTCTATTATTGCTCTTACCTGCATCTGATATATTTCCGGATATGTAATACCCAATCTACATCCTCTATGTCCAAGCATTGGGTTAAACTCTTTTAAAGATTGATTTTTTGCTTTCAGTCTTTCTTCTGATACCCCCATCTGTTTTGCTACCTCTTTTATCTCTTCATCTGTATGAGGTAAAAACTCATGTAAAGGTGGATCAAGAAGTCTTATAGTAACTGGCAAGTTATTCATCTTCTTAAATATCTCTTTGAAGTCACCTTTTTGCATAGGAAGGATTTTATTAAGTGCTCTTTCTCTCTCCTCTTTTGTTTCTGATAATATCATCTCTCTTACAGCAACAATTCTATCACCTTCAAAGAACATATGCTCAGTTCTAGTAAGACCAACTCCTTCTGCTCCAAAAGATACCGCAACTTCAGCATCCTTAGGAGTATCAGCATTAGCCCTAACCCTTAATTTTCTATATTTATTTGCCCAGTCCATCACTACTTTAAAGTTACCAGTTGAAATATCTGGTTTAACAAGGTCAACTTTTCCTTCTATTACCTCTCCTGTAGTACCATTTATAGATATAAAATCTCCCTCTTTAAACACCTTATCGCCTATCTTACATATTCCTTTATCTTCATCTATACTCAATGCTGAACAACCAACAACACACGGTTTCCCCATGGCTCTTGTAACAACAGCTGCATGAGATGTCATACCACCTCTTGCTGTCAATATACCCTCAGCAGCATGCATACCCCCAAGGTCTTCTGGTGAAGTCTCAAGTCTAACAAGAACAACCGGCTCACCCTTAAGACCTATCTCTTCAGCTTTTTTAGAATCAAATATTATTTTACCTACTGCAGCACCAGGTGAAGCATTTAAACCCTTTGCTATAACTTTATATTTTGCCTTCGGATCAATCATTGGGTGTAACAACTGATTTAACTGTTCTGGGTCAATCTTAAGTAGAGCTTCTTTTTCATCTATAAGACCCTCTTTTACAAGATCTATTGCTATTTTTAAGGCAGCATGAGCTGTTCTTTTCCCATTTCTTGTCTGAAGTATATAAAGATTCCCTTTTTCTATTGTAAACTCTATATCCTGCATATCTTTATAGTGTTTCTCAAGTATATTTCTTACATTAAGTAATTGCTCATAAACTTTTTTATTATCCTCTTTTAACTTTGATATAGGGAATGGCGTCCTTATACCTGCAACAACATCTTCACCCTGAGCATTTGGTAAATATTCTCCATAAAACTCATTTTCTCCATTAGACGGATTTCTTGTAAAGCAGACCCCTGTACCAGAATCATCACCCATATTACCAAAAACCATAGCAACAATATTAACCGCAGTTCCAAGAAGTCCAGAGATTTTATTTAATTCTCTATACTTTATAGCCCTCTCATTATTCCATGATCTGAATACAGCATTAATAGCCTCCCACAATTGCTTGTTAACATCTTGTGGAAAATCTTCACCTGTTTCATCCTTATATATTTTTTTATATTTTTCAACTATCTTTTTAAGTTTATCAGCCGGTATTTCTCTATCCTCTTTTACTCCTATTTCATCTTTAACCTCTTCAAGAACATTTTCAAATAAACTATGGTCAACATTTTTAACCACATTCGAAAACATCTGTATAAATCTCCTATAAGAGTCCCATGCAAACCTTTCATTATTACTAATCTTAGAAAGAGCCTCAACTGTTTTATCATTAAGACCAAGATTAAGTATAGTATCCATCATACCTGGCATCGATACAGCAGCACCAGACCTTACAGAAACTAGTAAAGGATTGTCCCCACCAAAATTTTTACCTGTTACTTTTTCAAGTTTTTTAAGGTTTTCATATACCTCTTTTTCTAAAGTTTCAGGATATGATCTGTTGTTTTTATAATAGTAGTCACAAACCTCAGTAGAAATTGTAAATCCAGGTGGGACAGGTAATCCTATATTAACCATTTCAGCAAGACCTGCTCCTTTACCACCTAAAATATGCTTCATATCTTTTGAGCCATCAGCCTTGCCATCACCAAAGAAATATACAAACTTTTTGGCCATTTTTAAACCCTCTCAATTTTCTTTTTATATACACAAAATTTGCAAAAAAATATACATTAAAATTAATATCAATCTAATATAAAAAAGATTAGATTTTTCAAAATTTAAAATATAATTTTTGATTCTAAATAAATAAAAAACTTTTATATTTGCCCAGTTAACAAAGATGGTATTCACTTCTTAAATTTTATATTCACTACGTATAAAAATAAGTAGTGGTCCCATGATTAAGTATTATGAAAAAAGTCAATTAAACAGTTCTATATTTATTGAGTATGGTATTAAAGCATTTAGAGATAAATGGGACTAAACTAAAGTTATCCAAACATGAAATACTTTTAGAATTAATAGAAGAAGAAAATAAAGAAGTTAAAAATAAACTTCTTTTCTTCCCTCTAGTTATTTTAGATAAATATTTAATTAAATTTGTTAGGGGTGGGTACCATATCGATTTACCCAAAAAAACTTTTACACTTCAAACTATTAATAATAATCAAGTTTATTAAGAAAAACCTTATCTTTTCTCCAATCTTCCTTAACTTTAACAAAAAGCTCAAGGTAGACTTTTTTATTTATAAAATCCTCAATTCTTTTTCTTGCCTCAATCCCAATCTTTTTTATCATAGCCCCTGACTTTCCTATAATTATCTTTTTCTGGCTATCTTTTTCAGAATATATAATAGCTTTTATTATAGTCATATCCTCTCTCTCTTCCATTTCCTCAACATCAATAAATACCTGATGAGGAATCTCTTCTTTAAGATTTTTTATTATAGCCTCTCTTATATACTCAGAAACAAAAAACCTTATTGTCCTATCAGAGACAATATCTTCAGGATAATACTGAATATTATCAGGAAGTAAAGAAACTATCTTTTCAAGTAACTTATCTGTATTAAAACCAGTTAGGGCTGAAATGTGTATTGTATAAAATCCTAATGATTTTTCTTCTTCAGAAAACTCTTTCATCTTAATATCAGACTTATTAACAGCAACTACAACTTTGTCTTTATGTAAATTATTTAAAATATTAGAATATTCGAATAGTGACTCCTCTGGAGTTATAAGCAGTACTATTATATCTATATCTTTCAGGGCATCTTCTATATATTTTATAAGTTTTTCATCTAAAAAATGCTTAGTATTCTTTATAATCCCGGGGGTATCTTTAAATATTATTTGAAAACCCTTTTCTTTATCAGTTAATATACAGTTTATAATATTTCTAGTAGTCTGAGGAATAGGAGAGACAATAGTAAGATTGTCATTTAACAGTCTATTTATAAGAGATGATTTCCCAGCATTTGGTTTACCTATTATTGAGACAAATCCAGATTTCATATGTAATCCTTAAAACTATATTATTAACCTTATAGTAGAAATTTAAATATTTACTTAATATAAAATTGAGTAAAAACTAATAAAAAATTTATAATATTTAAATTAAATTTTATCACTAAAATTCTTTTATTTATTTTAAAAAATTTTTTTAAATAGAGCCTAATAAACAAAACAAGTGAGGAAAAATGCAGAGATATATATTTCCTATTTTTATTATAATATTTTCTATAACTATCAGAGCTAATATCTTAAAAATCGAACAGATAAAACCAGGAATGAAAGGCTACATAGTAACTGCTGATAAAGACAATAAAATTGAAAAATTTGACTTTGAAGTAATAGACGTAATAAAAAAAGCTTCTGTGAAAAGAGATATAGTGCTTGTTAAGTTTTATGGAGATTATATAGAAAAAAAAGGTATTGCTCAGGGCATGAGTGGGAGTCCTGCATATATAGAAGGTGCATTAATAGGTGCATTAGCATACACATGGGGCTATCTAAAAGAACCTATAGGTGGGATCCAACCTATAGAACAGATGATCCCTGTTATGAAAAATATTGCGTATACACAAAAAACAAAACAAAAGTTTATATCATTGGATAAAGAATTAGCAGAAAAGATAGATATTGAGTATATAGAAAATATTAAACCTGAAAAAACAGATCTAATCCCAATTTCAACACCACTTGTTATATCAGGTTTTGCTCCGGAGGTAATAAACCTTTTAAAATCAAAACTCGATCAAAACTATTTTAGTATAATAGATGGTGGCAGCAGTGAAAAAAAGTCTGATAACAAAACATTAAATCCTGGAGATGCTGTTGCTATCCCATTAGTAACAGGCGATGCTAATGTAGCTGCAATAGGAACTGTAACATACAAAGAAGGGAATAAAGTACTTATATTTGGCCATCCTTTTTTAGGTAGGGGCAGCATTAAACTCCCAATGGCTAAAGCCTTTGTTCACTATATTATGCCTACATTAAATGTTTCATGGAAGTTTGCATCAGCATCTGAAATAATAGGTAGTGTATATAATGACCAGGAAACAGCTGTTGCAGGAATTATAGGTGAAAAACCAGAAATGATCCCATTAACACTTAATATTGAAAAAGACGGTGAAAATTTTAACTACAATTATAATCTTGCCAAAGACCCACTATTTTTCCCAAACCTCCTTAGTGGCATAATAATGTCAAGTTTTTTTAATATAGACCCTCAAAAGTCGGAAGGGTCTGTAACTTTAGAGATTTCTGTTAATATAAAAAACATTAATACAAATGAGAAAAAAAGTTTTAAAATAAATGACTTTTTTGTTGGTTTTAACTCTGATACCCTATATCAGTCAACAATGAGGCTTATTTTCCCTTTACAGTATATTGTATATAACTGGTTTGATGATTGGGACATAGAAAAAATAGATATAAAAATGAAAAAATTTCCAAAATATCAGGTTGGTTTTATTGAAAAAGCAACACTATTAGATAAATTCGAGTTTTATCCTGGTGAAATAGTAAAGATAAAACTTTATATAAGAATGTACAAAGATAAATATACAGAAAAAATAGTAAACATTAAAATACCATCAAACATAACAACGCCTTCAATTTTAGAAATAAATATAAGCAGTTCAAAAATAGAAAACGCAACATATATGTACCAATACAGACCAGTCTTTATCCCAACTAATATTGACCAATTATTATCAATATTCCAGATGGAATCAAGTTTCAGTGATATAGCAGTATGGATTGATATACCTGCAACAAGTTTAATAGTGGATGGGAATTTTATGCCAAACCTTCCTTTATCCAAAATATATTACTATGGTTATAGACAGGCTGGCAATTATTATTCTTTAACAAAGAGGGAAAAAACTCTAGTTAATACTAATTATTTTGTCACCGGTTACATAAAACTACCAATAAAAATAGTGCCAAGATAAGGAGATTTTATGAAAAAATTTATTGTTTTATTAATTCTAACCTTTTTAATTCCAACAGTTTTTGGAATTTCAGTAAATAATATAAAAATTGATAAGAGCCATTTTAAATTAGAAAACACTAAAAATATATCAATAGATAAATCAGGGAAAATAATGTTGTCCCCTGAAATAAAAAATATTTTTAATACAGAAAGTCTTATAGTATTTGATATAAAAAAAATTAATAACTATTTATATGTTGCAACAGGGAATAAATCATTCCTCTATAAAATAGACTTATCAGCAGAAAAAATAGATGAATCAAATATAAAAGTAGTATACAAAGGTAAAGACATAGCAGTAAGTTTATTAGAATATGATGGTAAAAATAATCTTTTTTTTGTAGAATCTAATACAATTTATAGTTATAATATAGATACAGAAAAAATCGAGGAATTCGCATCTCTAAAAGATGAAAATATAAAATACATATGGGCAATGGTATACCTAAATAATAAATTATACGTTTCTACTGGAGAAAATGCAAAAATAATAATGATTGAGGGTAAAGGTAAAGTAAAAACTATATTTGAAAACAATAATGAAAATCATTTCTTAACACTAGTCTACAATAATACAGATAACAGCCTATATTTTGGTAGTGAAGGGCTTGGCATATTGTACCGAATGAGTCTAAAAGATATGAAAACAGAATCATTATACGATACATATGAAGATGAAATAAGCAGTATATATATAGATAAAGATGCTGTGTATTTTTGCACCTCAAGTCAAGTCAGAAAAAAAGTGGGTCTTGACTTTGACTATACAGATAGTTTTAAGAAACAAGAAAAACCAAAAGAAACCCAGGATAAAGAATCAGCAAAACAGCCAAAGCTTAAAAACTCTGTATATAAATATGAAAAAGGGAAAATATATAAACTTTTTACATTAGATGAAACAGTATTTTACACATTAACAAAAATAGAAGACAAAATTCTTGTTGGGGCATCTGGTGGTAGCATATATCTTTATAATCTAAAAAACAGTTTTTTATCCCTACATTCAAAAATACTGGATGAGCAGATAGTAAAAATTATACCTGATAAAAAAAATATTTATGTTGCAAGTGGTAACTTAGGAAAAATCTATAAAATTGGTTTATCATATTCAAACACTGGTGAAGCTATATCAAACATAATTGATCTTGAATCTATTTCAAAAATAGGTAAAGCAATAATAAAGTCATCTATACCAAAGGATTCAAATATAATGTTATACATAAGGGGAGGAAATACTGAAGATATAGACAATACATGGTCAGAATGGAAAGGGCCCTATACTTATCAGAATGAAATAAACTTAGGAATAGAGAAGTCAAGATATATTCAATATAAAATTATATTTAATACAAAAAACTTAGAAGTAACACCAATAATTGAATACATAATTCAGATATACTCACCTCAGAATAGATCCCCCTCTATATCATATTTTAATATAAAAACAACTAAAACACTTGACAAGAATCAGAGAGGACAAAAATCAGAATTAACATTAGAATGGAATGCATATGATGCAGACAGAGATACTTTAGAATATAAAATATTCTTCAAAAAAGAGGGCAATAATCAATGGCTACCATTAGTAGAAAATATTTATAATACTAATTCATTTACTTTCGACTCAAGTTTATTGCCAGATGGTTATTACAATTTTAAATTAGTAGTTTCAGATTCGCCTACAAATACTTATGAAGAAGCTGAAATCTCAGAAGAGACAACACCTTTATATCTTATTGATAACACACCGCCAATAATAGAAATTACAAAATACCAGGAAGTTGGAGGAAACATAAGATTAGAAGGTATAATAGAGGATAATGCAGGTATAGTCTCAAAAGCATTTTACTCTATTAATGCAAAAGAGTGGATATTTTTTAAACCTTCTGACGAAATATTTGATTCAAGTAAGGAAACTTTTATCATTACAATACCAAAAAAAGAACTTGAAAAAATTAATGAAAACAATATTATATTTATAAGAGCACTAGATGAAAGAGATAATGCCAAAACAATAGAATACAAAATAAAAAAGTAATTAATATGATTTAAAAATAAAATTAAATTGAAATTAAAATTTTAAAGAGGTCCAGATTTGTCCAAGAAAAAAGAGATGTATATATATAATGACTTTATCTATTCCTACGAAGGAATAGCAACAGGGAAAGCAGTTAAGATAATAAGAAATATAAACGAAAACGATATAGACAAAAGGAAAATAGATAATAAAGATATAAAAAAAGAGATAGAAAAGTTAAAACATGCAATAAAAACCCTGATAGAAAAAGAAGAAAAATCTATTAAAACAATAATAACAAATACTGATAATGAAATAAAAACAATAGGCACAACATATCTTACATTAATATCAGACCTGGAATATAGGATAATAAATAAGATAGAAAATGAACTTCTAAATGCAGAGCATGCTGTTTATGAAGTTACAAATGAAATAAGACAAAACTTCCTTAATCTTGAAGAAGAGTATTTTAGAGAGAGAGCTCATGACTTTGAAATAATAAGAAATCAAATTATTATAAAACTAAAAGGTAATTTTAATCTATCATTAGAAGATATTCTAAACTCTTATTACTCGGATAATAAAATAATACTGGTAATAGATGAAATAACTCCCAGTGAGTTTTCATATTTAAAAAAAGATAAAAGAATAAAAGGGTTAATACTCGGGAAAGGTGGCAGAACTTCTCATATGGCAATAATGGCAAGGAATTTAGAATTACCAACAATATTAGGTGCAGCACAAATAATAAACAATATAGATAAAGATGACTTAATTATAATAGATACCTATTATAGAAAAGCGATCATAATAAATCCTGATAAATATACTCAGGATGAATATGTATATATAAAATCTAACAAAGATAAAAAGGAACAAAAATTAAAAGATACAACTTCGAAAACAATTACCACGACTAAAGACAATATAAGAATAAAAATGATGGTAAATATTGAGATAGACAATGACATAAAGAAGGTTAATGAACTAAAAACTGATGGTATAGGCTTATATAGAACAGAGTTTATTTTCTTATCAGATAATGATAAAAAAATATCAAGGTCTATAAATGACGAAGAAGTACAGTTTAATATATATAAAAAAGTTATAGAAAATATAGGCTCATACACTCCCTTCATAATAAGAACTTTAGATATTGAAAAAGGGCAAATAGATGAAGAAGAACCAGATAAAAATCCAGCATTGGGGATGAGATCAATAAGATACTGTATAAAAAAATTAGATATTTTTAAAACCCAGTTAAGAGCAATACTAAGAGCAAGCCATTATGGGTATATTAAAATACTATTTCCAATGATAACAAATGTAGAAGAGTTAAAAATGATAAAAACTTTCCTAGAAAGTGTAAAAAAAGACCTTGAAAGTAGTGATGAATATTTTGACAATAAAATAGAAATAGGTATAATGTTAGAAATACCATCATTAACCTTTTCATTAGACCTGATAAAACCAGAAGTTGACTTTATAGCACTAGGAACAAATGATCTTCTTCAATACTTTTTTGCTGTTGACAGGAGCAATGTTGAGCTTAATTATCTTTACAACCCTTATTCCATATCTTTTTTAAGATTTTTAAAATTTATATCCTCCGGGACAACAGATAAAGAAATATACTTATGCGGTGAAATAACATCTGACCCATTTTTTATAATATTCTCAATTGGTATTGGATTCAGGGCTTTCTCAGTTCCATTATCAGACATAGTAAAAATAAAGCATATAATCACTAACCTTACAATAAAAGAATGTGAAAATTTTGCGGATACAATTCTTAGTTTGACAAACTCTGACGATATTATGTCTGAGTTTGAAAAATTTTATAATAAAATTTTTAAAGAAAAGTAAAATAAACTATGCTAAAGAAAATTAATATTAATGAACTGAAAGAAGGAATGATTTTAGGGGAAGACTTCTACAGCCATGATCTTAAAGTACTTATTTCAAAAGGTAAAACACTTGATCAACACCTGGTAAACTATATAAAAGAAAAATCAAAAAAAAACTATATAGTAATATATATTAAAGACCCTACTTTCAATAACATAAATAAAATAGAAATTAAAGAGAACAATAAAAAAGAAGAAATAAGAATAAATGATGTAGTTTCAGTATTTAAAGATAAAGACATATTCCAAAAAGTAAGAGAAAATTATAATAAGATAAAAAAAGGTATAAAAGAAGCTTTTGACTTTCTTGAGACAAATAATGAAATAAATGATGAGAAATTCATAAATATTGCAAAATATGTTATAGAAAATCTATCTGCATTAGAGATAGACCATATACCTGAGTTCATATATCTTATAGAACTTGAAAAATGGCACCCTGATACTTTTAACCATTCAATAGATGTTGCATTTTTTACTCTTTATATTGCTTCTCAAATAACAACAGATAAAGAAGAACTTATGTCAATATTCCTCGGTGGACTCTTACATGATATAGGTAAATACATAAGATATAAAGAGGGAGACAAAAGGTTTTATGAAATAATAACTAAAAATTCACAACTTACTGATGAAGAGCATGAGATATTAAAAAAACATGTTGATGTTGAAAAATTTTTTGAAAACAAATTTTCATTTTTCTCAAAAAAACAGAAAGAAAATATAGTCTACGGTGCACTAGATCACCACGAAAAACTTGATGGGTCAGGTTATATAAAAGGCAAAAAAGGATATCAAATAAGTCTTGCTGGAAGAATAGTAGCAATCGCTGATATTTACGACGCTCTTATAAGAAAAAGAGAATATAAGTCCATGGTAAAACCAGATATAGCGATGAAACATATTGTTGAATTATCAGAAAAAGGAAAATTGGATAAAACTCTTGTAAATATATTTAAAAAACTAATGGGAAGATATCCAACAGGTACAGTTATATCCACAAATAAAGGTTTTGCTGTAGTAACAAAACAGAGTGATAACCCAGAAAGACCTTTTATACTCCTAATCGATTACCATGAGTTAGGTGAAATAGACTTATCAAAAGATAACAGTATTATAATAAATGATAGTATAGATAATGATTTAAATATCAATATCTAAAATATTCCCTTTTTTCTTATAAAAACCAAAGTTTATTTTCTCTTTTATCCCATCAATATGTTTTTTAATAGGGTTCTCTTTTTCTTCATTATACTTTAAATATTCCTTATATTTTTCCTGTAACTCAGAAAGGAGCCCTTTTGAATTTTTAATCTTAAACTCTATATATGTTTTTAAGTCAAGCATTTTTTAATCTTAAAATTTTTGTTTATAAAATAATAACAAAAAATCATAGTTTATTCAAAAAAATCTGAGCAGTTTTAATATCTATAATAGCAAATCTGCCATTTTGAAAAGGGCCAGGGTTTACAACTACTGTTTTGCCTATAATATCACTAGCAATACCCTCATGTATATGCCCTGTAAGACAATAATCAGGCAAATAATTTTCTATAAACTCTCTTACCTTCTTAGAACCAACACTATTACCACTTAGGACCTTATCACACTTAGTATTAAAAGGTGGGTTATGTGATACCATTACTTTAATACCAGCTTCTTTTATAGAATTATATCCAGTTACCAAACATCTATATATATCATTTGAATCTTTTTCATTAGGAGTATCAAAAGGTGTCTTCTCAGAACCTCCACATCCAAAAAAACCAATATCCTCTATTATAACACCTGAACACTCTATATTTATATTATAATCTATTAAAACATCAAGGACCTCTTTTTTATCCATATTACCAGGAACTGCCAGAATTTTACCTTTAAAAATTTTTATAATATTATCTAAAATCTTTTTAACGTCATCCCTACCGCCCCTTATAGTAAAATCCCCTCCTATTATAATAACATCTATATTGTTTAAAAGTAATTTTTCTATATCTTTATAATTATTATGTATATCCGTAATAAACATTATTTTCATTGTTTAAACTCCTTACTAATAAATACTTTATTTGCAATATAATTTTTTGTTTCAATAACTCTAAATAAATGGCCTTTATAAACAAACTCATCACCCTTTATAGGTAGTCTATTAAGATAATAAGAAATAAATCCAGCTAATGTATTAAATTCATTACCTTCTATCCCAAGTCCATACTTTTTATTTAAATATGATATCTCTTTATTTCCTGAGAGTATAATATAATTTTTTTCTTTAATTTCAATATCTTCTTCATTATTATTTTCATCTTCTATTCCACCAACTATTTTTTTCAATATATCATTCTTTATTACAACACCTGAGATAGCCCCATGTTCATCTATAACAATACCTAATGTTTTACACGACTCCTGTAACTCAAACAATGTTTTATCTAATGTTTTTGTCTCAGGGAATAAAAGTGTTTTTTTCAATATATCGCTTACCTTATTTAAACCAGAAAAAATAACATCTTTTGATGTTATATACCCAACAATATTATTAGGATAGTTTTCATAAACTGGTATTTTATTGAAATAATTATCTATAAACTTTTGTTTAACTCTATCAAGAGATTCATCAATACTGACAGAAAAAACTTTATTTATAGGAATCATTACATCTTTTATTCTAAACTTAGAAAGTTCAAGAACATTCTGAATAAGATGTTCTCTTTCAATTTCTTTATTCTCATCTTCCTTATTACCCGAAAGTATATATTCTACTTCTCTTCTTGAGAGATAATCTGTATGGTTACTTTTTTTGAAAAATGATAATATATTTAATAAAAATAAAATAGGATAAAAAATCCTGTTAAAAACATATAATATTGGATAAAATATTTTAATAAAAAACTCTGGATTTTTTATAGCAAATGTTTTTGGAATAACTTCACTAAAAATCAAAAATACAAAAGTTAAAGAAAAGCCTGAAATTAAGACAGACTCATTAAAACTATACCAATTCGTAAGGTAATTAGTAGTTATTATTGAACAAGCAACAATAGAAAAATTAATACCAACAAGCGTTGTGTTTATGAGAAAATTAAGGTTTGAATACATTTTTTTTATTATTTTGTTTTTATTATAATATTTTGCCTGAATATTAATAGGATTACTTGTTATAAAAGCAGTCTCCATAAGTGAGAAAAAACCAGCCAGTAATATAAAAAAAATAATTACTATAACCATTTTAATTCTAAACCTTTTTTATAATTATCTTTTCTATTTTATTATTAAAGACTCTCTCTATTTCCCATTTATATCCATATGCAATAAAATAATCAAACTGTTTGGGTATTTTCTGGAGTTTATTATTAATAAAATAAGCAACACTCTCATCTTCATCCTCCCATTCATCATCAACTCCAAGTAAAGCCTTAACTTCGCCTAATGAAATCTTAGAAGTATTAAGTATTAGTTTATTGCCTTTGAAACTATATAACTTATTTTCTATTTCAATACCTGATATTTTATCAAGCATTTTATTAATAGTTATTAAACCTAACGTTCCCCCAAACTCATCTATTATAACACCAAAGCTTATTCTATTTTTTTTCAAAATAGACAAAACCTCTATACAATTTTTTGTACTTGGGATATAAATCATCTTTCTTATTATCTCCTTATGTTCACCAAGTTTATCATCAGGATTTTTTATCTTTATAACATCCTTAATATGTACAAAACCTATTATATCATCCACATTATTACATACCAATAATTTTCCAAATCTCTTAGATGACATTATATTAATACAATCCTGAATAGTATTATCAAGAGTACTATATATTATATCTTGTCGTGGTATTATTAAAGTTTTTATATCCATATGAGAAAAGTTTATAACTCTTTCTATTAAAGAGGTCTCTTTATATTTTAAAACACCTATATTATGACTATACTTTAATATTGCAAGAAGGTCATGTTTTGTTATTTCTTTGTCTTTTAAGTTTTTAACAAAAATATGGGTAAACTTTTTCAGAAAATAGGTAAAAGGGTATAAAAAAAACATTAAAGGATATAAAATAAAAGAGGTAAAACGAACTATTGTTGTCGGAAATGTAATCCCAATAGTTTTAGGAAGTGATTCACCAAAAATCAAAAGTATCACAGTAGAGAAAACTATAGACAAAAAGGTTTTTATTTCCTCCGAATGTATATTAAAAAACAAATATTTTATTGCAAGTTCCTCTGATAATGGAGAAAAAATTATATTAACCACTGTATTTGAGAGAAGTATAGTGTTTAAGAGTATTACACTATCACTTATTAATTTTTGTTGAATACCCCTAAACTCATGCCCCTTTGATTTTAGAATTAAAAATGCTGATTCTGATGATGAAAAGATCCCAGATAATAAAAGAAATATAATCAGAAGAGGATCCATCTATATTTCCATATAAGATATAATTTTATCTTTTACTTCTTTTATATACTTATCAATCTTTTCTATAAAGAAATTATAAAAAACTATAGCAGGTATTGCTATTACAAGTCCCATTGCAGTTGTAATAAGAGCATTAGCTATACCTTTTAGTAAAAGATCATTATCTATTGTTAAAATACCACGAGTAGACTCTATCATCCCAAGTACAGTACCCAAAAGACCTAAAAGTGGGGATATAGAAGATATTGTCGCTAAAATACTCAGGTATTTTTCAAGTTCTTTCCTTCTAGTCTCAAGTTTTTCATCCATAATTTTAAAAAAATCATCACTTCTATTTTTATTTTTGATTTGTATTTCTAAAATATTTTTTATCTCATTTATCAGATCTCTCTTTAAATCAGGCCATAATCTATTAAAGAAATAAAACTTATAAAATATTATTCCAGTCGCAATTAATAAGTTAAAAATAAGTATTATACCCACTAACCCTGTATTTACTAATATATAGTTTAACACTATTCTACCTTTTCATATGCTTCTATAAGTGTTTTAAATAGTTTAAGATTATATTTTCTAATAACAACTTCAGCAAGATTATAGAAATTAGTATCTTCAACAGCAAAGAACTTATCTTTAAACTTTAAAAGATTGCAATAATCTATAATGTTTCTTACAACAGAAACTTCAACCTCAGTAATATCATGAAAAAAGAATATAATAAACTTTTTAGTTTCTAGACTATTCGTTATTTTTTGAATACCAGAATATGTTATTTCATTAATAGGGCCATGAATATCTACTATATATGCTTTTTCAGTAATTTCAAGAAGAACATTGTCAGTTTTATTAGTCTTTTCTTTTTTAACATCAAGATATTTCTGAATTTTATTTAAAATAAGATCAAGTTTAATAGGTTTTATAATATAATCATTTGCACCATAGGCAATAGCCTTTTTAACATTTTCAAGGTTGTTAAGTGCAGACATTATAATAATAGGAGTTTTAGCACTCTCATCTTCCATATCTCGAATCTTTGAACAAACCTCATATCCATCCATTCTTGGCATCATTATATCAAGAATTATAAGATCTGGTTTAAATTCTTTAATTTTTTTTAATGCAAAGTAGCCATTATCTACTGTTTCAACTTTAAGTCCTTTAATTTCAAAAAAGTTTTTCAACAAAAGACATATACTATTATCATCATCAACAATAAGAACTTTATCTTTCATATATTACTTCCCTTTAAGGCTGTCAATAAACCTCGTAGTATGTGTTCCTTCAATAAAAACAGGATTATCCATAACCTTCATATGAAAAGGTATTGTTGTTTTAATTCCCTCTATAATAAACTCTGATAATGCTCTTTTCATTCTTTTTATCGCCTCTTCTCTGGTAGGTCCCCATACAATAAGTTTTGCTAGCATAGAATCATAAAAAGAAGGCAGGGTATAACCACTATATATGTGAGTATCAACTCTTATACCAAAACCACCAGGAATAAAAAGGAAGTCTATTTTACCAGGATTTGGCAAAAAGTCTTTATCAGGATCTTCTGCATTTATTCTACATTCTATAGCATGACCCTGAATTTTTATTTCCTCCTGTTTTAATGGCAATTTCTCGCCTATTGCAGCAATTATCTGATTCTTAACAAGGTCTATTTTTGTTATCTCTTCAGATATAGGATGTTCAACCTGTATTCTCGTATTCATCTCTATAAAATAGAACTCTTTTGTATCCTGGTCATAAATAAACTCCATAGTCCCTGCACCAACATAACCTATATTTTTTATACCCTTTATAGCAGCATCTGTTAATTTTTTTCTTTTTTCATCATCTAATGCAGGAGAAGTAGCTTCTTCTATAAGTTTCTGGTGTCTTCTCTGAATAGAACACTCCCTCTCAAAAAGGTGAAAAGCCTGCCCATGAGAATCACCTAAAACTTGAACTTCAATATGTTTTGGATTCCTTATAAACTTTTCCATATAAACATCTGGGTTCCCAAAAGCTTGTTTAGCCTCCTGCCTTGCCTGGTTATAATTAGTAATAAGTTCTTTTTCATTCTCGCAGACTCTCATTCCTCGTCCACCACCGCCTGCTGTTGCTTTTATTAAAACAGGATATCCTATTCTATTAGCAGCCTCTATAGCATCTTTCTCAGTCGCAAGTATTCCAGAGCCAGGTACTATAGGTACACCTGCTTTTTGCATAGTTTCTCTTGCGGTTGCCTTATCACCCATCATATCTATAACTTCTTTTGAAGGCCCAATAAAAGTTATATTATGAGACTTACATATTTCACTGAAGGTAGCATTTTCAGATAAAAATCCATACCCAGGATAAATAGCATCAGAACCAGTAACTTCAGCTGCAGCAATTATTTGTGATATATTAAGGTAAGACTCAACTGACTTTGGCCCACCTATACAGATTTTTTCATCCGCAAGTTTAACTGGCATCGATTCTTTATCAGCAGTAGAATAAACAATAACTGTTTTTATTCCTAACTCTCTACACGCTCTTATTGCCCTTAAAGCTATCTCACCCCTGTTTGCTATTAGTACTTTTTTGAATGGCATCTTTATTTTACCTCCGATATTAAAAATAATTTCTGACCATATTCTATTATATCTTTATCTTTAACATAAACTTCCTCTAAAATCCCATCAACCGGGCATATAACTTCATGAGAAATTCCAACAGACTCTATACTACCTAAAAGTTGCCCTTTTTTAACATTTTTGTCTTTTTTTACATCTAGATTTGATTTAAAACTCCCTACATAGTAAGAAACTATTTCAATTTTACTTTGAGTCTCTTCTTTTGCTATTTTTTTCTCTGCTATCTTAACATTTTTTCCCTGTTCTGTTTTTTCTATCTCTATATACTTTCGCCAACCAAGATCTATTTTTAAAAACTTTGCTCTACTGTTAATAAATCTTTTAATTATAGTATCTAAGTACTTATCCATAACTAAACCCTCTCAACATATTCCCCGGTTCTTGTATCAACCTTAATCTTGTCGCCAATATTAACAAAAAGAGGAGCCTGTATTTCTAATCCTGTCTCAAGTTTAATATTTTTAGTAGCAGAGGTAACAGTATCACCTCTAACCCCTGGTTCAGTATATACAACCTCAAGAATAACATGTGGAGGAAGATCAATAGTCATTATTCTCTCACCATGAAGTTTTAATGTTATTTCATCCCCCTCTTTTATATAGTTTAAAGAATCACCAAACACTTCTAACGGTATATTACTCTGTTCAAAAGTATTAAGGTCCATTATAACAGCATTATCGTTTTCTTTATAAAGATACTGAACTTTTTTATTTTCCAGTTCAACATCTTCAAGTTTTTCCCCTGCTTTAAGATTTTTCTCAATAATCTTGTGTGTATCAAGATTCCTTAATTTTGTTTTGACTATGGCCTGTCTCTGTCCAACTTTATAATGTTGATACTCTAGAACTTCATAAAGTGTATCTTCTAATTTTATTATTATTCCTCTTTTTAAATTGTTACTATTTATCATTCTTTATCCTTAATCTTTATTTTTGAAAAACAAGTTCAAGCAAATTAAAATTTAACTAAAAAATTTTAAATCTTTCTTACAAAAGCCCCATCTCTTTTTCAGAAAAAACTATTCCTTTATATGTCTTAAATCTTACATCATGCCTTTTAAAACAATTCCTATCAAGCCCAGTCTTTAAACAAAGAGAAGACAAAAACTCCTCTTTATCTGGCAATTGCTCCCAGACCTGGGGTAAATAAGTTGCTGACCTTAATCCTAAAGATAAAACAACACCCATGCCTGGTTTAATATCTTCAATATCAGTATCTTCTGGTTCAGATAAAATAGTTATTTCTATATCTATATCTTTATACTCCTCCTTATTTAAAGGTAAAAATCTTGGGTCCTTAAAAGCAGATTCTATTGCAAGTCTTTTTACAGCTTCTTTAAGAGGTAAATACCCAAATATATTGCCGATACATCCTCTAAGCATACCTTTTTTATGAATTGTTACAAAAACACCTGATATCGTATCAAGCTCTTTATTTACATTTTCATCTATATTTATTTCAGACCTACCAAAAAGTTTTTCCTCTATTGTTTTTCTTGCAATTTTTAAGAGTAATATTTTAGATTCTTTTGATATATCCATAGAATTATCCATTTTTAAGTTGTGCAAAAATCATTCTTCCAGCTGGTGTTTGTAAAATACTTGTTACAACAACGTCAACTTCTTGTCCCAAATAATTTTTACCATTTTCAACCACTACCATAGTCCCATCTGGAAGATATCCAACTCCTTGAGACCTCTCTTTCCCTTCCTTAATTAAAGTTATTCTAAGTTCCTCATTTGCCATAACAATTGGTTTTAATGCGTTCGCAAGTTCATTAACATTAAGTACTCTTATACCTTCAAGAGATGCAAGTTTATTAAGATTATAATCAGTAGTAATCAATGTTCCCTGTATCTCTTTTGCCAGTCTAATAAGCTTATCATCTACTTCTCTTAGTTCAGAAAAATCTTTTTCTATTATTTTAACTTTTACATTTTTAACCTTTTTTAATCTACTAAGTTCAGTAAGTCCTTTTCTCCCTCTGCTCCTCTTGTTTGGATCTGTCGAATCAGCAACCATTTGAAGTTCATTTAAAACAAACTTTGGGATAAGAACTACTCCTTCTATAAAACCTGTTTCACATATATCTATTATTCTGCTATCTATTATTGAAGATGTATCTAAAATTTTAATACTTGCTGATACGACCTCTTCTAAATTATCAGCCTTTTCTTTTTTGCCAACTTCAGGGACTATTATTTCTAATTTAGAACTACCTCTGAATCCAAGATAAAAACCTAATAAAGAGAGAATAAAAAAGATTAAAAACGGAGAATTTTTTAAAAACTCTATTTTGTAAAAATCCATCAATTTAATAATATTAAGCCCAACCCAGATAGAAAATCCAAATCCTATAAAACCTATAAAGATTGGATAAATCAGTTTTGGATTAATAAAATAGTCTATATTTAATATAGCGAAGGTAATAACTAAAGCCAGAATACTATATAATATCTTTAAATCAGCAGAAGTAAAAAAAGATAATACCCCTATACCAATTGATATAAATAATCTAAATATTAACAACATATAAAGCCTCACAAAATTTATTTTTATTAACTATGTTTATTTTAGATAATATCAATTTCTTAAAAACAAAATATCAATTCTTTTTATAAGATAAATCTTAAATAATGTTAAATTTAAATATAATAATCATAAAACAATTTAAAAATTTCTAATAAAATGAAGATTTTAATAAAAAATGCTCATATTATTGACCCTTTCCTTAAAATAGAGATTGATAAAACCTCTATACTAGTTGAAAATGGTAAAATCTTGAAAATAAGTAATACAATTGATGAAACTCCAGATTATACAATAGAAGAAGATAATTTAGTATTTCCTGCTTTTATAGATATGCACACACACCTTAGAGAGCCGGGGTTCGAATATAAAGAAGATATAGAAAGTGGAACACTCGCAGGAATCCATGGAGGATTTACAACAATTACAGCATTTCCTAATACTAATCCAATATTAGATTCAGTAGATAAAATCCAATTAGTAAAAGAAAGAATTGAAAAAAAAGCAAAAATAAGGGTTTTGCCAATAGCTTCAATAACAAAAAATCAGGAAGGGAAAGAATTAGTTGACTTTAAATTACTAAAAGATCATGTCTATGGTTTTACAGATGATGGGAAAGGAATCCAAGACTTTAATATAGCAAGAAAAGCAATGATAGAAGCCAAAAAATATAATATACTACTAATGTTGCATGAAGAGGATGAAAGGTTCGGTAAAGGAGTAGTTAATTATGGTTATCTTTCAAAAAAGTTAGGTCTTGAAGGAATAAAATCAGAAGCTGAAGAATCAATGATAGCCAGAGATATAGTATTAGCTAAAGAAACCGGGGCAAGAATTCATTTTTGTCATATAAGTACAAAACTGGGTGCAAAACTTATAAAAATAGGTAAAGAGGAAGGACTTAACATAACCGCAGAAGTTACTCCACATCACTTATGTTTTGATGAAACAACATTTGAAGATTTTGTTCCTAATATGAAAATGTCACCACCTTTAAGAACAAGAGAAGACAGACTTTTTTTGATAGACGCCTTTAAAAACGGAATTATTGATTGCATTGCAACAGATCACGCACCACATGCAGATCATGAAAAAAAAGATATAAAAACAGCAAGCTTTGGAATAACAGGTCTTGAAACTGCATTTGTAATTATTTATAATTATCTTGTAAAAAAGGGATACCTTAATTTATATGACACAATAAAAGGACTTACTGTAAATCCAGCTAAGACTTTAGGACTTGAACCCAATCCTATAAAAGAAGGTAATTTTGCAAATTTTGTAATATTTAACAAAAAAGAAAAGACTTTAATAAACGATGAGTTTTTCTTTTCAAGATCAAAAAACTTTCCTCTAAGAGGTGAACTTGAAGGGAAAATAACTTACCTTTTTTATAACAAAAAATTTTTTAAATTTATTAACAATACAATAGAAGAGGTAGAATTTTAATGATAGGAAGATTAATATTGGAAGATGGTTCTGTATTTTATGGAAAAGGTTTTGGATACAACAGTAGTGTTGTAGGAGAAGTGGTTTTTAATACATCAATGACCGGTTATCAAGAGATTCTTACTGATCCTTCATACTATTATCAAATAGTATGTATGACATATCCAATGATAGGGAATTATGGTGTAAATGATGAAGATATAGAGTCAGATTCCCCTAAAGTATCAGGTTTTTTAGTAAAAGAGTTTTCAAAAACATACTCTAATTATAGAGCCAATTCTTCATTAGATGAATATTTAAAAAAGCACAAAATACCGGCACTTGAAGGACTCGATACAAGGGCATTAACAAGAAAACTTAGAAATTTCGGTAGTATGTTAGGAATAATCTCTTTTGACTCAAAAAAAAGCAATGAGGAGCTATTAAAGGAACTTAAAAAAAGTCCATCAATGAAAGGGCTTGAACTTGCAAGTAAAGTAAGTACAAAAACAATAAAAGAGTTTAAACCAGAAGGAGAAAAAAAATATAAGGTAATAGCATACGATTATGGCATAAAATATAACATAATAAGACATTTTAACAATAGAGGCGTTTATGTTAAGTTAGTACCATACGATACCCCAGCAGAAGAGGTACTAAAAGAGGAATCCGATGGTATTTTTCTTTCAAATGGGCCTGGGGATCCATCAGTTGTTAAAATAGGTATAGAAAATGCAAAAAAGATAATAGGGAAAAAACCAGTATTTGGTATATGTTTGGGTCATCAGATAATAGGGCTTGCATTGGGTGCAAAAACATACAAACTTAAGTTTGGTCACAGAGGTGGTAACCAGCCAATAAAAGACATAGAAAATGGGAATATAATAATAGCAGCTGAAAATCATGGTTTTGCAGTTATGCCTGATTCTTTACCAAAAGAAGTTAAAAAAACTCATATTAATCTTAATGATAATACATTGGAAGGTATTGAATGGAAAGAAAAAATGCTTCTATCTGTTCAGTTCCATCCTGAAAGTAGTCCAGGGCCTAACGATGCAAATTATCTTTTTGATAAGTTTATAGAAATAATGGAGAAAAGAAGTAAATGAACAAAAAATTAATAGTGTACATTATAATACTAATTTCATTTATATCCTGTTCATCCAATAAAACAATAAAGAAAAATATTTCTATTTCAGAAATAAACAACTATTCAATAACAGGGCTTCAAGAAGATAAACTAAGACAGGCTAATGATCTTTTTTATAAAGGTGGTTTTTACTCAGCAATAGAAATATATAATTCACTATTGGAATCTTTCATGGCATCAGATAATCAAATCGCAGTAATAAATCTTATCTTATTAATTGCTGAAACATACATAGAAGCCATGAATTATGAAAAAGCTCTAGAAACTCTGGAGATTGCTAAAAATAGATTAAACTTTATAATAGTAAAAACAGCAAATAAAGATAAATATACAGCACTTTACATGAATACACTTTCAAAACTTATGTTATACTATGATAAACCATCTTTTAAAGAAATAAAAGAAGGTCTATTAAACCACTCATTAATACTTGCAAAAATGATTAAAGATTCAAATATATTGATGAAATCATATATTAACTTAGGGCAATATTATATGAATCAAAAAGAGTTTGACCTTGCATTAGAAAATTTTGAAAAAGCCCTATATCTTGCAAATTATACAGGTAAAAAGTATTCTTATGCAATATTATGTGAGATAATAGGTAAAATATATGTAGAGAAACAAGACTTTAAAAAAGCAGAAAAGTATTTTATTACTGCTTATAATATATTATCAAATAATAATTACAATTTTTCATTAGGCAGATTATTAATAACAATAGGTGACTTTCTAATAAAAGCAAACAATGTAGATTTGGCAATCTCTTTTTATAATAGAGGCTATGAAATAATATCTTCTAATGAAGAAACAGATAAAAATATTAAGGACTATTATTTAAAATCAATAGAGAATAAATTAAATAATTTAAATATCAAAGTTTTAAATCTTAGACTTAAATAAGATTTATTAAAATATTACAATTTTATATTAAATTTTTAGAATCATTCTAAAATATAAAAGAGATGGGGGAATTCTTGGTTACTCATATAATAAAAAGAAATGGTGATATCGTAAAATTCGATAAAGAAAAGATATTCAATGCTATATGGAAGGCTGTACAAAGCGTAGGAGGAAATAATCCTCAACCAGTAACAGAAATAACCAATTTAGTGGTAAGAGAAATTGAAAAAAATTTTATCGATAGAATCCCAACTGTCGAAGAAGTTCAGGATATTGTAGAAAAAATGTTAATCGAAAAAGGGCATGCAAAAGTTGCTAAATCATATATACTATACAGAGAAAAAAGAGCAGAAGCAAGGCAAGCTGATGCTATAATAAAAGAAACAATATCATTGATAGATGATTATTTGAAAGAAAAAGATTGGCGTGTAAATGAAAACTCAAATACATCATACTCTTTACAAGGACTTAATAATCATATTTCATCATCATTTACATCTCACTACTGGCTATATAAAATATATCCTAAAGAAATAAGAGAAGCTCATATAAATGGAGATTTCCATATACATGACCTTGGAA
This sequence comes from Spirochaetota bacterium, assembly GCA_029552945.1. Lineage (GTDB taxonomy): Bacteria > Spirochaetota > GWB1-36-13 > GWB1-36-13 > JAKPDD01 > JAKPDD01. Next base: position 216,358 of record JAKPDD010000023.1, read on the forward strand.
TTTTAGGAACATATTGCGTAGGATGGGACCTTAAGGACTTCTTAATTAAAGGCTTTAGAGGAGTATTTGGGAAAGTAGCAAGCAATCCCCCAAAACATTTTAGAACAGCTTTAGGCCAGTTAGTTAATCTTTTATACACTTTGCAGGGAGAGAGTGCAGGTGCACAAGCAGTATCTAACTTTGACACACTTCTTGCTCCTTTTGTAAGATACGATAAATTATCATATGCAGAAGTAAAGCAGTCTATTCAAGAGTTTATTTTTAATATGAATGTTCCCACAAGAGTTGGATTTCAAAGTCCTTTTTCAAATATAACAATGGACCTTGTTGTTCCTGATAATTTTAAAGATAAAAATGTGATAATTGGCGGCAAAGAGATGCCAGAAAAATATTCTGAATTTCAAAAAGAGATGTACATGATAAATAAAGCTTTTTGTGAAGTAATGCTTGAGGGTGATGCTGATGGAAGGCCTTTTTCATTTCCAATCCCAACATACAATATAACAAAAGACTTTGATTGGGATAATCCAGAACTGGAAAAATTATGGTTTATGACAAGTAAATATGGGACTCCATATTTTGCAAACTTTATAAACTCTGATATGGAACCTGAAGATGCAAGAAGTATGTGTTGTAGATTAAGACTTGATAACAGAGAATTAAAAAAGAGGGGTGGGGGATTATTTGGAGCAAATCCTCTTACTGGTTCAATTGGAGTAGTGACAATAAATATGCCTTCAATTGCTTATATAACAAAAAATGAAAATAAGTTCTTCGAAGAATTAGACAAAAGAATGATTATGGCAAAAAACTCTCTTGAAATAAAAAGAAAAGTTATTGAAAGTCTTACTGAGAAAGGCCTATACCCATATTCCAGATACTATCTTTCAGAAATTAAAAAGATAAGTGGAGCATACTGGAACAATCATTTTTCAACAATTGGTCTTGTAGGAATGAACGAAGCATGCTTAAACCTTTTTGGTAAAGACTTAACAGACAGTTATTCTTATCAATTTGCATTAAAAGTAATGGAATTCATGAGAAAGAGGATAAGTGACTTTCAGGAAGAAACTGGACACCTTTATAACCTTGAAGCTACTCCTGCAGAAGGAACATCATATAACCTTGCATTAAAGGATAAAAAAAGATATCATGACATAATAACATCAGGCAAAGATGAGCCATATTATACTAATTCAACACAACTACCAGTTTCTTTTACAGACGATATATTTGAAGCACTGGAACATCAGGATAAACTTCAGAGTATGTATACCGGGGGCACTGTACTCCACATATTTATAGGAGAAAAAATCAAACATACAAATACTGTAAAGTTTTTAATAAAAAAAATATTTGAAAACTACACACTCCCATATATATCAATAACACCAACATTTTCTATATGCCCAGTGCATGGATATATACCAGGTACACATCATTTATGCCCTTATGAAAATTATGAAGAAAACAAAAAAGAAGAAAAAGATAAAACAACAGAAAATAAAGTTTTATTTTTAGGCTTAAAATAATATACTAAAAAATAAATATTTAAAGGTATTGGATATCTTTTATTTATAACTTTAATATTTGACTCCCTAAAAATTTAGAATATTAATAAGTAATTATTTCATATCTAATTATAATCTATAATTTAACTATAAGATAATAATTGTTAAGTTGTAGAAAAACTTTTTCGAGTCTAAAAATTACAAAAGAATAGTATTATACTGAAATTTCTAAGTTTGTTTTAAAAAAAATCTAGATTTATAAAAATAAAATACAGAAAATAGATAATTAGAAAAAAAATAAAAAGTACGAATAAAAGAAATAATAAAAAGGAAGCTATAAAGCTTCCTTTTTACTTGAAAAATTACTTAGGATTATCTACTTTAGTGTCTGTTGTAGTTCCCTTTGTTGAAGTACTATCTGATGCACTCTTTGTTTGAGCAGCATGCATTTTAGCAAGTTCTCTTCTTCTTAAGTCAAGAAGTTCAGCATTAAGCTTTCTTTCTTTTTCTGCTTTTTCTTCAGCTTTTTGTCTTATTATTCCCCATTCTTTTTCATCGTCAATATCTTCTTCTTCTTCTAATATAGCAAGGTCATAAGTTATTTTAACATTTGCAATATAAACTACAAAGTCTCCACCCCACTGATCACCATGTCTGTATATTACAAATGAATCTAATTTTTTGTATGGTATTGATTTAGGATATAAAGGCAGTCTTATGATTTCTCTTAAGTCAACATTTGTTATATAGTTAGGGTTTTTCCATATAAGTCTTCTCCAACCTTGGAAGAAAAGATAGCCCATAAAGTATTCTTCTATCTGCTCATATTCATTTTTGAGTCTTAAAATAAATGCATTTTTGTAATTTCTACCATTAACTTCAACTGATATCTGATAAATAGAACCACTATTTTTTACAAGACCATTGTTAACATTAGCAAAATCACCTGCTTTGTTGTATGTAGGGAAATCAAAAGGTGGTGCTATTCTTGCCCACGCAGCAAAAGGCCATTCTGGGAATCTTATTCTTGCTCCTAACACAATCCTCTTACCACCTACCAGCCCTTTAGTTTCAACTGGTTTTGTCATTGAGTAAAGCTTTGATTGGATACTGCTTGCACTTGAGTTTAGAGTAACAACCCACTTACTTATCTTCATATCTTCTACTGAAATATCAACTTTTGGAACAAGTGTTTCATCCAATTCTTTTCCTGTTGAAGGTTCCTTTGCATATACTCCACTTTCTGTTAATTTCTGTTCATACTGATTAAAGTCAATAAGTGTTTCCTCTACAGCGAAAACAGAAGAGAAAGTTAATGTTAGTACAACCCAAAAAAGGGTTTTAATCCTTTTAAAACTCATGGTCAAAACTCCTTTTATAAATTTTTTTTCTTTTTTAGTTAATAAAATTTAAAGAATTTTAAGCCCTAAAATATTAACTAAATAAAATAATATAAAAATTTAAACCTTTGTCAAGTTTTATTTAAAAAAATTTTATTAAATCAAAAAAATTTATTTTCTTTATAGAAATTTAATATACCAATAACAATTCCTGTAGAAATATCAAAAAGATATGAATCTTTTTTTATACTATATTCATTTATAAAACCTATTTCAATTAAAACAGATGGATTTAAAACATAAGATGACACAAAAAAATTAGCAGGTTTAACAAACCTTATATTCATACCAGGCAAACTATTTAAAGCATAACTAATATTATTAGCTAGTCTCTTTGAGTCGATTGTTAGTTTAGAATTTACAAGCCTGTTTAAAATATTTCTTATTTTATCCTTATAACCAATATTTATTTTTTGATCTATTAAATCAATTCTCTCTTTTAATATTTTTTCAGAGCTATTATCAAAATAATATATTTCTATACCTTTGGCATCCTCATTTTTATCATGAGAATTAGTATGAATACTTATAAAAATAGCATTATTATTACTATAATTATTAGCAATATCAACTCTTTCTTGCAAACTAAGATATGTATCTGTATCTCTTGTTAAGATAACTCTGACTTTTGGGATCTTATCTTTTATTATTTTTTTTAATAAAAGTGCTACTTTAAGGTTTATTTCCTTCTCCTTTATCCCGTTCTTTATAGCTCCTGGGTCTTTCCCACCATGCCCAGGATCTATTACTATAGTTAAAGGATATAAAAACTCAAAAGAAAGCAAAAAAATGATAACTTTTATAAAAAACTTCATAGATATGAATTTCGAATAAACAAGAGTTTTTCTTTAAATAAAAAAAGAAGGTAAGGCCAGTTATTGATAGCCTACCTTCCTTTCACATAAGGCAGATGGCTATAAGCTTACAGGGAGGGAAGCTTAATAGCAGTTTTATTTTCGGAATAGTTTTAAAAACTCTTAAATATTAATTTTGAAAGAATAAACAGTTTTAAAACTAAAATTTTATATTATTTTTGTCGATTTTTATACATAAGGTGATAAAGATGGAAATCCATTTAAAAAATGATTATAATGACTTTACTATAAAACCACAGGAAAGTAATTATATTATTTCTGTTAAGCCTCTTAATAGAGAATTGATAGAAAAACACATAGAAAAATTAAATGAGGTAGTTAAAAATCTACTTTTATTGATAACCCCCAGGGGAAACCTAAAAATGACTCAAGAAGAAAAAAAAGGGTTATTAATAGACATTAAACAATAAAAATTTCTTAGAGATACCTAAAAAATGTATTTTTATACAATACTGAATTTTCTAGTTTTATCTGCATTTTTTACTACAATAAACCCTCTTTTAATTTTTTCTTCTTTTAAAATCTTTACTCTTTTAAAATTTTTATATAGAAAATTTTTATTTTCCTTCCTGTAACCTATAAAAAAATTATATTCTTTAGGATTTATAATTATCTGTATTTCATCACTTTTAAAACTCTCATTTATTTTATAAACAACATCTAAGCATAGTTTTGACATAACCAATTCTCTGAAAGATGGGTGAAAGGGCCCTATAAATTTTTTTATTTGTAAGTCTTCTGAAGGATGAAGACCGATTCTAATTATATTTGTCTTTTTATAAACTATCTTAACAAATTCTTTTGTCCTTAAAATAGCCTCTTCCAGTGATAATGGTTTATAAACCTTATTATTATACATCTCTTCAAGTTCTGTTCCTTCAAGTACTAACAAAGGATATATTCTTAAGTCATCAACACCAATTTTTATAATCTCCTTTGCAGTTTCTATTTCAGTATTAATATCACTATATGGCAAGCCTATCATAACCTGATGCCCTAATCTAAAACCCATGTCCTTTATTTTTTTAGAAGCTATTATAACATCTTTCTTTTCATATCCTCTCTTAGAAACTTTAAGTACATTATCATTCAAAGACTGGACACCAAGTTCAATTGTAGTTACCCCATATTTTTTAAGTAAATATAATTTATTATCATTTATATAATCTGGTCTTGTTGATACTCTTATCCCATTTATTTTAGAATATTTAACATATTTATTTGCTATTGCAAGATATCTTTCCATAAGTCCTTCTGGTATACCAGTAAAGTTCCCTCCAAAAAAACCTATCTCAATAAAACTATTTTTTTTTATTGTTGAAAGATATGTTTCTATTATATTTGTTATTTCATCCGGTAAAGGATACTCTTTTTTACCAGTTATAGACCTTTGATTACAAAAAACACACCTAAATGGACACCCCAATTCCGGGATAAAAATTGGGATATTAAAGTGTCTCGTTAAATATGACAAAAGTTAATATTCCTTCCAAAATTATAAATATAGTAGGGTAGTTTATAATACTTTATATTTTTTAATTTATTCTGAAAATATTTTTCTTTATAGAATTTATTTTCTCTGTGTTTATAAAATTAGCTGTTCTTCTCATATCAAGCGACTTTATTTTTATATCAGCACATCTTGGACATGTATAAAATGGATAATTTTTTATTGTTATCCTCTCCCCATACATGTAAAAGTCAAAATTAGATATTTTTTTCACCATAATCTCGCCACATATTTTACACTTCATACCCCCCCCCTTATTCTTTTAATAAAAGATCTGCAACTTCAGCTATTTTGAAAATACTTTTAACATCATCTGAAACATTTATTATTTTAAGGTCCTTATTATCTTTTTGTAATTTTCTCTTGAGCATTACCAATCTACCCATACCCATAGAATCAATAAACTCAAGTTTTGAAAAGTCAAATACTATTTCGTTAAACTCATATTTAGGAAGTTCATTTTCTATAAATTTATCGTAATCAACAGTTTCTGTGCAATCAAAAAATCCTTCTATTACTAGAAACAAACTTCCCTCTTTTTTTTCTTTGACTTTTATTATCATTTAAAACCCCTCTGTTTTTTTCATAATAAACTTATAAGGTTTAAAACCTAAACTTTTCCAAAACTTAACAGCAACTGTATTTTTTATAACCGCCTCTAATCTAATCTCACTTAAATCAAATTTACTTAAAATATTGTTTAAAACAAATGTCCCTATCCCTCTCCTTCTATATTCTTTTAAAACATAAAACTCTGATACATGAAGGCCTTTTTTCCCTTTATAAAGGTCATAAATATACCATATAAAAAACCCTGCTTTATTTTCATTTACTAATATCCAATTAACTTTATACTTATTATTAATAATAACAAGTTTACAATATTTGTCAATAAGATGTTTTTTATTTTCAAACTCAGGGTCTACCTCTTCTAAATATGCCCTAAAAAAATTAATAAACTCATTATATTCTTTTTCGTCAACATTTAGTGATCTAATATCCATATTATTAAAAATAATAAAATAAAGTTTTATTCATTTCTTAAAAGACTCGAGGTATTTACAAGTTTTATTTTTCTATAAGTTAAAAGAGAAGAAGTTACGCCAACCAAAATAGCAGTACAACCTATTATTAAAAAATCTTCTAACAAAAACTTGTAAGGGAGTGATGTTAAATAAAACTTATCTTCTGGCATTAAAGAATATCTATAATAATGAGGGAATATATTTATTCCTAACAAATTAAGATATGTTAGTATATTATTTATAAAAGTCTCAAATACAACTATGATTTTTTCTATATTTTTTGTTATAAATCCACCAAATATAAACCCTAATATGGAACCTATAGTTATTATTATAACGCTCTGAAATAAAAATATTTTAATTATTGAATCTTCTCTTAATCCAATTACATTCAATAATGCTATATCAAACTTTTTATCAACAATTAATACATTTATAGTAATGAAAATCACTACAAAGGATATAAACAGTATTATAAGCATTGAGATTGTAAGCAAGGTCTTTTCTTCTTTAAAGTCTTCAAATATTTTATTTTCATACATAGACTTCAATTTATAATTACCAAGCCTATCTTTCAATTTTATAAAAATATTTTTTACTGATTCTTCGGTTGACTTTTTTAATTTTAATCCTATCCTATTAATAACATTTTGTTCTATGTAAAATATTTTTGGCATCTCTGTATTTAATATAAAAGAAGAAAAAATATCTGCATCAGCATATCCATGACTTACAATCCCACTTATTCTTAATTTTTTTATAGAAAAGTTTTTATATCCTAAAGATGAATCAACTGATAATATCTGAACCTCATCACCTATACCTACACCAAGATTTATTGCTAGATTTTCTGCTATAACTATCCCACCCTCAGAAGGGTAATAATCACCAGCTAAAACCTTGTATGTTTTAAACATTGAAAGACTTTTATATTCCTCACTACTAAATGCTCTTATATTACTTATCCTACTTAAACCTAAATTAGACCTGATTATCACCTTATCCTCATAAAATCCAGCTTTAACAACTTCTTCCGTATCTACATCAATATTATTTACATCCTCTTTGTATAATAAACCTCTTGCAAAACCTATTATATCAAAATTATAGTTTTCTATTTTTTCCTTAAGCGTGTTCTGGAAACCGTTTGTTATTGAAATTACAAGTAGTGGTACTGCAACCCCAATACTAACTATTACAAGAGAAAAAAATGATAATTTTGATACATCATTATTCTTATTTTTACTTGATAACAAAAACTTCTTTATAATAAAAAGTATTATATTCATTTTATTTTTTTACCTTTTTAGGATCTATAATTATATAAAAATTACCTTCGGATAATTTTTTTAAAGAGATTGGAGACGAAAAAAACTTTATATAATCTTCTCTACTTATAACAACATCTGTGCTTTTTGTACCTTGAGTCTTTATTGCAGCACAATAATAAAACATATCTTTTTCTATTTGATCTTCTTTTAAATCTGTTCTAAAATGAACATAGCCATTTTTAACTATCTCCTGTTTATTACTATGATTTATTGAATATATAAGGACCATATTGCCTTTTTCATCATAGGAATATATATTAGGGAAAAGAGAAGGGGTTATCTCCTGATGCCTTGCTTCTATTATAATCCCATTATGTGGATATGCCGTATAATCAGAAGTAATGGACTTTATTTTTAAATCTTCAAAAAAATATCTACTTTTTAATATAAGGTCTATTATATTGTTATTTCCAGTAAAAAATATGTTAGATATCATTTTTATTTTATCACCTATTTGCCCTGAAAAGACTATTATATCGTTAGAATAGAACCTTTTGGTAAACTCATTTAAAAAATATTCATTACTTTCCATAAGGTCTTTTACTGTTATTTCATAGTTTATGTTTATACTAAGTAAATCTTTTAGTACTTTAGATCTTATTTTACTTACAAATTCCTCTGACTTAAAAAGCGATTCCTGAATAAAGTTCTGAGTTTCTTCTATATCTACATAAGTAAAAAACTCTCCAAAATAAGCTAAAGAACCCCAATCTATAATTGCCTCACTATCTATTCTTTGTCTATAGTTCAATCCAGAAAAATCAGCAATTAATGCTTTACTAAACATTAGAAATAATACAATAAGTAAATACTTAGTTTTCATTTATTATTTTAAACCTTATCATTTCATTTTCTATTATTGCCTCTAATTTGACACTATTTTCATATTGTTTTATAAGAATTTCCTCTGATAAGGGGTCTTCAAGATACTTTTGTATTGTTCTTCTAAGTGGTCTTGCACCATATTTTTTATCATAACCTTTTTCTGCTAAAAACTCTACTACATTTTTTGAAATCTCAAGTTTTATTTTTCTCTCACTCAGCCTCTGGTCAAGCTCTTTAAGCATTATTTCTACTATATTTTTTATATTTTCTTTTGTTAAAGGCTCAAATATTATTATATCGTCAACTCTGTTCAAAAACTCTGGATTAAAAAATTTTTTTAATTCCTCCATTATATTTTCTTTATTTTTTTTATCTTCCTCTTCCTGAAGACCAAAACCTAAAGATGATTTATCTTTTATTAAAAGTCTTGTTCCTATATTCGACGTCATTATTATTATTGTATTCCTGAAATTAACTTTATGCCCAAGATTATCTGACAATTCCCCTTCTTCCATAACCTGTAAAAGTATATTAAAAACATCAGGATGTGCCTTTTCTATTTCATCAAATAAAACAACAGCGTATGGCTTTCTCCTTATTGTCTCTGTTAACAGCCCCCCCTCTTCATATCCTACATATCCTGGTGGAGCACCTATAAGTCTGGAAACAGTGTGTTTTTCCATAAACTCACTCATATCAAATCTTACAAGTGCATCCTCTCTATCAAAAAGTACTTCGGAGAGAGCTTTCGCAAGCTCTGTTTTACCCACTCCTGTAGGACCTACAAATATAAATGATCCTGTTGGTCTTTTATGTGACTTTATACCAGCTCTTGCTCTTTTTATTGCTCTTGATATAGCACTTATTGCATTATCCTGACCTATTATTCTTTTTTTAAGTTCTTCTTCCATTTTTAATATTTTCTCACTATCATCCCTGCTTATTTTAGAAAGAGGTATTCCAGTAGCCATTGATATAACATCAGCAATATCTTTTTCGGTTACCTCTTCATAATTACTCTCCTGTTCTTTTCTCCATTTTTCCTTCTCAAACTCCAAAAGTCTAGTTACCTCTTTTATTTTATCTCTAAATAGGGCTGCTTTTTCATAATCCTGATTTTTTACACATTCATCTTTTTTATTATTAAGTTCTCTTACTTTATTTTCAAGTTCTGTTATTATTGGGGGAGTAGCAAGGTTTTTTAATTTTTTTCTTGAACCTGCTTCGTCTATTACATCTATAGCCTTATCTGGTAAAAATCTTCCATTTATGTATCTATATGATAAAAGAACAGCACTTTTTATAGCCTCTTTTGTATACCTTACTTTGTGATGTTCTTCATATTTTACTTTTATTCCTTCAAGTATCTTTATAGCTTCATCTATAGAAGGTTCTTCTACTATTACTGGCTGAAATCTTCTTTCCAGAGCTGCGTCTTTTTCTATATATTTTTTATATTCTCCAAGTGTAGTTGCTCCTATAACCCTCAAATTCCCTCTTGCAAGCTCAGGTTTAAGAATATTTGCAGCATCAAGTGCACCCTCAGCAGCTCCTGCACCTATTATTGTATGCAATTCATCAATAAAAAGAATTACATTGCCTTCTTCTTTAACCTCTTCTATTATCTTTTTTATTCTATCTTCAAACTCCCCCCTATATTTAGTACCTGCTACTATTCCAAGCATATCTATCATTAATATTCTTTTATCTGATAATATTTCGGGTACTTCTCCATTCGCTATCCTTTGAGCAAGTCCTTCTACAATAGCTGTCTTACCAACCCCAGGTTCTCCTATTATTACTGGATTATTTTTTTGTCTCCTTGACAATATCTGAATAACCCTTTCTATCTCTCTATCTCTTCCTATAACTGGATCAAGTTTCCCCATATGTGCATATACTGTAAGGTCTTTTGAAAACTCTGGTAATAAAAATGGTTTCTTTTTTGCCTGAAAATTTATTCTTGGTTTTGTTTTTTCAACACCTACTTCCATAGGGCCAAGTATTTTCAATATTTCCTGTTTTACAGCTTCAAATGTTATCCCATGGCCCTCAAGCAAAGCTTTTATAGGACCTTTGTAAGATACAAGAGCAAGCAATAAATGTTCCGTACCTATAAGAGAATACCCCATATTTTCTGACTCTTTAGCCGCAATCTGAAATATTCTTTCAAGTTTAGGACTCTGAAAAGGACCATCCGAAACCTCTGGAATATCTCTACCATCAAGAATAAATTCAACCTCTTGTCTTATCTGGTTTATATTCAAGCCAAGTTCTTTTAGTGCCTGTATTCCTGTACCCTCTCCTTCTCTTAATATTGCAAGAAAAAGGTGCTCAGGATATATTTCATTATGATTAAGTCTTCTTGCTTCCTCTGGTGCTATTATATTTACTATTCTGTATGCTCTTGGTGTAAATTCCATTAAGATACCTCTTATTTTTTAGAATTGAAAATTTTTAATAAAACCTTTTCTGCTATATCTTCCTTTCTACCTTCTATCTCTAAAATATCCCCTCTTTTATCTATTAATTTTATTAATCCCTTTTCACTTTCAAAGTTTTCAGGTGAGTTTGCTATTATATAATCAAGTTTTTTTCTTTCAAGTTTTGATATAGCATTTTTTATAAGGTCATCTGTTTCTAAAGAAAAACCAATAAAAATTTGTTCCTCTTTTTTTATTGTTGATAACTCTTTTAATATATCCGGATTCATAACAAGCTCTAATTTTATTGTCTCTTCTTTCTCTTTTTTTATTTTTTTATCAGAAACACTCTTTACTCTAAAGTCAGCAACAGCAGCAGCCATTATTAGAACATCATAAGAACTTATCAAATTTTTAAGTCTATCAAGCATATCATTACAGGACCTTATTTTAATAGCTTCAATATCATAAGGAATAGAACAATTTATATTACCATAAATTAAAGTTACATCTGCCCCCATTTCTTTTGCTTTTTTAGCAAAAGATACACCCATCAATCCCGAAGACCTATTTGTTATATATCTTACAGGATCTATATCTTCTATAGTCCCACCTGTCGTAACTAAAACCTTTTTCCCTTTCAGTATTTTAGGCATATTATAACTTAAAACCCTCTCCACTATATATTCTGGTGGTGCCAATTTGCCCTTGCCTTCATATCCACATGCAAGATTCCCATAAACAGGTTCAATAAACTCTATATTATCAAGTTTTTGTAATTTTTTAATATTCTCTTGAACAATAGGATGATTATACATTTTTACATTCATTGCAGGGGCAATAAGAACTTTTTTATTAAAAGATATAAATGTAGTTGACAATAAATCATCAGCAATACCATTGGCAAACTTACCAATTATGTTCGCAGTAGCAGGAGCGATTAACATTATATCAGCCCAATCTGATAAACTTATGTGAGGTATATAGTCTTTTTCTCCAAATTGATCATTTAATACTATATTTGAAGAAAGAGTAAAAAATGGAATTTTTGAAACCATTCTCATAGCATTATCTGTCATTATTACTTTTACTTCAGCCCCTTTTTTTCTTAAAAGACTTGTTATCTCAAGTGCTTTATATATCGAAATACTGCTTGTAACACCTAAAATTATTTTCATTTATTTTATCTCTTTTATTGAAGTTACTGATTTAATACTTTTTAGTGCTTCTACCAGTCTTTGGTCCGTATTTTTTATTAACTCAACTCTCTCGTATATCTTATGTATTATACCTTTTTTATAAAGGTCTTCAAATATTTTTACAACCTGTGGGTCAAATTGAGTCCCAGAATTTTTCACTATTTCAGTTATTGCATCATCAATAGACTTTGGCTCTTTATATGGTCTTTTTGATACAATAACATCAAAAACATCTGCAACTGCTATTATTCTTGCATATAAAGGAATTTTATCTTCTGAAAGACCATCAGGATACCCTTTACCATCCCATCTCTCATGATGATGCCTTATCCCATCTATTATTTCTGAAAAATATTTTATAGGTTTTATTATCTCTGCTCCTATCTGAGAATGTTTTTTTATTATACTAAATTCGTTTTCATCTAGTCTACCTGGTTTTTGTAATATATTATCAGGAATTGCAATTTTACCTATATCATGAAAAAACCCTGCATATTTTAACATCTCTGCCTTATCTTCATTAAGCCCAAGTTCAACTCCTATTGCCTCTGATATATATCCTACTCTTAATACGTGTGAGCCTGTTGTAAGGTCCTTATATTCAATAGCTTCTGAAAGACTTACTGCCATCTGTTCTATTACTTCTGAAAGTTTATTTATTAGCTTTTCATTTATAAGATTTATCTCAACCAGATGGTCATAAAGTTTTATATTCTCTTTCAATAATTTTGTTTTTTCTTCAAACATGTTTATAGTTCTTATACCAACCTTTACTCTTGAAAGAAAAACATCCATGTCCATAGGTTTTGTTATGAAGTCATCAACAACATCAAGAGATTCAAGCTCAGTCTCTCTTTGAGACTTTGCGGTAACCATTATAATATATATTAAAATTGACTTATCTTTTGCCCAATTTCTTATCTCTTTTGATGCAGCAAGTCCACTCATTTCAGGCATCATATAATCCATTAAAATTATATCAGGTATAAACTCTCCAGTTGTAACAATGTTTACCGCCTCAATCCCATTATTTGCAATTTTTATTTCATCTTGAGGAAAATTTTTCTTGAGAGTTATTTCAAGCATCTTTTGTATAAAAGGATCATCATCAACAATTAAAAACTTCATTCTCTCTCTCCATCAAAATATCAATATAATACCTCTTTTCAATTTCTTTTTCTCTTATACCAATTTCTTTAAAAAAAGAGTCAATAACACTAACTGCCTCTTCAATAACTTCTTTATTATCAAGAATTATTTCAACTTCTACAAACCTTCCTATACCTTCTATTTCATTACACTCTATATTAAGGTAAAATCCTTTGTAATTTTCAATTGTGTATAAACTTATTTTTTTCGTTTTTTCTATAATCTTATATATCCCCATATATTTAAAAAAGTCTTTTATCTTATCTATATCAACAGATGTTATATCAATTTCAAATTCTTTATTTACTTCTGTGTCCTGGTTAAAACTTTTATCTTTGTAAGATAATATTTTTTTACCATTCTCTTCTCTTATCCTAAAAATAGGATCAGTATAAATATTAACCTTTCTCCCAGCTACATTAGTGAAATAAACATCTTTTTTTTCAACATAGTATTTAAAATTAGCAATATTTTTTATTTTATCTAAGACTTCATCTCTAAGATATGCTTTTTTCTCAATTTCATACATTATCTAATTCTCTATAAAGGTTTATCATTTCCAACAATGATAAAGCAGCTTCAAAACCCTTATTGCCAGCCTTTGTACCAGCTCTTTCTATAGCTTGTTCAATATTATCTGTTGTCAACACCCCAAAAGTTATTGGTATATCTGATTTCATTGATATTGTGGCTATACCTTTAGATACCTCGGCTGCAACATAATCAAAGTGTGGTGTTGCACCACGTATAACAGCACCCAAACATATTATACCATCATATTTTGATTTTCTTATAACTTTATTTAATACAGAAGGTATTTCAAATGCTCCCGGAGTCATTATTATTTCTATATTTTTCTCTTCAACCCCATGTCTTAGAAGTGAATCAACCGCACCTTCTATCAGTCTTTCTACTATAAAAGAATTGAACCTGGATGCTATTATCCCTATTTTAAGGTCCTCTCCTTTTAATTTACCCTCTATTCTTTTCGGCAAATTAACCCCCTTACAAATATTTAATATAAATTAAAATGCTTAAACAAAATTTTTTTTAATTGTTATTATTTTAAATATAATATACAATTAACAGTTTGAGGTTATTTTATGCAGATATTAATAATTTCTGACTTACACAATAACATATCCATTTTTAACGATTTTATTGAAAAAAATAAATTTAAGACTATAATATTCCTGGGTGATGGATTGTCCAATTTTTTCAAAGTTGTTCAGAAAAATAAAATAGATTTTTTCTATATAGAAGGAAACTGTGACTCTTTTTTCCCAAGAACAGATTATAAGATAATAGAAATTAATAATCTAAAAATAATGATAACCCATGGAGATGCTTTTAAAGTTAAATCAGGGATTTTTCTCCTTGAGTCTTTTGTAAGTTCTTTAAAAAATAGACCTGATATAGTTCTTTTTGGGCATACTCACGAACCTTTTCATATTTTAAAAGAAGAAATAGAATATTTTAACCCTGGTGCATTTGCTGATGGTTTTTATGGTATCTTAAACATAGAAAATGAATATTTTTATATAGAAAGTAATATATTTAATAAAGTAAAAAAGTAAATAAAATAAGGATAATCAAATGAAAAAAATTTTAAAGAAAAGTTTGTTATTCTCTACAGTATCTATTATTTTAATTTTTGTAATTCTTTTTCTATTTTATAGGTTTGCCCCTGGTCAATTCTTAAAGGCTAGAACTTCATACTATAAGTTAAAAGTAGGGTTAAAAGAATCTGTAGTAAATATTGATAAATATAATTGGACTTACTATCATAATGATAATAAAGGAGAAACAATAGTTTTTGTACATGGTTTTACTGCAAGCAAGTTATTCTGGCTAGAGTTTGCGTCATATTTTAAAGACTATAATATAATTATACCAGATATGCCAGGGCATGGTAAAAATAGTTTTTATGATGAAGATAACTACTCTGTTAGAGAAAATGTAAAGAGGCTTAACTCTTTCATAAGAAAACTTGGATTAAAAGAGTTTTATCTTGTTGGCATTTCTTTAGGTGGTGCTATATCTGCTTACTATACATATCTTTATCCTGAAGATGTCAAAAAACTTGTATTAATAGATTCAGCTGGTGCAAAAGCTGATAGATTAAGTCCATATTTTAATTACATACTGACAACTGGGGAAAACTTATTGATATACAAAGACAAAGAGGATTTTAAAAAAATGTTCTCCTTTTTAATGGTAAAACCAGTAAACATACCTGAGCATATAATAGATTATTATCTTGAAGAAAAAGAAAAAATGAACCCAAGGTATGAAAAAATATTCTCTGACCTTTTAAATGAAACAAATGAAGTAAAGGTTTTACTTAATGAAAACGTTTTAAAAAGTATAAAATGCCCAACCCTTATAATATGGGGGAAAGAAGATAAAATAATTGATGTATCTTCTGCTTATTACTTAAATAAAGAAATAATTAATTCACAACTTATAGTAATTGATAATGTTGGGCATGTTCCCCCCGTTGAAAAAAAAGAATTTACAGCAGAAAAAATAAGAGAGTTCTTAAAAGATTAAAATCCATAATATAAGGAGTTTAAACAATGTCTAGAATAAGGTTTATAACTTTTTTACTATTTATTATTTCTGTTTATACTATAACTTCAAGTTATAAATTAGAAGTAAGCGAATACAGTGACGAAAATAACCTTGCTCTTAATAAAGATAAAAAAGGTTACCCATCTCCATTAGGGACTGATAAGGGATGGGGTGGTGGAAGTTTTGTTTGGGAAATAGTGGATGGATTAAGAACTTATGATAATTGGGCCCATGGTCTTGCTTTTTGTGGGG
Organism: Spirochaetota bacterium; assembly: GCA_029552945.1. Lineage (GTDB taxonomy): Bacteria > Spirochaetota > GWB1-36-13 > GWB1-36-13 > JAKPDD01 > JAKPDD01. Next base: position 232,432 of record JAKPDD010000023.1, read on the forward strand.
GAATAAAAAATTGGTGTTCTGAACCATGTGGTTGGAGAGAAGTTCTTATTGACTTTGGTAGAATGATTGAAATAAGTAAAGTTGTAGTCTGGCACCATGGTCTTGAACATGTGCCCAATACTTACAAAATCCAGGTATTAGATATAAATACTGGTGAATATAAAACTGTTTTTGAAACTAAAAAAGGTAAAAATTATCTTAAGTTCCAAGTTAACCCCAATCCAAAAAATTGGTGGGAAAACTTTTCAACACCTACAGAAAACAATTTTAAGCCGGTCATTACAAATCGCCTAAGATATGTTATAAATAATTGTGATATTGAACATGGTTGGATATATGAAATTGAGGTTTATTAAAAAATTTATAGCAATATTAAAAAATAACTTAGTGAACTAAAACTTCTCTGTTAAATTCTAAAAAGAATTAGATAAATCTTAAATAATAAATAATTTTTTTAATTATTTGTTATTATTTACTTAAAAGTATTTTAAAATTTGAAAAAAGGAGGTATCATGGATCTAAAACAAAATGCAAGAGCAATTATTAAAAGGTTCTGTGATGAAAAGGGAATCATAGAATCAGATGCGAAGGTAAACGATGAATTATGGGCAATAAGATTTGGCTCATTTTCAATGCAAGTTTACTTCTTCCAATATACTCATTTTAACGAAGTAAGAGATGGTATAGCAATTGAAGGTGTTTTAACCCCACTTCCCTCAAATCTTGGTTTTGAAAAAGAGGCTGAACTTTTTAAAAAACTTTTAAGAATCCATAGAGCCCTAGTAGGGGTAAAGTTTGCTATTGATGAAGGAAATAACCTTATTTTTTCAATAACAAGGGGGCTTAATAAACTTGATTATGATGAGTTCAACGAAATAATGGAAACAATAGCAAGTCAGGGTGATTACTATGATGATACTTTAAAAAATGAACTAAATTTATAAAAATAATTAAAAAATGGAGGTAAACTATGGCATCTGATAAAGACCTTGTTTCAAAAGAAGAACATGAATTAAATTATGTTTTAAAAAAGTATAACAAAAGGCAAACAAAAGAAAACAGGGAAAAACTAGTAGAATCTCTAGATAACTTTAATAAAGACAGTAATTACAAACCACATAATAGAGAAAACTTTTACAAATACATTGAAGAAAAAGGTATACTGTCTACTTTAGAATAACAAAATATTTAAAGAGAAGAGTTTATTTAAATTCAAAAATATTCTCTTCTCTCCCAATTCTGCTATTTATCTAGTTTATAAAACATATAAAAATCAAAAGATATAATTTTAGCACCCATAAAAAATTTTAGATTCTTATTAAAAAAATTTTTTTTCTAAAATTTTTTAGTTAAATTTTGTTTCTATAAATAGAAACGTTTCTACATATAGAAACAAGGAGTTAAAATGATACCAGAAATAGATCTATTAAAGAAAAATTTTGAAAGATATGAATCCTTCCTTTTTCAACAAGAGATAGCAGGAGATATTGTAAATCCTATTATCCTTTTAAAAAGGATATCTTCCAGAAAATATTCGTTTCTACTTGAGAGTGCAAAAACTGATGATAAAATTCTGGCAAGATACTCTTTTTTAGGTTACAATCCTTCTGAAATAATAACTTATGAAAATAATACACTTATAATAGAAAAAGATAAAGTACAAGAAAAATATATTACAGAAAATCCTTTCAGTCTATTAAAGAGAAAACTAAATAAAAAAGTTTTTTCAAATAATATCGGTGACTTTATAGGAGGGTACATAGGTATTATATCATATGAATCAGTTAATTATATGGATAACTTAAGAGAAAAAATAAAAGAAAATACTTTTCCAATTTTTATACTTCTTAAAATAGACAAGTTTTTTGTTTACGATAACTATACAGGAAAGCTTTATGCAAGTTTTTATATTGAAAAAAAGAATACTCCAGAAGAAACATACAAAGTTGCTGAAGAACAGATAAAGTTCATGAGAGAGGAAATATTTAAAATTGAAGAGACAAAAGAGAGTAGTGGGAAAATTATAGATATAAAAGATGACTTAAAAAGAGATGAGTATATTAAAGTTGTTGAAAATATTAAAAAAGAAATAGAAAATGGAGAGGCTATCCAGGTTGTCATTTCAAAAAAGTACGATATATATTTTGATAAAATAAATCCTGTAAGTTTTTATAGATCACTTAGAAATCTAAATCCCTCACCTTACATGTTTTATTTAAAACTTGATAAATACACAGTCTTAGGTTCTTCACCTGAAACACACCTTAAGGTAAAAAACAGAATAGCGTATATAAAACCAATAGCAGGAACATACCCTATAAAAAGAGAAACATTAGAAAATGATAAGAAAAAACTTTTAACAGACCCAAAAGAGGTTTCAGAACACCTTATGTTACTTGATCTTGCAAGAAACGATCTTTATACTTGTTGTGATCATAGCAGTGTTGTTGTTGAAAAATCATTTATTGCTGAAGAGTATTCTCATGTTTTACATATAGTTTCCTCTGTAAAAGGGAAAATAAAGGATGATTATCACCCCCTTGACCTTTTTGAAAAAACATTCCCAGCAGGTACAGTAAGCGGAGCACCCAAGGTAAGGGCAATTGAACTTATAAACCAATATGAGAACTCAGTACGTGGTTTCTATGCTGGCTGTGTTGGATATTTTAGTTATAACTCTGATATAGACACCTGCATAACAATAAGATCAGCACTGATAAAAGACAATGTAGTAACTTTGAGGGCAGGGGCAGGTATTGTATACGATAGTATTCCTGAAAAGGAGGCTGATGAGGTTGAAAATAAACTTAAAGCACTTTTTAAAGCACTTGAAAGAATAAATGAACTGGAGGATAATTATGTTTTTACTCGTTGATAATTATGATTCTTTTACTTATAACTTGTATGCTCTTTTTAAAAGTTTAAATATTGAAGTAAAAGTAGTAAAAAACAGAGAGTTTATAAAAAATGGTTTTGAAGGAATTATAATATCCCCTGGCCCCTCTCATCCAAAAAACAGTGGGCTTACTCTTGATTACATTGACTACTATAAAGGGAAAATACCAATATTTGGTGTATGCCTCGGAATGCAGGCAATATGTCATTACCTTGGTTATAAAGTAGATAAAGCTTCCACTATACAACATGGTAAAAAAGATACAATAATAATAAAAAAAGGAAATATCTTATTAAAAGACTTACCAAAAAAGTTTTATGCTGTAAGATACCATTCCCTATCAGTAAAAGGAATAGATCCAATAGCAGTATCAGAAACTGATAATGAAGCAATGGCATTTGAAGATAGTAAAAACTATCTTTTTGGAGTACAATTCCATCCAGAATCTTTTTTAAGTGAGTATGGAATTGAGATAGCTACTAATTTTATTAAAATATGCAAAAAGGGGGTTTAAAAATGTTAATGGAGATAATTGAAAAAGAAGATTTAAATTATGAAGAGGCAATAAAAATATTTGACAATATGGCAAACGGAAAATATTCTGAGGCACAAATTGCTTCAATATTAACCTCTATTAAACTTAGAGGAGAAAATCCCGAGATTATAAGGGCTGCTATCAATGTGTTCAACAGTTATAAGATAAAACTTGAATTGGGTGATGATCTTATAGATACATGCGGAACAGGAGGGGATGGAAAACACTCTGTTAATGTATCATCAGCTGTAGCACCTACCCTTGCTGCCCTAGGTAAAAAGGTTGTAAAACATGGTAATAAAGCTCAAACAGGTAAAGTAGGGTCAGCTGATATTTTTGAAATGGTCGGAATTCCCACAGAACTAAAAAAAGATGAGGCTATTTCATATTTTAATAAACACAACTTTGTATTTATCTTTGCACCCCTTTACCATCCTGCTTTTAAATATGTAGCCCCAGTAAGAAAACAGCTTGGATTTCCCACAATATTTAATTATTTAGGCCCATTTCTTAATCCAGCAACTCCATCCTACCAGATGGTAGGTATGAATAAACTCGATAAACTTGGGCTTATTAAAGACTCAGTTATAGGAAATCAATACTACAAAAAAGTTATAATATATTCATCTTATGATGGTTATGATGAAATCTCTACATCTGATATAACAGTAGGGTATGAGATAGAAGGAAATTATTTTAAAGAATTTAAAGTGGACCCTAAAGAGCTTTTCAATCCTTTTCTTATCCCCTCAGTTGTAGATAAAAATGATGCTTTTAAACTATTTATGGATGGATTAAGTGGAGAAAATGAAAAGATTGCATCACTAATTTCAATAAATACAGCTGTAGGTCTTTATCTTACAGGAGATGTAAAAAGTATAAAAGAGGGCTATAATTTAGCATACAAAGCAATTAAAAAAGGTGATGTAGTAAAAAAAATAAATGAACTTAAAAGGTAGTCTTTAATCTATGTTTATTAAAGTGTGTGGAATAAAACATAAGACTGAGATAGACTGGGCAATTGAACTGGGTTATACTGCAATAGGTGTAGTATTATATCCTTTAAGCAAAAGGTTTGTGGATAAAGAAAAAGCTAAAGAACTTGCATTATATTGCAAAGACAAAATAAAATCAGTTGCTGTTGGAATAGAATATAAAGATGTAAAAGATGTTGAGGATTTCTTTGATTATATCCAGATAAGTGAGGACGTGAATAAAGATAATGTTATTCTTTCAATAGAAGAAGAGTTTGATGATAGAACAAATAGATTATTAATATTTGATAAGAGTAGGGGAAAAGGTAATTTTAGTACTATCCCTGAATGGCTTGATAAATACAAAAATAGAATAATAATAGCAGGTGGATTAAATCAAGAAAATGTAAAAAACATAATTGAAAAATATAAGCCATTTGGTGTTGATGTATCAAGTGGTGTGGAAGATGATGCTAAAAAGTCATACCAAAAAATGAAAAAATTTATAGAAGAGGTTTTTGATGGATATAAAAAAAATGTTTTATGGTGAGTATGGAGGGCAATTTGTACCAGAGACACTTATACCAGCTCTAGATGAACTTGATCATGCTTTTGAAAATGCAATAAAAAATGAAAATTTTATAGAAAAATTCAATTCTTTACTACGCAACTATGCAGGAAGACCAACACCCATATACTTTGCAGAAAGATTTTCAAGAAAGTATGGACTAAAATTATATCTTAAAAGAGAAGACTTACTACACACAGGTGCTCATAAAATAAATAACACTATAGGGCAGGGACTTCTTACAAGTTTTATGGGTAAAAAGAGGATAATAGCAGAAACAGGGGCAGGGCAACATGGGGTTGCAACAGCAACAGTCGCAGCACTACTTGGTCTTGAATGTATAATATATATGGGAAAACTTGATGCAAAAAGACAGGAACCAAATGTAAAAAGAATGAAAATATTAGGAGCAGAGGTTGTTGAGGTCGAAAATGGGTCAATGACACTAAAAGATGCAATGAATGAAGCTTTAAGAGACTGGGTAAAAAATGTTAAAAATACACATTATATTATAGGAAGTACTGCAGGTCCATATCCTTTTCCAAAAATAGTTGCCTATTTTCAATCAGTAATAGGTAAAGAGGCAAGAGATTTTTTTGATAAAAATTGTATTTTACCAGACTATGTTATAGCATGTGTTGGTGGTGGAAGTAATGCAATGGGAATTTTTCAGGGGTTTCTTGATACAAACGTTAGACTTATTGGTGTTGAGGCAGGTGGAAAATCAAACAAAATAGGGGAACATGCAATGACTTTAAACCTTGGCAAAAAAGGAATTTTACATGGAAGTCTAAGTTATCTCTTATGTGATGATGATGGTCAGGTTGCACCAGTTCACTCAATATCTGCAGGTCTTGATTATCCTGGCGTCGGCCCTCAACACGCATATTTTAAAGACTCCGGAAAGATAAAGTATGATTTTGTAAGAGATAATGATGCATTACAAGGCTTTTTTGAACTTTCAAGGCTTGAAGGAATTATTCCAGCACTGGAATCATCACATGCTATAGGTTACGTTATAAAAAACCAAGAATTATTTAAAGACAAAGTAGTTCTTTTAAACCTTTCAGGGAGGGGTGACAAAGATATGAAAATAATAGAAAAGAAGATTTAAAAGGAGATAAAATGAGAGGAATTTATATTGTAGGGGGATATCCTGATAAAGAAAGTTTTTTAAAAATAGCGGATATTGTGCTTAATAAAATGGATTTTATAGAGATCGGAATACCTTTTTCAGATCCTGTTGCTGATGGACCTATAATTTCATCCGCTATAAATAATATTTTAGGCAAAATAAATGTAAAGGAGATAATTGATATCACAAAACTTCTTGGAAAAGAAAAAAATATATTTTATATGACATATTCAAATATTATCTACTCCTATGGAATAAAAAAATTCTCAGATGAAGTTAAAAACTATATAAAAGGCATAATAATTGCTGATCTGCCTAACAGATTACATGATTTTTTTTATCAAAGAGGGCTTGAAATACCAATAATACCATTCATAACACCTGAATCAAGAGAAAGCGATATAAAAGAAATTATTAAATACAGACCACCTTTCATTTACTTCATAGGAATAAGAGGGATAACAGGTTCAAAAGCTGACCTTGATAACAGTGAAATAATAGATAAAATAAAAGTCATAAAAAAATTAACAGATATTCCCGTCATAATAGGATTTGGGATAAAAGGAAAAAAGGATGCAAAAAAAGCTATCTCTATTGCAGATGGGTTTGTCATTGGTACTGAGGCTGTAAAAGTACAGAACAACCTTCAACTTTTTATTGATTTTGTTAATTCTTTACAGTAATTAAAACTTTCTTATAAGATGTTTAAATATTATTCTACGTAATATTTTTTATAATTATCTATAAACCATAATATTTTTTCTTTTATCTTATCCCTCACTTCTCTTGTGAAAGCAAGTTTATCCTCATCACTGCCTTGAAAAGTTGAAGGGTCCTCAAATGACCAATGAATTGTATTTATTACTCCTGGGAATAGGGGGCATTTTTCAGCTGTTTTTTCATCACAAACAGTTATAACAAAATTATAGCTTTTTCCTAACTTGAAAATTTCAAATACTGATTTTGGTTTTTGTTCTGATATATCAAAACCTATTTCAGCCATTACCCTCACTGCAAACTGATTTAAGTTACCAGGTTTTAATCCTGCCGATTCTGCTATAAAATATTCTTTCCCCAGTTCATTTAAAAACTTCTCTGCCATCTGGCTCCTTGCAGAATTATGCACGCAGACAAAAAGTACTTTTAATTTCTTGTCCATCTATTTTTCCTTTTTCAAGTTTTAATTTTTTCAATAAGTTGTATTTATATGATACTTTTTCATATGCTATTTGACTCAACTCTTTTCTATCTTTTAAATCTTTTATTGGTTCAAGAAAATCAACTCTTATTTTTATGTTTTTCACAAAAAGAAGCTTAAAAAAATGAGAAAAAAACTTCATGTTGCCATAGTAGAAAACTTTATCTCTATTAGATTCATTAATATCTTTATTATTTATCTTATCATAGAATATACATACTGGTAAAATGTTTACACTAGATTCCGCTGCTGATTCAAAAAATGAAGACTTAAAACCTTTTATTTTATCTCCATTTGTTGTTGTGCCTTCTGGAAAAAATGCAACATTAAATCCATCTTTTAACTTCTTAGTTATTTTTTCAATCTCTTTTTTTATATCCTTTCTTGACCTCCTCTCTATAAAAATAGCCCCCCCTAATTTTACTATATAACCCAATAAGAATGTTTTCTCAACCTCAACACTTGATATAAAAATTGAAGGAACCTCAGAAATTAATACTAATATATCTATATACGATAGATGATTTGCCACAATCAGTCCATTTTCAAAAACTTTAAAATTTTCTATACCATTTACATTTATTTTTATTCCAATCAATTTATTCAATACCTTGCAAAAAAAACTTGTTGTAGCCAGTTGTTTTCTTATTTTACTCTTCTTGTTACTTATAAAAATGTTCATTAAAATAGAATACAAAATAAATAATGCAACCCAAAAAACTATAAATGGCACTTTTAATATTTTTATTATTATCATAATTCAAACTTCCTCTCAACTCTTTTATTCATACTACTTACATCAAGTAAAGTAAAATAATCTATGCAGTTAAAAGAATTATCAAGTGCAGGTTCCCCACAGACAACTGCTCCAGCTTTAAAATAAGACTTTAATAATGATGGTATTTTATTTCTAATCTCTTTGTAATCTATATTTTCTACCTTTGAGACTCTTTTTTCCAGATCTTTTATTTTATATTTACCAGATGGGGTTACTTTCAAATCCTCATTAGAATAATGATTATCTCTAATATATTTCTCTATTTTTGTTATCTCTTCTAAGTCAGTTACCTTTATAGATGAACACCCAAACAGATATTTTGTATTTGTCTCTCTTATATATTCAGCAAGCCCCATCCATAATAATGCTATAGTTATTCCATTTCTATATTCTTTATCTATACATGCACGGCCAAGTTCTAATTTTATGCCATCCAGGTTTTTTATTTTTTCTATGTCAAACTCAGATTCAGAATAAAAATAATCACTATAAAGTGAAGAGATAAGTCTGTAAGTACCTATTATTCTACCATTATTTTTATCTTTTATAATGAGGTGGTCTGATAAAAAATCAAACTTATCAACATCCATTTTGGTAATAAGCTTTTTTCCTATATATTCTGAATAAAAAACTCTATATCTTAATTCAAGTATCTGTTGTAACTCTTCACCATTTGATGCAGTCTTTATCAAAAAATCCCCTTTTTCTAATTTAAATCTTATATGAGGAGTATAATTCCTTATTTTATTACCAAATGGATTAAGTAATAAAAGTATCTGTGAAATAATTTTTTTTGTTTTTAGAGGTTTAACAAACTCTAATGTGTTTTCTAGTTTCATTATTTTCTCCTGAAAATATTTTAGTTATAAATAATTTTAGCTTAAAATTGATAAGAAATAGTTAAGAAAAGATTAAGGTTTTATTAAGAATATTGATAATAGAAAATTAAAATAATCATTAATTTCTAAGATAGATGACATCAAAAATAATGAATGTAAGTATATTAAAAAAATAGAAAATACAATTTTATATTTTTATTTTCTGGCATATATTACCATTGAACTAGTTAAAGAAAAATTTTTAAAATGTATATAACCTTTTAAATGATAAAACGTTATTCTAAACCATTTAAAATAGTCTTTCCATGATTTAAAATCTCTTCTTGACTTAAGTAGTTTAGGCAAAAGTCCAAACTCAACAGGTCTAAAAATTTTTACATTACTAAAACCTATTTCTTTTAATTTTTCTGTAAGTGTAGCAGCTGGGAAAAAATGCAGGTGATAAGGAATAAAATAGTGGTAATTTATACCCTCTCTTTTTGCCTGAAGACCATTCATGTCAGCTGTTTGAATAACCAGTATCCCATTTTTCTTTAAAACTTTATAACATTCTATAATATATTTTTTAGGATCATCTAAATGTTCTATAAGCTCAATCATAGTTATTACATCAAAAAACTCTGATTCAAATTTGCCTAAAAAATTTTTAAAAATCCTGTCTTCTCCCAAAAGTTTAGTGGAATAGTTTCTAGAATAATCTGATATTTCAATACCATAAGGATCAAATCCATATTCTTTTGCAATTGATAAAAAACCACCAAAAGATGAACCTATATCAAGGATCTTTGGCTTTTCTGTTTTATTAATATATCTCTTTATCTTTTTTATTCTTGCTTTCCAAACATATGAATTGAATTTGAAACTTTTTCTCTCATCCTCATAACTTAAAACCTTAGCCCCACCATAATATTCTTTATCGTACATTTTTTCTATTTGCTCTATAGACGGAATAGGATACTGAAACATAAGCCCACAATTGTTACACTTGTATATGTTCATAAAATAATAATCACCAAATTTTTTTTCATAAACTTTATAAGACTTACTTTTACAAAAATTACATAAAGGAGAATCTGTCATAGATTAAAATCCTTCCTCTTTTTCTGTTTGTAATGTTCTCATTATTACTCTTTTTTTATGCTCTTCTTCTGAAAGATCACAGTAGTCGCCTGGTTCTGTACCCTCTATAAAAAGTGCATCTTTATCAATATATTCATCACATATACCGCTTTTAGGAACTTTTCCAGACAAAATGCAAACAGGTTGATTAACAAGTTTGGATGAATCAAGATCAATATAAAACTTTCCTGGAGAATTATTTTCAATAAATTTTTTAAAAATCTGAGCAAAGATAGGAGCAGCTCCTGCACCACCTGTTATAGTTTTTGAAAATCTTTTATTAGAATCTTCTCCGATCCAGACAGTTCCTACAATTTCAGGATTAAGACCATTAAACCATATATCTTTATTATCCTGAGAAGTACCTGTCTTTCCTGCAATATCAACACCTATAAGCCCGTAAGCTGATGAAATCCACCCTGCAGTACCTCCCTCTTTTAATACTTCTCTCATCATTCTTAATACAAGATAGGCAGCCTCTTTTGAGACAATTCTTTTTGTTGGTGGCTTCTGGTACTCATATATAACCCTTCCCTTGGAATCTACTATTTTATAGATAAAAAATGGTTCCACAGACTCTCCCATATTAGCAAGCATTAAGTAAAGTTTATTAAGTTCAAAAGTACTCATATCAACTGCACCAAGAGCAAGAGAAAACTGGTATGATGGCATTCTTAAATCTTTCTCATCAGATGAAAGACCTAAAGTATCCGCAATAATATTAATCATTTTTTCAACCCCTATTTTTGAGGCAACCTGTGCAGCAATTACATTTGACGAATATTTTATAGCCTCTGTTGTATTTAAATAACCTCTATATTTATCTCTATAATTTTTTACTTCCCAGTATCTGTATTTTTTTGGTGCACCTTCTATTTCTATTGTTATCTCTTTATCTTCAAATACATCATAAGGAGTTATTATCCTGTTTTCTATACCTGATAAATATAAAAATGGTTTTAATGCACTCCCAACATGTCTTTTTGCCTGAAATACTCTATTTAATTGATTTTCTTTGGTAAATCCATCTCCACCAATCATAACTCTTATTTCTCCACTATATGGTACAGTAAATATGATTGAACCCTGAATACTATTTTTTTGTTTTTGTGATAAAATACTTTCATTTCTTATCCAAGAAAGATTATTTTTTAAAACATTTAACGAGTATAATTGTAAGTCTTTATCAAATGTTGTATAAATTTTTGCTCCTTCATTGCTTATAAAAAAATCCTCTCCGATTTTATCAACAATAAATCTCCTTACCTCCTCCATTGAATAGGGGCAAAAGTTTGTTTTTATTATATTTTTCCTTACATACATATCTTTTTGATTAAAAGTATGCGAATTCCAAAAATTGGTGTATATTTTATCAACATCTTTCTCTTTTAAATACCCAACATCAGCCATTCTCTTTAGTACAAGATAATGTTTTGATTTAGAATTATCAATACTTACAAAAGGTGAATATTTATAAGGATTTGAAATAAGAGAAACTAATAATGCTGCTTCACCAATATCAATGTCTTTACTCCTTTTGTTAAAGTAGAAAAGAGAAGCATTTTCTACACCATAAACTCCATGTCCAAAAAATATAAGATTTACATACATAAGGAGTATATCTTTTTTTGTGAAAATTTTTTCTATTTCTTTTGCACAAAGAAACTCGTAAATTTTTCTTTTAATACTTCTTTCTCTTGTTGTAAAAAGTATTTTAGAAAGTTGTTGAGTAATAGTACTCCCACCCTCTGCAATTCTTAATTTAACTATATTTTTAATAAAAGCTCTTAGTATAGCTTTATAATTAACTCCATCATGATAATAAAACTCATCATCTTCTGTAGCAAATAGTGCAAATATAAAATTTCTTGACACATATTTAAGTTCAACATAATTTCTTTTTTCTGTTGTAAATTCACCTAATATTCTACCTTTATAATCATAAACTGTTATTGGTATTTTTACGTTTCTTAAGTTTTGTTCTTTATTACCTATATTTTTATATAGAAAATTGGATTCTGTTTCTTTTTTAATTGTGTTAAAAAACATTTCTGCTTGCTTTATTATATCTTTTTTTTCTATATTCCACTCAATAAAAACATATGTTCCATATAGCCCTATTATAATTAATACTGATAAAATGGTAATAAATGATATAAAGAGAAATTTTTTAAATTTTCTTGTATGTTTTATCTCTTTTAATTTTTCTATACTTTTTTTTATCTTTTTAATTTTAAACATAGTTTTTTACCTTTTTATAAAAATGTTTATAAATACTATTTAGTATAAATCTTAAAAATATATTATTAACTATTACTATAACATACATAAAATGTTAAAAACTTTGAATTTACCTCATTTCAACAAGTATTTTAAGTGTTTAAAAAATGTTAATTTTCTGATAATCTTTTTAACAATTCCTCATAATCGTTTCTTATAGATGGGTTTTTCTGTATTTCTTTTTCTATTTTCTTACAAGATAAGACAACTGTTGAATGGTCTCTACCTCCAAACTCTTTTCCTATTTGGTTAAAAGTTGTTTTTAAAAGTTTCTGACATATAAACATTGCCATCTGTCTTGGCAGTGACACAAACTTATTTCTATTAGGTGAAACAAGGTCGTTTAGGTTTATATTATAATATTTTGCTATTTCTTTTTTTATATCTTCTATAGAAAGATATTTTCCTTTTGCTCTTGTTGTTGTCAAAATATCTCTCATCTCATTTTCTATTAGTTCTATATTAATATTTTTTGATGTTATTTTTATAATTGAATCTATTTTATTTACAGCAGATTCTATATCTCTTACATTTGTAGTAATATTTTCTGCTAAAAAATCTATAACTTCAATACTTACTTTATCAAGTATTCCAGCGTCTTTCATTTTTTCCTGTATTATTTTTTTTCTTGTTTCTAAATCTGGCTGTTTTATGTCTACTACAAGGCCCCAACTAAACCTATTAATAAGTCTTTCTTCTATTTTTTTCAGGTCTTTTGGTGGTTTATCACATGCAAAAACTATTTGTTTATTATTTAGATGTAACATATTGAATGTATTAAATAATTCTTCCTGTGTTTTTTCCTTATTATCTTTTTCTAAAAATTGGACATCATCAAGTAATAAAAGATCTGAACTTCGATATTTTGCTCGAAAACTATCAACCTTTTTTTTATTTATAGAGTTAACAAAGTCATTTAGATAATTTTCAGCTGTTACATATATTACTTTTAATTCTGGCTTATTTTTTATTACATAGTTTGCTATTGCCTGTAATAAGTGTGTTTTTCCAAGACCAACACCACCATATATAAAGAATGGATTGTATTTTTGCCCGGGATTTTGTGCTATTATTAAAGATGCAGAATAAGCAAGTTCATTATTTGGACTCTTTATAAATTTTTCGAATACAAATTTTGGATTTATGTCTAATATATAAGCTCTGTTTGATTGAATTTTTTTTACATTTGAGTAATCATCATTTTTCGGAATCTCATTTTTATGAACAAAAATATTATTGTCGTTTTCTCTTAATAATATCTCTATTTTTATATCTTCATTACTTATCTGTTTTAAAATATTTTCTAATTTTGACTTAAAACTCTTATTTATTTTATCAAGAATAACTTTATTTGTAACGCTTAGAATTATTTTTTTCTCGTTTTCTTTGTAATCAACATATTCAATATTTATTAACCAGAGATTGTAATCTTCTGGTGATTCTTGTTGAAAAATGTTTAAAGTTTTAAACCAATTTTTAGCAATTTTATCCATACTTTTTAAACAACCTTATAAAAATTTTTAAACAAGTTTTAAATAAAATTTAATTTAAAAATTTTAAAAAACTTTCTAAATAGCAGAGAATTAAAATAAAAGTAATAGTTTTTTATAATTAGTTTTTTACTAAAAAGTAAGTTATTTTACTTAAAAAACTAAGAATTTTTTATTTTAGTTAATTCTTTTAATTTTTTTGGAATTTTGACTTTTTATATTCTGATAGTTTTTCTTTTATTATAAACTTTATTTACTTCCCCTTTTATTATTATTCCACTATTATAGAATGCAACCTGTTTTAATTCTTCATTTATTTCAGTTTCTTTTCCATCTATCGTTATTTTTGCTGGTGGATATAACAAATTATTAACTATTATTACTCTATTATATTTTATTTCTTCAGGATCAGATATCAAAAGTCTTCTTGTTTCTTCTTTTATAAAAGATAAGTACTCTTTTGTCTTCTTATATTCCTCTATTTTATTTTTTATCTCTTTTCTTTTATCATCAGGAAGTGTCTCTATTTTTTCTTTTATTATTGTTAAAACTTTTATATATCTTTCCAACTCTTTAAGTTTTATCTCAAGATCATTTATTTTTTGTTTATGCACAAAAACTACTTCAAATATATTGTTTGAGTTTTTTTTAATTACTTTTAAGTTTGAATTGCTGTTTTTACCTGCTTTTCCAACATTATAAAGATTTATTTCCATACCAGATATGAGTTCTGATTTTATAATATTTCCTTTCTGGTTCTCTATTATTGAAAATGCCTTTACAGTGGAATTATAAAGATAATTTTCTATTCTACAAGAACTGAAAGTTGATTCTATTATACTGTTTTCAGCCGCAAATATCTTTACTAAAGAGAACCCTTTTATTTCTGATTTTATTACTTTTCCTATTATTGATATTCTTGCACTGTTTGAAACTATTTTTGAGTTCAGTACATTTCCATATATTTCTATATTGTTTATAGAAAATATAGAGGAGTCTACTACATCTCCTATTATTTTAATATCTTTTGATAATTCCCTTATATTAAGGGATTTAATAGGTCCCTTTATAACTTTCTTTTCAGCCATTTTTATAATTAAATTAGTAATAATATTATTGTTGCAACAATTATTGAGCTTATTATACTGGATATTATTATTAGTTTTGTGTTACTTTTATCTTTTCCCTGTTTTTTCTTACCTTTTGTTTTTTCTGTGGGCGTCTGAGTAAAACATTCTATTTTTACCTCTTCTTCTTCTGTTATTTCTAGTATTATAAGAGGTGCTATCCTAACCAGTAATGTATATCCTTTTTCTGTTTTTTTAAGAAAAATTATTTTTCCTTTAACTTTTTTTATTTTTCCATCTTCTGTAATAAGGTTTAATTGTTTTATTATATTTATTGCCTTTTGTGAGGTGTCATTTATTTTAACCCCAATTATGTCCCCGACAGATAATTCTGATATAAACTTGCCTTTTATCGGAGATAAACTTAGTTCCCCATTTAAAATAATATTACCTTCATTTATAAGACTATTTTTTGTTTCAGTTACTTCATCTTTTAAAGATTCTTCTGATTCAACTTTTTTTATTGTTTCATCAATTCTTGTTTTTTCTAATTCTCTGTTATGAATTAATTCTCTTACATTTTCTTCATACTCAAGCGATGTTATATCTTCTGGTTCTATTTGTACAAATACACCTGCATCCCTTCCAAAAATATAAGAAAATATATTTTCTATCTGTATTGTTACGGAAGTAATATCTCTATTTTCAATTTTTCCTATCATTTGAGATATAATAGCAGGAGAAAACTCTTTTTCAAATTGAATATTTATTTTTGACACCTTCTCTTTTTGATATTCCTGATTTGATATTATATTATCTATTTCTTTGAAAAATAATAACCAACTGTCTTTTATCTCAAGTGTAGATAATATTTTTTGCCCTGTTTGTATAGCAGAAAACTTATCAACAAGATAGTGTTTATATTTATGAAAAAAAAGTATAAAAAGGCCAGATTCATTTTGATTTTCAATATTTATTTTTCCTTTTATTACAAGAAAGTCTTTTAATATCCCTTGAACAATTTGTTTTGCTCTATTTATATCATTGTCAGTATACTTCATTACTTTATCTAATTTTTCTGTATATGCTTTAAGTTCTTTTTTTTCTTCCATTTTTATCTCCCTATTATCAAGCTATAACTATTAATGTTATTAAATTTACTTTAAAAATTTTAAATATTTTTAGTTTTTCTAACTATTTTAAGCAAGAGGGTATAAGGTTGAGAGAACTTGTTATATATAATACTTTAACTAAAAAAAAAGAGATTTTTAAAACTATAAATCCAGGAAAGGTTGGAATTTATACATGTGGACCTACCGTTTATAATTTTGTTCACATAGGCAATTTAAGAACATTTATTTTTGAAGACCTTTTTGTAAGATTTTTAAGGTATATAGGATATGATGTTACACATGTTATGAATATAACAGATGTTGATGATAAAACTATAAGAGGCTCGAAAAATGAAAATATTAAACTTAGTGACTATACTTATAAGTACAAGAAAGCTTTTTTTGAAGATATTGAGACATTGAATATAGTTAAAGCTAATTATTACCCTGAGGCAACAAAACATATAAAGGAGATGGTTAATATTATAAAAACACTTCTGGAAAAAGGGATTGCATACAAAACAGAAGATGGTTCAATATATTTTTCTATATCAAAGTTTAAAGAATATGGGAAACTTTCAGGTTTTAACCCTGATGAACTTAAAGATGGAGCAAGTGGCAGAGTAAAACTTGATGAATATTCAAAAGATCAACCAGTAGACTTTGTTTTGTGGAAATCATATAATGAAGATGATGGAGATGTTTTCTGGGAAACAGAAGTAGGGAAGGGAAGACCTGGATGGCACATAGAGTGTTCTGCTATGAGCATGAAATATCTGGGAGATACTTTTGATATACACTGTGGAGGAATAGATAATATATTTCCTCACCATGAAAATGAGATAGCACAGAGTAAAGCATATAGTGGAAAAGATCTTGCAAATTATTGGGTACATTCTGCTTTTCTTAATGTAAATAATGAAAAAATGGCAAAGTCAAAAGGTAATTTTTATACGTTAAGAGATCTATTGGATAAAGGTTATCATCCAATGGCTATAAGATATTCTTTAATATCAACACATTATAGACAGCCACTTAATTTTTCAGAAGAACTTATAAAACAGAGTCAGTCAACACTTAATAGAATAAAAGAGTTTATTGTAAGAATTAAGTCTATAAAAAAAGATAAAACAGAGATTAATGTTGATGATATTATAATAAAATCGAAAAATGCTTTTGTGGAAAATTTATTGGATGATCTTAATATATCCCCGGCTTTAGCAGCTTTTTTTGAGTTTATAAGAAAAATTAACTCTAAATACGATGACCTGGGAAAAGATAGTATAGAAAAAATATTGGGCTTTATAAAGGAAGTTGATAAAGTTATTGGCTGTTTTGATCATCTTTTTAAAGATGAAAACCTTGATAAAGAAATAGAGCAACTTATAAAAGAAAGAGAGGAAGCAAGAAGAAATAAAGACTTTAAAAAAGCCGATGAAATAAGAAATAAACTACTTTCAAAAGGTATTATTTTAAAAGATACAAAAGAAGGTACTATATGGGAAAAGATATAAATGAAGAATTAAAAGAAAAGATAAAAAAAGATTATGATGATTTTGTAAAATACTTAGATGAAATTGCCAATAATTTTTTAGGTACAGATATTGATAAAGAAATAGGATCAAGTAAAAAGAGTTTAGTTTTTGAAAATGATATAATGGAACTATATTCATATGAAGGAGAAAAAAGAATACCACTATTAATTGTAACTCCTCTAATCAATGGATATTATATACTTGACCTTTTACCAGAGATAAGTTTTACAAAATTCTTGATAGAAAATGGGATAAGCCCTTACATAATTAAATGGAAAAATATAAAAGAGTATGATGAAAAGTATACATTAGATTACTATGTATTAAATGGAGTTAAGAATGCTGTAGATTTTGTTTTTGAAAATGAAAAAAAAGATATAATCTTATTAGGTCATTGTCTTGGTGGTGTTTTGACATCATTGTATCTTTCCTGTTTTAATAACGAGAAAGTTCTAAAATATATTAGCATGAACTCACCATATGATTTTTCAAAAATGGGTATTGTATCATCTTTAACATCAAGTGAAATAATAGATATTGATAAACTGGTCGATTCTCTAGGAAATATTCCTGCTGATTATCAAACTCTATCTTTTCAGTTTATAAATCCTGCAGTAAGATTTAAGAGCTTAATGGGAATTTTTTATAATTATAGGAATAAGTTTTTTTTAAGGGTGTATAAAGCTTTATTATATTGGAGAGATGATAATATAGATATGCCGGGTGAGTTTGCAAGGAGCCTTATAAAATATTTTTTTCAGCAGAATAGATTTTTTAATGAGGAATTGGAGTTTATTAATAAAAAAGTAAGTCTGTCGAATATAAAAATACCAGTACTTAATGTAATAAGCCAATTTGATGATATTGCTCCTTATCCTGCATGTGATGCTCTCTCTAACAAAGTAATTAATGTTGAAAGAATTATATTACCTAATGGGCATTTGGCAATAGTTCTAATGAGTATGATAGGAGTTGATCATAAACCTTATTGGGAAAAGATTATCGAATGGATAAAAAAATAATATTTTTACTATTTTTACATTTATCTATTTTTCCTCATCCTTACGATGAGAGATTAGCTGATATTATGATAAAAGCAAAAGAAGCATATTTAAAGAAAAATCTAACTGTACTTATTTCTGCCTCTTATGACTTGCTTTATTTGGAGGAGATAAAAGACCTTAAAAAAGTTCTTAAGTTAGCAGAAGAGGTTACTATTATTAAAAAATCTGAAGCAGGTGCATTACACATTTCACAAATTTATAAGAAATTAGGAATGGAATCTGATTATTTTAAATGGAAAATTATTTATGATAAAATACTTAATTCAAAAGGTAAAAGATGGAAAAAAGATTGATTGAAGAATTTTTATATGTTTTACAGAATTATGATAAACCATCAATATGGATAGAGGAAAAAAGAAAAACCGGGGAATTAGCGATTTTTTTCCCTGAAATAATTGATTGCGTAGATATTAAACAAAACTCTTATCACAAGTATGATGTCTATTATCACCTACTTTATTCATGTGATGCTGCTATAAAGAAATTGAATGTTAGACTTGCTGCAATTATGCATGACATAGGAAAAGTTGAGACAAAGCTTTTTTCAGAAAATGAAAATGATTTTGTTTTTTATAAACATGAGATAATAGGATCAAATAAGGCTTATAATATAATGAAAAGATGGAATTTGCCTATTTCTCTTATAAAAAATGTTGTTAAACTTATAAGATTTCATATGTTTCATTATAAAGAATATTGGACAGATTCAGCAGTAAGAAGATTTATAAAGAGGATTGGGAAGGATAATATAGAGGATCTTTTTAGTCTTAGGATAGCTGACAGAGAGGGAAACGGATTTAGGAGTGGGGAACCAGAAAAAATAAAACTTTTTAGAAAAAGGATTTTAAATATTATTGAAGAGGAAAAAAAGTTTAAAATAAAAGACCTTGAAATTTCAGGTTATGATATAATTCAACTTGGTGTAAAAGAGGGGCCATTAGTTGGTGAAATTTTAAGATATTTATATAACAGTGTTGTTAGCAATAAAATTGAAAACAATAAAGATGTACTTATTGATAGTGCAAAATTTTTTATAGAAAAGAAATAATAAGTCTTATTTTAAGGTGTTTATATGAAATTTATCAATTTTATTTTGTTTTTACTTTTGTTAAATACATTTTCTTTTTCTTTTAAGGGTTTTGTAATTGGGGGTGAAGTTAGAAAAAAAGATTTTACTATCGATAAGTTTATCTTAATAGAAGAAAAAGACTTTAAAATATTAGATAAAGATGAAATAAAAACATTAAATAATGGAAATTTTGTAGTGTACGATGAACAAACCTATTTTGTTATTAAACCTTTCTCTAAGATTAATATTAGTTTTAATGACATTTTTTTAGAATATGGTTTTTTATTAATAGAAAATAGTTCGGATAATGTAAAAAGGATAAAAACAAATTTTTTTGAGTTTTATTTTTCAAAAGGAATTTTCCTTATTAATGTAAAAGAAGATGGGTTTTATGAAATAGTTTCTATAAAAGGTACATCAAGAATTGTTTCAAGTGGTGGTTCTTATATATTAAACAATTATCAGAGGCTTATTTATAATAAAGAGAGTATATCTTATTCCTATTTACCTATAGAAGAAGTAGATTATTATAAAAAAGAGTATGGATACTTTCTCTATTCTAAGTCTCTCTTAGAGAGCTCTATTGAAGAAAGAAAAAAGTTTTGGAATATATTCTTTGGTTTTGGAGTTTCATTACTTTCTGGTGAATATAAGGATTATTTAATACTTTCTCCAAAAGTAGGATTTAGATATAAAGGCTTTAATTTAAGGCTTATATTGCCAGTTTATGTGGATTATAAAGATAAGAGTTTTTATAAACCTGATACTTTTGGCAATAAAGATGAATGGGACTTTGAATCATTTTCAGATTCGCTATCAGATCTTATACTAAAAATAGATTCTATCAGTTATAAATATAATGGAATTTATATTGAATCTGGAAATATAGACAAAATAGATATTGGTAATAACACTGTATTAGATTATTTTAGACCAAATATCAATTATCCACAAAATAGGGTTTTATCTTTAAAATCTACTATTTCATTTTATAACTGGGGATTGATGAGTTTTGTAAGTGACTTATCTTCCTGCGAAATTTTTGGAATAAGGGGTTATTATAATCCCTTTAGAGGTAATATTTTTTTAGATAAGACTGAAATAGGTTTAACTTTTGTCTCTGATCTTGACCCTAATGACTTAAAAAAATCGAAGGCTAAAGATAAGTTGTTTGCTTTTGGTATGGATTTTAATTTCCCTATCTATAATTTGTGGGAAAAAGTTACTTTTAATTTTTATATTGAGACTTCTAAAATTTTTGTTTATAATAATAGTTTTTCTGATGTTAATGGTTTTGCTATGTCTTATGGGGTTAAAGGTAACATTTTTTATTACTTTCATTATAGACTTGGGGGGATTATACTTAAAGATGATTATCCAGATAGTTATTTTGATTCTATGTATATACTTAGTAGGAAAAGCAAGTTTTATAATCTTTTAACTAAAAGTGAGAACAATAAATATGGTATATTTTTTGGATTAAGTTTTGATAAAATTTCAGTTATAAAATTTGATATCTCATATAGAGAGACTTTAAGTGAAAAAATTATTGAAAATGTTTATGATAATAAGTTTTCTTTTGACCTGTTTTTATATCCTGAAGTACTTGATTTTATGTATTTTAATATAGGATATTATAGAGTAGGAATAGATGGTTTTTCTGAATTTTTTAAAAATATTTTTAGTGATGACAGGACAAGCATTAATATTGGTTTAATATTGCCTTTTAAACTTGAGTATTTATATTGGAAGATTAATTACAGAAGGTCTCTTTATATATATGAAAATTATTACAAAATTGAGAATAGTTATGAAAGTCAGGTAAGTTATAGATTTTAAAAAAAAGGAGCCCCGTAGAAAAGGGGCAACCTTTTATCTTAACAACTGGAGAACTGACTGGTTCTTTTGGTTAGCCTGAGCAAGCATAGCAGTCGCAGATTGAATAAGTATGTTATTCTTAGAATAATCAACCATTTCTGCTGCCATGTCTGTGTCTCTTATTCTTGATTCAGCAGCTTGTAAATTTTCAGCAGCAATTAATATACCCTTAGTTGCAAACTCAAGCCTGTTCTGGTATGCACCAAGGTCTGCTCTTTGCTTACTTACTCTTTTTAATGCTTCATCAAGTACACCTATTGCAGTATTTGCTTTTGTGATAGTTGATAGACTTAAAACTTCTCCTGTTGTAAGTTCTTTCAATCCTAGTGCTTTAGCAGTCATTGTTCCTATATTTACTTTCTCTCTCTGGTCCATGTTTGCACCTATATGGAACCACATACTTCCTGTAGCAACTTGTCCTTCAGTAGCAGCAGCATATCTTCCAGTAAGCATATTAAGACCATTAAACTGAGCATGAGATGCAATTCTGTCTACTTCATCTACAAGTTGAGATACTTCAACCTGGATCTGCATCCTGTCCTCAACTGTATAAATACCGTTTGCTGCCTGAACTGCAAGTTCTCTTATTCTTTGGATAATGTCTTGAGTGTTTTGTAGGTATCCTTCTGTAGTTTGGATAAAAGATATTCCATCCTGTGCATTTTGAGCAGCCCTATTAAGACCTCTTATCTGGCTTCTCATCTTTTCAGATACAGCAAGACCAGATGCATCATCACCTGCTCTGTTTATCCTTGTACCAGATGAGAGTTTTTCAATGTTTTTTTGGAGATTAATATCATTAATCCCCAATTGCCTGTTGGCATAAATTGCACTAAGATTGTGATTAATTATCATGTACATCCTCCTTGAAAAATTTTTCCTTCCTGGACAATCATAAATAATCGGATTTTTGATGCTTAGAATTTATTTTTTTATAAATTTTTAATTAAATTTTACTAACCCCTATACCGTGGAGTTTGTATTAGTTTAATAGAAAAATATCCTGAATTTTGGGAGGTAATTTTGAAAAAATATGAAGTTATGGTAATCTTTGATACAAGAGTAGAAACAACAGTAATTAAAGAATGGTTTATAAATACAATTAAAGAAAAAGGTGGAACTATTGATTCTGAAAAAGATATGGGGATAAAAAAATTAGCATATCCTATTGATAAAAAAGATAAAGGTATTTACTATCTGTTTTATGTTAATCTTGAACCTACTCAATTATCTAAAGTTTATAAAGACTTGAATTTAAAAGAAGAAATAGTAAGATATATATTTATTAAGAAAGAGAAGTAAGGATAGATCATGAATAGAGTTATTCTTTCTGGCAGACTTGTTTCTGATCCTGAAATAAGAGCAACGGGTAGTGGAGTTAATGTAGCAAAGTTTAGTCTGGCGGTTAATGAATATATAAAAGGAGAGGAAAAAACAAGTTTTTTTGATTGTACAGCTTTTGGTAAAACAGCTGATTTTTTAAGACAGTACAGCCAGAAAGGGTCTAGAGTTCTTGTAGATGGTTCTTTGAGACAGGAAAAATGGCAGGACAGTGAAGGAAATAATAGATATAAAATATCTATTATTGTAAATAGGGTTGAACTTATGGGATCAACTAAACAAAAAGAAGAATCAGAAAATTATAACCATGAATATGAATATGGTGAAGATGATAGTGATGATATACCTTTTTAAAAATAACTTATTAGGAGTGTTTTAAATGGAAGATAAAGAAATAAAAAAAGAAGAGATGCAAGAAACAGAAGTTGCACTACCAAAGTTTCTTTTTAAAAAGAAAAAATGTTTTTTCTGTAAAGAAAAGAGAGATATAGATTATAAAGATTCTAAGCTCCTTGCAAGATTTGTTTCTGATAGAGGCAAAATATTGCCAAGAAGAATTACAGGAACCTGTGCTATGCATCAGAGAAAACTTAAGGTTGCTATAAAGAGGGCAAGATATATGGCTCTTCTACCTTATGTTAGTATAGAAAAAATAAAGATATAAGGGAGTTTTAAATATGATAGAAGTTATCTTGCTAAAAGATGTGATTGGTTTGGGAGAAGAGGGAGATATAGTTAGGGTAAGAGATGGTTACGCAAGGAATTATTTGTTACCTAAACAAATAGCAGTTAAAAAGAATGAAAATACTTTAAGAATGATACAAAAAAGAAGAGAAGAGATAGAAAAAAGGAAAGAAGAAAAAAGAAAATTAAATATGAGCATTAAGGAAAAAATAGAGTCTCAAAAAATAGAAATAACAAAAAGAGTTACAGAAGGCAATAAACTTTATGGTTCTGTTTCAGCAAAAGATATTGAAGACATGTTAAAAGAAAGAGGAATAGAAATAACTAGACATAATGTTGAATTACCTGGGCCAATAAAAACTACTGGAGATTATGTAATACATATAAAACTTATTGGTGGTGAAAAAGCAGATCTTCATCTTTCTATAAAACCACAGGAATAATTTTTAGAGAGGATCTTTTCCTCTCACATTCCATATAATTTATTTGTAATTTTGTCTTTAAAATTTAGTTCCAAAAATTTTATATATTCTAGAATCTCTTTAGAGCTCTTTTATTTAGATAATATTTTATTATAGTTTTATAAAGAATATTAGAAATTTTTTTTAAAATAATAAAAATTTTTGAAACTTTTCTTTTATAAAGTAAGTATAATTAATTGAATTTTAAATTGTGCAGATCTTGAGGTTTAGTTGACAAATAATAATACTCTTAAAATAATAGAAGAAATATTAAAAGGTGATGTTAAAAGTTTTGAATTAATAATTGGCCAATACGAGAAGTTGGTTTTTAATATTATAAATTCAAAAATACCAATTTCGTTAAAATATCTAAATGAAGATATTGCTCAGGAGGTTTTTATTAAAGTTTTCTATAACCTTCCTTCTTATAAGAGCGAATATTCTTTTATTAATTGGATTTATACAATTACTCATAATGTAATAAAAGACTTTTTAAAAAAAGAAAAATTAAATAAAAAAGAAAATATCACTAACCTTGAAAGTGTTGTTTTTACCAATGAAGCTTTTTTTGAGAATGATGTGTTTGAAGTAGAAATTATAAGGAATGCTATTAATACACTTTCTGTAAAATATCAGAAAGTTTTGTTTTTTTACTATAATGAGGGGAAGGGAACTAGTGAGATAGCAGAAATTCTTAACGTAAATGAAAATACAATAAAGACGTGGCTTTTAAGGGCCAGGAAAGTATTAAAAAAGAAATTGAAAAAATTGAAACCAAAGTAAAATTAAAAATGTATATTGTTTATAGAAATAGGAGTAAATGATATGGAAGAAAAAATAAAAAGGTTTTATGAAAAAGAGAGAATAGATCAAATATCTCCTATCTTCAAAGAAAAAGTGATGAACTCTATATACAATTTAGTAGAAAAGGAAAGTAAGAAAAAAGAAAATAGTTTTGTTTTTAAACTTGTCTTATCACTTTCATTTATTGTGTTGCTCGTAATTATCTATATGAGTGGTATTTTTATGAAAGATGAGAGTACTGTTAGAGATATAATATATTTTGGTAAGAAAGATAAAAAAGTTAAAGTAGTTGGTGACTTTAATAAGTGGCAACCACAGGATATGTATTATGATGGTGAAAAATGGGTGTTAAAAATTGAAGTTAAAAATGCATATATGCAAAATTATTTAATTTTGTCAGATAATGAGGAAGAAGGGAATGAAAAAATAGAAAAAAATATAAATGAAATTAAAATGATAGATTACTTTGGAAAGGAAAACATTGTTTTTATTTCAAATTAAAAAATAATTAGGAGGAAAGCTATGAAAAAATTACTAGTGGTAACTTTAATGCTCTTCTTAGTAGGAACAGTATTTTCTCAAGAAGATAAAAATCTTGAGGAGATGAAGACCTTCTTAAAAGAAAAGTTGAAAGTTAAAAATGATGGTGAGATTGAAAAATGTATGATCAGGGTAAGAGAGAGAGTTAAAGCCTCTAATGGAGAAAAAATTAATTATGAATTACTGAAGGAAAGTATTAAGATTTCTTACTCTAATGGATTGGATTTAGAAACAGCAGCTGATTTTGCTTTTGAAGTTCAAAATCAGACTAGAGAAATGGAAAAGTATGGTTTTTCTGAATTGGAAGCAAAGAACTATTGTGTAAAAGTTCAAAATAATATAGTGACACAGGAAAAAAATAATATTAAAAAATCGATCTCAAATCCAGAATTAAAAGAGAAGTTGATGCTTACAATAAGAACAAGATTACAAGAAAAGATAAAAGAAAAAATTAAAGAAAAAGAATCAAGTACAACAGGTAAAAAAACTCAACAGAAAGCAAAAGTACAAAAAGTAAAATAAAAAAAGAAAATAAAAAAGAGGGAAAACTTCCCTCTTTTTTAAATTTGAATTAATAAAATAGGTTTAGAAAAAAAGTAATGAAAAAAATCATAATTATATTTTTTTTAGTAATAATCGTTTCTAATATTTACTGTGGGCAATTAATAGAATGTGATGATTATATGTCAGATTATAAGTCTGATTTTTATTTATGGCTTAATTCTAATAATTTTTATAATATTAAGGATCTTCTAAGTATTCTTTTGTGCGAAGCATCTGTTAAAAAAGTTGAGCCTAAAAAACTAATAGAAATTTTTAAAAATGATACTCAATATTTTAAACAAATTTTGGACATTTATGAAAAATTTGATCTAAAAGAACCTATTATTTTAAAGTTTATTCTTATTTCACTTAAAAATAATTTTTCTTCTGACTTTTTTAATAAAATACTTGAGTCTGGAAAAGATTTTGGTAATAGAAAAGAATATTACTTGAATCTTAATAAAGCTCTCTATTTTTTTATTGTATGTAAGTCTAATAATGTTGAGTTAGAAAATAGGCAAATAAGTGAGATATCCTATCTAATTTTCAAAAATAAACTGGATGTAAATTATGTTAATAGAATAATAAACATCCTTCTTAAAATAAGAGGAAAATATAAAAATAATACGCAGGTTTATCAGGTATTAAAAGAAGGAATTGAAAAAAGGTCTAATATAAATATGTTAGAGGAAAATATTAAGTTATTTGTAAAAGATTATTAATAAAATATTTAAATAGGAGTTAATAATGAAGAAGTTTTTGATTATTTTTTATTTATTTTTTTTCTATTTTCCACTGTATAGTTTTATGGGCAGTGAAATTAAGTTAGGGTATACTTCAAATATTGATGAACTTAATAACAGTTTAGCCAGTACTTATATTAAACCATCGTTTTATTTTATTAATCCATGGGAGATAGGGGATAATAAGGTTTTACTTTTTAATGGTAATGTTTTCTTAGAAAAGTTTTTTAGTGATTCTACAAAGGATTTTCTAGATTGGGATCTCTTTTTAAAATTGAAGATTAATATGGATAATAATGGGTTAATATTTAATATTGGTTCAGAGGGGAAAATAAATAAAAAAGAGAATAATGTTTATGATAATTATTCTTTTTATTTTAATCCCCAGTATTTCTTTGAAACAGACAGTTTTGTTTTTTATTTTAATCCTAAAATAGGTGTTATAAATTATCCTAATGATATTTATGATAATGAATATTTTTCTATTGGTTTTAAATCAATATGGGATCTAAATTGGGAATTTATTATTACTTTTGAGGGTTATTACACTAAAGAGTATTTTAGTGAATATTATATTTTTAAAACTCCAACCACATATACTTCTGATAAAATGTATTCTAAGATATTAGGAGTAAAGTTAGCAATTAATTATTTTATTTTTTCTTCGCTTGAATTGATAGGAAAGATTGAGTTTTCAAAGACTGATTCTAATGGTAATTATCTATATTATGGTCCTAATGAGTATTACCTTATTCTGGATGGGGATGAATCTATAATTTATAACTATTTTTCTAATTTAATTTATGGTTTTAATATTCAAGCAGAGTATAATTTTTCATCAGGGAGAATAAAACCATCTTTTTCTTATAGATACGAAAAATATCCTGATAGATATCCCCTCGATGAGAATGATATTATTAAAACTGGTGAAAGTTTTTATAGAAAGATATTGACTTTTTCACTTAATTCAAAAATATTTTTATCAAACTCTATTAACTTAGAAAATAATATTACATGGACAAAGAAGAGCTCCAATGAATATTTAGAGGATGTTAGTTACTATGATATAAGTATTGGGTTTGATATAGTTTTTTAGTTATCTTTCTTTCAAAGGGAACATTATTATTGTTTTTCCCTCTTTCCCTTCCCTTAAAGAATAGTCTTTATATATTTCTATTACCGGCTTTTCCCAATTATATTTGTATTTATCAGAGTTTTTTATCCATTCTTTTAGTAAGTTATAAACTTTAACCTTATCAGCAGAGTCCATTTTACCTATATATTCGGTGGTAAGTACAGTTAAATTTGTGAATTTTTTTGGTTTATAACCAGGTATAATCTCTTCTTTTTCTTCGGTTTTTGTTATTATTCCAAAGTCAGCTATACATTCGTATGGGTCTTTTCTTAAAGGGTCATCGTAATATATACCTATTAAACCTTCACCTTTGTTACTGTTATCTTTTAACCAGTCAAATAATTGTGGGAATGGATCAATAATTAATTCCCAGTAAGGTCCTTTTATTTCTTTTACCACTGTAAAAATATTATCTATATTTTTTACATCTAATTTTAATTCCATTTTTTACTCCTTAAAATATTTTAAGTTACTTAAAAAAATACAAAAAAAATTTTTATTTTAAAATTTTTTCAATTAGTATTTTAACATCGTTGGGTTTTATATTTTTCATACATTTATAATTGTTTTTACATTTTATATCAACTTTGTTTATTATACAGGGCGAGCATTCTGTCTTTTTGTATATGGTATATACTATTGAATTATTATTAAGCGGTATTCTTTCGTCAGGGTTGGTTGGACCGAAAAGACCTATTACAGGTGTATTAAGAGAGTATGATAAATGAAAATTGAATGTATCAAGCGAGATTACAAGTTTTGCTGAGTTTATTATTACTAACAGTTCTTCAAATCCTGTCTTGTTTATAAGGTCTATAATATCTGTTCTCTCTTTATGTTTTTTGTTTAATCCAATAATTACTATATTTTCTTTATTTTTTTTTAGTTCTTCTATAAGTTCATCAAAATAGTACCATCTTCTTGGGTCTTTTTCCAGGTGTTGAGGATATATATCAAGTACTATGTAATTTTTTTCTTTAAGTTTATATTTTTTTAACACTTCTTTTTTGTTATCCTGCATTTTTATACTGTGATCATAATATGTTTTAAGACCAAGAAAATCCATAATATCTTTTACTTGCAGACCTTTATGTTTGTTTGCATAATTTATTATTCCATATTTGTATGGTAAGGTTTTTAACATGATTTTTCTTAGTATATTGTAATGTGTGCATATAAAAAGATCAATTTTTTTTTCTTTAAAGATTTTTCTTAGTTTTAGAAGACCAAAAATCAAAAACTTAATAACATTTTTGTATTTAAATTTTGGGAGTTTATATTCAATAATCTCATCAATATATGGATTAAGTGAAAGCAGTTTTGTACTTGTAGTATTAGGAGATAATACGTATATTTTTGCTTTAGTCTGTTTTTTAAGGGAAAATAACAATGGAAAACTCATTATTTTATCACCCAGGCCAAAAGGGAACTCTATTACAATATTTTTAATCTCTTCTAATCCTATTTTTTCTCCATATTCTATTATTTTCAATAATATAGCCCTATTTTATTTTTTAAAATTTTTAAGATTAAATTTAAACAATAAAATAATTAAGGAATTATTATGTTTGAGACTTTTTTAGAAGAACATATCTCTGTTATTAAAGACCTTTTATCACTAGAAGATAAAATAGCAATAGCAATTAATACTATTATAGAAAGTCTTAAAAACGGGAATAAAATTATTATTATGGGAAATGGGGGGAGTGCGTCTGATAGCTTACACTTTGCAGGTGAAATTGTCGGAAGGTATAAAAGAGAAAGGAAAGGGTATCCTGCCATTTCTTTGCTTGAACCATCTATTATTACTGCTATTGCGAATGACTATTCTTATGAAGAGGTTTTTTCAAGACAGGTTGAAGCACTAGCAGAACCTGGTGATATTGTTTTTGGCATATCGACCTCTGGTAATAGCAAAAATGTTATAAATGGTATAAAAAAAGCTAAAGAAATTGGGGCTACTACAATAGGTTTGCTTGGTAAAGATGGTGGGCAACTTTCAAATATTGTTGATATTCCTATAATAGTTCCATCTGATAATACACCGAGGATTCAAGAAGCTCATATATTTATAATTCATTATATATGTGAAAAAATAGAGGAGAGTTTTTAATGTTAGACTTTTCTAAGGGAAGGATTTTAGTAATAGGAGATATTATACTTGATAAATATTTTATTGGGGCTGTAAAAAGAATTTCACCTGAAGCACCGGTACCTGTTGTTAATGTTAAAATAGAGAAAGAAACTTTAGGTGGAGCAGGTAATTTATGTAATAATATATATTATCTAGGGGGGAAGTGTTATCTTTTTTCACTCATAGGAAAAGATAAGAACGGAGAGATTATAAGAGATAAGTTAGAAAACCTTAAAATAGATAATTTTCTTATAGAAGATGAGAGACCTACTATAACTAAAATAAGAGTAATAGGTGAGCACCAGCATATAGTAAGGGTAGATATAGAAAAAGTAGAACCTTTAAAAGAAGACATAGAAAAAAAGATAATTAATAAGATTGAATCTGTTTTAAAGTCTTCTGATGTTATAGCAATCTCGGATTATGGGAAAGGTTTTTGCACTCCAAATATTGTAAAAAATATTATAGAAATTGCTAATAGAAATGGGGTTCCTGTTGTTATAGATCCTAAAGGTTATGATTGGGAGAAATATAGAAACTCTTATCTTATTACTCCTAATGTTAAAGAGATCTCTGATGTTTTAGGAAGAGAAGTTGAAAATAATGATGAGGATATACAGAAGGCTGGAATAGAAATTATGAAAAGATTTAATATTAAAAAACTTATTATTACAAGATCTGAAAAAGGAATGACTTTTTTTGATGGTTTAAAAGAGATTTATCACATACCTACTGAGGCAAAAGAGGTTTTTGATGTTTCTGGTGCGGGGGACACTGTTGTTGCTGTTGTGAGTTTAGGGATAGCTAATAAAATTCCTCTTGTAGATACTGTAATGATAGCAAATAAAGCAGCAGGTGTTGTGGTAGGAAAGATAGGAACTGTACCTATAACTCTTTCAGAACTTGAAAATGCTTTTTATACTGAAAAAAATAAGATTTTTTACAAGGTAAAAGAATTGTTATCTAAAGTTGAGATATTAAAGAGAGAAGAAAAAAGAATTGTATTTACAAATGGTTGTTTTGATATACTTCATAGAGGACATCTTACATATTTAAAAAAAGCCAAATCTTTAGGTGATATACTTATTGTTGGACTTAATAGTGATGGTTCTGTTAGGAAACTAAAAGGTGAGGGGCGACCTATTAATAATCAGGAAGATAGAGCTCTTATGCTTTCAAGTCTTGAGTTTGTTGACTATGTTATTGTCTTTGATGATGATACACCTTATAGAATTATAAAAGAGATAAAGCCAGATATACTTGTTAAAGGAGGGGACTATAAAATAGAAGAGGTTGTAGGTAGAGAATTTGCAAAAGAGACAATTGTTTTGCCTTTTGTTGAGGGATATTCAACTACTAATTTGATATCCAGGATAAAAGACAAATGAACACAATATTCATAGATAGAGATGGTGTCATAAACAAAAGATTAATAGGGGATTATGTAAAAAATATTAATGAGTTTGAGTTTTTAGATGGTGTTATAGAGGCAATACGAATTTTAAAGAAAAATGGATACAGAGTTATAATAATTACAAATCAACAGGGGATAGGAAAAGGATTGATGACACTTGAAGACCTTGAGAAAATTCATAGTTTTATGATGAAAAAAATAAAAGAGGGTGGTGGAGATATTGATAGAATATATTTTTGCCCTCATCTTGAAACTGATAATTGTAATTGTAGAAAACCTAAAACAGGAATGATAGATCAGGCATTAAAAGATTATCCTGATATTAAAAAAGAAGATTGTTTTATGATAGGTGACACGAAGAGTGATATTGAACTTGCAAAAAACGCAGGATTAAAAAGTATCTTGATAGGTGATGAGGAGTTAGATTCTGATTTAAAATTTAGTTCTCTCTTGGATGCAGTAAAATTTGTTTGTGGAGTTTAGAGAAAATGATAATAGATGCTCATGTTCATACTTTTCCTGAGGAAATAGCAGAGACTGCAATAAAAAAGCTTATTGAAAACTCAGGGAATAATGTAAAACCTTATACTGATGGGACACTATCTGGGCTTTTAAAGTCTATGGAAATAGCTGGTATTGATGTTTCTGTTAATTTACCAATTGCAACAAAACCAGCTCAGACAGAATCAATAATAGATTATTCTGTAAAGTCCTCTAAAAAATATAAAAACATAATATTTTTTGCTTCAGTTCATCCTTTGAATCAACCTTCTTACATAGATGAAGTATTTAAAAAAATAAAAGGGGAAGGGATTAAAGGGATAAAACTTCATCCCCAGTATCAAAACTTTCCTGTTGATTCAGAAGAGGTTTTTCATATATATGAAAAATCTATTGATTATGATATTGTAATTCATTTTCATTCAGGATTTGATATTGGATTCCCTTTATCAGATTATGCTTCAGCTACCCGTTTTAAAAATGTTCTGGAGAAGTTTAAAGGATTAAAGATTATTCTTGCTCATGGTGGTGGCTATAAAGAATGGGAGAAAGTAGAACCTTTGTTATTATATGATAATGTTTACTTAGACACATCATTTACACTCGATTCACTTTTAGAAGGCGATAAAACGCTTTTTAAACTTTATGAAAAATATACTGATAGGTTAATTTTTGGAACAGACTCGCCATGGCAGGATCAGAAAGAAGATGTTGAAAAGCTAAATAAGACTTTTTTATCAGATAGTAAGAAAGAATTAATTTTTTATAAAAATTATAAGAAATTGCTAATAATTTAATTTTAAGATTAGAATTTTTATTTTATAAAAAATATTCCACCCCCATCATAAAGAGGGCCATTATAGAGTTCTATGATTTTATATCCTTTGGATTCAACAAACTCTTTTATGTGCTTTTCATTATCTAAAAAAGAGAGAGAACCAATAAAAAATATTTTATTTTCAAAAACACCACATGTACCTCCAAAAAAGCCATGTTTTAATTCAGGAATTTTTATTTTGTCAGGGTTTACAAAAATAGTTTCTGATATATTTTTTAATTTTTTATATATTCCCATATCAGATGTTATAAAAAAATTATTAAACTCAAGGAGTGAGCACCTTGTGTAAGACTGATTTACATTTATGAATTTTTTATCATTTGTCTTTTTTAATACCAGAGGGTCGGTAAATCCCTTTTTGTGGATTAAGAAATTATTATTGATAACGCAATTGTAATAAGTAGTTTCAGGATATTTTGGTCCAACTTTTTTTTCTCCAATTTCTATGTCTGCCAGGTCAGATAATAACTTAATATATTTTTCTGGAATATTCGGAGCAAGTATAAATTTTTGCCCTATTTGAGTTATAAATATATCAGGATGCCCTGAAATCGCATTATAAACTATATTTTCTGTTTTAAACTCTATAATGTCCCCATATTTTGAAAGATTTTTCTTAGCTTCAGTAGGGATTCTCCAATCTATTATAATATACAATTTTTGAAAATCCTGGTTATTTAAAATTTTGTTTTAAAAATTTTATCTGTCTATATGCTTCAAAAGATGCAACAGCAACTGTGTTAGCAAGGTTATAACTTCTTACATTACCTATTATTGGAAGATATATACTATTTTCCTTATATTTTTCCATTATATCTTTTGGCAAGCCCTCTGTTTCTCTGCCAAATATTAAGTAGGAACCTTCTGTTATATTTGCTTCGAAGATTGATTTTTTGCCACTTTTTGTAAAGATTAAAATATTATCAGCTTTTTCTATTTCTAGAAAAGTTTCCCACGACTCATATTTTCTTAAATTAAGATATTGCCAGTAATCAAGCCCAGCTCTTTTTAGTTCTTTATCTTCTAATGAAAAAGATGGTCTACCAACAATTATTAATGGAATATTAAGTCCTACACATGTCCTTCCTATATTGCCAGTGTTTTGAGGTATCTCTGGCCTATATAATACTATTTTTAACCACTCGTTATTCATTTTCTTTTTTAGTTATTGTAAGTTTAAGTCTTATTATTTTGTTGCCCTCTTTTTTTGTTATCTGGTATTTTACATTATTTATCTCTATTCCTTCTCCTATTTTTGGGACCTTTTCTATTACATTGTATATTAAACCACTTATTGTGTCAACATTTTCTTTGTAGTCATCAAAATTTAAACCTAATTTTTCCTCAATTTCTTCAAGTGTAAGTCTTGCATCTATATCATAAACATTTTTCTCTATTTCTCTTATTGGTTCTATCTCCTCATCATACTCATCCTGTATTTCGCCTGTTATTATTTCTATTATATCTTCTAGTGTTACTATCCCAGAAAAACCGCCAAACTCATCTAGTACAATCGCCATATGAACTTTTTTAGACTTAAAGTCTTGTAATAATGATTCTATCTTTTTTGTTTCAGGTATAAATAAGGCCTCCCTTATCATATCTTCTTCTATTACTTTTTTCTTTATTGTAAGATTGTCCTCACTTTTGCTTAAATGAAAAAATATATCTTTTACATATAGAACACCAATAATATTATCTATTTTCTCTTTCCACACAGGATATCTACTATATCCTTCGCTGTTTATTGTTTTTATAACACTTTCTATTTTTTGTCCAATTGAAAAAGATATTACATCAACCCTTGGTATCATTATATCACTTGCTATTTTATTTTTTAGTTTTTTTATATTTTCTATCATTATTTCTAAGGATTCTGAAAATTTCTCTCTTTTTTTAAATAGGTCACTGAGCTTCATTAATTATAATCCCCTCTTTTATATTTTCTAAAATATTTTTTTGTATATTAAAGAATTTAATATATTCTTCTTCATTTTTTTCATGATCATATCCTAAGAGGTGTAAAATTCCATGTATTAATAAATCTTCAATTTCTTTTTTCAATGATTCATTTTTTTGTTCATTTGCTTTTTCAATTGAAATTACAATGTCTCCTAAAAAATTATCAATTCCTTCAAAAGATAACACATCTGTCGGATAATCTTTTCCTCTGTACTTTTTATTTAATTCAGTAATAAACTCATTATTACAGAAAACTATACTTATTTCAAAAACTCCTTTGACATTTAATAATTCAAAAACCTGCTTTACGAATTTTTTTAAATTTTTTATTTTTATTTTTGTCTTATTATTAACTAATACACTAATATTCATTGTTTTCTTCCTTTTCATTTTGGTATGATGGTCTTATATGATAGTAAGATAATATCATTTTTTCAAATACGTTTGTAATTTTTAAAGTATCTTTAAGTGTAAGAGGGGCATCATCTAGTAATCCCTCATTTATTTTTTTCCGAACTATTTCATGTATTTTATCTTTTATTACCTCATATCTTCTTGTATTTAAAGACCTTACAGCTGCTTCAACAGAGTCAGCTAACATTAATATTGCAGTTTCTTTTGTTCTTGGGTTTATACCAATATGTCTAAAGTCATTTTCGTTTATACTTTCATTATTTTTTTCAGCTATTTCTAATGCTTTATAATAAAAAAACTCGATTAAACTTTTTCCATGGTGTTCTATTATAAATCTTATTATTTCATCTGGTAATTTTACATTTTTCCCAAATTGTATACCTTTTATTACATGGTTTCTTATAATTATTGTATAGACTCCAGGTGATGCTTCCTTGTTTATTTTTGTGTAATCTTTATTTTCTGCAAAATACTCTGCCATATATATTTTACCAATATCATGATATAATGCACCTACTCTTCCTAGTAAAGAATTGGCTCCTATCTCTTTACAAGCTGCTTCAACAAGTGTTGATACAAATAAAGAATGATGGTAAGTACCAGGGGCAAGTATTTGCATATCTTTTAGTATTGGATTGTTGAGACTACTTAATTCCATTAGTTTAAAAGGAGTAACTATATTAAATATTTTTTCAAAAAATGGCAAAAGTCCAATAGCGAATATTGATGATAATAAAGGATTTAGTACTGATGAAATTAAAGCAACAATTTTTTCCTCTTTTTCTATATAATTTGTGAAATATAGATCATATATTAGTATTAGTATAAGATATAATATAGCCAGAAAAAATGATTGTTTTATTATCTGTTCTCTACTTGAAATATTTTTTGAGATTTTAATCAGTAAAAAACTTGGGAAAATAATTAATAAAATTGAATATGGGGTATCAGACTTATATATGATTATAAATGTAAGATATATTAATGAAGTTATTATTGTATTTATTATAGCAGCCTTTTCATCTACCAACAAGAGCAACATAAAGCATGTTATTGATATTGGAAATAGTATTCCAAGAGGAAAAGAGAGGTTTGAAAAAATATTTTGAATTATATAAACTATAAAAATATTTATAAATGGGAAAAAATAGATCGCTGATATCTTGCTTTTTTTGTTAATATAATCTTTTAAGAAGATAAGTATAAGAATAACAAATATAATTGTTATAATAATTGACATGATTAATGTAAATAGTCCTTTAGTAATAGTTCCTTTGCTTTTATAAAACTTTATTGCTTTTAACTGGTCTTTGTGTTCTTGATTTACTTTATCCCCTTTTCTTATAACAACTTCATTTTCTTTTATAACTTTTTTTACTGGTTTTATTCTATTTAGTCTATTTTTGGTCTCTTGCTGAGTTATGTATGTATTTATTGTTAAGTTCTCCTCTATGAGAAGGTATATTATATCAGTTATTGTTTTTGTATATTCTTTTTTCCCTATTCTCTCTATTACTATTTTTAATATATCAAAATAGGATGTGTTACCATATATAAAATTATTTATTCTTATATAATCATTCTTTATCTCGTTTCCTTCTATTATTCTGGCTGGTACTGGATTATTATAATAATTTTCTATATTGAAACCTTCAGATGGCTTATATATTCCTCCCTTGTAGAGCTCAAATAGTAAAGACTTTGTTTTTTCAAGGATAGATTTTTTCTTAAAAAATTTTATTATATCAGCAAAAGATATATTTTCTATATTTCTCTCTTTTATTAGTTTAGAAAGAAGTTCTTTTATTCTCTCTTCTTTTTCCTCAATTTTATCATTTGATATTTCAAATATTTTTTCTAATATTGAAATTTTATCTTCATATATATTCATATCTATATCAAATACTGGTATTATCTTTTTTTTCTCTTCTTCTATTTTTTCTTCTGTTTCTTTTGTATCTATATATTCTATATCTTTTGGAGAAATTATTGTGATAGGAGATATTTCTCCCAACTTTAATTCATATCTTATATCAAGAATATTAAAGTTCAAAGATATGAAAAGGATTATGAATAGTATTAAATTAAATAATAGGAAAATTTTATAATTTTGTGTTATAAACTTTAATTCTAAAAAAAATCTATTGGTTTTTTTCATATTTTTCAAAAGCCTCTATTATTTTTGCTACTAAAGGATGCCTTACTATGTCTTTTTTATCAAAAAAGATAAAACCTACGTCTTTCATGTTTTTTAAAAGTTCAAGAGTAATTTCAAGACCAGATTTTTTATTATATGGCAAGTCTTTTTGAGTTATGTCACCTGTAACAACAATTTTTGAGTTATGGCCCATTCTTGTTAAAAACATTTTTATCTGAGATTCACTTGTATTCTGTGCTTCATCAAGTATTATAAAAGCATTGTTTAGTGTCCTTCCCCTCATATATGCTAGGGGTGCAATTTCTATTTGTTCTCTCTCCTTATATTTCATTATTTCATCTATAGTGAGCATGTCATAAATTGAGTCTAATAATGGTCTAAGATATGGGTTTATTTTTTCTTCAAGGTTTCCTGGGAGAAACCCTAAACTTTCACCTGCTTCAACAACAGGTCTTGTTAGTATTAACTTATTTACTTTCTTTTTAAATAGATATGATAATCCTGTTGCAACAGCAATATAAGTTTTTCCTGTACCTGAAGGACCTATAGAAAACACAAGGTCTTTTTCAAGTATGTTATTATGAAATAGTTTTTGATGGTATGTTTTAAGATTTATTACTCTATTGTTTGATACTTTTATAAAATTTGAGAACTCATCTGAATTATTTACTGTATTTTCAATTATATATATAATTTCACTTTCAGTTATACTCTTTTTTTTCTTTACAAGGGCCGATGTTTTTTCTATAACTTTTACAGCATTATCAATATTTGTCTTATTTTCACCTATTATTTTAATAGTCTCTCCCCTTGAAAAGAGAGAGACATTTAAGGATTCTTCTATAATTTTTAAATTTGTGTTATTAAATCCATGAAAGATTGAAAGATCAATAGATGGGTCTAAATTTACTGTAATCTCCATACTATTTTTTTTCTTTTTCTATCTTTATACCTAATTCTTTTAATTGAGACTGCTCAACTAATGAAGGGCTGCCAGTCATTAAACAGTGTCCTCTTTGAGTTTTTGGGAAAGCAATAACGTCTCTTATAGATTGTGCTTTTTCTAATAACATTATTATTCTATCTAACCCAAAAGCAATACCACCATGAGGTGGAGCTCCAAAACTAAGAGCTTTTAGTAAAAAGCCAAACTTTTCTTCTGCCTCTTTTTCTGTTATACTTAATGCTTTAAAAACCTTTTTTTGTATTTCAGGATTGTGAATTCTTATACTACCTCCCCCTAGTTCTATACCATTTAATACCATATCATAAGCTTCAGCCTCAACATCTTCAAGTTTTCCCTCGTCAATCAGTTTTATGTGTTCTGATTTAGGAGATGTGAATGGGTGATGTACTGCTACATGCCTTTTTTCGTCTTCATTCCATTCGAATGAAGGGAAATCAACAACCCATAAAAACTCTAATTTATTTTCATCTATCAGATTAAGGTCTTTCCCAAGTTTTAATCTTAGGTTGCCCAATGACTGAAATACTATTGATGGATGGTCAGCACCGAAAAATATTATATCACCTGGTTCTACTGTTAATCTTTCTGTAAGTTTGTCCAATTGTTCTTTTGTAAAGAATTTTGTTATTGAACTTTCAAGTCCATTTTCAGTTGCTTTAATCCATGCAAGCCCCTTTGCTCCAAATGTTGAGACATACTGAGTATATTCATCTATTTCTTTTCTTGAAATTTTTGCTCCACCTTTTGCATTTATAGCGTAAACTATTCCTTTATTTTTAAGTGCATTTGTGAATACATTAAAACTCGAATCTTTTACTATATCACCTACATCAACAAGTTCTAAACCAAATCTTAAGTCAGGCCTATCACTTCCATATTTATGCATTGCATCTTTAAATGACATTCTTCTAAAAGGTATTTTTATTTCTATTCCATAAGTTTCTTTTATTGCAAATGATATCATTTTTTCCATTAATTCAATTATTATATCTTTATTTATGAAAGACATTTCAATATCTATCTGAGTAAACTCAGGTTGTCTGTCAGCTCTAAGGTCCTCATCTCTAAAACACTTTACTATTTGATAATATCTATCAAATCCACTTATCATTAATATTTGTTTGAATAATTGAGGTGACTGAGGTAGTGCATAAAATGAACCTATATTTAATCTGCTTGGTACTAAAAAGTCTCTTGCTCCTTCAGGAGTTGACTTTGTTAAAACTGGTGTTTCTATTTCAATAAAATTGTTTTCTGTTAAAAATTTTCTTATATTATTTACAAATTTTGCTCTATTTATAAGATTTTTTTGCATAGTAGGTCTTCTAAGATCCAGAAATCTGTACTCAAGTCTTACATCTTCGTTTACTTTATGATATTCATCAAGAGAAAATGGGAGTGTTTCAGATGTATTAAGTATTGTTATTTTATCAATAAAAACTTCTATTGTACCTGTTTTCATATTTGGATTTATTGTTTCATCGGATCTTTTTTTTACAATACCTGAAACTGATATTACAAACTCATTTCTAAGTTTTTCTGCTGTTTTGTGTGCTTCTTCTGAAAAAGATGGATCAAAAACAATCTGAATTATACCTGATATATCTCTTAAGTCTATAAAAATTATTCCCCCATGGTCTCTTCTTCTATGAACCCAACCATTTAATGTTACTCTTGAGTTTATGTCTTTTTCAGTTATTTCTGTATTTTTTTTTGTTCTTATCAATTCTTTATCCAATTTTAACCCTCTTTAATTTATTAAACTAAGTTTAAAAAATAATTTAGATCAAATAAAATTTAGTTAAAATAATAATTATTTTTACTATTTTAATTTAAAAATCTTGTATAGAATGGGATTTTTATTATGACTTTTGTGCCTTTATTGTTAAAGACAGGACTCTCTATTTTTATTTCCCACTTTAAATAATCTATTGCTTTTTTTACTAATGCAAGACCAACACCACTGCCTTTTATGTTATTTTTTATATTTGAAGACCTATAAAATATATCAAAAACCTTTTCTCTATCCTTTTCAGGAATACCTATGCCTGTATCTGTTATTATTATTTCAAGATCTTTATCTAATATCCTTGTTTCAATTATAATTTCTCCATCCTCTGTATATTTTATCGAGTTTGATATAATATTGTCCATTATTATTTCAAGTATGTCTACAGGAATATTAAGGTTGATAGACTTATCTATTTTATTTTCTATTTTTATTATTTGATCCACTTTAATATATAGGAGTTTATCTATTATTGTTGAAATAAAATTGTATAAGTTTATTCTTTCTGTTTTTTCTCTCATTATATTAAAATCAACTTTAGTTATGTTTATGATATATGATACTTTCTCATTGAGTTCTTCAGTAAGTTTTTTTATTTTTTCTACCAGTTCTTTATCTTTATTATTTTCTTTATCTTTAAGAAGATAGGCTATATTATTTATTGCTGTAATAGGGTTTTTAAGTTCATGGATAATATATGAAATATTTTTATTTATCTCACTTTTCTTTTCTTTTATTATATCTTCTAAGTTAAATGTTTTTATTATATGATATCCCAAACTTATGAATGAAATGCATATCAATATAAGGAATATTATACTTATATACAGGGAATCTTTTATTATTTTATCTTCAAGTATTAAATGTATATTTCCTAAAAACTTATTATTTAAATATAGGGGATAAATTTTTTCCAATGTTAAGTTTTCTTTTATTGTTATTTCTAAGTAACTTTCTTTAAATTTCCTTTTTATATATTCTTTGGTCTCAGATATAAAAAAATTTATCTCTTTGATGTAAAAAAATGTTTTTTCTATATGTTCTTTTTCAGAATGTAATAAGTCTTTTTTGTTTGATGTAATATTATTTAAGAAATCATTTTTTTTTAAAACAAAAAACTCTTTTGAGATATTTTCAAGAATTTTATAGTAATCGGTCCTGGCGTTTATTATCCAGGATAAACTCCAGGACAATACAATTATGAAAATTGAAAAGACAAATATTAATTGTAAAGAAACTTTGTTATTCATTAAGCTTTATTATTGTCTCTTTACTATTACTGCTGTCATCTCTGCTTCACATGCAAGTTCTTCACCAACAAATGCTTTCCCTTTCATTTTTGCTATTGTTCTTTTCATGTTTATTATTTCTATTTCATATCTTATCTGATCTCCCGGTCTTATTGGCCTTTTAAACTTGACACCATCAATTGCAGCAAAATAAGGTGATGAGTTTTTTCTTTCCTCTTCACTTAAAACTTCTTTTAATACTAGAATTCCACCACACTGAGCCATACCTTCGACTATAAGAACACCTGGCATAATAGGGTCTCCAGGAAAATGCCCCTGAAAAAATGGCTCATTAATTGTTACATTTTTAATACCTACTATTTTTTTGTTTTCACTATTTTCTATTTTTATTACTTTGTCTACTAGTAGAAAAGGATACCTGTGTGGCAGATATTTCATTATTTCTATTACATCCATGTTAAACTCCTGTTTAATATTTATTATAAATATATTAATTAAAACTTATAAAAAAATATTTTTTTGTCAAGGATTTAATATACAAGCTAAGTATGTTTTTGAAAAAATACTAGATTTTATGAAATTTTATTCTAAAATTTTTTAAGGAGATAAAATGGCTAAAAATGTGGCTATTGTAGGTGCAACTGGTGCAGTAGGGCAGGAGATGATTAAAGTACTTGAAAAAAGAAATTTTCCTGTAAAAAATATTAAACTACTTGCTTCAAAAAGGTCAGCAGGTAAGGATCTTTTATTCAAAGGAGAGAAAGTTAAAGTAGAAGAGCTTACCACAACATCTTTTAAAGGTGTTGATATAGCTCTATTTAGTGCAGGAGGGGCTGTATCAAAAGATTTTGCCAAACATGTTATAGATGCTGGGGCAGTGATGATTGATAATTCAAGTGCTTTTAGGCTTGAAGAAGGTGTCCCTTTAGTTGTTCCTGAAGTAAACCCAGAAGATGTAAAATGGCATAAAGGTATAATTTCTAATCCTAATTGTTCTACAATTATAATGGTTGTTGCAATAAATCCTATTTATAAATTGTCGCGAATAAAAAGAATAGTTGCTTCTACATATCAGGCAGTATCGGGAGCTGGTGCTTCTGCTATGCAAGAATGTATTGACCAGACAAGAGACTTTTTAAATGGCAAAGAGATAAAACCAGTTAATTTTGCTCACCAGATAGCTTTTAATCTTATCCCTCATATTGATACATTTCAGGAAAACCTTTATACAAGAGAAGAGATGAAAATGGTATGGGAGACAAGAAAAATAATGCATGATGATCAAATAAAAGTTGCAGCAACAACAGTAAGAGTCCCTGTACTAAGGTCTCATTCTGAATCTCTTATGATTGAAACTGAAAAGAAATTGAGTTTAGAACAGATAAAAGAAGCTATATTAAAAGCCCCAGGTGTTATTTTAGAAGATGAACCACAAAATAAAGTTTATCCTATGCCTTTTTTTAGGGCAGGCAAAGATGAAGTCTCTGTTGGTAGGATAAGATATGACCTTTCAAGTGAAACAGGTATAATGCTTTGGGTTGTTGGTGATCAATTGTTGAAAGGGGCAGCTCTAAATGCTGTTCAAATAGCAGAACTTTTATAATACTGTTTCACGTGAAACATTTTATTTTGTCATAGGGGCCTCTCTATGACAAAATTTTTTATTTTTAAAATTTTTAAGAAAAATTTCTTATATCTAAACAGATCTAAGCCTTACATAAGATTTTTTTCAGCACAATTGTATTTTTTGTGTATGAAAGATAGCGAGTTCTTTTAAAACTTTTGAAGATGAAGCTATGGTTGTATTTTTAATGGTTGATGGGATAGAGTTTAAAAACTTTATTCCATAACTTTTTTTTATTACTCTTGGATCAAGTATTATAACAGTTCCTCTATCTTTAATACTCCTTATAAGCCTTCCAAAGCCCTGCTTAAACTTTATTATTGCTTCTGGCAGGGATATTGTTAAAAATGAGTTTTTACCTTCTTTCTCTGCTATTTCGTAGACTGCTTGTTGAATTGGGCTGTTCGGTGGTGAAAATGGGAGTTTTAAAATTATAAGATTTCTTAATGATTCTCCTTTTATATCTATTCCCTCCCAAAAACTATCCACGCCTATTAACACACTGTTGTATTTTCTAAACTTTTCTATTATTAAAGTTTTTGATTCTTCCTGTTGTACTAATATAGGATATTTTATATTTTCTCTTAGAAACTCTTTTAGTTTGTTAACTTGAAGAAAAGAGGTACAAAGTATCAAAGTACCGCCTTCTGTAATTTCAATAGCCTCTTTTATTAGGTATAATTGTTGTTCAGTAATATCTTCAGAATAATAAATGTCTTCAGGAATTAGTATTTTTACCTGGCTATCATAGTTGAATACATGGGGTAATATTAATGTTTCAAAATCTATTTTTAGATCCTCTTTAAACTTAGAAAAATCATTTTCTATTGTTAATGTAGCTGAACAAAAAATAATAGTTTTTTCTTCATTGTTTAAACCAGATATGAGACTGAAAGGATCAATTGGGACTTTATAGATTGCAAAAAATGATTTTATTTTGTCTATTTCAACCCATCCAACATAATCATCAGGTGTGCCTAAAAATAAAATCCTAAATAATTCTAGTCCTGCTAATAGATTTATCGCTGTATTTTCTATCTGTTTTAGTAACAGGGGCCTTTTTTCTTCTATTGTTGCATCTTTATTTTTTATCTCTTTTATTGTTTTTATTATTTGATTTGAGATAAAAAGAACAGGTGATTCAATTTCTTCAAATAATGATTTTTCTATTATAGGGTCTTTTATTCTTATTTTGGTTTTTTCATTCTGAGCTTTTTCTGCTATTATATTATATATACTGTTTAGTGCACTGGTTATTTTAGGTCTTGTTATTTTTATATTTTCTATAAG
Organism: Spirochaetota bacterium; assembly: GCA_029552945.1. Taxonomy (GTDB): domain Bacteria; phylum Spirochaetota; class GWB1-36-13; order GWB1-36-13; family JAKPDD01; genus JAKPDD01. Next base: position 276,561 of record JAKPDD010000023.1, read on the forward strand.
TTCATTTATAATCTCTTTTTCTTCTGTTATTTCTAAGAGCGTTTTTAATTTGCCTGATTTTTTTTCTCCTTCATAATAGAGATAATTTAATTTATTTTTTATTGTGTTTGATGTGATCGATTCTTCTAAAGCTAAATAACTTACTTTTTTTAAGTTGTGAGCTTCATCAAATATTATATTGTTTGTTTTAGGAAGCAGGAAAGGCATCTCTTTTTCATCAAAAATAAGACTTAGTATTGTTAGTGAATGGTTTGATATTATTATATCTGAAGAGAATGCTTTTTGTTTTGCTATATTATAGAAACAGGATTGGAAATGTTTACATTTTTTGTAAAGACATGTCTCTGGGCTTGAGTTTATGTCCTGATATACGCTTGAAACTATCTGAAATGGTAATTCTTCCAGATCACCATTCGATGTTTTTGCCCATTCTTCTATTTCACTGTATATATTTTTGTTATCAAACAGGCCCTCTTTTTCTTTTTTTGCTTCTTCAAGTTTATTTTTACATAGATAGTTATTCCTTCCTTTTATTATTGAATAAGTAAATCTAAATGGTATACACTTTTCTAAAAATGCTAGGTCTTTTTCTAATAACTGATGTTGCAGGTTTTTTGTGTAAGTTGATATTATAACTTTTTCTCTATTTTTTACAGACCAGAAAATTGATGGAATAAGATATGCAAGAGACTTACCTGTACCTGTTGGAGCCTCTATTGCTATTTTTTTTGTATTATTAAAACATTCTATAACAGCCTCAGCCATTTTGATTTGAGAAGGTCTTTCTTTAAAGCTACTATCTATTTTAGATAAAATTCCATCTTTTTTAAAATAATTAATTATTTCATCTTTATTTAATTTTTCTTTTTCTTTTCTGATTAAAGGATAGAAAAATATTATTCTTGCTTTTGTGACATTGTTGTCTATTATGACAGAACTTATGCCCGCATAATTCATAAGACTTTCTGCAACTAGGAGATCAGAGTTACTCGGCGTAAGATTAGAGTCAGGATGATTATGGATAACCACATCACAGGCATATGCTTTTGTTAGAAATACTGGTGTTAACTCGAAGTTTCCAAAAGTTATAGCCTCTATTTTATCTATTTTTTGTTTGTTTTCGTCAAAATAGCCTGCAAAAAATACTTCAACACCTTTAGTTTCTTTTATAATATTTTTGAGGTACGAAATAGCATCTTCTGTAAATATTTCTTCTATCTCTTTTTCCACTATAAAAGTCCTGGATTAAATTTGAATTAAAAAATTTTAATTTGTTTCACGTGAAACAAAAGACTTAATTGTTTTTAATAAAGCTTCAACTTCTTTTATCTCTGATCCCCTGAATATTGTATATTTTTTTTCGGGTTTTACCATTACCTCCATATCTATGCCCCTCACCAGGATTAACAGAAAACCAGATTCTCCATCTTTTATCCTATAATCTATAATTTCTCTTGTTGGGAAAACTGTTTTTTTTGATAAAATAAATTTTTTTTCAATTAAAACAGTATCATCTTTTAAGTTTATCACTATCTTATATTTGTGAAATATAAATATCGAACTTGATAAAATTATACATGAGGCAGCTATTACTATTACCCATCGTGTATCAGGGTTAGAAAAATAGATTATTGCAGCAAGACTTAAAATTATAAACAGAAAATAAAAATAACCCTTTTTATTTGTTTTTTCCTTTTCTATTTTTAAGATATAGTTATCTTTTTCAACTTTAGTTATATCAAAAGCCATCTTTTAATCCTTTAACATGGGTTGTTTTCTAAAGGATTATAACCAGGTTTTATATAGAGTTTTGAGTTTATTATCTCATTTTTAAAGACTTCTATCCATTTTTCTTGGGGTATTTCTTCGATTGATAGGGAAAATGCTGACCTATCAACATTTAAAACCTCTATTGCTGTGTTTATTATTTTTTCTGCTAATTCCCTCTTTTTTTCTTCAGTTCTACCAGGGTACATTTTTATTACTATATGTGGCATTCTAGTATCCTTTTTTATTTTATTTATTAATTAAATTTATCTATAAAAATTTTTTAAGGAGCATATAATAATGGATATAAAGTCTTATATAGAAGATATTGCTAAAAGAGCTAAATCTGCTTATTCAAAATCTGTTTCACTAAGTGGCAGTATTAAAAATAGAGCTCTTTATAAAATAGCAGAATTGCTAGATAAGAATAGAGATGTAATAAAAAAAGAGAATTTAATTGACATGGATAACGGTAAGAAAAGGGGGCTTTCTAATGCAATGCTTGATAGGCTTTTACTTAATGATAAAAGAATTGATGGCATGATAGAAAGTCTTAAGTCTGTTATATCTCTTCCGGACCCTGTTGGTGAAGTTTATGATGAAAAGAGGCTTAATAATGGGCTTTTAATTGGTAAACAGAGAGTTCCTCTTGGAGTTATAGGCATGATTTATGAATCTAGACCAAATGTTACTATTGAGGCATCATCTTTAACCATAAAGTCTTCTAATGCTATAATATTGAGGGGCGGGAGTGAGGCAATTAATTCAAACAAGATTTTAGGAAATATTATTAGAGAAGCTCTTGATAAGAGCAATATTGATCCTGATATGGTAAATATTATTGAGACAACTGATAGGGAAGCTGTTTTACATCTTATAAGAATGGTGGGGAGTGTGGATGTTATTATCCCGAGGGGGGGTGAAGAACTTATAAACTTTGTTTCTCAAAACTCTTTAATCCCAATAATAAAACATGATAAAGGTGTTTGTAGCCTTTTTATAAATTATGATGCTGATAAAAATATGGCAGAGCAAATAGCAGTTAATGCAAAGGTTCAGAGACCAGGTGTATGTAACGCAATAGAAAATCTTTATATACATAAAGATTATCCTTATAAAAAGGATCTTATTGAAGTGTTGATGAAACATAACGTAAAGATAAAAGGGTATAAAGAAGCTGCCGATATTGTGGGTGAGATTGAGAGATTTGAAGATTTAAATGAGTTTACTGTAGAATATTTAGATCTTATACTCTCTGTAAAAATTGTAGATTCTGTTGATGAGGCTATATATATGATAAATACTTATGGTTCAGGTCACTCAGATGCTATTGTTTCCAATAATTATAAAGATATGATGAAGTTTAAAGATGGAGTCCTTTCTGCTGCTGTATATCTTAATGCTTCAACGAGATTTACTGATGGGTTTGAGTTTGGAATGGGTGGAGAAATAGGTATAAGTACCAATAAATTACATGCAAGAGGGCCAGTTGCTTTAAGAGAACTTACAACTTATAAGTATGTGATTATTGGTAATGGTCAGATAAGAGAATGATTAAATGATAATTATTAAAGATATAAATAATATTCCTGAATTAAGCTCTGCTGTCTTAACAATTGGTTTCTTCGACGGTTTTCACTTAGGGCATAGAAAAATAATAGATACATTGTTATCATTATCTATTCCTAATAAAAAAACTATTGTTGTAACTTTTACTAATCATCCTATTTCTATTATATGCCCTTCTAAAGCCCCAAAAATGATATCTCCTACAGACTATAAAATAGAGTTTTTAAAACAAAAAGGTATTGATTATTTAATTCTCCTTGATTTTACTGATGATATAATGAGGCTTAAGCCAATAAAGTTTATAAACTATTTTACTTCTAAAATAAGACTTTTAGACTTTGTTGTTGGGAGTGATTTTAGATTTGGATATAAAAATGAGGGTGATATTAATTTTTTAAAAAATTATTCAATTATGCATTTTTCAAATATAATGGTTGTCCCACCTGTTATAAAAGATGGGTTTAGGGTCTCGAGTAGTTTGATAAGAAAACTTATAAGTGAAGGAAAGATAAAAGAGGCAAATCGATTTCTAGGAAGAGATTTTTTTATTGAAGGTATTGTTGAGCATGGGGATGGCAAGGGGAAGAACATAGGTTTCCCAACCGTTAACATTAAGTTAGATAATAACATTATTGCTCCGAAGTTTGGTGTTTATAAAGGCAATGTTTTTATTGATAATAAGATTTATGATTGTTTTATCTTTATAAGTGATGAAAAACTTGGCAGGAAGATTGGGGGTATTATTGTTGAAGCGTTTATAAAAGATTTTAATGGTGATCTTTATGGTAAGAAAATAAGAATATCTTTCAAAAATTTTATAAGAGGTGTTATAAAGTTTGATAATGAAAATGACCTTAAAAACCAAATATTAAAGGATTTAGAGTTTACTGAGAAGTAACCGTTTATTTTGATTTGCTAAAATTTTAATTACGAAGTTTTAATTTTTATTTTCAAGTATTTTTAAAATTATAATAAAAACTTTTAATAATTTAATCTAAAAACTTAAACCTAACCCAAAGTATGCTTCAGCATTTGGTATTACAGAGTATGATTCAAATACTACAGCGTTGTATCCACCCACACTAAATCCTAGTTTAGCACCTATTATAAAGTTAAATGTACTCCCAAGAGATCCCAAAGTCAAAATGTAGTCCCCACATGTTTTCTGGTTTTATGATAATACCTGATATATTTTTTTCTTTTTCGGAAGGGGTTGCAAACTTTACACTAAATATCATATATAAAAGTCTTGAAGAATAACTATCGTAAAATCCTATTCCAGCCCCGGCATTAATTGAATTGTATGAAAAACCAAAGTCATAACTGTTGTAATATGAGTCGTAGTCAGTAAAATAGGCTTCTTCAGTTTGGTATGAAAACTTAAATATAGGGCCCATTATACTATAATTAGGGTTGTCAAAAGATTCAGAAGGTAAGAAGAGCATAACAGATATTCCAAGATATACACTGGACATTTTTGGTGTTCCTTCTTCACTAGTGGAGGAATCTTTATTTTCTTCGTCTGGTATATGAGATGTTAATAGCCCTCCATATCCGGTGATGTAGACTTTTATAGGTGAAACAGAACTATATTCTTCATAAGCCATCAGTAATTGATTTAAAAACAGTGTTAGTATTAATAAAAATAATATTTTAAATAAAGCCTTCATAATTTGCCTCCATTTTTTATTTTTTTATGTTTTATAAAAATAACTTAAAAAATTTAAATTGTAATGATTTTTAAAAAATTTATAAGAGATTATTTTATCATTATTTTTTTTAACACATCAATATCTTCTTTATAAGTTATTTTTATGTTGTACCTGGTATCTTCTATTAAAATTGATTTATTATTTTTCATAAATAAAGATGTTTCATCATATATATTTGGGATAATTTTTGTATCTTTATTTTTTAGTAAGTCTATAAATAATTTTATTTTAAATCCCTGAGGTGTTGTAACAGCCCATATGTTTTCTCTATCTACATCTTCCTGAAGAAATATTATCTCTTTTTCTTTTGATATTTTTTTCAGTGCATCTGTGATTTTATAACCTAATGTTACAACTTCAAAAGTATTTAATTTATCTATTATTTTATCTATTGTTGGGATTGAAAAATTTGGTCTTGCCGCATCATGGATGATTAAATTATCATTAGGATTTAATGGAATAATGTTTTGAAGATATTTTAATCCGTTAATAAGTGATAAGAATCTTGTTTCACCCCCTTCAACTATTTTTATATTATTTATGTTTTCTTTTTTAAGTATATTTTTTGTGTATTCAATTTTTTCTTTGTTTATAACAAGTGTTGTATAATCTATTTTACCTGATTTTAAAAACTTGTCTATTGAGTAAAGAAATATTTCTCTGTTATTTATCTTTTCGAATTGTTTAAGGGAGCCGAAACGTGTTCCAGCTCCAGCAGCCAGAATAATACAAAAGTTCATTTTCTAAAAATTGTAGTCAAAATAGTTTTTATTTAGTATAAAATCAATTATTGTATGCCCATCACCGTAGACAATATCGAATTTATAAATCCCATCATAGTTTGTCAGATATAAAGCTTCCATAAGGTCATCACCTGAAATAATTTTATTTGATATTTTTTTTGATACTGCATTTGCAATTTTTAATGTAGAATTTGGTTCTATCCAGTATTTACTCGTTGCCCCAAGCCATACTATTGTGCCTGCATTTTCAATTATCTGTTCATATTGTTCTAATGTTTTTTCGCCCAGATCACTTATATACAATCCTTCTTTTATAAATTCCATTGGCATTTCAGCTGTTTTTAATGAAATAGGGTGATATACTTTTACATATTCGGGGAATATAACATTAGGCCTTTTAAAAAAGTCTTTGTTTATGCTATCAAATATTTTTATTCCTTTCTTATCAATTAATTCATCTTCTTTAACTCCATAAAACTTGTTTGCATAGTAGGATACCCAAGCTCCAGTGAATAGTAGGTAATCAGCTTTATATGTAAGTGGCAATAGGTTTTCTACTATAAACTGTTCAATTTGAATCCCACCGATAATAAACACAATAGGATGTTTTGGGGATGATATTATATTGTTAATAAGTGTTATCTCTTTTTCAAAGTTTGGGCCTAAAATTGTTTGAATATCTTTTTTTATTTTATTTGAATTGTACTCCTGTTTTGGGATAATATTGATTGAGTCATCGATAAAAAAATCAGCCCATTCTTTTATTTTATTAAATAGTTTAGAATTTTTATTTTCCTCTTCTTCTGTAAGTGCTAAATTTTCCCAGAATAAAAACTCCCCTGGTAATATTTCTTCTAGAAAATATTGTAAATTTGATACGTCAGGTTTATTAGGATAATTTATTTTAATATCAAATATTTTTGCTAATATCTCTGAAATTTCTTTTATACTGACTTTTCTGTTATTTCTTGATCTTGTTGTACCTACTTCAAATAACACGAAGACTTTTGCTTTTCTATATTTTAATTCTTCTATTAATTTTTTATATCTTAATACCTTTTCTTTTATTAAAAAATCGTTTTCTATTATAGGGCTGTCAATGTCAATTCTTAATACTACTTTCTTTTTTTCTATTTCTCTTGAAGCTTGTGAATACCATAACACATTAATACCCTTTATATACCATATCTTCTATAAATATAATTATTTTTTTTATAAAAATAATCTAATTTTAGAAAAGTTATTAAAGATAATAATTCTAATAAAATACTGAATACCCATAATACTACTAAATTACCAAAAAAAGTTAAAACAAACCCTATTAATATACTTGTGCTTAATACTAATAACATTATCGCCCAATTTAGATAGATTGTTTTTTCATTTATTTTCGACCACCATCTAATTGAAAATATTCTTGCTGAAAATACTGTTCCAAATATAGGGGATAAGAATATAATTATTAGAATTATTCTTTTTATAAAGCCAAAATTTGCTATAAATAGTATTATATTATATAGAAACATAAAAGATAATATTAAAAATACTAATGAAAAAGAGTGCAATATTATTACAACTCTCTTATTGAGTTTTATTTTGTAACTGATTAAAGGAATAAGAATTATTGTAAAGAAAAGAAAGCCAGAAAATATTATTGAGTTAGATAAAAATATATCCTCATTAAGAGGGAATATATAATAAAAAATTGATGGTATTAATAGACCTATTCCAGACATAGACAATATAGAATATAATAAAAGATTTGATGTGTATACATTTTTTAAGCTTTTTTTCTTTTTTATAATTATATAACATAAAACTGAAGTCAATATAATGCCTATTATTATCAGGATTGCTGCAAACTTTGAAATTATTTTATCTTCTTTAAAATTGTATGAAAAAATACTATAAGGGAAAACTCTGTGTTTTTCTATATACGGTAAATATTTTAGTTCTTTTTTGTCTAAAAACTTATCGATTGTTAGTATATCATAATAGTTTTGATTACAAAAATCGTTTATTTTTACTAATTCATCCTGGTTAAATCCCTCTGGTTTGAATATTAAAATATTGTTGTCATTTAATTTTATTATCCTTACTGTTTCATGAAGTGTTTTTCTAAATCTGTTCAAATAAGTTGATATAGTATTTAAAATAACAGATACATTATATTTATCCCATTTTTTAAGAACAAAATATATTATTCCTTTCTTCTCAAGAAGTTTTGTATATATTTCTATATATTCTAATGAAAAATTTGCCAAAGGTTTGTTAAGTAGGTCCTGAAAGTCATTTATTTGTATTATATTATACTTCTTGTTTTGGCCGATTAAAAATGGCAATACCTCTGACCTATAATACATAACATTTTTGTTATGATATATTCCCCCCGTATATGAACTAAAATTATCTTTAAGTAGTTCTATAACTTCCAGATTGTTTTCTGTAACATCTATTTTTTTAATATTGAAATATATTGCTGCTGAAACATCCACTCCTCCGCCACCATTTAATATTAGAATGTAAGGATTTTCTATTATTTTATTGTAGAATAATTCATAAAGACTATTTTTGAATTTACTAACATTAGCATTGTTAAAATAGAAAGTGTAATAATGGTTATTGAAAAATACTCCTTTTACTTCTATTTCTTCTTTTGATAAAACATTTTCTTTAATATCTTTGATGGATATTTCATTATAAAACTTGTTGTCTAATTTTTGGATATTAAATAGAACAATTAATATTACTACAATAGAACCTAAGAGGATATATAAATTATTTTTCCATGAGATGTACCATCCTGAAATAGTAATAAAAATTATAGAGAGAAAAAGTGAAATAGAATTTGGTAGAAATAAAATAATTAAAAAATAGAATAAAATACCTATTACTATACCAGAAAAACTTAAATAATACAATGAAACATTATTTTTAATTTCAGTTTTATGAAATGAAAATATTAACATTGAGATTGGAATAAATATTAAAACTGTTGGTAACAATGATTTTGCTTCATTATATGAATTAAGAATAAAACTTAATATTGTTAGTAGTACAGTTGTGGCTATAAATGAAACGCGATTCAAACTATTAAAATTTAGTTTTTCTTCGAAGAAGAAAAACAGAAGAGATGATATACCAAAAGATATAAATATAAAAAAAAGAGAGATAAACGGATATAAACCATTAAAGCTAAAAAAAATTTTTAAAAAATATATCAGGAGTAAACCAAAACCTATATTAAAAGTAAATAAACTTATCCATTTTATATTGTCTCTTCTCATTTTATCCCCTTTTATATTTGAGATTTCATTTCTTTAATTTTTCTAATTCTTTCATTTAATTTTTCCATCTCCTCTCTATCTTTTTCTATTACTTCCTGAGGTGCCTTTGATAAGAAAGAAGAATTGGATAATTTCCCTTTTATTATATTTATTTTATTTTCTATTTCTTTTTCCTCTTTTTCCAATCTTTTTATTTGTTCAGTTATATCTCCGTCTATTAATACATATACTTTAAAACCGTTACCTATTCCACATATACTTTGTTTTGGTTTTTCAATTGTTTCTTTTATTTCTATTTCTTTTACCTTGGCAAGAGTTTTTATTACTGCTTCATTTTTTGTTATATATTCTCTTATTTCTTTGTCAGATTCAACAGCTACCTTTACAAATTCTGTTGGTTTTATTTTAAAGTCACCTCTTATGTTTCTTATTATGTATATTAATTCTTTTATTGTTTCAATTTCTTTAGTTACACCTTCTATTTTATAAGACTCTTTTGGATATTGGGAAAGAACAATTGTCTTACCGGTTTTATTGGGTAATTTTTGCCATATTTCTTCAGTTATAAATGGCATTATTGGATGTAGTACCCTTAGTAAAATCTCTAAAATATAAAGGAGTAGAGAAACAGCTTCATTTTTATTTTCTTTTGTTTTAGAGACTTCTATATACCAGTCACAGAAATTATCCCATATAAAATGGTAGATATCATTTGTAAGTTCATTGAATCTATATTTTTCTAAATTAGAGTTGCATCTATTTATTAACTCAGAAAGCTCTTTTAGTATCCATTTATCCCATTCATCAAGTTTTATGTCAGCTATATTTTTATATTGGAACTTTTCTATACTATTCATAGTTAAAAAAATGAATCTTGCTGCATTCCAGATTTTGTTTGCAAACTTGTATCCCATTTCAAAACTATCTTTTGATAATCTTATCCTTTGCCCAATTGGAGCAAGGTATAGTATGGAAAATCTTAAAGAATCTGCACCAAATTCTTCTACTATTTCGAGTGGGTCAATACCATTTCCTAATGACTTACTCATTTTCCTTCCATGAGCATCACACACTGTTGAGTGAAGATAGACGTCTTTAAAAGGAATTTTATTTCTAAAAAAGAGACCAGCCATTATCATGCGGGCAACCCAGAAAAATAATATTTCTGGGGCTGTAGATAAAAAGTCTGTAGGATAAAAGTAAGAAAGATCTTCAGTCTCATCAGGCCATCCTAGAGTTGATAATGGCCAGAGCCAGGATGAAAACCATGTATCCAAAACATCTTCTTCTTGTTTTATATTTTTAGAACCGCAATAACTGCATACGTTTGGGTCTTCTAATTTTACTGTATATTTTCCACAATCATGACATTGCCATGCAGGTATTCTGTGCCCCCACCATATTTGTCTTGAGATACACCAATCTTTTATATTTTCCATCCAGTTGAGATAGACTTTTTTCCATTGTTCTGGTATTAATCTTATTATATCTTTTTCAACAACTTCTTTTGCTTTTTCAGCTAATGGAGCCATTTTAACAAACCACTGTGGTGATACATAGGGTTCAATAACAGTATCACATCTGTAGCATCTACCAACTGAGTTTTTATAATCTTCTATTTTTATTAAAAGGCTCTCTTTTTCCAGGTCTTCTACTATTTTTTTTCTTGCTTCAAATCTATCTAAGTTTTTGTATTTTCCTGCGTTATTGTTCATTTTACCTTTAATATCTATAACGCATAATAATGGTAATTTATGTCTTTTTGCTATTTCAAAATCATCTTTATCATGAGAAGGGGTTATTTTAAGTACTCCTGTACCAAAGTGCGGGTCAACATGATCATCAGCTATAACTGGTATATGCCTTCCTACTAATGGTAATATAACTTTTTTGCCAACAAAGTCTTTATATCTCTTATCTTGTGGATTTACAGCTACACCAGTGTCTCCCAGCATTGTTTCAGGTCTTACTGTTGCTACAATAAGATAGTCATCACTGCCAACTATATAATATTTTATGTAATATAGTTTACTATTTTCTTCTTTATACTCTACCTCTTCATCAGAAAGGGCTGTCTCACATCTTGGGCACCAGTTAATTATATATTCATCTTTGTATATAAGCCCTTCTTCATATAATTTTACAAAAGCTTTTCTAACAGCGTTGCTTAATCCTTCATCCATTGTAAATCTTGTTCTGTCCCAATCACAGGAACATCCTATTTTTTTTAGTTGATTTATAATAGCGTTTCCATATTTTTCTTTCCATTCCCATACTTTTTTTAAAAACTTTTCTCTGCCCAAATCATGTCTTGTAAGGCCTTCTTTTGCTATTTCTCTTTCTACTACGTTTTGTGTAGCTATTCCAGCATGGTCAGTTCCTGGCACCCACAGTGTGTTGTATCCGCTCATCCTTTTATATCTTACAATTACATCCTGGATAGTATTGTTAAGCCCGTGCCCCATGTGTAAAACACTTGTGACATTAGGAGGTGGTATTACAACGCAGAAAGGCTTTTTATTTTTATCAACTTGAGGGTGAAAAAATTTATTTTCTTCCCAGAAATTGTATAACTTGTTTTCTATTTCTTTTGGATTATACTTATTATCAAGATTATTATCCATTTGAATCCCTTTATTTAATTTTTGGTAGTTAATATCAAAAAAAATAAACTAAAAGTTTTAAAATTTTATGATAAAATTTAATAAAAATGTTGGTTTTATGTGTTTAAAAAGAGTTAAAATTACAAAATAAAATCCTTATGATAATAATAAATATAAATTGTATATAATATTATAAATTATTTTAAATATTATGTCTTTAATTTACTCACTATATTGATTAATTCAATTAAAAATAATAAAAGTTATAATTGATAAAAAAAGGGAGCTACTGCTCCCTTTATATTAGAATTTAGATTTTATTCAGCAGCGTATATGAAAAGATCTTCTAAACTTTTAGCTTTTTTATAGATTTGGTATTTCTTTTCTTTTCCTACTATGAAATATAGATATGCTTGAGGATATCTTGTTGATGGATCTGATGGGTTAAATGGTTTGTATGCAAGTTTATATGCCATACCATCTTTCCATCCACCATTTTCATTAAATGTTTCCATAGCTTTTATATAGTTATCCCATGTTAGTTTGCCACCGAATCTTTTATAAACCCTTTTTAGCCCTTCAGTAAATGTTTCCATAGCTATCCATCCTGCTATATTATAAGGGCTTGGGTCTCTCTTGGAACCAGAGTATTGTTTCCATACTCTCATAAAGTTTTTGAAGTAATCACCTTCAGATGGGCTTGCCCATGCACCTACATAAACATCGTTCCATGAAGAACCACCTAAACTAAAGAAAACAGGGTCTGAGTTAACATATGTTGTAACAAAAGGAGTATTTATAAGGTCAATACCAGCATCTCTTGCTGCTTTAACTACTGCTATTGCTGCACCACCGAAAGCAAATAATACAACTGCATCTGGATTAAGTTCTTTTATTCTTGTTGCAACTGGTTTGAAGTCTGAATCAGTACTTGAATATGTAATTTCGCCAATAAGTTTTACACCTTTTCTTTTGTATTTGTCCATTGCCTTTTTCATTCCTTCAAGACACTCTTTCGCAGCGTCAACTACACCAGCATCAGATTGATATACGTATACAATATTTTTCTTGTTTAAAAAGTCTGCTATGAATTTAACAAATGAAACACCTTCGAATACGTATCCAGGTTGAACTGGGAATACATTTCTTTTTGGTGGATCAAAAAGAACTTTTACCCCACTTCCCTGATAAACAAAAGGTATTCCAGTTTTTGCAATCAGGTCCATTGTAGCTAATATACCAGGTGTTCCAACAGCACCTACTATTGCGAATACCTTATGGTTGTTTATCAATTCTTTTGCAGCATCAACACTTTTTTCAGCTTTAAACTGATCATCAAGGAAGATTATTGACATTGTCTTTCCATCACCTACTTTGGTAGCAAGCTCAGCATTATAATATTTAGCATAAGTATCCATACCAATTTGAACACCCTGACCTATAAACCCTACAATCCCTGATAGTGGTAAAAAACCACCGATTTTAATCTCTTTGTCTGTTACACCCTGATTAGCCCATCCTGTAATTACAAACAGGAAAGCAAGGGATAACCCAATAATTTTTTTTCTCACTATAACACCTCCTAATTTAGTTTTAATAATATTTTTTTATAGTAACTGTTTATAATATAAATATTTTAAAAAAGGATGTCAAGAGTTTTAAAAAAATTATAATTTTATCTCCATTGATATATTAAAACTTATATCTGTTCCAGCAAATGTAAATGAATCTTCATCAATGTTAAATTGAAGAATTGTATTTTTGGAAATGTTGAACCTAAAACCATAGGAGTTTATAATACTTATTCTATCAATCCTTTTAATTCCTGTTTTGTAGGGGCTTGTTTGAATATACAGACCGAAAATAAAAGCAGTATTTTCATATATTTTTAAACCACCGCCTATACTATAATTAAATATAAAGTTTTTTTTTCTGTAAAAATTATTTTTAAAAAAGTCATTACCTATCATAAAAACAATACCAGTTCCTGAATATAAGAATAAATCATTAAAAAAATAGTTAAAACTTAAGAAGTTACCTATATCCCATGTTTTTGTAGATACTATTAGATTATCTATAATACCAGGTTTTATTCCTATGGTGAATGAAATGTACGGGTTGATAGATATTATTTCATTACTTATAAATATTGATGGATTTGAAAAACCATAACAACTTTTATCTATTAATAAATTTTTTTCCTCAAACCATACATAGATTTTATTGTTATACCATGTATCTCTTCCTCCATTTGGTAATGAAACTGCGTGGTGAAAACCCTCTATTATTGGATCTAAATATCCACCACTGTCATATATGAATGGGAATGAAATTTTGATCTTAAGATTTGGCAATATATAATAAATATATTCTATTTCTGTATATGTTGTTTCAAGGTCTATAATCCCTCTGGAATTCATTGCCCCATAACTTAAGAATGTGTTTGATTTGAATAAATTGAATTGGAATAAATTTTTGTTGTCGAATTTTGTTTCATTTTGCATAAATAAATATGGAAGATAAAAAATGTATTGATTTTTTATTTTTAAGGGGTCTAAAAAAGACTCACTATAACTGGTATCAAGTAATAAAATTAAAAAAAGTGTAAAAAATAATTTTTTCACAATTATAAACTTCCTCAACTAATGTATGAATATTATATACTTGTAATTTTACAAAAATTTATTTAAAATTCTAAATTTTATCATGTTTTATTTTTTAAGTTTTCTCTATTTATTAGTTTTATTATATATCTTAAAACAAGAAACATGAATATTAACGAAATTAATATCCAAAAAATCCCTATTGCTACTGATGGTATCCCTGTCAGACTTGATATTTTATCTGCATCACTCCCTATGTTGCTTCTATCTACCAGGTCTTCTTTCATATCTACAATTGCATACATACAACTTAATAGACCTAAAAATTTGTGTAAATAGTCATGAAAAGAGCCTTTTATAAAGAAGAATGAAGATATCATTAGTAATGAAAAAGCTAAACTAAAAACTATACCAAATAATTCTCCTGTTTTTATAACAAAATAAGTTATTATAAGACTTGTAATTCCTATGATTAAGGAGATAATATTATCTTTTTCTGTTTTAGCGGATGCTATTAATATTACTCCTCCCCAAAATAGACTGCCTAGATAACCAGCACTTGCTACAAATAATTCAGATATAAAACCACCACTTGTTGTATATGCACAATATCCACCTATTGCTTTGTCTATCTGAATATTTACTATACTGCCACCAAAAATTACAGCCATAATCCCATGACTTATCTCATGCAACATTACTACAAATAACTTAAATGGATAGAATATGAAAGTGTCCCAAAGTAGTATTGAAATTATAAAATAACCGACTAATAAATAGATGTTTTTTTGATTATTATTCATTATAAACTCCTTTTTTGTCTTCTTTGTGTATTAACTAGGTATGATATTATCAATATATAACAAGCTTTTAAAATAATTTAATGTAATTAAATAAATTGTAAAATTATATGTTAATATTTAATTTATATATATAATCTTTTCTATTTAAAAAATGGGGGTTAAAATGAAAAACTGTTTAAAGTTTAGTTTTTGCATAGTTTTATTTTTTTTAGTATTATCATATTGTTCAACATCAAGTAAAACAGCAACTTATAAAGATTCAGAGTCTGATGAAAAGATTTATAGCAAAGTTGATAAGGGAGATTATAAAACAGAAGAGTATTCAAAAAAGTCAGAAGAAGATAGTGTTAAAGGTAAGTTATTTGTGGAAAAAAGTTTAAAACCAGCTGATGGTTTACCTGAGCGTGTGGCAGGAAAAAGTGAAAAAGTTTATACTCCACCCGCTGAATCAGGTTTAAAAGCAGGGTATTCTGATGACAATAAGCAATTTAATTATTTTGTTAATTTTCTTGAGAAATACAAAGATAAAGTTACATTTTTTCCTATCAATATAAAAGAAAGAATAATATTTAAAGTTATAGACAGAGAGAATAAGAGTATCCCAAATGCTCTTATAACGGTAAGCAACTCTTCTAATAAGAGGCTGGAGAAAGGCTTAACATTATCTGATGGGTCTTATCTGTTTTTCCCTTCTGAGTATAAAGAAGATAAGTTTAAAGTCAAGATTGAATTTAACAATATAACTAAAGAGCTTGAGTTCACAAGAGAAGGGAAAAGGGTTTATGAGATCCAATTATTAGATAAAAGGCCAGTCTTCAACGAAATCCCACTTGATATAGTATTTGTTTTTGATACAACTGGTAGTATGGGTGAGGAGATAGAAAGACTAAAGAGCACTATAGAAATAATATATCTTAATATCTCATCATTTAAACCAAAACCTAAAGTAAGGTTTGGGATGGTTCTTTACAAAGATAGGGGTGATGAATATGTTACTAAAGTAGTTCCACTTACAGATAATCTTGATGATTTTAAAAAAGAGCTTGATCAAGTTTTTGCTTCTGGGGGAGGGGATGGCCCTGAAGACTTACAGGAGGCTTTAAAGGATACTATAAAGTATATTAAATGGAATAATAATGGGATTAGACTTGCTTTTATAATCACAGATGCACCACCTCATCTTGATTATGAAGACCAGAAATATACTTATGTTAATGCTGTAAAAGATGCTAAAGCTATGGGTATAAAGATATCATCAGTAGGTACAGGGGGACTCCCATTAATGGGTGAGTATGTTTTGCGTCAAATCTCTCAATATACTTCTGGCAAATATATTTTTCTTACTTATGGTGAAAGGGGAGAGAGTGAGGGTGGTTCTCAGGGGGCAGTAAGCCACCATACTGGCGAAAACTTTACTACTGATAAACTTGAAAGTATAATAATTGGACTTGTAAAAGAGGAATTATCATATCTTGTCGAGGGTAAAATAGAGATAAGAGATGAGTACTTTAAGGCCACAAAAAAGGAAGGAATTAAGAAAGAGGAAATATTAAAGGAACTTTTCGACAAAGCAATTACTCAACTTGTTGATTATTCTTCTGTAAAAATAGAAGCAGGAACACCTACTGCAATAATAAATCTAACTACAAGTGAAAATCAAATTAAAAAGCAGGCTGAATATTTTACAGAACAGATAGCATTATCACTTGCTAATAATAAAATTTTCAAAATGGTTGAAAGAAAGGACCTTCAGTCTATTTTAAAAGAACTTGAATTACAATCATCAGACCTTTTTGATGAGGATAAGTCCGCAAAATTGGGCAAGTTTTTAGGTGCGAAAATACTTATAACAGGTAAAGTATATACAAAAAAGGATAATTATGAAATATTCCTAAAAACAGTAAGAGTTGAAACTGCTGAGGTACTTTCGATTACTAAGATTGTTATTGATAAGGGATTGGGGCTTTAAAGACTTTAATAAATAATTATATGATTTTAGGGAGTAATCTCATAACCTAATAAGGGATTACTCTCTTTGATATCTTAATAAATGTAAACCTAAAGTATCATATATGTAATTTCTTACAATTATTACTTTATTTTTTAGCTTATAGACAAAAAGGACTTTAGTGAAATAGAAACTATTAAAATAATAATTTAGAAATAGACTTTTTATTAAATTTTAATCTAAAATTTATGTTATTAAATAACTTTATTGAGGAGGATGTATGGATATTAAACTGTGGGTGCCAGTTATATCTATTATTGGGCTTATATTAGCTCTATTAATATATATAGCCCTTAAGAAGAAAGAAGCAGGCACAGAGAAAATGAAGGAGATAGAGAAGGCAATAGCAGAAGGAGCTATGGCTTTCTTAAAGAGGGAATATTTATATCTTGCTGTTTTTGTAGTAGTAGTATTTTTACTATTAACTATAGGGTTTCAATTAGAAATAGCAATATCTTTCTTAGGTGGAGCATTGTTTACTATATTAGCAGGCTTTTTTGGTATGAAGTCAGCAACGGCAGCTAACTCAAGAACAGCAAATGCAGCTAAGAAGGGACAGGATGCAGCACTAGAGGTTGCTTATAATGGTGGGGCTGTAATGGGATTATCTGTTGCTTCGTTAGGTCTTTTAGGGTTAGGTTTTCTTTATATGATTTGGGGTGATCCAAATACAGTTAATCTTATATCTGGTTTTGGTATGGGTACTTCGTCTATTGCTCTTTTTGCTAGGGTTGGAGGTGGTATATATACTAAAGCTGCTGATGTTGGAGCTGATCTTGTTGGTAAAGTTGAGGCTGGTATTCCAGAGGATGACCCAAGAAACCCTGCTGTAATAGCAGATAATGTTGGTGATAATGTTGGTGATATAGCAGGTATGGGGGCTGATATTTTTGAGTCTTATGTTAACTCTGTAATAGCTACAATAACAATAGCAGCTAGTATGTTTATTGGCAAGGAAGTTGCAAAAGAGACAGTATTTGGGACAATGTTTTATCCTCTTTTTGTAGCGTTTGTGGGATTGTTGTCTTCTATAATTGGTATACTTTCTATGAAAATTTTTAAAAGAGTAAATCCTGCTGCTGCTTTAAGAAATACAACCTATATTGCAACAGTTTTAACCTTTATTGGTTCATACATAGGTGTTTTAGTATTTGACTTGAGTCAGGTTCAAGGTATATGGGTGCTATCTTCTGGTAATATAAATTATTCTCCTTTTGTTGTTGTTGCAATAGGTAATGTTGTAGGTATATTAATAGGTCTTATAACAGAATGGTATACATCTGGTTCACCTATAAAAAAGATAGCAGAAGCTTCAAAGACTGGACACGCAACAAACATAATATCAGGGCTTGCTGTTGGTATGGAGAGTACTGTTTTACCTATAATCCTTATTGTAGTTGGAATCTTTTTCTCATACATGTTAGCAGGTCTTTATGGTATAGGACTTGCTGGTGTTGGGATGCTTGCAACTGTTGGGGTTACAATGACTGTTGATGCTTATGGGCCTATTGCAGATAATGCAGGTGGTATAGCTGAAATGTCTGGATTAGGTCCTGAGATAAGAAGTATTACTGATAAACTTGATGCACTTGGAAATACAACTGCAGCTATAGGAAAAGGGTTTGCGATAGGTTCAGCAGCATTGACCGCTCTTGCTCTTTTCTCTGCTTTTGGATCTTCACTGATTTCTAATTTTCAAAAAGAAGGAATAGATTTAACTAATATAGTTGATAAAGCAGGTAATATAATAATAAATATCGTAGACCCAATAGTTGTTATAGGGTTGTTTATTGGTGCATTTTTACCTTTCTTATTCTCGGCTTTAACAATGGAATCAGTTGGTAAGGCTGCGATGAGCATGGTAGATGAGGTAAGAAGACAATTCAAACAGATCCCTGGTCTTATGGAAGGTAAGGCAAAACCAGATTATAGAAAGTGCGTTGATATCTCTACAAAAGCAGCAATAGCAAAAATGATTGTGCCAGGGCTTATTGCTGTTTTAACTCCTCTTGTTGTAATTCTTATTTTTGGCAAAGAAAGTTTTAAAGCTGTTCAGGGACTCCTTGCAGGTGCAACTGTAACTGGTGTTCTTCTTGCATTATTTATGGCGAATGCAGGGGGGGCATGGGATAATGCTAAAAAGTATATAGAGGCTGGAAAATTGGAAGGATATAAGAAGGGATCCGATCCTCATAAAGCAGCTGTTACTGGTGATACTGTTGGGGACCCTTTCAAGGATACATCAGGGCCTTCTTTAAATATTCTGATAAAACTTCTTTCTATTGTTTCTCTTATTCTTGTTCCTTTAATATCAAAATTAGGTAAATAAATTTCTATAAAAAGAAGAGGGTTAGACCTCTTCTTTTTTCCAATTACTTTTTTCTAAAAATATTTTAAGATCATCTAGAGAGTAAAAGATGAGTTTTATTATTTCAGGGGTATTATAGTTTTTAATATAGTTTTCAAGAAATTTTGCGACTAATCTGGCTGCTCTATCTTTTGGGAAACCATATGCTCCAGTTGAGATTGATGGAAATGATATGCTTTTAATATTATTTTCTCTTGCTATTTTTAATGAGTGGTAGTAACATTGAATAAGAGATTCATCAGGGGTAGGGTCTAATTTGAATATTGGACCAACTGTATGGATTACATATTTTGCTTTTAAATTACCGGCAGATGTTATTACTGCATTACCTGTTGGCAATCCCTCTGGATATTGGTTCTTTCTTAGTTTTTTACATTCTTCTAATATTTGTGGCCCACCTTTTTTATGTATTGCACCATCAACACCACCCCCACCCATTAGAGTAGAGTTTGCAGCATTCACAATTGCTTCTGTTTTTTCTTCTGTTATATCGCCTTTAGTTATAATAATTCTCCCATTAAAAAATGAATACATTTTAGTCCTCCAATTTTTAAATCTAAAATTTGTAATTATAAAAAAATAAATAAAAAGGTTAAATTTTACTTATTAGAAAAAACAATATTGTTTCTCTTTAAGGAGGAGAAATGTTTTCTAAAATATTTGGCGACAAAAAAAATATAAAACCTATTTTAAAACGCACACCTTACGTTGGCTCAGCAGATAGTAAGATAGTACATTCAACTGAAAACCCTTGTCCTGATGCTTATATGATAGATCCGGAATTGAGATGGTATATAAGGTCTATACCAGAAAAAAGTGGTTATGTTAAATGTAAAAAGTGTTTTCCTCAGATTACAAAGGAGGAAAGTGATAATGACTAAAATAGGTATAAATGGTGCAAGAGGAAGAATGGGGATTGAATTATGCCAATCTGTTATCGAAAGAGGAGAGGCTTGTTTATCTTATATATGTGAGAAAAAAGATCACCCAGAGATAGGCAAGACATTTTTTAATCTTGTTTTAGGATTTAATAAAGATGAACTTTTAAAATCCAGCGATGTTGTTATAGACTTTACAACTCCTTTGTCAACAATGGATCTTTTAGAAAAAAATATTAATTATAAAAAACCAATTGTAATTGGTACAACAGGTTTAAATGATGAACAAAATAGTAAGGTAAAAGAATATTCTAATAGTTTTCCTATAGTTTATAGTCCTAATTATAGTATTGGCATAAATCTGTTATTTAATATTTTAGAAAAGGCAGGAGAAGTTCTGTCAAAAGATAAAGATTATGACCTTGAAGTAGTTGAATATCACCACAGGTTTAAAAAAGATGCACCTAGTGGGACTGCATTAAAACTTGCTGAAGTTGCAGCAAAGGCTACTGGAAGGAAATACCCTGAAAATATGGTTTTTGGAAGAGAAGGTATTAAAGAAAAAACTCCTGATGAGTTTGCAGTCCTTGCTGTTAGAGCGGGGGACATAATAGGTGAACACTATGTAATATTTTCAACCTTAGGAGAAAGAATTGAGTTTGTACATAAAGCACACTCAAGAAAAACTTTTGCTAAAGGGGCCGTTGAAGCTTCTTTATGGGTAAAGGATAAAAAGAGTGGGATATATTCGATGAAAGATGTTTTAGGGTTATAATATTTCTTATTTTAAGGAGAATAAAATGGTAAAAAAGATATTTTTATTATTGATTTCTATTTTTATTTTTTCTTGCGGTAAAAGTTATATAATGAGTGTAAAATCCATTGAAGGTGATACTTTACCCGAAGGTTATGGGGTGGTTATATTTAGTACTACTTTCGCTAAAAATGATTTACAGGAGTTGCCTTTATATTTTAATTTGGAGGGTGAAGAGGGTGGATCAAAAGAGATAAGAATAGATCCTGATGAAGATAATATCCATATATTTGTAGTTAAATCAGGTTTCTATTTTATTACGAGGTTTATAGGTGAAAATAATTCACCTGCTATTACCAGATCATCGAGTACTAAGGAAATAAAAGAGATTGAAACAGAGAGAAGATTTGGTTTTAATGTTGAAGAGGGTAAAGTAAATTATGTTGGTAATATATATATAAGGGATTTTTCAGAGGATCCAAGGAAGTATAATACAAAGTTTTCAATAAAACAGGAACCAAACGCTATGTCAGCTGATATAACAATAAGGAAGAGACCAATCGACCTTTCTAAAATAGGGGAGACCAAATTGAAAAATTTAAATTTACCTATTGTTATAAATCTAATGTATGATGTTGATCCTGATAAGACTGTTGTTTCTGAAAATATTGAGAAAAGTAAGAAGAAAAAAACAGAAGAGGGGTATGATAAATATAAATGGGGTATGAGTCTTGAAGAAATTAAAAATCTTCTTGAACTTGAAAAAAAAGTAGTATTTGTTATATCAAAAGAGGAAATTGTTGACAATACAAATCCTGAAGCTCCTATAAAGTTTCTATTTAGGCAAGACAGCTTTGGTGTAGAGAGACTTTATAAAGTTGAGATTAGTTTAAATAAAAAAGAAAATTTAGAAGATAAAATCTTCTCAAAAATTAATGAAAAATATGGTCAATTTGCTAAAAAAGAGGATAATAATACAATATGGTATACACCTGGGTCTAAGATAGTAGTGTCAGTTTTTGATGATAAAATACTTGTGATTTATGAATCTATAGAAAAAGAAAAGAATAAAGAAGAAGATTTTATAAAATAATGATATTACTTTTTTATGGTGATGATGTTAAACTTATTAAAATAAAAGTTGATGAATGGGAAAAAGATATCTTTAAAAATCATCAACATCTTGATAAAATATTATTGGAATCTTTTAATCCCTCGGTTTTTATTAATGCAACAGAGGAAACGCTTTTTTCTGATCTTAGGTACATAAAGGTTTATGTGCAAAAAAAAGATGATATAAACTCTATTTTAAAGCTTAGTAAAAAATCTGATATAATAGCTATTATTTTTTATACTGAAAAACCAATTGATGGAATAGATAAAAGCATTAAAACTTTTCCTTTTTTTCTTCCAAAACCTTATCAGATTGCTAATATTTTAATAGAGAAGTTCAGTAAAAAAATAGACCCAATAGTTATAGATTTTCTTTCTAAAAATATTACGAGTTTGTATGAAATAGAAAAAATAGATTACTATCTTAAAAATAATCCTGATAAAGTAATAAAAATTAAAGATCTGCCTTATATAATTGAAGAAATAGATGTATCTGTTTTTTCAATAATAGATGATATAATAAATAGAAAAATAGAATCTGCTTTGAACAGTATTATAAATTTTATCAACGTCTCTGAATATGGCGTACTTATTAAAAATCTTTTTTCAACAATTAAGATGTTGTATACTATTAAAAAAATGATTGTTAATAAAGTCAATGATCAGGCAATAATTAAAAAGTTTAATCTTCATCAAATAATACTAAAGAAATATATTGAAATAGCCAAAAAATTAGATATTAGTGAATTAGAAAATCTTTTAATTTTTTTTCCTATTTTAGACCTTAATTCAAAGAAGTTTTTAACAGATTATTTTGTTTGTAAATTGACAATTGATTTTTAAAATATTTATTTTATAATATTTACTATTTGTTATTTTCTATTGTCAAATTAAAAAATAGGAGTTTTTTATGTTAAATATTAATGACCTTGCCCCTGATTTTTCACTTTTTGCTGATAATGGAGAAAAAGTAAGTTTATCTGATTTTAGAGGTAAAAAAGTTGTGTTATATTTTTATCCTAAAGATAATACTCCTGGTTGTACTAAAGAGGCTTGTAGTTTTAGAGATGTATATGATGATATAATATCTAAAGGGGCTATTGTAATAGGTATAAGTACTGATAGTATTGATTCACACCTAAAGTTTAAGAAAAAATTGAATCTGCCTTTTTATTTATTAAGTGATCCTGATCATAAGGTTATAGAGATGTATGGGCAGTGGGTAAAAAAAAGTATGTATGGCAAAGAGTTTTTTGGCACTCAAAGATCAACATTTATAATAGATGAAAACGGTAAGATATTAAAGATTTTTCAAAAAGTTAAACCAGATGAACATGGTAAGGAAATATTAGCTTTATTATAATTTCTTAAGCATAGATGAATTAATAATTTTAGTTATTTTGCAAAATAATTGATTAAATTTTATGTTTAAATTTTAAAAATAAGAAATTATTTTAGGTTTAAAATAAATAAAGGAGAAAGTAATGGCTTTAACAAAAGAAAAAAAACAAGAAGTTATGGCAGAGTTTGCCAGGAAACCAAGTGATACAGGTTCTCCAGAAGTGCAGATAGCACTTTTGACAAACAGAATAAAATATCTTGTTGAACATTTAGATGTTCACAAGAAAGATTTTCATACTAAAAAAGGGTTACTTGATCTTATTTCTAAGAGGAAAAAATTATTAAAGTATCTTAAGGAAAAAAACTTTCAGTCTTATAAAAATGTTATAGAAAAATTAGGGCTAAGAAAGTAAAAGAGGTTTTATGCAAGAAAAAAGTGTCTCGTTAACTATAAATAATAAAAAATTATTAATTTCTACTGGGAAAGTTGCAAGACAGGCAAATGGCTCTGTTATTGTTCAATATGGGGATACTGTAATATTTTCATCGGCTGTTATGGCAAAAGAGGTAAAGGAGGATCCAGGTTTTTTCCCGCTTTCTGTTAATTACATAGAGAAATTTTATGCAGCTGGTAAAATACCTGGTGGATTTATCAAAAGAGAAGGTAAACCTAGCGATAAAGAGGTTCTTATATCAAGGATAATTGACAGGTCTATAAGGCCACTATTCCCCTCTGGGTTTAGGAATGAAGTGCAGGTTGTACCAATGACTATTGCTGTTGACCAGGAAAATCCAACAGATGTTTTGGGAGTTATAGCTGCTAGTGCGGCTCTTTCTATATCTGATATACCTTTTAATGGTCCTGTTGCAAGTGTGAGGGTTGGCTTAATAGATGGCAAGTATATAATAAATCCTACTTTTAAGGAAATGGAACAGAGTAGACTTAATGTTGTTGTTTCTGGTACAAAAAATGGGATAACTATGATAGAGGGTGGTGGCAACTTTGTTTCAGAAGAAGAGATGGAGAATGGCATTAAAGCTGGTTACGAGACAATTCTTAAAATAGTAGATATTATAGAAGAATTAGTAAAAATTAAAGGAAAGCCTAAAAAAGAGGTACAGGTATTTCTTAGACCTACTAGTATTGATGAAGAAGTTAAAAAAGAATTTTTAGATAAACTTAAAAGTGTCTTAGAAATAAAAAACAAACAGGAGAGGGTAGAGAAAACAGAAGCTTTGTATAAAAGCGTAGGAGAGTTTTTTAAGACAAAATATGATGAAAAAGCAGAATATTATGCAAAGGAAGCTTTACTTGATCTTGAGTATGATCTGGTAAGAGAAAAATTATTTAAAGAAGGAATAAGAGTTGATGGAAGAAAACCCGATGAAATAAGAGATATTCATATAGAGGTTGGCCTTTTTAAAAGACTTCATGGGTCAGCTTTATTTACAAGAGGGGAAACACAGTCTCTTGGTATACTTACTCTTGGTTCTGTTTCAGATGAACAGAAGGTTGATGATATAGAAGGTGAAACAAGTAAAAAATATATGTTGCACTATAATTTTCCCCCTTTCTCTGTTGGGGAAGTAGGGAAGATAGGGGCACCGGGAAGAAGAGAGATAGGGCATGGATATCTTGCTGAAAGATCTATAGAACCTACTTTACCAAGTAAAGATGAATTTCCTTACACAATAAGGCTTGTTTCAGAAATAATGGAATCAAACGGGTCAAGTTCAATGGCAAGTGTATGTTCATGTTGTCTGGCTTTAATGGATGGGGGGGTTCCTATAAAAGAGCCTGTTGCTGGGATTGCAATGGGATTAATGTATAATAAAGACAAGACTGATTATAAGATATTAACAGATATTCAAGGTATTGAAGACCATTATGGTGATATGGACTTTAAAGTTGCTGGTTCAAGAAATGGTATTACAGGTTTTCAGTTAGATATAAAGGTTGATGCTTTGCCCGTAACTTTATTAAGAGAGGCATTGGAAAAAGCGAAAGTTGCAAGAAACTATATACTCGATAAAATGGCAGAGGTAATAGCTAAACCAAGAGATGAAATTTCAGAATATGCTCCTAAAATACTTATAATAAAAGCTAATCCTGATAATATAAGATTACTTATAGGTCCTGGCGGTAAGACAATAAAGAAGATAATTGAAGAGTACGGTATAAAGATAGATGTCGAAAATGATATAATAAAAATTGTTGCACCAAATCTTGAAACTGCACAGAAGGCATATGATAAGGTTTATGATATAGTAAGGGATATAAAAATTGGAGATGTTATACAGGGTGAAGTTAAGAAGATAACTGACTTTGGATTTTTTATAGAAACATCTTCTGGGAGAGAAGGTTTGTGTCATATTTCAAATATATCTAATGTAAGAGTAAAAAATGTAAGAGATTATGTTACTGAAGGTCAGGTTGTTAAAGCGAAAGTTATAAATATAGATGATATGGGAAGAATAAATATAAGTTTGAAGGATATTTAATTTTTATTTTCTAAACTCTTCTATTTTCTATCCTCTCCCTAATTTTAATATTAGGGGAAAAAATGAAAAAACCACTAATTTTTAGGGCTAAAAATAACCTTATTTGTATATTAAATCCAATATCAAGAGCCAAGTCTTTTTCCTGTGGTATATTGGTTGGGTCAGGTTCATTTACTGAAAAACCAGATACGATAGGATTTTCTCACTTTGTAGAACATATGGTTTTTAAAGGTACAAAAACAAGAACATATAAAGAGATAAATAAGGAAATTGAGAAATATGGTGGGTACCTAAATGCTTTTACTGATAGAAATTATACGCTATTTTATACCAAGATAATCCCTCAGTTTTATAAAAAGTCTCTTGAAATTTTGCTTGATATAATCTTTAATCCTGTTTTTCCTGAAGATGAGATAAAAAAAGAGATTAAAGTTGTATTGGAAGAGATAGCAATGTATGAAGATTCTCCTGATGATAATATAGTCGATCTTCTTTTTGAATCTTCATATCCAGATTCATATTTAGGCTGGCCAATACTTGGGAAACCTGAAAGGATAAGTTCTATAAAGAGAGATGAGATAGTAAATTATTGGCAAAGTTTTTATTATAACAGTAATATGATAATTTCTGCTGCTGGAAATTTTGATGTAAATGAGTTTTTGAGTATTGTAGAAAATATTGAAGGTAGAGAAAATAAAAAAGAAGAAAAAGGTAATCCTAATACTATTTTTAAGGCTAATAATAGCTATAAATTAAAAGATGTTGAGCAATTACATATTGGGCTTGGCAAAGAAACTATCAATATATATTCTGAAGAAAAAGAAAAATATTCATTGTCTTTGCTTAATAGTATATTGGGGGGGCAGCTCATCTTCAAGATTGTATTCTAGGATAAGAGAAGATATGGGTTTGTGTTATTCAATAAGTTCTTCTATTCATCTTGATAGGAACACTGGTCTTTTCTCTGTTTTTACAGCGACAGATCCTAAAAATAACAAAAATATAGTTGAAATAATAATAGATGAAATAGAAAACGTAAAAAAAGATAGAATAAAAGATGAAGAATTGGAGATAGCAAAAGCCCAGTTTAAAGCTTCAATTATGTTTAATCAAGAGAATATGTCTTCTATAATGAAAAGAAATGCATCACAGTACTTTTGGTATAATAAGATAATCTCTTCACAGGATGTTTTAAAAAAAATTGAAAAAATAAATATGAAAGATATATATGATATATATTATAAAACATTTTCAGACAAGAATTATTCTATTTATAAAATAATACCTGAAGATTCGAAATAAAAGGGGAAAATATGAAAAATCTAACAAAGTTAAGAATAATACCTTTAGGTGGATTGGGAGAAATAGGTAAAAATATAATGGTTGTTGAATATGATGATGAGATAGTCGTAATAGATTGCGGGATAATGTTCCCAGATTATGAGTTTTTGGGAGTTGATCTTATATTGCCAGACTTTAATTATTTAAAATATAAAAAAGATAAAATAAAAGGGTTGTTGATAACACATGGGCATGAAGACCATATAGGGGGAATACCTTTTATGTATAAAGAGATAGGGCCTTTTCCTGTTTTTTCTCCTGGTTTTGCTTATGAACTAATAAAAAATAAGTTTAAAGAACATGGCATTTTTTGGGAAGATAATATTGACCTTATAAAAGTTAGGGCAAGATCAAAAATAAAGATTGGCAAGTTTTTTACAGCTGAATATATACAGGTTAATCATAGTATTGCAGATAGTTTTGCAATAGCTATACATACTCCTTTGGGGACTATATTACATACTGGTGATTTTAAGATTGATAATAATCCTGTTGATAACTGTTTTTTTGATTTTTATAAGTTTGCTGAGCTGGGAGAAAAAGGAGTACTTTTACTTATGTCAGATTCTACAAATGTTGAAAGGCGGTATTCTACAAAGACAGAAAGAGAAGTCGGTGAATCTCTTTCAGAGATAGTAAGGTCATCTAAAGGTAGAGTAATTGTTGCAACATTTGCTTCAAATATTTCAAGGGTTTCACAACTTGCAAAAATAGGCATTGAAAATAACAGAAAAGTTGCAATTGTTGGAAGAAACATGGAGCTTAATTTCCAAATAGCAAGAAACTTAAATTATATAAGAATAGATGAGGATAATCTTATAAATATAGAGGATATAAATAATTATCCTGATGATAAATTACTTATTATAACAACTGGATCACAGGGTGAACCTATGAGTGCTCTACATAGGATAATAGAGAATACTCATAAATATATAAAAGTAAAACACAACGATGTTTATATAATATCAGCTTCTGTTATCCCAGGTAATGAAAAAACAGTATCAAAAATAATAAATACCCTATTTTTACAGGGTGCTCATGTTTATTATGAGGGAACGAATAATGTGCATGTTTCGGGGCATGCTCCTGCTGATCAACAACAGATAATGTTAAGATTAACGAATCCCAAATTTTTTATGCCTATTCATGGAGAACCTCGTCATCTCATAAAACATGCTGATCTTGCTGTTGAAATGGGATGGGAAGAGGATAACATAATATTGGCAAGAAATGGAGATGTTGTTGAAATAGAAAAAGATAGGGCTGATATAGTTGAACATATAGACCTAGATACTGTTTTTGTTGATGCTAATATAGTAAGCAATAAAAAGAATATTATAAAAGAGAGAAAAGCAATGTCAGAAGACGGGGTAATAGTGGCTATTATAGGGCTAAAACAGCTAGATAATGAGATAGAATGTATCCCGGATATAATATCAAAGGGTTTTCTTTTTGGAGATGAATTAAAAGGGGTTGAAAATACTATGAAAGATATGGTTGTAAATACTGTAATGAGTGTTATATATAATAATGGTATTGATTACAATGCTATAAAAAACAAAGTTACTAAGACTATACAACTGTATGCACAAAATAATTTTTATAAAAAACCTATGGTTATACCAAGAATAATAGAGATAGAATAATTAAATTTGAAATTAAAATTTTTAAATTAAAATTTTGTTCAAAGAGGATAATATGATAAATAGTATTGTAGGAGAAAATACAGAACTTACTGGTAACTTCAAAATAGAAGGTGTACTCAGGATTGATGGTAAATTTGAGGGGAAGGTTGATAGTAAAAACCAGATATTAATAGGAAAAAAGGGTTTTGCTATAATAGAAGCTACAGCTGAAGAAATGATAATAGGTGGATATGTTGAAGGGAAAGTTAAAGTCAGAGGCAAGTTTAAGGTGCTTGAGACAGGTTTTTTTAAAGGTGAAGTCGATGCTGAGAGAATAGAGATAGAGGCAGGTGGGTTTTTTAGTGGTAAGTTTAGAACAAAAATGTTAGAGAAAAAAAATGATTGATCCTTTATACGACTTTATTAATAAAAAAATATTAAATAAAGAAAATAAAGAGATTAAGAAAGTTGATATTAAAAAGACTGATTCTAAAAAAGGGACTATAGAAGATAAAATAATAGAGAGTTTTAATAAAGAAATAGATGAACTTGTAGAGGAGATAAATATACTTGAAAAGGAACTTTTAAATAAACCTAATGAAGAGGTTATAAAAAGGTACAAAGGAAGGATTAAAGCTTTTTTAGAAAAAGTGAATAATAATTATAAGTCTTTTATATATAAAAGATGGAGGGGTGGTCAGGTTAAAATATGGCAGGCTTTAGATAAAAAAGTTGAAGCTTTATATAAAGAGCTTATAACTTCGCAAGTAAAAGCTTTTGATATTTTAGAGAAATTAAAGGATTTAAAAGGACTTATAATAGACCTTAAAATAGATGGGGTATAAAAAATGAAACTTGCATATATAAGAGTAGGATATAGTAAAGAAGTTGAAGTTTATGTGTATAATGAGGAAATGGTTTTAAAAAAGGGAAGATTTTATATAATTGAAACAATACATGAAAATGACTTTGGTTACTATTTAGGCGATGTGAATAACCAGGCTATTATTAATGATTATAATAATAATCCTGATAAATATTTTAAAGTTTTAAGAGTCCCAACTAATCAAGATATACAAAAAAGGAAAGAAAAAAAATTAAAGTCAAAAGAATGTTTTGAAATAGCACTTCAGAAAATAGAGGAGTTTGGCTTACCGATTAAACTTGTTAATACATACTATTTTTTTGAGGGGAATAAAATACTTTTTAATTTTTATTCTGAGACTAGGGTTGATTTCAGAGAACTTGTAAAAAATCTTGCTTCTCTTTTTAAAACAAGGATAGAGTTACATCAGATTGGGATAAGAGACTTTGCTCAACATTTTGACCTTTATGGTATATGTGGGAGAGAAACATGCTGCTCAACTATTAAAACTCATAAATACTCTGTTTCTCTTAAAGCAGCGAAAGAGCAAAATCTTAATATTAAAGCATCTAAATTATCAGGTATATGTGGTAGGCTTATGTGTTGTCTTAACTATGAGTGTGAGAATTATAGAGAGACAGGTATACCAAATATTGGTGATGAGATAATAATAGATAATATATCTTTTTTTGTGAAAGAAGTTGACAGAAATAAAAAAACTATACATTTATTTAATGAAAATGACGAATTTAAAGAGATAAGTTTTGATGAATTCCAAAAAGTGGGGTGTCAAAATTGTTCGAAGAATATGGGAAATACATAACTAATGGTATTTTTATTTTAATAGGACTTATAGTCCTAAAAAAAATCCTGAACTTTCTTGGTTTTTCAAATAAGTTCAGATGGGGATGGATAAACTACTGGGTTGTTAAAAAAAGTCATAAACTTACTATGAAGGAGATGAAAATAATTAAAGATATAGCAGAAAGTTTTAGAATAACAACTCCCTCTTATATAGTTGGGACATTACCAAGTCTGGACCACTATTTAGGACTTTATGTAGCAACAGTTTTTAATAAAAAAAACATAGATATATGGGGTAAAATAAGACTCTTATCGAGAATACTTGAGATAAGAAGAAAATTTGCTGTTGTACCATTATCTTCTTTCAAAATAAAAAATACAAGACAATTTGCACCTGGAACAAAAATAAAAATTGCCATATCTGATAAAGGATATTTTGAAAGTATAATTGGTGATTCAAGATACTCTTTTTTTTCTGTTATAATAAAAGACCCTAAAATAGCTTCGTTTTTAAAATCAGCGGGTAAAGTTTCGGCAAGAGTAAGCAGGTTGGGGGATGCTCAGTATTATTTTAAGTCAAAAGTTTTGTTTGTATCAACAATAACAAATCCAATGTTTGTTCAGTTAAAACATACAAGAAAACTTAAAAGAAAACAGTTCAGGTCTGATATAAGGGTAAAAACAAATATATTTACTGATATAGTCCCTACTAATCCCCAAAAAACCAAAAAAGGATATGTTTTTGTTGATGGTAAAGAAAAGTATTCAGGTCTTATAGTTAATATATCATCAGGTGGTGCCGCAGTACAATCCAGAGCTCCTATTCAGGTAGGTTCTTATTATAGAATAAGATTTAAAATATTAGGTGAGGAATTGGAAATACCTTCTAAAGTAGTTCTTGAAAGGAGGGCGGGCCCTAATACTCCTGATGCGACTTTTCACTTAAGGTTTGTTGGTATTTCAGTAAGAGCAAGAGTTTTTATTCAATTGTATGCTTATAAGTTACACCCATCTTTTTTTGCTAAGTCTCAAAAGATTAAGATGGAATAACCAAATCGTTAAATAATGATTTTATTTAGCATTAGATAATTTGATTAATATCTTCTTGAAAATTTCTAAAAGACTTTTGATTATTTAGTATTCTCATGTAAATCAAAACCCTTTATAAGTTAATCTATTGATTTTTTATCTCACTGTCGAAAGAAAAAGATTTTGATTTAAAATCCATGTTAAGAGAGTAAATTGTTCCTTCAATATAACCTGTTAATGAGGATTGATTATACTCAAATTTTTCAGTTTTACCTATTATTGAAAAGGGAAAAGGAGAAGTACTCCTCTTTATGATTTGTTAATCTTAGAAGGATATTGTTACTCCAAATGTTACAGCATAAGTCTTATTTTCACCGCCTAATATTAAGGCACCCTGTACTGGTATTTTAACAGGACCTAGATTTAACTGGATACCACTTACTAACCTTGGTATAAAGCTTCTACCAGAATCTTCTCCATTTATAATTATTGTACCTGAATCAGTGGTAGAAGATCCTATTGGTGCTGTTACTACTACATTTGCATTTGCAGGCAGTGTTGCAGTAACTTCTACATTGTTTGAAAGGTTGTATGTAATACCAAAACCAGCGAATATATCGAGAATATATAGTAAGTTGACGTAACCTTTTATTTCACTGTCGAAAGAAAAAGATTTTGATTTAAATTCCATATTAAGAGACTGAATTGTTCCTTCAACATAACCTGTTAATGGGGGTTGATTATACTCAAATTTTTCAGTTTTACCTATGTCAACGTTACCATTTATCTTGTTATTAGAGTAGAAAACACCAAGAGAAACAGATACACCTTCAAATGATAATACTACAGGCACTAGTGTAGAGGGTGATATTATTCTTTTTCTTAGTATAATACCCATATTGAAGAAGTTTAATTTCCATTCATCAATTTTTATGTTTAATGGTAATAATTTAAATGTTATGTCAGAATCTTCAAATATTCCAATCCCAAGAATACTGTATAATGGATCAAGAGATATAGTTATAAAAGGTGCTGCTGTTACACCTAACCCTGCATTGCCTAAACCCTCACTACCTGCACCTGTTGATGGTGGCACAGTTACACCAATACCCCCAGTTACACCTATAGCCAAGTTTCTATACCCTTCTCCAAATACAGGTTGAGTTGTATTTGTTATAGCAAAGCAGTCTGCCATAGATCCAAACAAATTAAGTGAGTTTACTCCATATTCCTCAATGTAAGAATCGAATATTGTTTTTGCATTCCCACCTAAAGTGGTAAATCCTGTATATGTTGCACTTATTTTAGCGTAACTTACACTTACAATTGAGAATAAAATAGTAAGTGTAATTAGTATTCTGATCTTTTTTTTCATATAATCTCCTCCTTCTTAGTAAATCTAAAATAGATAAGTTAACTTAAAATTTATAAAAAACAAATTTTTTTAACTCAATTTTATTCTTATAAACTGATTTATAGATTAAATTTATTTCTTAAGTTTTTTTATTTTAAAGAAATTTTTAAAGCAAAGGGGCTTAAAATGAAGTCATATAAGACATTAAGAGAAGAGGGGCATGGTTTTTTTAAGATAATATCTTATGTAGTAATAATAGCATTTCTTATATCTATATTTGTTATAGGCAGCTTATCAACAATGCTGGGGAAAGATAGAGTCTCTTTTATAGATGTTAATGGCAAAGAGATAATGAACAAAAGGCTTGTTGAAGCAATTTCAGAAAAGATAAAGGATCAGAAAAACAAGATTCAGGTGCAATATACCATATTTACAGAATCTCAACCTTTTGTAAACAAAGAGCTTATCATATCAGAGCTTCAAAAGAGTGGCTTATATCCAAGGAGTTTGTCTCTTATAAATGTAGTTAATGATATTTATAACCAGGAAAAGACTCAGTTTGAAAAGAAAGAGAACACAAGATACCCATATAGCCTTGAGGACTTTATAAATATTTTCAAAGAAAGATATTCTATAGAATTATTTGATTATTTTAGTGCAATATCATACATTGATGATGTTACTCTAAAAAGAGAGTATAGGCTTGAAAATATTAAGGCAAGTGTAAAATACTATGCTTTAAGTTTTAATGATTATTCTAAAAATATAAAAATTAGTTCTGAAGAGATAATGAAGGAATATAATGAAGTAAAGTCAAGGTTTTTAGAGTCTATTTCTGCACGATATGTACATTTTAAAAAAATAGAGGAAGCTTCTAATTTCTTACAGGATATAAGAAGTGGTAAAATCAATAAGACTGATGCTTTTAAAAATAGTAAGATTAGTCTTTTTAAACCAAACGATACTAAAGAGTTTTTTAAATTAAAAGCAGCGAATGTAAACGATATTACAGATCCTTTTGAGTATAATAATGGTTTTGCTGTTGCTTTGATAGATAATATAAACTACACACCTTATGATAAATTGAGTGATAAAGATAAAAATGAGATAAAAGATAAAATAATAAACTCAAATAGACAGAAATATTTTGATGAGTTTAGGAAATATGCAGGGGAGGTTCTTAATAAAGATAAAATAGATCCTAAAAATGTTATAACAGGAATTACCAAGCCTTTCTCAATACTGGCAGATGAAACTGTAAAAGCAGATAACGGGAAACCTATAGAGTGGGCTGAGGTTGAAAATAAAGAGTTTTTTAAAGAAGCATTTACCAAAGAGGGATATGTTAGTCCTATAAAAGAATGGGGTGATTATATTTATAAAATAGAGGTTTTGAAGATTGAGATGCCAGGCCCTATTAGTGAAAAAGATAGAGAAACAATGATTTCAAGACTTAAAGAAAGAGAAAAGAGAAGATTTGAATGGGGATATTTGCAGGACCTTAGAAAAAAGTTTGATGTCAAATATAACTGGGAGGCACTTTCAAAACTTTTTGGTATTGAGGGTAAGTAAAATGAGTAATGATGTCAAACTGACTTTTTTTGAAGATGATATAACATTTAAAGGTGACATAAAATTAAGTGGAGAACTTGTCCTTAATGGTAAAATTGATGGGAATATAATTGCCCCTCAATCAAAAATAACAGTTAATAAGTCAGGACAAATAAATGGTAAAATAGAGGCAAAGTCGGTTGAAAACTTTGGAAAAATTTATGGAGAATTAAAGTCTGATGAATATATAGTGCATAATGAGGCTGAAAATGATGCATCAGTTACAGTGAATAAGATACTTGTTGAATACGGAGCATTTTTTAATGGTAACTGCAAAATGGAAAGAAAATGAAAAATGTGAATGTTTCTGTTATAGTAAAGAAAAAATATTCTGATAAACAGATTATTGATAACAGAACAAGCTTTGATATAGTATTGGAAAAGGTCAGGTCTCTTAATTACCCTTTTTATATCTTCAGTGAGTCACAAGATAATGATTATCTTTATTTTGATGGAAGTGTTAATTCGCTATTAAAACAGATTGATTTTCATATAAAAAAGTTTAATAATATAATTTTTTTTAATTCTGATATGCCTTTATATGATATTGAACTTACAAAAAAAATGATTTCAGCACATGAAAGTAATCTTGCTGATTTTACTTTTGCTGAAAATTACCCTTCTGGTTTTTCTCCATATGTATTAAATAGGGCAACATTTAAAAAATTATTTTTAATATCAACTGGGAATAATTCTATTTATGAATATAATACTTTAAAGGCACTAATAGACCTTGATATAAATTCATATGATGTTGAAATATTAAGCCCTGAGGAGGATTTAAGGTTTATAAGAGAGACTTTTTCAACGTCTAATAAAAGGAGTTTTCTTTTAACTAAAAATTTTTTTATTAATGATATAAATTCCAATAACATTTTAGAGAAATTGAAAGAAAAACCAGAAATATTAAGGCCTTTGCCTTCATATATTACTATTGAATTATCTTCAAAATGTAATCAGTCATGCGTTTTTTGTCCATACCCTAAAATAAAAAAAGATTCTTTTATAAAATTAGATATTATAAAACTTTTGAGTGAAATATCTAGTTGGATTGAAGAAGGTTATATAGAGTTTTCTGGTATAGGAGAACCTTTTACATATCCTGACTTTGAAACTGTATTGGATTTGATAAGAAAGAATCCAAAAATTCATTTTATAATTGAAACAAATGGTAGTTTATTAAAACCATGGATAGAAAAATTAAAAGATATAAATAATCTTACTATAATAGTTTTGATAAATGCAAGTAATAAAGAGGATTATAAAAGAATTCATGGTGCAGATGATTTTAATATTGTTGAATCTAATATAGAACAGATGATAAAAAATAAAATTGATGTATATTTACAATTTGTAAGATGTAGGGATACAGAAACTAATCTTGATGGATTTATAAAGAGATGGGAGTTTATGAAAGATAAGATTATAATTAGAAAATACAATGACTTTTCTGGTTTTCTTGAAGACAAAAAAATAGTTGATCTTTCACCTCTTAATCGATTCCCATGTTGGAAACTTCAGAGGAATATATTTATAGACTCACAAGGGTATTTGAGACCTTGTTATCAGGATATAAATAATAATTTTGGTTTTGACCTTAATATACTAAGTATTCAAGAAGCATGGGAAAACCTTAATCATTTATATAAGAGACATTGGGATAACATTTTTGATAGTGTCTGTAATAATTGTGATGAGTGGTACGTATTTGACTTTTAAGGTTTGCTATGGATGATAAAAAGATTAAAAGTCTAATAAAAGAGTATAAGAATAAAAAAAGGGATATAAAAGATATTCTTGAAATTATTTCTGATCTTATAATCAATTTTCCCAAAATAGGCTTTTCTAATTTTGATGAGGATCTTTGTAGTGATTTTTACCTGTATGTAGTAGAAAGATTGCCAAAGATTATTGAAAATTATAATGAAAAAGAAAGTGCTACTTTTAAAACATTTTTATTCCTTGTTTTAAGAAGACACTACCTTAATTTTATTAAAAAATTTAAAAGAGAAAATTTTTATAATAATAAAAAAATTGATGAGTTTACTTTAAAAACTGTTTTTTATGAAGATAATAGTGAGATTAAATTAGCTGCTAAAGATGTAATACGTTTATTTTCACTTTTAGATACAAAATCAAGGCTTTTACTTAAATTAAGATTCCCACAATTCTTAGTAAGCCAAGACTTTTTTGAAATTGCACGGGAGTTTAATATTGACTCAATAGATTTACTTGATAATCTCGATATTATTATGGATTCAGATGTACCTGTGCCCCCAAGGTTGATAGCAAGATTTTTGAATATGGATGTAAAAAAGATTTCAAAGATGTTGTTTAATATAAATGATAAAATAAGAAATCTATTTGGAGAGAATTATGCATCTTTCTGATTATCAAATAGCAGCTTATATAGATAAAAAACTTACAAAAGAGGATAACGCTAAAATAAGAGAACATATTAATGGTTGTGAAAAATGTTTTGAAAAAGCTTTTTTCCTAAAAAAAGCTCTTATAGAAGAAAAGAGAATACTTCAAAAAGAAAAAAATAGTTTATTTGATATTATTAAAACTAAAATTAAGATAGTAAAGGATGGACTGGAACTAATTAAAGGGGTTCCTATAATAAAAGAGACCAGCTTTGCATTTAGGAATAGGCCAGTATTAAAGGGTATTAAAATAGATACAGAAATTCCTATTAATATTTTTTATGATGAGTGTATTAAAATATCTGCGGATAATGATATAAACATTGAAGTTAAAACTGAAAAAAAACTAATATTTAAAGGTTTTTTGCCTGGAGGAGTGGATATTAAAATAGAAAAAGATGAAATAAATAGTAAATTTATTATTATTTTTAATAAAAATAGAATAGAGTTTGAAATAAATGTTTAGTGAATATATCCCTTCTATTAATATTGATTATTATAAAAGTTTATGGGCCGCTGCATCCAAAACTGAAATTCAAAATATACTTTATAAAAACAAAATTAGTATTGATGAGTTTGCTGTATTGTTAAGTCCTATTTCTTTAGAAATGCTTAAGGATATAGCATATATTGCAAGAGAAAAAACAATAAAAAAATTTGGGTATAATATAGGGCTTTACACACCTTTATATCTTTCTAATTACTGCGTTAATGCTTGTTCTTATTGTAGTTTCAACTGTAATGCAAGGATAATAAGGAAACATCTTACTATTGAAGAGGTTGAGAAAGAATGCAAGGAGATAAAAAAAGAGGGTTTTGATAATATTTTGCTTGTTTCTGGTGAGGACCATGAAAAAGTAAATATAAACTATCTTATTGATGCTGTTAAAATAGCAAAAAAATATTTTTCTTATGTTGCTATTGAAGTTTATCCTTTAGAAGAAAAAGATTATAAAATACTAAGAGATGCTGGACTTGATGGGGTTACTCTATATCAGGAAACTTATAATAGAGAAGTTTATAAAATTTATCACAAAGGCCCAAAAGCAAATTATAGTTATAGATTGGATACTATGGATAGGGCAGCTAGGGGTGGTATAAAAAGGTTGAATATTGCTAGTTTATTTGGGCTAAATGATTGGAGAGAAGAGGCTATATATTTAGCACACCATATAAATTATTTAAGGAAAAATTACTGGAATGTTGACCTGGCTTTATCATTTCCAAGGATTCGTCCTAATAGTTTAGGATTTAAGCCTTTATATCCAATTACCGATAAAGAATTAGTACTTTTAATTGCAAGTTTTAGATTACTTGATGATTCTCTGTCTCTTGTCTTATCAACAAGAGAAAGTGAAAGTTTTAGGAACGGGATGATAAAAATTTGTGTAAATAATATTAGTGCTGGTTCAAAAACTAATCCTGGTGGGCACCTTGAGGATGATTCTGATGGGCAATTTGTAATTGCTGATAATAGAACATCTCGTCAAATTTATGAATACCTTAGAAGTATCGGTTATGAACCAGTATGGAAAGATTGGGAAAAGGTTTTGTAAAAAGGGAATATTTATGAAAAAAATTTTGTTTTTAAAATTTTTATTTATTTTTTCTAATATTTATCCTCAGGACAAACCTTTTGTTCTTATTTACCCAGTGGTTCCTAAAAAAGGTGAAGTTGTTTTTTTGGATATAATTGTTAATTCTAGTTTTAAATTAATAGTTGATTCATATAATAGTAAAGAGATTAAACCTATAAAAATATCGGATAAACACAGTATTGCAATAATTCCAATTGATATAGAATATTCTGATAATAATATTTCTTTTACTATAGAGAGTGGAGAAAATAGATATTCTTATAATATTAAAGTAGAGGAGCCAGTTGTAAGAGAGAGAGAAATAGTAGTTAAAAGGGTTAAACTTAAACCAGAAAATGAATCTGTAAAAAAGGAGTTGTTAAGAGAAGCTTTTCTTGTTAATAAAGTTAGAAACAAGTTTACTGAAAAATTGTATATTAATGGAAGCTTTATTTATCCAGTAAAAGAGATAAAAAATAAAGACCTTTACTTTGGAGATGCAAGGTTAATAAGATTTAAGGACGGGATTAAAAAATATTATCATAGGGGAATTGACTTTGGGGCACCAAGAGGAACAGCAGTTTATGCTTCTAATGGGGGTATTGTAGTATTATCAGATAATTTTATTACAAGGGGTAAAACTATAATAATAGATCATGGTTATGGAATATTTACAGAATATTTACATCTCTCAAAAATTTTAGTTAAAAAAGGCCAGTTTGTTAAAAAAGGTGAGCTTATAGGTAAAATAGGGAGTACAGGTTTCTCAACTGGGCCACATTTACACTGGAGTTTACTGGTAAATGGGTATCTAGTAAATCCTCTTCAGTGGGTTACTCCTGTTATTTCTGATATTTTTAGTAAAGGCTTTAATATATTAGGTTTTAATAATTAATCTAGATTAAGTTCTATAAGTTTTACATCCGTATCTTTTATTTGTTCTATTTCAGATACCATGTTTTTTATTTCTTTAATTTCTCCAACTGTTTCAAGGATTATTAATCCTGTTGGTGTACATGCATTTACTACT
This sequence comes from Spirochaetota bacterium, assembly GCA_029552945.1. Classification (GTDB taxonomy): domain Bacteria; phylum Spirochaetota; class GWB1-36-13; order GWB1-36-13; family JAKPDD01; genus JAKPDD01. Next base: position 316,277 of record JAKPDD010000023.1, read on the forward strand.
CCATCATGAATACCAAGCCTGGTTTTTATTAAACAGCCATATTTTGTTAGTATTGACTGTAATTTTACAGCAGTTTCTTCTCTATTTTTTTGATAAATAATTACAACATGTTTTTGCATAGTTATCACCTCTTAAAATTTCTTATAATAATTTAAAATATAGTTAAATAATAGTAAATTTTTTAATACTATTCCTTTCTTTTTCTTATAAACAAATAATTCTAATAAGAGGGAATAATGATGAAGAGAATAATAGATGCTAATATAAATAGATTAAGGGAGGGGCTTAGAGTAATAGAAGATATTTTAAGATTTTATTATGATTTTAATTATTTTGAAGAGTTTAAAAAGATAAGACATAGAATAAAAGAGTTGGAAAAATCTTATCCTTATAATCTTGTGTTTTATAGAGAATCGGAGGAAGATAAGGGTAGAAAAAAGTATAATGTTGAAACAAATGATAATGTTTATTCTGTATTAAAAGCGAACTTTAAAAGAACACAGGAATCATCAAGGGTTTTAGAAGAAATATTTAAGATAGAAGATATTAATATTTCATATATTTTCAAAGAGATAAGATTTTCTTTATACACTCTGGAAAAAGCCATAAATGAAAAGTTGTTTAAAAAAAATAAGTTGAATTTTACTCTTTATTTAATAACAGACTCTCGTTTAACAGATAAGCCACTTGAATATGTTGTTGAGGAAGCTATAAAAGGTGGTGTTGATATAGTTCAATTAAGAGAGAAGCATTTATCTGATGCTCAAATAATAAAAAAAGGCGAGGCAGTTAAAAAAGTGTGTAGAAAGTATAATGTGCCTCTAATTATAGATGATAGAATAGATATCTGTCTTATTCTGGATGCTGATGGAGTTCATTTAGGGCAGGATGATATTCCTGTTAATTTTGCGAGAAGGATTTTAGGCCCTGAGAAGATAATTGGTAAGTCAACTCATTCAATTGAACAGGCAGAAGAAGCTTTGAAGGAAGAAACTGATTATATAGCTTTTGGGCCAATATTTAAGACCCCAACAAAAGATTATTCAGTTGTTGGAACAGATAAAATTGAAGAAGTAAAACAAATAGTAGAAAAATATGATAAAAAATTAGTATTAATAGGGGGTATAGATAGTGAGTCAATAAAAAGAATAGGTATTAAATTACCGGTAGCTTCAGTAAGGTTTATTATAAAAGAACCTTATAAGAATGCAAGAGAGTTAAAAAAATTTTTAGGAGAAAATTTATGACACAGAGAGAGTATTCTTTTAGAGGTGAAATAAGTCAAGAAATGAAAACTGTAGCTGAAAATGAAGGAGTAAAAGAAAATGAAATTTTAAATAACATAAAAGAGGGGACTGTAGTAATACTTAAAAATAAAGTTCACAATATAAAACCTATTGGTATAGGTAAAAACCTTTCTATCAAGATAAATGCTAATATAGGGACTTCCCCTTATGACTTTAATTTAGCAAAAGAAATTGAAAAACTAAAAATTGCAGAAAAATATGGTTCAGATACTGTAATGGATTTATCTGTTGGTGGTGACATAGACAAAACAAGAAAAATTTTAATAAAAGAGGCGAAAATACCTTTTGGTACAGTACCAATTTATCAGGCTTTTGCTGATATTTTAAAAGCTGGCAAAAACATTGAAGATTTAAAAATAACTGACTTTTTAAAGGTTTTGCAAAAACATGCAGAAGATGGAGTTGATTTTGTTACAATTCATGCTGGCTTAACAAGGAAAGCACTTGAGGCTTCAAAGAAAAGAAAAATGCCAATTGTAAGTAGAGGGGGGGCTTTATTAGGTGAGTGGATGTCGAAGAATAATTGTGAAAACTTTTTATATGAATATTATGATGATATTCTTGATATTTTAAAAGAATATGATATTGTAATAAGTCTTGGAGATGGGCTAAGACCTGGCTGTATTGATGATGCAACAGATGAGGCACAACTGATGGAGTTATTTGTTCTTGGAGAACTTACTGAGAGAGCATGGGATAAAGGTGTTCAGGTAATGGTTGAAGGGCCTGGGCATGTACCTTATAACCAAATTGAATCTAATATTATTTTGCAGAAAAGAATTTGTAAAGGGGCTCCTTTTTATATTCTTGGACCACTTGTTACAGATATAGCAGCAGGCTATGATCATATAGCAGGTGCTATAGGGGCAGCATTAGCAGCAAGGGCAGGAGCAGATTTTTTGTGTTATTTAACACCAGCAGAACACCTTTCATTGCCCTCTGTTGAAGATGTTAGAGAGGGAGTTATAGCTTCTAAAATAGTGTCTCATGCAATAGATCTTATTAGGGGCAATTTTAAAGCTATTGAAAGAAATAAAAAAATGTCTGAGGCAAGAAGAAATCTTGATTGGGATGCCATGTTTAAGCATGTTTTAGACCCTGAGAAAGCAAGGGAATATAGAGAAAAAAGCAAAATAGGCGAGCATATCGAATGTACAATGTGTGGGGATTTTTGTTCAGTTAAAAGAAAGTTTTAACTATGATGTCGGGCAGACTGGACTTGAACCAGCGACCACAAGACCCCCAGTCTTGTACGCTAACCAACTGCGTCACTGCCCGACTTTTTTAATTACTGTAATATAGCAAGTATGTCAGAGTAGGAAATTATAAGATATTCCTGGTCACCTTTTTTAAGTTGAGTACCTGCATATTTATCATAAATTACTTTTTGCCCAGGTTTTACTTTTATATTTTCGCTTTCTCCTACAGAGATTACTTCACCCTGATTTGTTTTTTCTTGTGCGGTAGCAGGGATAATTATACCAGCTTCAGTTTTTTCTTCTGCTGGTAATACTTTTAACAAAACTCTTTCACCTAATGGTTTAATATTCATAGTGCCCTCCTAAGTTTTTTATTTGAAAAATGATTGTTAACAAGCAGAAAATTTTTAAGTAAGAAAAACTTTAATATTAAAAATTAATTTTTATTTTATTAAAAGTCAAGTAGGTTATTTTGTAGTAATAATATTAAAATTTGTTTTTAGATTTTTTGGATCTTTAATATTTATATCTTTTTTATTGAAGATGATATTTAATTTTGTATTAAATAAAAGACAAATTAAAATTACGTTTTAAGATTTTATTTTTTATAAATTTAAAGTAAGCTTTTTAAATAAAATCAAAATTGCAAAATTTTTTAAAAAATCTTTCAAAAGAATTTTGAAATAGTTAATAAATTGTTAAATTTAATTAGTCTGAATGAAGGTGGGGTATATAGGTCTTTGTTAATAAGGTAGTTAGGTTGCGTAAGCAGAGTAGGATAAAGACAGTTAATAACTGGTGAGGTTTATA
>JAKPDD010000012.1 GCA_029552945.1 Spirochaetota bacterium
GTATGGCAAGTAAATAACTACGGCGAATCTGATGACAGGTTAATCAGGGCTGTTTTCAGGTTCATAAAACACTATCTTAGATTAAGAAAATCTGAGATAGCAAAGGTAAAATTTGATATAAGGAGGAAAAATGGAAAATAAATTTGACCGTCTAAAATCCAAAGCACCAGAGGTGTATAGACACCTCGTAGGGTTAATCAAAGCCCTGCTAAAATTCTTTTAGTTCTTTTTACATAAATAAACAGGGCTCGTTATCCACCCCTGTATGCTAAAAATGCATACAGGGGTTTTTTTTTGGAAAAACAAAAGAGAAAAAAAAACTAAAGGAGGAAAAATGAAAAAAGAGTTACATATAACACGACTCACAATGTTATGGAGGTGCGGTGAGCAATATTATAGGCGGTATGTAAAAGGAGAAATTGTTCCCCCTGGCATTGCTTTAATAGTAGGGTCAGGGACACATAAAAGTGTTGAAGAAAACCTAAAAAGCAAGGCTGAAAAAAAAGAAATGCTTCCAAAAGATGTTGTTAAAGATATAGCGAGAGATTACATTGAAAAAAATCTTTTGGCTGATAATGTTTTATTGAATGAAGAGGAAAAAGAAAAAGCATTTGATGTGATAAAAGGGGAGGCAAAAGATACAGCTGTATCACTGTCAGAATTACATTATGACAAGTTAGCGCCGAAAATTTCTCCTGTTGCTGTTGAAAAACCTTTTTCGCTGGAAATAGAAGGAGAGGATGAGTTCACTATTGCCGGAAAAATAGATATTATAGAAAAAGGAAGGATAAGGGACACAAAGACCTCATCAAGAAAAATGCCCGGTCAGGCTGATAAATCTTTGCAACTCACAATGTATGCTCTGGCTGAAAATATAAATGAAAAAAAAGAAATAAAGAAAGTCTGTTTAGACTTTCTAATAAAAACGAAAGAATTGAGTTTTGAAACACAAGAAAGCACAAGAGACAAAAAAGATTTTGATGTTCTGATAAACAGAATATCAAATGCCTTGAAACAATTGAAAGCGGGGATATTCCCGCCAACCAACCCAGAAAACTGGTGGTGCAGTCCAAAATTTTGTGGGTATTTTAATACCTGCAAATATGTAAAAAATAAATAGGAGGAAAAGATGGAAAATAAGAACGAAAACGAAATGATACAATTAAAACAGAAAGAGTCACCTCTCTCATATCTGAAAAAAGATGAGGTGAAAAAGAGGCTGGAAGAGATAATGGGGAAAAAGGCAGGGATGTTTATCGCAAGCGTTGCATCTGCTATAAACACTAACTCTTATCTCAAACAGTGTGATGGTCAAAGTGTAGTGTCCGCCGCAGTCATAGCGGCAACATTAGACTTGCCTATAAATCAATCGTTGGGCTTCGCTTATATAATCCCTTACAAAGGCTATGCTCAATTCCAAATGGGCTACAAGGGATTTATACAGTTAGCGATGCGGTCTGGACAATATAAAACAATAAATGTAAGCGAAGTTTATGAAGGTGAAATAAAAAAAATAAGCAAGTTTACGGGTGAAATAGAGTTTGGGGAAAAAATAAGTGACAAAGTTATGGGATATGTCGCTTATTTTAAACTCGTAAATGGCTTTGAAAAGTTTTTGTATATGAGTGTAGAAGATATACAAAAACACGCACAAAAGTATTCGCAAAGTTACCGTCAAAATCTTGGCGTATGGAAAGAAGACTTTGACGCAATGGCAAAAAAAACTGTCTTGAAAATGTTACTGGCAAAATATGGCGTATTGTCGGTTGAAATGCAAAAAGCAATAACGACCGATCAGGCTGTGGTAATAAATGAGGAGAAAATTGAATATTTTGATAATAGCAATGATAATGTTGGTCAAAAAGAACAGGATAATCCGCCCGTTAAACTTAAAAGAGGAAGAAAGCCAAATATGAAAGAGCAAGAACAGCAAGAGCAATCACAACAGCAAGAAGTAAAAGAGATAAATGACGATAATGATGCTATAGAACCTTAATAAGGTTATAACAACAGGGCTCTGGTCGGCTCCCCTCTCGCCGTGTACCCCATAGTTTTCCCGCAAAAGCCAGAGATAATGCGGGAAAGATTTTGGATGGAGGAAGAATGAAAAAAGTATATGCAGTTATTGTTTCAGAAGTGTTTGCTTATGAAGAAAATGGTATAAATTATATAAAACTATTCAAGACAATGAATAAAGCGTTGAAATTCTTAAAAAAAGAAAAGTTTTTTAAAAATGGTTCAAGTTGGAAAACAAAAAGTGTATTGGGAAAATTCCTTACCGCTAAAATATTAGAAAGGGAAGTAATATGACATTAAACAAGCTATTTATATAAGGAGGGAAAATGATATTAGAAAAATCAAAAGTGGCGAAAGAGATACTAAATAAACTAAAAGAAAAATCAGACGACAATAATGTAGTTATACTCCATACAAAAGAAGTCCACAGGGCGATAATACCTGATGGGCTTGGTAGTTGTAGTGTTGATAGGTATTTAAGGTATATGAGGAAATTAGGCGTAATAGAGTATGATGACCCGAGAAGGAATAAATATTTTTATGTAATTAAAATAAAGGAGGTAATATGAAAGAAAACTATCTTACACAGAAGCAGATAAAAGAAAAATATGGAATATCCAGAGCAACGCTCTGGGTTTGGAGAATAACGGGCAAAATAAAACCTGTTTTTATGCCGCAATATTCACCCGGTAAAAGATCAGCGATGATATTTTACAGGGAAGAAGACATTTTAAGGTTAATAGGGAAAAAGGAGGCATTATGAAGAAAATAAAGATTGAAAAAATAAATAAAACTAACGGCAGGCGGGATATTTATGTTATCCCGTCTAAAAATCCTGAAAAGTATTTGTCTAAAGAAGGTTTTAAAAAAATACAAGGTCCTTGGACCCAATACGAAAAAGAAAACGATTTTTACCGTGAAGTTGCGGTAATAGCGGAGGGAAAATGAAAATGAAAAGTTTTAAATACATAGAAAGATTTTTTAAATATAGGTCAGCAATAGATATAGTAAGCAAATTAGGAAAAATTGATTTAAAAGAAATAAATGAGTGCTATGCTATGTTTGAGTTCTTAAGAAATATGCTAGTTTATAGTAATAAAGGTAATGTTGTTGTTTTTGATGTCGGATGTGGGAAAAGACCGACTTTTTCATTAATGTCAGCACATTTTATAAAAAATTGGGAGTTTATAGCAATAGACCCAAATTTAGAGATAAAGGATTATAAAACTGAAAGATTAAGTTGTTATAAATGTAAAGTTGAAGAATTTGACTTTTCAAAATACACTAATAGAACAAAGATTGGGATATATATACATAGTCACGCACCAGCAATTAATGTTTTTGATTACTTATTTATTATGCCTTGTTGCGTAGATAATCTTATAAAGAATAAAGAAGGTTTATTTATTATAGACACCAATATTTGGTATGACAAAAATAAAATATATTATTATGATTTAAGGAGGAAAAATGATTAATGAATTAAAAAATAATGAAGCAATAAAAAGTAAAATATATTACCAAAATGGTAATGGTATATTATTTAATGATGATTGTTTAAATATTCTAAAACATATACCTGATAATTCTATTGATATGATATTGACAGACCTTCCTTATGGGATAAATTATAAATCAAGTTGGGTTGATAATCACAATAGATTAATAAATGATGATTTTGATAACTGGAATAAATTAATAGGATTTTGGTTAAAGGAGTTTAATCGTATAGCAAAAAAGGATGCTTGTGTATGTTGTTTTACTGCGGGTGGTGGTAAAACTCCAACAACAGCATTATTTACAATTGAAGCCATTAAATATTTTAATTTAATACAAACACTTATATGGCGTAAATTTATTGGTTTAGGGTGGCGGTATAGACCTGCTTATGAGAATATAGTTATATTATCAAAGGATAAGAATAGATATAAGTTTTATGATACAAGTAAAAAATGTTCTAATGTGATAGAGAATATAAATCAAGTTATCCCGAAGGTTAATGACCATCCTACTAAAAAACCAGTAGCACTAATGGAGAGATTGTTAAAGATACATAGTTTAGAGGGTGATATTGTTTTAGATAGTTTTGCTGGTGGTGGTAGCACATTAGTTGCTTGTGAACGATTGAAGAGGCGGTGGATAGGGATAGAGATTAACAAGAAATATTGCGATATTGTTAAAAATAATATAGAAAAAGAACATAATCAATTTAAATTATTTTAAAAAAGGAGGAAAAATGAGTTATTCGCCTTGTAATTGGTGGTCGGAAGAAGAAAAGAAATGCAAAAAAGAAGGCAGATGTTATTGGTTTAATAACCCGGAAACCTGCGATGGATGGCATTACGACCCTAAAAGCGATGGTTTAGTTTATGATAGGAAAGAAAGGGAATGGATTGTCCCGGAATATGAAGAAGAGGAAAAAGAGGAGGAATAATGAAAAAGCGTAAAGACGTTAAAAATGTTTATCTTGAATTCATTGAGATGCAGAGAGAAAATCTGCATTATCAAGAGAAGGTTATTTATATTCTCTCAGCATTGCTTTTCGTTTTTATAGTTGTTTTGATTTTTAAATAAGGAGGAAAAATGAAAACATTAAAAAGAAGTAAAGTAATAGATAAAGTAAGGAAAGAGTTATTCAACAAGAGTGATAACGGTGTTGTATGTCTGCATACAAAAGACATACATCATCTATTTGAACTCGGGCCCGGCTCTTGCTCTATTGACAGATACATAAGGTTTCTGCGACAAATGGGAGAAATAGAGTATGAAGACCCGAGGAGAAACAAATATATGTATATCATAAAGTTGAACAAAGGTTTTTATGAAAATTGTAAGGAGGAAATATGGAAATAAAAACTAAATACAACATAGGTGATAAGCTGTATATGGTCAACAACTTTGGAGAAATAGTAGAACTTAAAATAAAGTCAATTTATGCAGATTGTAAAGAAAAGAATATTAATGTATATTATCTATATTGTGATGGTAATCCATATGCAGATGAAGTGCCAGAAAAAATTATAAACACAAAAATATTTTTGGGTTCTGAAATAACAGGTTATCGTTATTACGTAAGTAACAAAAAGAAAGCGATAAAAATGTCAAAAGAGTTAAAAAAGAAATATGAGAAAGAAATAGTTGAACGATTAGAAGAAGAATATCAGGAAACACTTAAAAAATTAAAAGATATTGAAAATAAATTAAATAGCAAGGAGGTAAAATGGAGATAAAATATGTTGAAATAAAATATAAAGATAAATTATTAGACGCTTTTGGGATTAAAGATGAAGAAACAGAAGTATTATGTGAAATAGATAAATCAATACTTGATTTGGATACAATAAAGGAAGCAGAAAAAAGTTTTTTTGAAGTTTTTAATGACACAATTCGTTTTTGGACGGCAATATCAAATGTTATAGGAACTTACAATAACTTGACAATACAAATAAAAGAAATTGAAATAAATGGATAGAAAATCAGAAAAATGTATAGAAAGGTGGTGAATAAGGAGATAAAAGATGTATGATATTATTTCCTTATTAATTAATAATAATTGTATGGCGAATTGTAAATTTTGTATAGCAAAACATCAAAATTTTCCACAAACACATTTTACAGATAAATTTAAATCATTTACTAAAACAAAATTAATTACATTGTTATCTTTAGGTAATAATTATAATTGTAAAAATTTTTCTATAAGCGGACTTAAAGGTGATCCATTAAATTTTGAATATTTAACTGATGTATTAGAATTATCAAAAAATATATTTAAAAATAAAATATCAATACACACTAATGGATTATTATTAGATAAATATAATGTAGATTATTTTAGTGATATTGGTTTAACTATTAGTTTATATTCATTTAATGATAAAATTAATAAAGATATTATGCAAACAAATATATCTAATAATATTATAATAGATTTTATTAATAAATATTTAAATAAATTTAATGCTAATAATATTAAATTATCTAAAGTAATTACAATAAATGATACACGACAAGATATTATAAATTATTTAAATGATTGTATAAATATTGGTATAAATAGAGTAGTTTTAAGATTAGATTATAATAATAAAAACATAAAATTAACTATTAATGATCTATATAAAATAAATAAAATATACAATAATTCAATTTATAATTATAAAAATAAAATAGAAGTTACTGTATGGAATTATCACAATTCAACTTTAAAAGGTTTATATTTATACCCTGATGGTATTATAAGAGATAAATATATTTACAAAAAGGAGAGTTAATATGAAATTAGTACATACTCAAAATTTACCAAGTGGGAATATATATGTATTATATGATGAACAAAAAGACGCTTATATTGAATGTACATCAATGCAAGATGTAACTGTAGAAGGAAAATCTCATACTGAAGTTAGGGAAAGTTTAGACCCTAATGTAATTCAAAAACATCTTAAACCAATTGAAGAAAAATGGCTTATGACTGTTAGCACACAATATGGTTGTGCTTACAAATGTATGTTTTGTCAAGTCCCTTCTATACCATTTAAAGGAAATTTATCTGAAGAAGCAATTATGAAACAGGTTATATTTTTGCTTTCACAAAAACCAGGGATTAAAACATTAAAAGCAAAAATTGGATTTGCAAGAATGGGTGAACCAACATTAAATTATAAAAATGTATTAAATGTAATAGAAAAATTAAAATATCTTAAAGACGGAATTAGATTTTTACCTTGTTTTAATTCTATACTACCAAAAATAAATGTAGAAGGGAAATATATTTATGAAATTATGGATGAAGTTTTAAGAGTTAAAGAAGAAGTACATAATGGGTTTTTACATTTTCAAATTTCTTGTAATTCAACCAATGAAGAAGAAAGAAAGTATCTTTTTGGTGGAGCAAATGTATTAACTTTAGAAGAAATAAATAATTATTTTAAAGATAAAAAAATTACAAATAGAACAATTACATTAAACTTTATTATGGGTGATGGTTGGGAATTAAATTATGATAAATTAAAAATATTTGATCCAAGTAAATTTACTATTAAATTAATTCCGCTAAATCAAACGGATAGAGGAAAACAAAATGGTCTAAAAACATACGCAAACTATAGTAATTTAGAGAAATTAGAAAGAAAAGGATACGAATTAAAACAATTAGGATTTAATGTTGTGACAGATGCAGTTGCTAAATGTGAAGAAGCAGGGTTATGTTGTGGACAATTAATACATATTTATTTAAATAACTTAAAATAATAGGAGGAAAAATGAGTTGGGATTTATGCGTTTGGTGGGACGAAGAGAAAAACAAATGCGGTAAGGGATACAAATCTTGTCGGATGTCTCATAACGACGATGATGGGAATTGCGATGGTTGGATATTTGACGAACGGGAACCGAAAGAAAAAGAAAAGGAGGGAGAATGAGAAATAAATATATAATTATTCCTACAATAAGGAAACTTGAATCTGAATTAAGTCTTTTAAAAGAATATTTAGAAAAAATAGAGGATTTAGAAGCAGATATTGATAATTATGAAGATTGTATTAATGAGAGTATTGATGATAAAGAAAAAAAATTTTATAAAAATAAACTGGAAGAAAGTAAAAAAGAATTACAAAGAATTTTAAGAAGAGTTGAAAATTATTTAAAAATGGAGGAAAAATGAAAAAGACTGAAAGAAAACCAGAAAAGTTTTTTTATTGGCAAGATAAGATAACGAAGCAATTTCATTATCAAATAGACTATAACATAGGCTTCTGCGATGTTGGTATAGTAAAAACAATAGAGCAGATAAAAGAAATAGAGGAACAGTTAGGTATTAAGGCAGAAGAGGTTAAAGATGAGGCATAAATATTATTCAGACAAAAAGATAAAGCAATTTAAAAAATATGTTCCAGAGTATATGTGCCCTGAATGTGGAAGTAGAGATTTAATTAAATTGAGATCAGATTATTACGAATGTAGAAGTTGTAATAATACATTTGAAGCAGGAGAGTTGTTATTTACAAAATATGAAAATCACCCAAAATATAGAGATTATAGTAATCTCCGCTGTGTTTAAACTCAAAATAATCAGTGATATACTTCAGCATAAGTTTTAATTATATTTTCTACCTCAATAACACTTCTGACTACGAAATATAGCGTTGAGTTTCTTTTACATAATTCCTGAAATTGTTTCTGTTCTGTTCGCAAATAACCTGATTCGCTCTTTACTTCCAAGAATATTGCCTGACCTTTTATAATCAAAAGTATATCTGCCAAACCCTTTTTGGTTCCTTTCGGCATACGCCTAAATAACATTTTCCCGTTAGGTAGTTTAGTGACTGGCGGGATATTATTTAATCTAACAAAAAACAACTTCCCTTGATTTTCAAGTATTTGTAGAAAATCAATTATTGCTGACTGTATCTCAACTTCTTTCATACTATTTTACTCATATCAAATTTAAGCCCAGGACAAGTTTTTATCGGCTCGTTCCTAAATCTAATAATAGCGTCTCTATGTCCGATAACTTCTTTTATAGCGAAATATTTTTTTATTAGGATAATTAAATCTTTTAAACTTTTATATTGTTCCGGCGTTGGCTCTTTTATATCAAAATTACCTACTAAACAAATACCTAAATGGGTTTGATTAAACCCAATACAATGAGCGCCGTTCCAATGTAAAGGCCTTCCTATTTGATACTCTAATTTTTTTGATATATTTTCTACCCCGAAATGATACCCTATATCTTTCCAATGATTATTATAAATATGATAGCGCCTTATCGCTTCCCAATCTTTTTTATCCCCGTCCATCGTATCGGAATGGTGAATGACAATGCCAGACCACTTCGCTTTAACAGGTTTATAATTGATTTGAATATAATTTTCAATTTCATTTAGATTCATTTTTTTCTACTTTGATAAATTCTATATTGTCTGATTTATAATTTTTAAAAACACTATCAATCGCTTTCAACAACTCATTTGTAAAATCACCCTTATAATCTTCAATTAACATATGCTTCCCCATAATTTTAGTTTCAATTAATGTCTTTTTATCATCAGAGGAAATTATCAATGTTATATTTTTATCGTTCATTTTACATTACAAATGTTTCATCACAAAAATAAAAATAAAATTGATAACGCTAAATATAACTGTAGCGCCTACCATCATTTTAACTTCAAATTTTTCCAGTTCATCTAACCTATCTCTTAATCCCTTTTTTCCGTTCCCCTCTATTATTTTTTTAAGGTTGGATATTTCGGAAGTATGATAAAGGTATTCACGGTCTTTTGTCTCAAGTTTCCCGTTTATTATCGCCTTATATTCTCTGACCTCGGTTTTTAGCTCTTGTATCTCTTTTAAAATCTCGTCTAACCTGTTGTCCATAAAAGCCCCTTAAAACGCTATGCGATATAACGGCGTTTTATCGCCCTACCTATAATCTATACCTAACCGCTCTAAATCTTCCAAATCAACATCTTTACGCCAATCCCATTTGTATTTTTGTTTGTTTGGTTTTGGCGTATGTATTTTAGTCGCAGTGTCAATTTTTATTTGTTTCCTTGCTTTTATATGTTTCGGATATTCGTTCTTTGACATAAGATATAACCTCATCTATCGTAGCAAAAGATACTTTTTCTATCTTATCCAATA
>JAKPDD010000037.1 GCA_029552945.1 Spirochaetota bacterium
TTTTAATGTTTTTGGAGGGAGATGTGAAGCATGTGAAGGCGCTGGGGTTAAAAGAATAGAGATGCAATTTTTACCTGATGTTTATGTAACCTGTGAAGTGTGCCATGGTAAAAGATATAATAGGGAAACACTTGAAATTACATGGAAAGGTAAAAATATATCAGATGTTCTTGATATGACAGTCGATGAAGCTTATGAATTTTTTGAAAATATTCTACCAATAAAAAGAAAATTATCTTTACTTAAGGATGTTGGATTGGGATACATCAAATTAGGACAACCCGCTCCAACTCTTTCTGGAGGAGAAGCACAAAGAGTAAAACTTTCTTATGAACTTTCGAAATCGTTTGAAGGTCATATTCTATACCTTCTCGACGAACCAACAACAGGACTTCATTTTGATGATGTTAAAAAACTTTTAAATGTTTTAAATAGATTGGTAGATAAGGGTAACACTGTTATTGTGATAGAACATCACCCTGATATTATTAAAAGTTGTGATTATATAATCGACTTAGGACCAGAAGGTGGAGATGAAGGAGGATATATTGTTGCACAAGGAACTCCTGAAGAGGTTTCTAAAAATAAAAAGTCATATACTGGTGAGTTGTTGAAGAAAATTTTGAAGAGATAAAAAGGGGTTGGCTATAAAAAGATTATTATATTGCAAAATTGTTGATAGTAATAAAAAAAGATTATTGTAATATAAAATTGGTTGAGATAATAAAAAGGGGTTGTTGTAATATGAGATTAGATGAGATTAACTAAAAGAGAATTTGTGTAAATAAAAAGGGGTAATTGAGATAATAAAGAGTAATAATAATAAAGGGTTAGCAGAAATTAATAAAGGGGGCTTAATCAAACCCTTTTATGAATATTTAGATAAGGAGGGTCTAAATTAATTTAAAGAAAAATAGAGAGGTTGAAGATTTTTAAATAATAAATTGCGATAGTTTGAATTTTAAAGTATGGTGCCGGAGGTGGGAATCGAACCCACATGGATTACTCATCCGAGGGATTTTAAGTCCCTTGCGTCTGCCT
>JAKPDD010000016.1 GCA_029552945.1 Spirochaetota bacterium
CCTGTCTATTTCATCTACAAGTTGAGATACTTCAACTTGGATCTGCATCCTGTCTTCCATTGTATATATACCGTTTGCTGATTGGACTGCAAGTTCTCTTATTCTTTGTAAAATGTCCTGAGTGTTTTGTAGATATCCTTCTGTAGTTTGGATAAAAGATATTCCATCCTGTGCATTTTGAGCAGCCCTATTAAGACCTCTTATCTGGCTTCTCATCTTTTCAGATACAGCAAGACCAGATGCATCATCACCTGCTCTGTTTATTTTCATTCCAGAAGATAATTTTTCAATATCTTTCTGTAATGATGTGTCGTTAAGTTTTAATTGGCGATTTGCATAAATCGCACTTAGGTTGTGATTAATTACCATTTTTTACCTCCGTGTTTTTTGTTTTTTGTCATCCTTGACATTTTAGATTATTCGGAAATGGTTGTTATCAATCTTTAATATTTTTTTTTAATTGTTTAAAGATTTTTAAAAAGACCGATTATTATAAAAAATTATTTTATTCTAATTTTATTATAAAATGGAGGGAGCATGAAAAAGGTTTTGCCTATTTTAAGTATAAGTCTAATACTTCTAGGCTGGTCAAGAGATAAAAATATACCTAATTCTACAGAGATAAAAAATCACCTTATCAAAACAATTACTCTTGAGGACTTTGAAAAAACAGGGCAATGGCTTGTTAAGTATTCTATATATAGGAGACACTCATGGAAAGACCCTTATTCAACTAAATATGATGATTCTCAAAAATGGATAACATGGAAAGTTATAGACCCAGCTGATTATATATACTATGGAAAACCTGAGTCTGCTGAATCTGTTGGAGAAAGAGGGCGTACAGTTATGGGGGTAAGAGCTAAATACTATACAAAAGGTTATAATTGGGTCTCTATAGAACCTAAACAACAATTATTTTTAATTGGTGATGTAATAAGTCTTCGTGTTTGGGTTTGGGGTGGTAATTACAATTATAACCTTTACGTTGTTTTAAAAAACTTTCAGGATAAATATTATAAAGTTCCACTTGGGAATTTAGGATTCAAAGGTTGGAGACAGTTGTCTGTTAATTTAAAGTCTTATGGCATAAAGCAACATGATATATGGGTTCCTCAGCTAAAACCTTTGGAATTTATAAGGTTTCTTGTTGTAAGCGATGTTAATGAAAGACCAGATCAGTTTGCTATATGGTTTGATGACTTACAGTATGATACAGATTCGGCAAGTGAGTTTTATTATGGTAAAGGACTTGAAAAAGAGATAGATTGGGAATAATCAGTATTGAAAAAAATATTTTTGTTTTTTGCAACTTTTTTTGAGGCAAAACCTTTTATTTATAATTACAATTTTACTAAAAAGGATAAAAATATTTTTGTTTTTAAAAATTTTTCTGTTATTATAACTGGTATAGGAAGGATAAATGTCTTAAAAACTTTAGAAAAGTTTAAGGAGTATACAAAAGATGAAGTATGGATAATAGGATTATCTTACTCTTTTGATAAAACAAAATTGTTTAATATCATTGAGCCGCAACTTGTTTTAGAAGAATCTATGTTGCAAAATTACAACATAAATAATTTAAAGTTTCCTTTGCTTATAACAGTTGACAAACCTATAGCCAGTAATGATGATTTTAAAAAAAGATTTAGTTTGTTAAAGGATTTTTATTCAGATATTTTAGTTGACATGGAGTCTTATTGGATTATTGATTTTATAAGAAGAAATAATATTTTTTCAAGTCTCAGAGTATTAAGAATAATATCTGACAACGGTGAGGCTGATTTTAAGTCTTCTTTTAAGGAAAGAAAAGAAAAACTTCAAAATATTCTCTTCGATGTTGCAAAATTTATACTAAAAAGTTGATTTAAAGCAACTTAATGTTTTCTTGAAAAATCTGATATTTTTATAAGTCATTGATTATCAAAATTTTGTTTTATTTAAACTTTGGTACATTTATTGCTCCTTTTTTTATAAGGGGGATTTATGAATAGTATAAAGGATTATTATAATTATAATTTTTTAAAAAGTGATGAAGAGTATATTATTACAAGGAAAGTTAAAGAAGGTGATAAAGAGGCAAAAGAAAAATTAATAAAAGCTTATCTTAAAATGGTTGTTTCTATTGCTAAAAAGTTTACAAATAATTCTTGTGTATCATTTGAAGACCTTATTCAGGAAGGGTGTTTGGGGCTTATTTTTGCTGCTGAAAATTTTGAACCTTCATATAATGTTAGGTTTTCATCATATGCTAAAATATGGATAAAGGAGATTATAAAAAGAAGGTTTTGTAAGGATGTTTATATTGTAAGTACACCCTTTAGAGTTGTTAAAAAGTCATTCTATTTTAATAAAGAAAAAAATATGCCTAAAGAAGTTAAAAAGGGTGAAAATAGTGCTATTATAGATATTCTTAAAAAACCATTTTATGTAGACAATAAAAATAATTTTGATAATTCAAACTTTGATATAGAAGCAGAAAATAGTTATTATTATCCTCATCTCAGATTTGAAATTGAAGATACATTTAGAATTTTGAAAGATTCTCTTGATTGTTTAAATGAAAAGGAGAGAATAATAATAGAAAACAGATTTTTTAATGTTAAAAAACCAACCTATATTGATATAGGAAAATTGCTTTTAATAAGTCCAGAAACTGTAAGAAATATTGAGAAGAGGGCTTTAAAAAAAATAAAACTAAGACTTAATAAAAAAGGTTTTAAGATTTAACTTTTATGCCGATTTTTATTCCTGATGAGAATAAAATCGGTTTTTTTTATATTTTTTATTCTTTTTTTATTCATAGATGCAAGATCTGATTTAGAAGATTATACCTATGTTCCTTTAAGAAGAAAATTAAAATATGCTGAAGAGTTTTATTCTCTTTTTAGAGAGAACTTTAAAAGGGGTACAGATAATTTAAATGCTAATGTATTTTGGCTACTTCATGCACTTGAATATCCTTTTGCACCGCCCCAGCTTGCACTTGCGAAGATAGAGACACCTGATCAATGGGAAAAATATAAAACCCTCTTTAGATTTCAGGTTTACTATCTTATAACTGATACCTATCTTAGGCTTGGAGAAAGATATGAAAAACCAAATATTCTATTTTTTAATTATACATTTAAAAAAGAAATACTTGAAGGTTTTGAAATAGCAAAAGTTTATTATAATAGGGCTAAATTCTATTGGGAAAAAGCTAAAAAACTTGCTTATGATGCGTGGGAACTAAGAGATATTGATCTTTATTCAATAGATGGTGAAACAGATAAGTGGATGGACAGGGTGTATAAACTTGTCTATTCCCGTGATCAGGAGATGAACTATGATAAAGAGATAAAGGAGAGAATTGAAGAAGTAGATTATAAGATAAAGATGCTAAATAGAGGAGAATATAAGAAATGATAGACTTGTCAGAGACAGGTTTTATAGGAATAATAACTAATATTTTATTTACTACATCTCTTTTTATTGCTGTAAAAGATCTTGTTTATTATATCAAAGGGAAAATAAGTATATTTGGTTCTGTTATATTTTTTTTAATAACAATTTTAATATTTACTGTTGGACTTTTAACAGATTACATAAGGTTTGATTCTCTTGGTATTATTGTAATAATTGTTTATTTATTAACTCTTTTGGTAGCATTAAAATTTAAAAAAACTGTTTTATTATTCTGGCTTACTGTTTTAGTATTAATTATAGGTCTATTTATCGCTTTTATAAGCTATACATTAAAAGATACTGAGAACATTTTAAAAGTCAATATTACAAAAGTAGATGGTAAGTTTGTTGAAGGTTGTATATACTACAATAACATTATTAAAGAGTTTAAAGTAGAGTCTGATATGTTTGGTTTTGAAAGTTTTCAAATTCTTATTAAACCTTATATCAATTTTTTATTTGGTGGCCGAAGGATTATAGTAACATCTTTTTTTACAGAAGTTTTTAATGATAGTGGTATTGAAGGAAAAACAAAGTATTATCCGTTAGGGGAAACTATAATAAATAGGAGAGAATTGTGGAAAAAACTTGAAGCAAAAAAAATAATTTTAATAGGTTTTGACGGTGTTCAAAGAACAAATGTTTCTATCTATCCAAGAGTTGGCAGATATGTTTTAAAATGGAAGGACTCCCTCTATCTTTTAAAAGAGGAATAGATTTAAATTAAAAAGAGGAATAATCCTCAATAAAATAATATATTACCTTATCTTACATATTTATCCTAAAACAATAGTGACTCTGCTATAAATAGTGTTATTCTTGAAAATTGTTGTTTTTCAAGTGTTGAAGATGAGGTTAGGTTTTCGTCAAACCTGTAAGTGTTAAATTCTCCTTTACCAAGTTGATAAATAATACCTATTGTTGTCCATAATCTGTTTTCAGTTTTCCTATTTTCTTCTATTATTACAAAGTTTTTAGCTATTGAGTAACTTGCCGTTAATCCAAATATATCATTTTTTTCTTTTAAATCTTCTGATAATTTTACATCAGGTTTTTGACTGAAGTCTGTGAAAAATCCAAGTCTTATAATATTATCTCTGTTAAAATATATTTCTGAACCAATTCTTACATTAATTACTTTATTTGGATTCTCTTCATTTGTAAAATGTAAAGAAAGGTCTAATGCAATGGAAAAAGATTCTTTTTTTTCATACCCATAACCAAGGTAAAAAATAGCAGGAAAGAGTTTATTTATATATTTATCTTTTTTAATAATTTTTGTATTTGCTGGAGTTATATTATTTTTCTCGTATTGTATTTCTTCTCTTTCACCGTCTATTCTGAAAGCTGGTAGTGAATACATTAACCCTAACTTATTGTTTTCATTAATTTTGTATTGTAGACCTATATTTGACATTAGAGCAAACATTTTAATATTTGATTCAATATATAATGCTACAATAAGATCATTAGGTGTAGTATCTATATATGCAGTTATTGTTGAATCTCCATTTCCCTGATAATAACCTATACCAATAGAAGTTCCAAGATTCAGTTTATCATTTATACCTATCCCATATCCTATCATGGCCACATAAAACCTTGAATGTATATTGTAAACACTTTTTATGTCAATTGATTGTGTTCCTACTACTCTTCCCTCTATGCCTGCTTTTATGTCATCCTGTTTTGGTATTATTAATCCAAATGATATGGTTTGATTTATATCTTTTCTGTTATCAATATTGTAACTATAAATAAGACTGTTTGGAATAATTGATAAATCTGTTTGCTCTAGTGGTATACCTTTATAACTCCCATCAGTTTGTTTTGCTTGCCAGAAGTTTTCTTGATTTTTATGAAGGTAACTATAAGTAGTAGCACTTAGATTTATCCTGTTATTTCTTATATTAGCAAGGCCTGCCGGATTGTACCATATTGCTGTTGGATCATTTGCTATTGCAGTATAGGCACCACCCATACCAGCTGATCTTTCGCCAACAATAAATTGATATGTGTTATATGACTCAAGCATTGGGAATAGTTGGTATGGTAGTATAAATAAAAATAAAAAAATTATAAATAATATTCTCTTCATTTTTCCTCCTTTTTATATTCAAAATTAAAAAATATAATTTTCTAAAAAATGAAATTTAATCTTATTTTTGTTTTTCAAAATAGTTTTTTTTTATTAAATTTAAATAACACAAATTTTATGGGCTGCTAGCTCAGGTGGTAGAGCAACGCCCTTTTAAGGCGTGGGTCAAAGGTTCGAATCCTTTGCAGCTCATTTTAATGCTCCCATCGTCTAGTCCGGTCTAGGACACCGGGTTTTCATCCCGGCAACAGGGGTTCAAATCCCCTTGGGAGTGTTTTATTATATTTCAGATTTTAACTTATTTATTCTTAACTTTCAGTCTCTTTTTATCAATTATTTTTTAACTTACTTACTATACGAATTTTTATAGTTAAATTATTGTTTTCTAAAATTTTAGATTAAAGTCTTTAACTTTTTCAGATAAATTTTTTTTAATTTGATTTTTTTATTATCGAGCTTAATTTTAAATTTGATTTTTTAAATTAATTTAAAATTGTAAGAGGAGATTTTTTGACTGAACAATTATTTAATGCATTATCTCTTGGGTTTACTTATTCTCTTATCTCACTGGGTTATTCAATGGTTTATGGAATAATAAATCTTATAAACTTTGCTCACGGTGAGTTTTTTATGCTTGGTGCTTATGCGGGTGTTATCTCTCTTATTATAGGGATACCATGGTATATATCATTTTTTATAAGTATTATAGTAGGGGCTTTTGTTTCAACTTTTGTTGAAGTAATAGGGTATAGACCATTAAGAGAAAAAAACTCAGGAAGACTTACTGCTTTAATTACTGCTATATCATTTTCATTATTTTTTCAAAACTTTATATTTCTATTCCCAGGAGCAGACCTTATAGGCCTTGGTAATAGAAATCCTATGCATGGAGCTGTTATAACAGTTGGTGATTTTAAAATTCCTCTTATAAAGTTCTTTATATTTGTGGTGACTATATTTTTATTGATATTACTCATATTGATAGTATATAGAACAAAAATCGGTAAAGCAATGAGGGCGGTTGCTTTTAGTAAAGATATATCAAGTCTTATGGGGATAAATCCAAACTTTGTTATAAGTTTTACTTTTGCTTTAGGTGGTGGTTTAGCAGGGGCAGCCGGATTTTTAGAGGCTTTGGATAAAAATCAGGTTTATAATTTTATGGGTGTTATTCCTGGCTTGAAAGCTTTCATTGCTGCTGTTGTAGGTGGTATAGGGAGTATCTCAGGGGCAGTAGCTGGTGGTATATTGATAGGATTCCTTGAAACAATAAGCGTTGTTATTGGATTGAGTTTTATTAAAGATGTTATCTCTTTTGTTCTACTTATTTTGATATTGATTTTAAAGCCAAGTGGATTATTTCTGAAAACTCAAAGGGAAAAAGTATGATATTTTTTGAGAATATACTTGTAAATATTGGTATAATGATAATACTAGCCACAAGTCTTAACCTTATAGTTGGTATAACAGGCATTCTTTCTTTGGGGCATTATGCTTTTTTTGGGATTGGTGCCTATAGTAGTATTTTGTTAACTTTCTATTTACACTCTATGCAGATAATTAATTATATACCATCTTTTGTATTATTCTTTTTAGTTATAATTTTTGGTGGTATTATTGCAGGCTTTTTTTCTTATATTATTTCTTATCCTGTATTAAAACTTAAAGGTGATTATCTTGCTGTTGCAACACTGGGTTTTAATGAGATTTTCAAGTCATTAATGGAAAATATAGATTTTTTTGGTGGTGCAAAGGGGTATAGTTTATATACAAAGCTTGGTAATACAGAGCCTTATTTTAAGACAAATCTTATATGGGTATATATTTTTGTTGTTTTAACTATTTTTATAATAGTAAGGATAATGAAATCTAATTATGGCAGGGTTTTACTTGCTATAAGAGATGATGAGATAGCTTCAGAGTCAGTCGGGATCAATATTGCAAAATATAAGACATTGTCTTTTGTTATAGGTTCAGTTATGGCTGGTTTTGCTGGTGTATTGTTTGTAATGTATGATAGATTTTATGCAACTCCTAAAGACTTTAGTTTTCTTGAAGGAATATCAGTATTACTTATGGTTGTTTTTGGTGGTTTAGGTAGTATAACTGGTTCTGTTATAGGAGCAATAACTCTTACTCTTATTTTACAGCTTATTAAAATAATCCCATTTTTATCAAGGCATCAAATACTTTTTTATTCTTTCTTATTAATACTAATGATGATTTTAAAACCTCAAGGTCTGTTTGGTAGATTAGATACTACACAAAATTTTATTAATAAAATTTTTAAAAAAATTGATAGAAAAGAGATATGATAACAGTTAAAGAAATTCAAGAACTTAAAAAAGACTTTGAACTTTTAAATATTGAAAATATTACAGTAAAGTTTGGTGGGCTTAAAGCTGTTGACTCTTTTAGTCTTGAACTTAAACATAGAGAAATAGTTGGCCTTATAGGGCCTAACGGAGCTGGTAAAACAACAGTTTTTAATACTATCACCGGGGTTTATAAGCCTGATAGTGGGAGAATATATTTTGAAGGAAGACCTATAAACCATTTATCTTTAACTCAGAGGAATAATATTGGTATTGCAAGAACATTTCAGAATATAAGATTATTTTCAAGTCTTACTGTTTTTGATAATATAAGGATTGCTTTAAATAATAAAGTTAATTACAGTTTATTTCAAGTTTTTATTAATAGTAATGACTTTAAAACTCAAGAGGAAAAAATAAATGACAAAACAAGAGAGTTTTTGGAAATATTTGAGCTTTATGATTATAAAGACAGGATAGCAAGTTCTCTGCCTTATGGGAAACAGAGAAGACTTGAAATAGCAAGGGCACTTGCAACAGAACCAAAATTATTACTGCTTGATGAACCTGCGGCAGGTATGAATGAAAAAGAGACAGGGGAACTTATGGAACTTATAAAATGGCTTATGGTTAATTTTGATATATCAATAATTCTTATTGAACATGATATAAAGTTTGTGATGAACTTATGTCCCAGGATAATTGTACTTGACTATGGCAGGATAATAGCTGAAGGAAAACCGGAAGAGATTAGAA
Source organism: Spirochaetota bacterium (assembly GCA_029552945.1). Lineage (GTDB taxonomy): Bacteria > Spirochaetota > GWB1-36-13 > GWB1-36-13 > JAKPDD01 > JAKPDD01. The sequence continues at coordinate 8,617 of JAKPDD010000016.1, forward strand.
ACAATAAAAAAGTTATTGAGGCTTATTTGGGAGAATAGTAATATGCTTGTTATAGAGGGTCTTAAGTCCTATTATGGTAAAATTATGGCATTAAAAGGGATATCTTTTAATGTAAAAGAGGGTGAGATTATATCGATAATAGGCTCAAATGGGGCAGGTAAAACTACTACCTTAAGAGTTATATCAGGGCTTTTAAGAGATATTGAAGGGAATATATCTTTTATGGGTAAGAGTATTGTAAAATTTAAACCATACGAAATAGCTAAGCTTGGAATAATTCATGTGCCAGAAGGAAGAGGTGTTTTTCCTAATTTAACAGTGTATGAAAACTTAGAGATTGGTGGTTATACTATAAAAGATAAAAAAAGAGTTAAGTCTAATATAGAAAAGGTTTATGAGATATTCCCAAGACTATTAGAGAGGAGATATCAAAAAGCAGGAACACTATCAGGTGGCGAACAACAGATGCTTGCTATAGGGCGTGGACTTATTGCTGAACCTAAAATTCTACTTCTTGATGAACCTTCACTTGGACTTGCTCCTATTGTTGTGAAAGAAATATTTAAAGTGATAAAAAAGATAAATAGAGAAGATAAGGTGACAATCTTACTGGTTGAACAAAATGCAAAAATTTCTATGGAAATATCTGAAAGGACATATGTACTGGAAACAGGTTTAGTTGTGAAAGAGGGTATTTCAAGTCAGCTAATTAATGATGATTTTGTAAAAAAAGCATATCTTGGGCTATAAAATTTATTAATTTTTTATAATTAACGAGGGTTAAGATGAATAAAATTGGTGTTGCAAGCGATCATGCTGGATTTGATCTTAAGGAAAAAGTAATTGTTTATCTTAAAAAAAATGGGTATGATGTAATAGATTATGGTTGTTATAGTACTGAGTCAACTGATTATCCAGATTGGATAGTAAAACCTTGTATTGATATAAGAGACGATAAAATAAAAAGGGCAATTGTAATATGTGGTTCCGGGGTAGGTGCAAGCATTGTAGCAAATAAGGTTAGAGGTATAAGGGCTGTCCTATGTTTTAATGAGTATGTTGCTGAATATAGCAGGAGACATAATAATTCTAATGTTTTGGTTTTAGCAGGAAGACTTACAACAATTGACCTTGCTGAAAGGTATATAAATATATGGCTTAATACAGAGTTTGAAGGGGGCAGGCATCAAAAAAGGATTGATAAAATAAAAAAAATTGAAGAGGGCTATTTTTAAATGAAAAAGCTGTTTTTATTATTTTTTATTTTCTTTTTGGCAGTATATTTGACAGGTGAAGACAGTAGACTTATAGAAGTTAAAACTATTGAGGAAATTGAGAAAGAGCTGAGAGAAAATATTGAAAAGGAAAAAGAGATTGAAAAAAAGGAAGAACAGGATATAAAAGAAGAGAAAGAAAATAAAAGAGGGGAGGAGATAAAAGAAGGGGAAGATGATATTAAAGAAAGTAAGAAAATAAAAGAAGAAAATAAAGTTTCATTTAATGGTAAACTATATAGAGAAGATATATTTGTTCAGGATATGGATACCTATTTTATAGTATGGATAAAGAAAAAAGAGGGGGTTGGTTCTGTTGGGTTTATTACATATGAAAGATATACAAAGAAAAAAATGAGATATTTTTTTAGGGCCGAGGAATTTCCTTTTAAAATTGATAACAGATTAAAATATAAAAATAATCTTATAGAAAGTGGATTTTTAATAAACTCAGAGACTGATAATCATCTATTTTTAGGTGAAAGTTTTAAAATTTTCCTGCCAAAAAAAATTATTATTGGCTATAATTCTGATAAAAAATATTTAACAATAAATGAGAATACTAATTTTATAATCAGGGTCTTTTCTCAACCTTTTGGTGAAGGTTCATTTTATGATAATATATACAGATTGTCATTAGTTTATAACAGTAGTATTGGTTTTGAAAAAGGACTTAATGTTCTTAAAAGGTCTAAGAAAGATGAGTTTAATATAATTGAGGTTTCATATCTTTCTACTATACCTGATATAAAAGAGATTGGTCTTGAGCTGAACAATGAATATTATCAACTTTTACCGAATAGAGTAAATCCAGAGACAAAGATAATTATCTATAATTGGGGTTACAAGCCTGGAAGAAATAGATTTTTCATGAACTTTTTTATTATTTGTAAATCAAAGGAAGATTTTTACATTGTACTTAAAAAAGATAAGGATGATATAAAACTTAAAATAGAAAATAAATAGGGCAGTTTTTATGGATTATAAAATTAAATTACCATTTTTTGAGGGGCCACTTGATCTTATGTTACATCTTATAAGAGAAAAAGAACTTGATATCAATGAGATATCTGTTTCACTTATAACGAAAGACTTTTTAGAGTATGTTGAATATTATAAAAACATAGACCATAATCAACTATCTGAGTTTCTTTATATGGCAAGTTATCTTATATATCTGAAAACTTATACTTTACTCCCTTTTTCTACAGAGATTCAAGAGGATGGAATTGTTGAAGACCCCAGAAAAGCACTTGTTAATCAGTTGATAGAGTATCAGTTATTAAAAAAGATGTATGGATATTTAAGAAGTATAGAAGATAGATCTTTATTAAGAAAAGAAAGTATTATACTTCAAGAAATAAAATCCTATTTTGAATATTCTGAATCTGAACTGGATGACCTTATAGCAACCTATCTTAGAATATTTAGCCCGATAAAAAACAAAAAGACTATTATTGGCAGGGTAAGATATATTGTTGAAAATATATCTGAAAAAATGAAATGGCTTAAAAATATACTTAGAAGATTAGGAAGAGTAAGTTTTTTTAAAATATCTTATGGTCTTATTAAGCCTCAGAGATTAATATTATTTCAAGCATCGCTTGAAATGGCAAAACAGGAGGAAATCTATCTTACTCAAGATAGACCTTTTAGTGATATAGTTATAGAGAAAGGGAAAAATATAGATGGAAAGAAAGAAGAAATTGCTTGAAGCATTACTTTTTTTGGAAAATAATCCTCTTAAAATAGAAGATGTAAAAAAAAGTCTTGATATTGGTGATCTTGAGATTATGACAATAGTTAATATTTTAAATGAAAACTATATTAATTCTAATAGTTCTCTTAGAGTTACTATTGACAATGATAAGATCTATATTTTTCCTGATGATGAGACAATGGAGGCTTTAAAAAATATATACTCTTCAAAGAGAAGAAGGCTTTCAAAAGCAGGCTTAGAAGTATTAAGTATAGTGGCATGGAAACAGCCTGTTACAAAAAGTGAAATTGACTTTATAAGAGGAGTTGAATCTGGTAATATTATAAGAAACCTGATTGCTGAGGGTTTTATAACTGTTGTCGGTAAAAAGGATGTAATAGGAAAGCCACAGACATATGGGACTACTGAGAAGTTTTTAACATATTTTGGGCTTAAGTCTCTTGATGAGCTTCCTAGAATAGAGAATCTTAAAGATTATTTTGATGAAGGTTTGATACAGGAAGAGTTTTAATTCTTTAAGTCTGATATTTCTCAAAATTACAGTAAAGATTATAAATATCATCTATTTCTTCAATTCTTTTGTTAGAGTCTATATTAAAGTCTTCTAAAAATTTTTTGTCGAAAATTTTATTGACATTCTTTCTTTTATGAGTAAATATGTTTTTAAGAAAGTTTTCAAAATTTTTATCATACTCCAAACCCTTATTTTCTAAAACTACGAGGGTTGAATCAACATTTGGAGCAGGGTAAAATGAGTTTCTTGATACATCAAACAGTAGTGATATATCAAAATAGTGTCTTATTAAGATTAGTGAAGGTGTTTTAATTTCATTGTTTTTGAGTTTTCTAGCAAACTCTTTTTGTACAAGTACTATTACTTTTACAATATATTTACTTATATTTCTTATTATATGAAGGATTATTTCTGTTGTTATATAGTAGGGCAAATTACCAAATATAAGAGTTTTATCTTTTATAATATTTTTAAGATCTATATTAAGAAAATCATCGTTTATTACATTAAATCCCTCACTCTGTAAAAAGGCAGCCAGTTTTTTATCTATCTCTATACCTATGTGGTTATTTTCTGGATAAACTAATCTCATATGTCCAAGGCCGGGGCCTATCTCAATAAGTGTGTATGAGTTAGGAATTAAAGACTTTATATTGTTTATTACATTTTTATCAATAAGAAAGTTCTGACCAAGTCTTTTTAATGGATTTGCACCTATTTTTTTTAGGGTGTTTATAACATAGTTTTTACTGAATATATTTATTCTATTGTCTTCCATTCATCCTCAAGTTTTCTAAAGAAGCATGATACTCTTCCAGTGTGACACGTTGCGTTTCCTTGTTGTGTTGCTATTATAAGTAATGTATCTGAATCACAATCAAGAAAAATGTTTTCTACATTTAAAAAATTGCCTGATGTTTCTCCTTTAAGCCATAACTTTTTTCTTGACCTTGAGTAGAAATGAACTTTTTTAGTTTCAAGTGTTTTTATAAATGCTTCTTTATTCATATACCCAAGCATTAGTACTCTAAGGCTATTTTTATCCTGTATTATTACAGGTACAAGATTATCAAAGTTTATCTCTTTTAATATTTTTTCAATATCCATTTTTTTTATTCCCATTCTATTGTTGAGGGCGGTTTACTGCTTATATCATATACAACCCTATTTACACCTTTGACCTCGTTTATTATCCTGCTTGATATTTTTTGAAGTATATCATAGGGTATTTTGGACCAGTCAGCAGTCATACCATCTATACTATCAACTATTCTTAATGCAATTACATTTTCATAAGTTCTTTGATCACCCATTACACCGACTGACTTAACAGGTAAAAGTACTGCAAAAGCTTGCCATACTTTTTTATACCATCCGCTCTTCTTCATTTCCTCTGTTACAATATAATCAGCCTCTCTTAATATATTAAGCCTCTCTTTTGTCACCTCTCCTATTATTCTTATAGCAAGGCCAGGCCCTGGGAATGGGTGCCTTTCTATAATACTCTGAGGAAGTCCAAGTTCTCTTGCTATTTCTCTTACCTCATCCTTAAAAAGTTCTTTAAATGGTTCTATTACTCTGTTTTCTTTTATAAGTTCAAGCACTCCCTCAACTCTGTTGTGATGTGTCTTTATCGTGTCAGATGGTCCCTTTACACTTATAGATTCTATAACATCAGGATAGAGTGTCCCCTGAGCTAAAAAGTCAAAACCCTTTGATTCATTTTCAAATACCTCTAAGAACACCTTACCTATGATTTTCCTTTTTTCTTCAGGATCAGTTACACCACTTAATTTTTCTAAAAATATTTTTTCTGCATCAACATACTTAAAATTAAGGTCAAACTTACTGAAAATACTTTGTATCTCTTCAGATTCATTTTTTCTTAAAACTCCATTGTTGACAAAAATACAGGTAAGATTTTTCCCTATAGCTTTGCTTAAAAGTAATGCAAGTGTTGATGAATCGACTCCTCCTGATAGCCCTAAGACTACTTTTTTATCTTTTACCATCTCTCTTATTGTTTGAATAGAGTGTTCAATAAATGACTTACTTACCCAGTTTCTTTTTGCATTACATATGTTTAACACAAAGTTTTCAATCATTTTTTTTCCATTTTTTGTATGTACAACCTCAGGATGGAATTGTAAAGCATATATATTTTTTTTACTGTTTTCTATTCCTGCTATAGCATTCTCACTTTCTGCTATTATTTTAAAGTCAGCTAAATCGTCTATTCTATCACCATGGCTCATCCATACTATTTGCTCTTTTTTTAAACCTTTAAAAATTTTTGATTTTTTAATTTTTATTTTTGTAAATCCATATTCCTTTCTTTCGCCTGGTATAACTTTCCCACCATATAGATGTGTTAATAATTGCATGCCATAACATATTCCAAGTACAGGTACATTGAATCTTTCTATATCCTCTTTACTCACTAAAAAAGCGTCTTTTGAATATACATTGCCAGGCCCACCAGATAATATTATGCCTTCTATATCATTTCTGTTTAGTTCTTTCATTTTATAATACGGATATATCTCCGAATATACTGAAATTTCCCTTATTCTTCTTGCTATAAGCTGAGTGTATTGTGAACCAAAGTCAAATATTGCAATCATATTTTACCTCTTTAAAAATTTTGAAAATAAAATTTTTATTAAAATGTTTAAGTTATTCTCTTTTACCGAAAATTAGTGAGCCTATTCTTAGTATAGTTGACCCCTCTTCAATAGCTATTCTATAGTCAGAACTCATCCCCATTGAAATTTCTGGTAATTTTATTTTAATCTTACTTTCTAACTTATCTCTTATTTCTCTTAGACTTTTAAAAGATTTTCTTATCAGGTTTTCTTCTTCTGTAAGAGGTCCTATTGTCATAACCCCTTTTATTTCTATGTTTTTAAGTTCTAGCATTTTCCCTACATTTTCTTCAATTATTGAATACTCCATACAAAATCCAGATTTTGTTTTTTCACCTGAAGTATTTATCTGTATCAGGACTTCCATTTTTTTGCCTATTTCTAATGCTTTTTTTGATATTTTATCAGCAAGTTCAAACGAATCAACAGAGTGTATAAGAGAAAATAATGGGGCAGCTTTATTGACTTTATTTTTTTGTAAGGTTCCTACAAGGTGCCACTCTATATCTTTATCTTTTAAAGTGATTATTTTGTTTTCAGCTTCCTGAACTCTGTTTTCTCCAAAGTATCTTTGTCCATTATTATAAGCTTCTATTATGTATTCTATGGGAAATGTTTTGCTTACCGCAACAAGTTTTATTTCTCTTTTAATATTGTTTTTTGCTTTGATGTTTTCTATATTTTCTCTTAATCTTTTTAGATTTTCTCCTATAAACTCCAGGTTCATAAATTGTGATATCCTGTTATAAATCTTGGTGTAAAGTCAAATGAGTTTAGTATAAGTGATTCTGTTATGATTTTATTTGCTCTCTTTTTTACTCCTTTTACTATGTAGCCATCAGTTATACCTGTAAGACAAAAGATATTTTTATCAGACTTAACAAGATCATTTAATTTGAATACTTTTTTTATATCTGTTATTCCCATTTTTTTGCATCTTTCTATCTCTTCTTCACTTTCAGGGTGCAATATTCCCTGAAAGTCTCCCCCAAGACACTTTGCAGCAATTGCAGCAAGAACTCCTTCTGGTGCTCCCCCTATACCAAACATTACATCTATATCAATATCATCAAGACCTGCTCCAATTACAGGACATACATCTCCGTCAGTAATAAGTGTTACTCTTGCTCCAAACTCTCTTGCCTCTTTTATGTACTGGTTGTGTCTATCTCTCTCAAGTATTACAATATTTATCTCTTCCGGTTTTTTATTTAATGCTTTTGAAATTTCTTTAAGGTTATAAGTAAGATCTTTTGTAATATCTATAGCACCTTTTGCTTTGGGGCCAACACCTATTTTTTTCATATACATATCAGGTGCGTTTAACAGAGAGTTTTTTTCAGATATCCCAATGACTGATATAGCGTTTTCTCTGTTTTTAGAGGTTAAAGTTGTGCCATCTATTGGATCAACTGCTATGTCAATCTCATCTTCCCCTTTACCTAATTTTTCTCCTATATAAAGCATGGGTGCCTCATCCATCTCACCTTCACCTATAACAACTGTTCCTTTGATGTTTATACTGTTTAAAATCTCTCTCATTGCCTCTGTTGCTGCTTTATCAGCACTGTTTTTATCACCTTTTCCTTTCCAGAAAAATGCTTTTATTGCTGCCTGCTCTGTTACTTTTAAAAGTTCAAAAGCTAATGAAGGATTCATTTTATTTTCTCCATAGTTTTATCTTGATCTTATAGATGGAACAGTGACAAAAAGATAATTGTCACTCTCTTTTCCTTTAAAAATTACTGGTTTTTCATTTGACTTTATTTTTATCATTATATTATCTTCATCAATTGTAGTTATAATATCTTTTATAAAGTTATAGTTAAAAGATATTTCAATATTATTTCCATCATAATCTGTTGAAATAGAGTATTCACCCTCACCCATTTCTGTTTCATCTGTTACAATTTTTATTGCACCATTTTTTATAATAAAGTTTATTTTTTGGTTTTCAGTTGTGAAGAATGGATTCAGTATTTTCATACCATTTTCAAGTTCCAGTTTGTTTACAATAATATTGTATTCAGTTTCCTGAGGTATCGCAGCTTTATAGTTTGGGAAGTCACCCTCTATCTGGTTTGATATTACAGTTATATTATCCTGAATAAAGCCAACCCTTTTATTTAATAATTTTATTTCAAGGTCTGAGTCTTTTAGCATTGATTTTAATAACTTAGCAGTCTTTAATGGTATTAATATAGAAAAGTCTGAGGTCTGGCCCTCTACGAATGTTTTAGCAAGTGCAAGCCTTCTTGTGTCTGATGATATGGTTCTTAATTCAAGCCCATCCTTTTCAATAAAAACACTTATGAAATTATATCTTACCTCATCTTTTGCAGCAAAAGGAATATTTTTTGTTATCATATCTTTAAATATAAATCCTTTTATAGCAAATGTTGGAGCATTTTCAAGTTCTTCGGTTTCTATTGTTGGAAACTCAGATGTTGAGAATGTTTTTAAGTTTGCTTTAAAGTTTCCATTTTCTGAATATATTTTTAAAATTGAATCTATTTTTTCAAATATTATCTCATCTGCTTGTATTGCTTTGACAAGCTCTCTTAGTGTTGAGTTTATTACACAAACATCACCGTCTTCAATTATATTAGCCTCTATTTTTGCAATAAATGTTAATTCTGAATCTGTTGCAGTTACTTTTAGAACTCCATCATATGTCTCTAATAGAATATTTGAAAGTACAGGATTTATAGACTTTCTTAAAACTACTTCGTTAGCAAGGTCAAGTATATTCTCAATGTCTTTTTTACCAATTAAAAACTTCATATATTATTCCTTGATTTTACTTAATTGTTAAAATTTTAGTATTAAAATTTAAAAAATAATAATTATATATACAAGTACATTAAAACTGAAAATAAAATTAAACTATTAATCAAGCAAAAACATTGTTTTTGTATTATTATACAATATGTTTTTTAATGTCTCCTCATCAATATTTTTAATAATAGCAACTTTTTTACCTACATATTCTATATATAATGGATTATTTCTTTTACCTCTATATGGCTCTGGAGCTAAAAATGGTGAGTCTGTTTCTATCAAAATTCTGTCTAATGGTACATACTCAACTACTTCAGTAAGATTTGACTTTTTAAAAGTTATAATACCACTAAAAGATATATAGTATCCATTATCAAGTCCTGTTTTTGCTTCTTTCTTTGTCCCTGTAAAACAGTGTAATATTATGTTAGGTATTTTAAAGTCTTTTAGTATTGATATAACATCATCGAAGGCATCTCGACTATGTATAACTACAGGTTTATTAAGTTTTTCAGCCAGGGCCAATTGTTCCTGAAAAGCTTTTATCTGTATCTCTTTTAGTTCATAATTTTTATAGTAATCAAGTCCAATTTCTCCTATTGCAATTATTTTTTCTTTATTTCCATTTTCTTTTATAAACTCAGTTATCTCCTTATAATCTTTACTGTCATGTGGATGGAGCCCCAATGTTCCATATATGTTTTTGTTCTTTATTAATTCAAGTGTTTTTTTATTTGACTCATAACTTGCTGAAATGTTTATAACAAACTCGAGTTTTTCTTCTATTTCTTTTATTATCTCTTTTCTGTCTTCATTGTAGTCTGGAAAGTCTAAATGGCAATGTGTATCTATCCACTTCATTTTTGAGTAACCCTATTTTTCTATTAATGGTTTTTTTGAAGGTTCGATAGGTTTAAGATTATTATCTTTTTTTATTTCTTTATTTCTAAAAACAGGTTTTATTATGGTTGTTTTGTCTTTTTCTATTTGAATTTTTTCCTCATATATAAGCTTTTCATCCTCTATCTTTATTGTATACTCACCTTCATTTAAAATAACTTCTATGTTACCTTCGCCAACTTTGTAATTGTTAATATAAACTGATAAGCTGTTATTTTCTATTTTCAATTTGCCTGTTTTTTCTTCAGGTTTTATTTTTTCATAATTATCAAGTTCAATTATATCTTTATCATTCTTTGATACCTGTTCTCTTGTTATCTTAGGAAGCTTAAGTATATTAACACCTATCTGTCTTTGAATCCCTTCATTTTCTTTCTTTGTAATTGCAGTCATCTCATTTTCATTTAATATCTCTATCTCCTCTTTTATATTCTCTGGTAGTACTATATTTCTTTTAATTTCCACCTTTCCTTTTGCAATCTTTACATAAGACCTGTTTTCTTCGGCTGATACAACAAATCTTGTACCCCTTACACCTATTGTGAGTGTTGGTGTTTTTTGATAAAACTCTATACTTTTGTCAATATAATTATAAGTTTTTCCTCGTTCAAGACTTACAGTTATTTTTTCAATTTCATCAATTACTAAAGTTGTTTCTTTGGCAATAATTATCCTTATATTCTTTTCGTTATCAGTAAGCCCAACCATAGAGTTTTTATCGGTAACTACTGAAGATCCTATTTTTACTATATCACCTACTATTAATTTTTTTCTTTCACCATTTTTTTCTATTTTTTCAGGATTATTTAGTGTAAAGTATACCATAAGATATTTTTCTTTTTTGTTTTCTGTTGTTTCAATAATCTCTTTTTTTCTAACTAATCTTATACTAAGGTATAATATTATGAGTGATAGTACAATTATGATTATTATTTTAAGCTTTTTCATACATTATCCTTTTTTAAGTACTATATAAAAAATTTATAGAAAATTTGATGTTTCTTGTTATATTTTATTTTTTCTAAAAAGAGTTAATATTTTAAATGTTTAAAAAAGGTTTTTAAATTGAATGAAAATAAAAAAGTTTCTATTATTATTATAAACTATAAAAATGTAGAAGAGACTATACATTGTATAAACAGTCTTAAAAGAGTTAATTACCCAAATTATAGTATAGTGGTTGTTGATAATAATTCTAATAATGGTTCTGTTGAAAAATTACGTGATATTTTTAATAATGATATCTTTATAATAGAATCTTATAAAAATCTTGGATTTGCTGGTGGCAATAATTTAGGAATAAGATATGCATTAAAGTTTAATCCAGATTATATTCTTCTTATTAATAATGATACTGAGGTTGAACCTGACTTTTTGTCTATTATGGTAAACTCTTTTAAAGAGGATAGTTTAATAGGTATGGTTTCCCCTAAAATAATGTTTTATGATAAAAAAGATAGAGTTTGGTTTGGTGGTGGTAATATAAGTTGGCTTGAGTTTACAGGAAAACATGAAAAAAATCCTGAAAAAGTTAATAGAAAAAGGTATATTACTTTTGCAACAGGGTGTTGTATTCTGATAAAAAGAGAGGTTATAGAAAGAGTTGGTCTTTTGCCAGAAGAGTATTTTATGTATTTTGAAGACTTTGATTATTCTTTGCAGGTTCAAAGGAGTGGCTATAAAATACTTTATGAGCCTGCTGCTGTTATTTATCATAAAGTTGGAAGTTCAGGGGGTGGAAATAAGTCTGAGTTTTTTGTTATTCAGTCAACTAAGTCTCACCTTATAATTTTGAATAAGTATAGGAAAAATTATAAATTATCTATTTTTATCTCTTATTTTTTCTTTCTTATAAATAGTATTCTTAAATTTTTTTATTATCTGTTAATTAAAAGAGAGATTAGAAAGTCATTAGGTGTTATAAGAGGTATAAAAGAATATTTAAAATATAAAAAGGAGTTAAAATGCAAAGAAAAGGAATAATATTAGCCGGTGGTTCAGGTACCAGGCTTTATCCTTTAACTATTGCAATAAGTAAGCAGATACTCCCTATTTATGATAAGCCTATGATCTATTATTCATTATCAACACTTATGCTTGCTGGGATAAGAGATATACTTGTTATTTCAACTCCTCATGATCTTCCCCTATTCAAAAGTTTATTAGGGGATGGGTCTCAGTTTGGGATAAAACTTTCATATGCCGAGCAGCCTTCTCCTGATGGACTTGCCCAGGCTTTTATTATAGGTGAGGAGTTTATAGATGGCAATGAGTGTGCCATGATATTAGGAGATAATATCTACTTTGGTCACGGGCTTACTAACCTACTTAGAGAGGCAAATAACAATTTTGGACGTGCAACTGTATTTGCTTACTATGTTGATGAACCTCAAAGATTTGGTGTTGTTGAGTTTGATAAAAATGGGGTTGCATTATCTATTGAAGAAAAACCAAAAGAACCTAAATCAAATTATGCTGTTACAGGGCTCTATTTTTATGATAAAAATGTTGCTAAGTATGCAAAGTCGTTAAAGCCAAGTGCAAGGGGAGAACTTGAAATTACTGACCTTAATATGATATACTTGAATATGGGGCTGCTTGATGTTAAGATTATGGGGCGTGGTTATGCATGGTTTGATACTGGAACAATAGATTCTCTTATTGAAGCAAGTGAGTTTATAAGAACTATTCAAAAGAGACAGGGCATACTTATATGTTCACCTGAAGAGATAGGATTTAATAATGGCTGGATTACGAAAGAACAATTGATTGATATATCCAAAAAATATGGCAAGTCACTCTATGGTGAATACTTAAGAAAAATTGTAAGAGAGGAATAAGGTTAAAATGAAAATAGTTGAAACAGACTTACAAGGAGTATTCATTCTTGAACCTATTGTTTTCTCAGATTCTCGTGGTTGGTTTATGGAGAGTTTTAAAAAAAGTATTTTTGAAAAAATAGGTATTAATGTTGAGTTTATTCAGTATAACCATTCATTTTCTCTTAAAAAGGGCACTTTAAGAGGAATCCATTTCCAAAATAATCCATTTTCCCAGGCAAAACTGGTAAGGTGTGTAAGAGGTAAAATACTTGATGTTGTAGTTGATTTAAGAAAAAACTCCCCTACTTATAAAAAATGGATTGCATGTGAGCTTTCTGATGAAAATAAAATACAAATTTTTATTCCAAAGGGTTTTGGGCATGGATTTGTTACACTTGAGGACAATGTTGAAGTTGAATACAAGGTTGATAACTATTACTCAAAAGAACATGATAGGAGTATAAGGTATGATGACCCTGAAATAGGGATAGAGTGGGGAATAGATAACCCGATTTTGTCTGATAAAGATAGAAATGCTCCTTTTTTAAGGGATAGTGATTGCAATTTTATATATGAAGGAGAGTAAATGAAAATTTTAGTTACTGGTGGTGCAGGTTTTATTGGGGCAAACTTTATATATTATATGAAAGAAAAGTACCCAAATTATAAAATAACATGTATTGATAAACTTACTTATGCAGGTAATCTTGAGACTTTAAAAAATATTCTTGATGATAAAAACTTTAAGTTTATTAAGGGTGATATAGTTGATCAGAAATTAGTTTTTAGCTTATTTGAAGAGGAAAAATTTGATATTGTTGTTAATTTTGCAGCTGAATCACATGTTGATAGATCAATAGAGGAACCCGATATATTTTTAAAAACCAATATACTTGGAACTCAGGTTTTAATGGATGCTTGCAGGAGATACGGAGTTGCAAGATTCCATCAGGTTTCTACAGATGAGGTTTATGGTGACTTGCCACTTGATAGGCCTGACCTATTTTTTACAGAAGAAACTCCAATTCATGCATCTTCTCCTTACTCTGCATCAAAGGCTGGGGCTGACCTAATTGTTTTAGCTTATCACAGGACATATAGGTTACCTGTTACAATATCAAGGTGTTCAAACAATTATGGGCCATACCAGTTTCCTGAAAAACTTATCCCACTTATGATAATAAACGCGTTAAATGATAAAATGTTACCTGTTTATGGAGATGGTAAAAACATAAGAGACTGGCTTTATGTAAAAGATCACTGTTCTGCTATAGACCTTATAATTCATAAAGGGAAGGTTGGTGAGGTTTATAATATTGGGGGGCATAATGAGAAGGCAAATATTGAAGTTGTAAAAATAATACTTAAGGAACTTAATAAACCTGAAAGCTTAATTAAATTTGTTAATGATAGACCTGGCCATGACCTTAGGTATGCTATTGATCCTGCCAAGATAAAAAGAGAACTTGGATGGGAACCTGAAACAAAGTTTAATGAGGGAATAAAGTATACAATAAAGTGGTATATTGAAAATAGAGAGTGGTGGGAGAATATTCTTAACGGGGAATATAAAAATTTTTATGATAGAATTTTAAAAAATAAAAAGAAAGGATCTTAAAGTTTGAGGGTTTTAGTTACAGGTTATAATGGACAACTTGGTTTTGATGTTGTTAATTTACTGAAGAAAACTGGAATAGATTGTATTGGTGTTGATAAAGATGATTTTGACTTAACATCTGAAGAGAAAACAAAAAAATATATAATTGATTATAAGCCTGATGTTATTGTCCATTCTGCTGCATATACACAGGTTGATAGGGCTGAGGATGAGAGAGAGCTTTGTTATTCTGTTAACGTGCTTGGAACAAGGTATATTGCTGAATGCTCTGAA
>JAKPDD010000031.1 GCA_029552945.1 Spirochaetota bacterium
TTTTAAAATCTTTGATGATAAAGTCTTTAGTGGTTAAATCAAAACGGATAAAAAAGCCTGCAAGTATAAAAAACAAAGGCATATGCCAAGAGTATATAAAAATACCAAATGGTGAAGCAATATGACCTAAAATAACAGCTAGTATTCCAAATGCTTTTAGATTATTAATCCAGTTTATTTTTTGTTGCAACATAGTTATTCTCACTTATTTGTTTGATATACTGATACCCATAACTTTTCAGTATTTCAAACACATCATCTTGAGAAAAACATTCAAATACAATACCTTTAATATTATAATTTGTTAAGAAGTATTTTCCACCAATAAATACTTGTTTCTCAAAACCTTCTACATCTACTTTAATAATATATTCTTTATCTTTGGAAAAGTCATTATCACTTATAAATTTATCTAACGTAGAAACTTTAACTTCAATACCACTTTCATCATTTACTATGCGATTGATTGTCGAACTACCTCCATAATCTGAAAAATTTATTGTCCCTACTATATCTGATAATGCAAGTTGCTTCACTTTACTCTCTGATACGCCATTTAACAAGAAATTCATCTTACATCTCTGTGCAGTATAAGGATGTGGTTCAAATGCTATAATCTCTTCACATATATCCATCATAGAAACACTATAAGATCCTATGTTTGCTCCAATATCCAAGAAAACACCCTCCCCATTTTTAATTAAACTTCTTAGCAACATTATCTCTTTTTTATCAGGTATATCAGTATATGCATACATACTAGATACATTACAGTTTGGATACATCAAAATACTTTTACCATTAAATATTTTCTTTGACACTACACTTCCAGTAACTCTTTTAAATATCTGAAATATAAAGCCAAATATTAAATACTTCAAAATACCAAATCCACTATTATTTTTAACTATATACTTTAAAATTCGAATCATCTCATTTTTTCCTTATATTTTTTTATATAATATTTAAATAAAGTCCAATACTTAATAAAATCCAGGACCAAGCTGCTTGCTACCTTATTATCTCTTTTGATTTTATCGTATTCTTTAAAGATTTCTAAAGTTCTTCCATTTCCAAGACCATCAGCTCTCCACCTTGCTACGACTATATCTTTTGTCACTACCTTTGGAAATTCTTTGTAGGCTCTTAAAAGGTGTTCATAATCCATACAAAAAGTATTATTTACATCAAAAAGTCCATATTTTTTAAAATAACTTTTATGCGTAAAAAGTCCTTGATGGGGCATTGACATTCTAAAAAGAAGGGATAATTTATTAAAGTTTTTAACATATTTTGACCTATAAAGCTCTTTGCCATCTGGTGAAATTCTTTGTATTCTGGCACTTATAAATATGTCTTCATGGGGATTTATATTTTGAAATACTTTTTCTAAAGCATCAGAAGTATAAAAACCATCTCCATCACCCTGAAAATTTATATAGTCACCATTTGCAATTATTACACCTTTATTAAATGCATCGCTAATTCCACTATCTTTTTCACTTACCCAGTAATCAATATAATCCTCATGTTTTTTTATTATATCTAGCGTTCCATCTGTGGATCCGCCGTCGATGATGATATATTCTACATTTGGATATGTTTGGTTGATTACACTCTGTATTGTTTCTTCAAGATATTTTTCTCCATTATAAACAACTGTGATAACTGTTATAAGTGGAAGCTT
>JAKPDD010000019.1 GCA_029552945.1 Spirochaetota bacterium
TAGCTGTTATTTTAGGTCATATTGCTTCACCATTTGGTATTTTTATATACTCTTGGCATATGCCTTTGTTTTTTATACTTGCAGGCTTTTTTATCCGTTTTGATTTAACCACTAAAGACTTTATCATCAAAGATTTTAAAAGGTTAATGATTCCATATTTTATATTTGCTATTGTTGGATTGATACTTGAAACTATTAAGCGAATCGGATTGCATAGGGAAAGTTTAAACTATCTTAACGAAATACAAGGGATATTTATCTGGATGGATATGCCATCTTTGATCAATACTTATGGATTTGTATTGTGGTTCTTACCTTCTTTGTTTTTTGCTAGAGTTTTACTTGTATCTATCAACAAATACATTCAAAATATTTTTAGCCAGCTTATAGTTATAACTATTTTATTTATTGGTAGTTTTTATATTAATTTACCTTTTGGAGTTGACAATGCCATGAATGCTTTGTTATTTGTGTTTATAGGGAATATATTTTTTAGGTTTTACCAAGACAATAAAATAATTGAGACCTCTGATTAAATAGATGTCTCAAAAGAACAACTAGTTGCGAGAGCCGTCTGCTGAAGACCTCATTTTGGGCTTTGCCTAAAATGTGAGAATTAATCAGAGGGTTCAATTTATCTTTTACCTTTTATTGCTCTTGGACTTTATTTCATATTTAGTATTCCAACTTTGGATATGGCATCTAAAAATTATGGAAATGTTATTGTGAATATCATTTTTGCTTTGGCTATGGTTGATACATTTATAGTTATATTTAAAAAGTTTGATTTACAAAATAAGACTTTGACACTCTGGGGGGGTAATACAATGTTACTTTTCATTATCCATCCGTATACAAATAATATAGCTCATATCATTGTTGAAAAACTTCAGTTTGGGGATTGGTATCTAAAGTTTTTTATTTCGCTTATTCTTTTACAGGGTGTTTTGCTCATCAAGCTTCGATTTGATGGCAGAGGTATATTTAGATATGTATGATTATATTATTGTTACACACATCCCAGCTTTTTACAAAGTAAATCTTTATAACGAGCTAGCAAAAAAA
>JAKPDD010000021.1 GCA_029552945.1 Spirochaetota bacterium
CCAAAACCAGATAAAGTAAGAAAAGCACTCGCATGGCTTAAACAGAAAGACTTTAAATGGCCAGAAGAGCTTGAAAAAGAATCAAAAGATAAAGCAAAAGAACTTGAGGACTTTATTAAAGACCTTAAAGAAACAATAAAAAGTGATACTATGAAAAATATAAAAGAAAACACATCAATAAAGGAGAAAGATGTAAAGATAAAGGATAAAGGAAAAGAGGAAGGAAAAAGGTTTGACGAGATTGAAAGATAATATAAAGACTTCAGTAATAGAAAAAATAGCTTATAAAGTAACCAAAAACTACTTATATTTACTATTATTTTTATTACTAATAGGTCTAATCTTTTTATTAACCTTACCATACCCTAAGCATCCTGATATGTTTTTTTATATTGAGGGTGCAAAAGTAATAAAGTCTGGTGGTTTAATATATAAAGATTTTGGAGACCTTAAACCCCCACTAATATTTTTTATATACTCCCTTACTCTTGCCATATTCAATGAATCAAACATATTTCTGGGGCTAAAACTTGTAGGCTTTCTGTTCGAAATTACTACAGCTTTTTTAATATTCCTACTCTCTCAGAGAATTTTTAAAAATAAGACTGTACCATTATCACTTTCAATAATAACTTTGATACTAATCAATACAGGAGTAACAACCTGGTATCCCAATATTTTTCTATTTTACATACCATTCCTACTTTTATCATTAATTTTTTTAATTAAAGACAACTTTAATTTTTCCAACCTAAACCTTTTTATAAGCGGCCTATTTCTTGGTATATGTTTTATAACAAGTACAAACCTGATTTTTTACTCTTTACTTTACCCTATACTATTATTCTATAGATACAAAAATATTAAAAAAATTATTTTAAAAACAGTAACACCATTTATTGGGTTTATAATACCAATCTTTATTGTTATAATCTACTATTACAGCAACAATGCACTTGATGATTTTATATGGTGGAACATAAAATGGCAGGGGAAATATGGGAACTATTATACTTTATGGCTTAGAATATGGAAATTCTTTTATAGTTTTATAATTACCTGGTATTTTCTACCTGTATATTTACTTGGAATATATTCCATTATAAAGATAATAAAAAATAAGGATATAAACTTAAACACTCTGTTTCTATTATCAATATTTTTTATATCCTTGGTTGTAAGATTTTCACTCTGTAAAGGGGTTGAAAGGTATATGCTCTTTATTCTTCCTGTTATGGTTATAATACTACCTTACGGATTTTACTGCCTAAAGCCATATACTAAGAAGATCTATTTATTAGTCTCAATCATTATTGTAGCCATAGGATTTACTATAAACCAGATTGAAGTCTTTAAAGAGAGTGAAAGTTGGGAGCTTAGTATAGAAAAAAATAGAGAGGTAATTGAATATATCAAGAAAAACTCTAAAAAAGATGATAAGATATTTGTGTTTAATAGAGGAGGATTTGAGTTTATATACTTTTATTCAGAAAGAAAAAATGCAACATCGTTTATATTAGCTGGGCAACACCTTGACTTCCCATACTTATAGGAACAACTTAATTATAAAGATATAGAGATACCATTTGAGAAGTTTTTTCAAGAGTTTGAGAAAGATAGACCAATTTTAATAATAGACCCATATGGTGAATTATTGTCTGACAACAACAAAAAAAGAGAGGGCAAATTAAAAAATTATATGGAAAGGTTAAAAAACACTATTCTAAAGAACTATCAAAAAGACTTCGATAATAATGGAATAATTATATATAAAAAAATTAAAAATTACATAAATTTAAATTAGTATCAATTATATTAGATCTTACACCTGCACAACCTAAAACAGTACTAAAAATATAATCATGTGAAATATTTTTATTTTCATCAAGTAATTGATCTTTATCAAGATCATAGTTAAACCTTTTCTGGTTTTTAAGTAAGTTAGAATAGTTATTTGATAAACTCTTTTTATACTTTTCTGAACACCATATTATAAACGGGACCCTCCTCTGTTCAGGTACATCAATATTAATATCCCAGTGAGAAAATAAACCATTTTCACCCAAGGACTCACCATGATCAGAGATATAAAAAACTATAGCATTTTCATCTTTTAAAGCATCAATAACTCTTGATATAAAATAATCAGTATATAAAATACTATTATCATACGAATTTATTACTTCTTCCTGTTTACATAAACTCTGGGTATTTTCGTTACAGACTGGTTTAAACTTTTTAAAACTCTCAGGATAATGTGAATCATATCTCCAATGACTTCCTATAGTGTGTAGTGTAATGAAAACCTTTTCATTTTTTTTATCTCTTAATATATCTGTCATAGGTTCTATAAGATTCTCATCAATTATTTTTAACCTACCAAAGTCACCACTCTTATTTAAAAATAGTGTTAAATCCGCTTCACTTGCTATAATAGAAACAGGTGTCTCATTAACCCCTAAAAAACCCTGATTTGAAATCCATGCAGTGTAGAAACCTGATTTTTTAAAAACATTTATTATTGAAATCTCTTTCAAAGACTTTTCAGAATCCTTAAAATCTGCTTTTGTCATAAGACATGGAACAGCAATCCTTGTTATTGTTGCACATGATAAAACATTTTTAAAATAAATAACTCTTCTCTCTATAATATTAGGAGTTGTCTCTCTATTATATCCGTTAATTTGGAAGTTTTCTGCTCTTGCTGCCTCACCTATTATCAAAATAACTTTAAGTCTGTCATTATTACTATTAGTTACATTAAAATCAAATAATTTTTCCCTTTCCACCTTAAGCTTTTTTAAAGCAAAAGACTCTTTCACATAGCTAAGAGTAGATGAAAAGATACTGTATGGCATAGGTAAAAACCTAAAAAAATAATAGGTTGGTGAAACTATAAAATAGATAATTGGAAATATCAATATAATTACAGGAATAAACCCCATAAGTTTTTTGCCGTTAATATTTTTCTTGTTATAGAGAAATAAAGTAATTAAAGAGAGAATTAAAATAAAAGTTACCCACAAAACTAAGTAAATACTTATAACCCCAGCAGCCTCATCATAATTTGTCTCAAATAGAAGAGCAACAGTAGTTGAACTAATTAATATATTATAGTTAACTACAAAATAAACTATTATACTTGCTAAAAAAGAAAAAAGAAAAAAGAAAAAAGAAAAAATTATTTTATTTAAACTTAGAATAATGAATAAAAAATATACAAGAAAAAATGATAATAAAAAAGCCTTAAAGATTATAAAATAGTTATCACTGTAGTATATAATATACTGTGGCAGATTAAAAAGTGAAAATATAAGAGAAATCCATAAAATAAACAGATTACTTTTGCTTTTAAAACTAACTTTAAAATAATTTTTAATCCTTTTTAACATCATAAAACCCAATTTCTTAATTTTTAAGCTTATAAATAAGGATATTTTCTATATTATTTTCTAAATAATAGTTAGAAATAACAAAATCATAAAGTTCTTTAAAATCCTCTAATTTAAATCTTGAGTATGAATAAAAGTTTGCTGGGCTTGTATCTATAAAATACTTTGGTTTACCATATTTTTTAATATCATCCCAGAACATATTCCATACTTTATCTGAAATCTCTCTCTTTACTGTTTTATCGCTATCTTTTGTACCAAATATCCTACCACTCAAAAAGTCTGCTATAATAAACCTTGAAAGACAGTTTCTAGATGAGTAATAGTATATTGGAGTCGCAAAACCCCATGCAAATATTTTATCATTACTGTCAGTATTTAATTTTATATACTCCCCTACTTTCTTATAAACAGTGTTGGCTATCTCATAACTATTATTTGTTATTTTGCCAAAAAAAGCAAGGTCTATTCTTGGTAAAGTAAAGCCTAAAGGAAATATAATAAAAATTAAAGTAATAATTTTATAATTTAACTCTTTTAACATTAAACCAGAACCACTCAATAAAGACAGAAAAACAATTATTAATATAAAATAGTGACCATAAGCCCTCTTTCCAGGAATTACTGTTAAAAATGAAAGTATAAACATTATCAAAAGAAGAATAAAGTTTTTATCTAAAATTTTATTTTTCAAAATTTTAAAAAACTCAATCTTTATATACCTAAATGCAAAAAACCATACAGGAAGTGAGGATAAAACATACAATAAAACCCTAATTAAAAGCCTGGATAATGGTATTGTCTGACTACTCTTTATATAATCATGATTGTAATATATTGTCCAATACAAAAAATCATCAAAAAACCTTTTTTTAATCATTATCAGTACAAGGATAAATAAAGCAAATAAAAACCCGCTTGAAATAGATATTAATCTTTTTACAATTTTATAATCATTTTTTAAGTATGATTTTTCCTTAAAAAAGATAAAAAACTCGTATAAGAATATGCCTAAAATAAAAAATAGTGCGTGATATCTTATAAAAAAAGCACCACATGTAAGTATTCCAATAACAAAAAGTTTAAGATTCTCATATTTAGAGTATTTACTTTCAATAAATAGATAAAAACCAATTACAAATAATAGATTTATAATAGTCTCACCATTTGTTGATATATATTTGGGTTCATATATATGAGACAATAATAAAAACGAGATAAGGGAAAAAATACCTGTATTTCTATCCTTTAGTCTTAAACCAATAAGATAAACAAAAAAACCTGTTATCATAACAATTATAGTTGTTATTAAATGAACAAATAAAAGGTTTTCACCAAAAATATAATATATTGCATAAAAAAAGTAGTAGTTAAGTATTGGTTTATTATCAACAACATCAATATAGGGTTTTGCACCATGAAGTATTTTTGAAGCAAACTCACTGAAAACCGATTCATCAATATCAAATATATGTTGATAAAGTGTAGGTATTCTAAAAATAAAAATAAGAGACATTAAGAAAATAAGTCTCCTGTTTTCTATAACAAAATTTAAAACTCTTTTTATTTTCCCTTTTTCTTCCATATTCTTACCTCACCAAAGTTACCAACAAAATCAAAGTTTTTCTCTATAAGACTCAAAAGAAGTGGGAATGAATATATTCCACCATACTTAGCAATATTACTCTTTGTTTTAACAGATGATATATCAACAAAATAATCAGAGTTATCAATAACCTCTTTTGCAATGCCTATTTCATACTTTTCAGACTCTTTTATATTACCTTTAAGCCTTTGATTCAAAGCAAAATTAGCAGGAATCTCCTCACCAGAAAAAACTTTCTTTGCAGACCTTTTTCTTGAAAAAAATATAATCTCATCAGCATTTGGCCATGCATATATTTTCTCATCATCCTTTACATTATTTTTAATATAATCAACAGCCTCTTTCATCATTTTATTACAGAGTAGATAATCATCATAATGACCTAAAAGAATCAATCTTAAGTAATACACAAATCTTGTTTCATTATAAAATAAATCATTATTGAACTTAACGATATAAGCATCCCTTAAGTTCCAAACAAAGACAAAGATTATAGGAATAACAAAATAAATAAAAGACCTTTTTCTAAACTTAATGTTATTTTCAAAAAGATTCATAAAAGCCCTTGCCCCCAGTATAGAGAGTACAGGATACACATGCATAAAATAATGGAAATATATTCTTGTTCCAGCAGTAAATATTAGAAAAAAGAGGATAATAGTTAAAGTTATAAGATAAATATCTTTTAAATTCTTGTTTTTATTCTTAAAATAACTTACAATATAATACAATCCTAAAACCCATACTGCCCAGTGATAAACACTCATTAAAGAGACCCTATATATTAACTTAGGAAAAAACAGAAAATTAAAACCCCTTACAGTAGAATAAATCACTAAATTATCTATTGAATCCTTTATTCTACCTTTTATTATCAAGTTAGTGTAAGAATAATCAATTACTAAAAATAGAAAAACTAAAACAGTTAAAGATATGGTTATTAAGTAATATTTTTTTCTAATTTTAAGATCAAGAAAATAAAAATAAGGGCTAATATACACAATAAAAAACAGTATAGCAACAGATGCCCAAAAACCCTGGAACTTAACAGCAAAGGAACAGATTAAACTAAGTATTGTGGGAATAATCATCAATTTTTTTCTTTCAAAATAAAAAAGATAAAAGTAGTAGAAACTGGATGCATAAAAAAGATTATAGACAATCTCACCATTTATTGCCATAAACTCAGGATTAAAAGCAGATATATATACACCATAAAAAAATCCTGCTAAAAGACCTATCCTTTGATTATAAATCCTTTTTCCTAAAAGAAAAATGAAAAAACTTGTTAAAAATACTATTATAATGCCAACAAAATGAAAACTCCTTATATCTTTTCCAAAAACAAGAAGGCTAAAATTAAGTATCTTATGGTATAAAATACCCTTGTTATACACGTAGTCAAGTCCATTAAGTTCACGAAGAGAGGTCAAAAATGAGGATAAAACATCTCCACTATAATATTCAACAAAAAGTGTTGGTATCCTTAAAATAAATGTAGATAAAAATATTATTAAAATAGACTTTTTCAAGTCTTTTAAAATAAAATCAAAAAAATTATAGAATTTCATAATATTAAAACCTTTATTTTCAAATATTATTATAACTTAAAAATTAGTTAAATTTAATCACATAAACTTAGAGAACTTGTTTTAAAAGGTAAAAAATGTGAAAAAAATTATTATATTAATATTCTTTTTTACTATCTTAACAAATAGATTAGCTTTGAAATCTTTTGCAACCGAAGAAACAAAAGATGAAATAAAAAAAGAGGAAACAACAACAAAAAGACCTGATTCAATAGAAGAATATAATAAAAGAACAGAGGGTGGGACTCGAGAAGAGACAGGCTCATCAAGTTTTCTTCCTTCTATGATCATACTTATAATAATTTTAGGTGGTTTTTACTACATAATTAAAATAATAAGAAAAAAAAAGGTACCTGATATAAAAGAGGTCCCATACATGTCAAGTATAGGTACACTTAGTTTACCTAGTGGCGGTTATCTTGAAATAGTAGAGATAGGCAATAAAGTCCTTATTTTGGGGGTAAGCAACAATAGTGTCTCTCTTATAAAAGAGATAGATGATCCTGATCTTATTTTAAAAATAAAGCAGAATCCTCCAACAATAAAAGTTCAAACATTTCTGGGAGTTTTAAGTAAAGTTTTTGAGAAAAAAGGACTACATTTAGACCTTCAAGAACCAAAAAGCAAGTTTGTTGATTACCTGAAAAAACAGAAAGAAAGGTTAAAAAAATTAAAATGATAAAAAGAATAACAAATTTCTATTCAAGATATAAGCTTGTACTAATAAGCTTTTTTATTATAATAATACCATCTGTTGTAACACCTCAAATTCCAGCACCAAATATAAATATAGGGATAGGTCAGGCAACCAACCCCTCTCAAATATCACTTTCACTTCAGGTCTTAATACTTATCACAATATTAAGCCTAGCACCTGCTATTGTTATAATGACAACATCATTTATACGACTTGCAATAGTATTTTCATTTGTAAGGACAGCACTTGGCACCCAGAATTTACCACCTAACCAGGTTTTGATGGCTCTTGCTGTATTTTTAACAATATTTATAATGGCACCAACTATAGACAGAGTATATAAAGAGGCATGGCAACCATACTCCCAAGGGAAAGAGGGAACTTTTGAGGATTTGTATAATAAGGGTATAACGCCTGTAAGAGAGTTTATGTTCAAACAACTATCAGGTCCAAACTCAAGTAGAGGAATGGATACCCTCTTCTTTTTTATTAAACTTGCAGGTCTTAAAGAGAGACCAAAAAATGAAAGTGATGTCCCAACACATATATTAATACCTGCATTTATGACACATGAACTTAGAAAGTCTTTCGAAATAGGGATAAAAATATTTATACCATTCTTGATGATTGACCTTATTGTTGCCAGTATATTAATGGCTATGGGTATGATAATGCTCCCCCCTGTAATGATAGCACTCCCTTTTAAGCTTATACTATTTGTCCTCGTTGATGGATGGAACCTTATAATAAAAGAGATGGTTGAAAGTTTTGTTAAATAAATGAAAATAAAAGACTTTTTCTACTTTTTTCAGAAATTGCCATATTCTTATTCTACAGAAAAAGAAGAAAATAAAGATAATACAATACTTATACTTGAAAATCAGATAAGTATATTCTCAATTAGAGAACCGAGAAACACAATAATAGAGATAAAAAATAAAAAAGAAAACCTGCTTGTTTTAAAAATAATAAACAGAAATTCAATAGACAGATTTGGTCTTAGGTTCGAAAAAACTGGTAAAAATATCTATATAGTAGTTATACCATACTTTATATCAGAAAATTATAAAGTTAAATTAATAAATAATGAAAAAGATACTATATTATTTGGAATATATAAAATATTCAAAAATTTTGAATTAAGTACAGTAATAAAACCCCCTACAGTTAGTATAATTTTCGAAAATAAAACTGAACATGTAGATATTTGTTTTAGAATAATATCTTTTGATTAAAAAAGCAAAAGGAATATTCCCTTTGCTTAAAACAAGACTTAATTTAAAAGTCTATCATTATTCATATACATTAACTTCAACTGTCTTTGGTCCTATTGTTAAAAAACTAGTAAAGATAGATATCAAAATATCTGTAAAAGACGTATAATCTGATACACTTGCTTTTTTAACTCCAACTAACATATCTTGAGTATCATTAGAAGATAATGGAACCAACCCAAAAAGAATATACCATACTTTTTTACTTTTAACCTCTTTAGCTAAAGCTTGGCTATCCTGTGCTACAATTTGAACCTCCTGATTGGTTGGTGCCTTAACAACAACTTTATAACAGGATGTAAAATTAATTAATACAAATAATAGTAAAAGAAAACTTGCAACACAATTTTTTTTAATTTTTAACCTCCCTTTTCTTTGTAAATGTTATATTTATATAATATAACAAAATAATTTTAAAAAAAAATCTAATCCATCCACATTTATTTTTCTTAAATATAAAAAACAAATAGATCTAACATAAATATTATTTCTATTAAACCCAATTCAATTATTTTTTAATACTTGCTTTTGTAAAAAATAAACTTTTTGAGTATAAAAAAAATTTCTTAGCAAAATAAATCATTAAGTTTAATCTGATGTTTAAAACTCTAAAATATAATAATAAAAAAATATTCCCCTTTATTCCATTACACATTAAATTCTAATCGAATAATAACTTTATTAATAAATGGAGATTTAATATATTTTTCGTTATTTATAATCAATATCTCTTTCCTTATAAACTATTGAATTGGCTTGCATCTTATTAGCTTAAAAAATTAATTTTAAAATAAAATTAATTATTATAATTTACCTTAGTATATATAAAAAAATTATTATTTTTATCATTTTTTTAACTTTTTTAAAATTTTTCTAGATTTTTTTTAAAAAATAGTTATCTTTTACTTCTATATTTTAAAAACCAAAAAATACATAGGAGGAAACTTATGAGAAAACTTATCACTCTAGGGTTAATTATTTTAACCTGTTCAGTTTTTGCACAAAGCGAGAACAAAACTGGTAAAATAGCAGTTGGAATTATAGGAGGATATGGCTTTGGCTTTACTACAGGTACAATAAGTGTGGACCCTATCATTGTAACTAAAGTAGAAAAAAAACAGCAGGTGCTTATAACTTTGGTACTAATGCGTTATATTACCTAAACAATGAAAATGTTCTACTTCTAGGTTTATCTTATGATGCAAAGGATATGAAAGTTAGTATGATTATGTATGGTAATTCAATAGATGTAACATTACATCAAAAATTATTTAATATCAATCTTGGTTATCGTTACTACTATTCCTCATTTTTTGGTGGTCTTGGACTCTATTACGGTATTCCTGTTGGAACTTGGGAAATGGAAATTAAAGACCCGTCAGGAAGTCATACTGAAAAAACTAAGGATAATTTTGATATAAGCGGTGAATTTGGTATTTCACTTGAGCTTGGTGCTTCATTCCCTGTAATGGATAATATGTATATCGATATTCTAGGAAAATATATGTTTGCTATGAATAATATTCTTAAAACCAAAACTGAAGGTACAGAGATTAAAAAAATGGAGTTTAAAAATCCAGCTATGCTGATACAATTAGGTGTTAACTATCTATTCTAAATCATTTTTATAATTAAATTCAAAAAGAGTAAAATTTTTTAATAATTTTTTTATTAATCAATTTTACTCTTACTTTACTATTCATCATCAATAACTTGAGTCTTAAAACTAGTTTAATAAAAAAATAAGATTAAAAATAAGAATATATATTATACTAATTATCCTGATAATGGAATGCCATTTTTGAAAGAAAAATCTCTTTACTTACAAAGTTAGCTATTTTCTTATTTACTTTTCTAAAAAAAGCTTCAGAAAGTTCGTAATAAGATATAGCTAAGCTAAAGTCCTGTCTCTTTGAATATGTTTTACCTATAAAATAAAAACATATAGCCTTTACTAAAGAATCAGTATCAGAAATAGACTCAACCTTTTTTATAATACCTTCAATTGGTCTGTCATAAAACTTTAAATAGTAAGAGATTACCTTATTTAAAATATATTTTATATCATTATTCTCTGTTTTTCTTATAATATTATTTGCAAGTGTGTAAATATATTTATATACATCTTTATTT
Source organism: Spirochaetota bacterium (assembly GCA_029552945.1). Taxonomy (GTDB): domain Bacteria; phylum Spirochaetota; class GWB1-36-13; order GWB1-36-13; family JAKPDD01; genus JAKPDD01. The sequence goes on from JAKPDD010000021.1 coordinate 10,692, forward strand.
ATCTGTATAGTTTTTTTCATAAAACAACCTTAAAATTCTTAAATTAAAATTTAATAATAACATAAATAAGTAAAAAATATCTTAATTACTTATTCTAATATCGCCATTTATATATAATAAATTAAAAATTAAAAAATATTAATAAAAGTAAAAAACTAAGCTTTCAGTTTATCAAGTTCCTCTTTAAAACCCAATAGTTCATATATCTTTACAGGTTTTAATTTACCTTTAACCCTTATAAGATCAAGTTCTCTAAAAACAAACCTATCCTTAACAAGTTCATAAGTATTTTCACTTACTATAATATTAGTATGATACACTTTATTAGTTCCCTCAAGTCTTGACGCAAGGTTAACATTATCTCCCATTACAGTATAGTTTTTTCTTATCTCAGAACCCATATTTCCAACAGTCATTTCACCAGAGTTAATACCAAGTCCAATATCTATTTTTATATTTGGTGGTAATTCACCAGAATTATTAAGTCTATAAACCTCATCCATCATCTCCAAGGCTGTCTTACAAGCAAGGTATGCATGGTCTTCATAATATATAGGGGCACCCCAGAATGCCATTATAGCATCACCTATATATTTATCAAGTGTACCCTTATTTGCAAGAAGAATGTTTGTCATCTTAGATAAGTATTTATTAAGATAGAGAACCAGTTCCTGTGGAGTAAGGCTCTCAGATAAGGTAGTAAACCCTCTTATGTCAGAGAACATAACAGTTAAAACCCTTGTTTCACCACCAAGCTCAAGTTTAGAAGGGTCTTTAATTATTTCATTTACAACTTCAGGGTTTACATAACTTCCAAATATTCCTTTTATCCATTTTTTCTCTTTCTCTTCAGTTAAAACTTTATAACTTATATTAAGTATCATTGTTATTAAAATAGAGGAGAGTGGGAAAGTCATATTCATAATATAAAGTGGTGAGTTCATTACTCTTATTTTAGAAAACGATGCAGTTATAGAGGAAGGAAGAAAAATATATATTATAAATACTAGGGCAACAGAAGCTAATGAGATATATTTGGCTTTTTTTGTATCAATTATAAAAAGCAGTATCCCTATTGCAAGTAAAATTATGAAAAGTGGCAGAGCTATGATAGAACCTGAAAATATAAAAACCCCAAACATGAATACTAATAATAAACCAAAAAATCCTGTTATTAGACCCTTTATTATATCCTGTTTTGCAAGTACAAATGTTAATACAGCAATAATAATTACAGTAAGTATAATATTGAATGTATCACCTGTCTCCTTAATAAACTGGTTAGATAATATTGTATAAATAGCATTAGCGTGTATTTCTATCCCATACATATTACCATAAGGAGTATTAAAATAATCCTTTGTTTTTCCTAATCCGGCTGTAGAATAAAATCCAATTAATAGTGTCCTGTTTTTATAAAGATAAGCATTTTGTCTTTCAGTATCTGCATTAACAAAAGCAAAAGATATATTTTCAAATGAACCGGATATACCCTGGTAGTTTATAAACATTTTTCCTTCTTTATCAATAGGTATATAAATGTCTTGAGTTTTAGTAGCAATAGTCTCATATATACCTTCTTTATTTTTTTTCTTGATAGGTACTTTAGCATTATTTACCTTTATATATTTTCCAAAAACTATTTCAAGATCTTCTGGCTTAACATCAAGATATCTCATTATTAAAGTAAGGTCAATTGTTGGTAAAAATACAGGTTCTTTTAACACTCTATCATCATAGTATAAAAATAATAATGGCATTTTCCTTACATTACCATCAGGATCAGTCTCAACAAGTGCAGAACCCAGGCCTAAAGCCTGTCTTGAGATCTCTTCAACCGGTGGTTTAACATCAAGAATAACAGGACCTTCAAATTCTTTAGGATTTTTTGGTTTAAGAGAATCTTTCAAAAGATATTTTAATCGTGGTATGAGTTCATCTTTTGAAAACCTCTCCTGTTCAGTATACTGTGAAAGGTAGTCAAAAAATACATTATTATGATTTTTAAGTTCATCAAAAAGAATATTATCAGATGTCCTATAATCTTTTTTATACATTTCCTCTACAAGTTGTTTGAAGTCTTGAATGTTTTTTGTTTTTGACCATGGATTTTTCTGGTATAGAAATTCACTAAACTCATTTATAAACTTATCGTCTGCTAACGGAACACGGTAGTAATCAAAAAATATATCGAAAAATATATAAGCTGGTAAATATTTTCTATCATCCTCTCTAAAATATCTCAAAAAATCAGCATAAACATCTCTTGACCATGGGAAAGGACCTAAAAAATCATTACTTACACTTATCTCATCTATCCCAAGTATGATTATATCAGAATCAACTTTGTCACCCTCTTTATAAGCCCCCATCTGAATTCTTCTTGCAGGTTCAAGAAAGTTTTTATTTTGGAATCTCTCGTTTATAAGAGAGCTCTCAAGTCCTTTTATAAAAGGTATTGAGTTTATAAAGTACCCACCCATTATACTACTTAAAATGATAAGCATTATAGCAAGATAATCTTTTATTTTTTTGTCTATTTTCATAAAGCCCCTCTTTTATTTTAAATTTTATACTTTAATAAAGATAACAAAATATTTAATCAATTATAAATAAATTATGGAATTATTAAGAATAAATACTAATGAAATAATAAAAATAAGATCAGGAATAAAAAATATAAAAGATTTTTTAAAAAAAGATAATACTATACTGGTTGATTCATACTTTAACATAGGTCTTTTTATAAAAAAAGATAACCATATAAAAAAGGTCTACATACCTTATGGAGTTGATAAAATAAATTATGGATTCGTTATAATAGAAGTTATAGAAACAAAAGATAACAAAGTAATAATAAGAACAAGAGGAAAAGACTTTATGGAAGGGTATAAGATTGATAAAAAAGATCTGTTATATTATATTAATAAATATTCAAAATACTATACAACAATTTCAACAGAAGGGGATATCTTAAATCAGGAATTTTACAAAGAAAATTGCATATTCAGTATAATCCATTTTTTTTACCAAACAGTATCAAAATCAACAAAAATAAAGAGTATAGCAATAATAAAAGACCCCTCAGATACACTCAATAGAGCAAGAGAGGAGACAGAAAACATATATAATTTTCTATCAACAGAAATACCAGATATTAAGGTAAGTTTATATAATAACATTGATGGAAATACTCTGGAAAAAATATTTTCAATATATAACATTGTACATATATCAGGGCACATGGATGAAAAAGGACTCCTACTTAAAGACGGTTATTACAATCCTTGGCAGCAAAATAATCTACCAGAATTTATATTCCTAAATACTTGTAATCCTTCACATGATTTTTTAGAATGCCTTATAAGAAGAAAGCCATTAAATATAGTATACAACAATACTAAAATTTCAGATAGAGAAGATATAGAATCAATAAAAAAATTCTACGAAGGTATAGTAGCAGGTTATAGAATAGGCGATGTTATAAAAAAAGTGTTTAACAATAAAAAAAGGGTTTATGGATGGTTAACAAACAGGTTCATTTTTTAAATTCAAAACTTATAGTATATTTATCACTTATTTATCTATTAATTGAGTTTCAGAAGCTATTTTTAATAGAAAGTTTTATAAGAATAAACTTTATATTGTTTATACTTATTTTCTGGGAATATATTTTCCTTAACGAAGATAAAAATGTTTATCTTTATATAATCGATGGTCTTTTATTTATGCTAGGAATAATTGGATTTTTTAATATAAAAATAAGAATTATTTTTGTTAGTATAATACTTTTTATGAATATAATTTTTATTAGTACAAAAAAAATATTTAAAATTTTTTTATTTTCCCTTTCAGTTTTAGGATTTTTTAATTATATATTCTTTATAATCACTTTAATATGTTTAGCTTTATTGAAAAAGTTTAAATTTATATAATAAGAATTTAAATATGGAGAGATAAATTGATAATAGAAAAAAAATATTTTTTTACTGTAATATTTTTATCATTATTAATATCATTTATAGTGATATTTACACCATTTAAATGCCAGAAAAGTTTTGAAGGAAAAGAGTTAGAATGGATAGATAAACCATCATTTGTATTACTTAAAAACCTTGAGTCTGAAAACCCAGTATTAAGAAGAGAAGCAATAATAAAACTTGGTGAGAAGAGAGTTGAAAAAGCATTAAAACCATTATTTGATATACTGACATCAAAGACCCAGCCACTTTATGAAAAACAACTTGCAGCAAAATCTATAGCATTAATATCATCAAGTAAAATAATACCAATAATACTGAAAGCAATAGAATACTATAACTCATTGCCACCAGATACTGTCAACAAAAACATAATAATTGGTATGCTATATGTTTTAAATAATATAGACTCTTCTCAGTTAAATATCCAGGAATATGATTTTTCTATATTAGATACAATTATATCTAAAAACAAGGACAATGATATACTAAAAGTAACAATAGAAGCTATAGGAAATTTAGGTTATATAAAACCATTTTACACAATATCCACCCTCTATTCAAACCTATTTTTAAAATTATCATGCATTGATGCTATGAGAAAATTATCTTTAAAAGAACCTAAACTTGCCTTATGGTACTTAAATTTTATAAATAAATCATACTTTGAAGAGACAAACAGTAGTGTAAAAGCAGCAATAAACAAGTCAATAATAATGCTTGAAAAAAGAGAATTAACACAAAAAGACCTTTATCTTATTGAAAAAATTACTCTTCTTTCATCAAACAATATTATAGAATCTACAGAAGGAGAAGAATTCTTAATAAAATCTGAAATAAAAGAAGAAAATAAATATATTCTAAAATTTTTCCTAACATCAAAAGATTATGTCTTAAAAAATAGATTGCTTGAAGTTATGAAAAAGAAGGGTTCAACATTTGGTTTAGAAGACTACCTATACACGATAATAGATGAAACCTATACAGTAAAACCCATAGAGATAGGAATAGACTCATCAAAAAAAGCATTATCATTGTTTCAATACTCAGAAGAAGTTATTGACATAGGTTTTATAGCAAAATTAATTTACAACTACCATTTAAGTGTAGATGCAATTAAACTTTTATCAAACCTTATAGAAAAAAAAGTATATACAGAAAGAATAAAAGAGATATTTACACCGTATAACTATTCACTTTTTCAGGCAAAACAGAATTTAATACCATTACTAGAAATATACTTAAAATTAGGACTTGACAGAAATATAAATAATATTTTATTATCAGGGGATCCATATTTGACAAGAAACACTATTTTGTTTTTAAAGTCAAAAAACATAACTGAGAATTACAAAGAGACAATAAATAAAATAATAAACAATGATATAAACAGAAAAATTTTAGAGATTTAAATGATCTATATTATAACATTTTTATATATTTTATTATTTATAATTTTTTTTATCTATGTATTAAAAAATAAACTTAAAAAGATAAACAATAATTATAAAATGATATTACAAAAAATGGTAGATAACGAAAAAAAATTTCTACAGATATATCATAATTCACCTGCAATTTACATTCTATTAGATAATAATTTTAAGATAATAGACTGTAATAAAAAGTTTCTAGAAGTATTAAACCTTAATCTCGAAGATGTTATAAACAAAAATATTGAGAATTTTATTTTGAGTTCCTACATACCAAAAATAAAAGCATTTAAAGAATATCTGTTATATAAAGGAGTAGCATCAGGGGAGTTTGCAATAGTAAATACTGATAAACCAGAACCAATTGAAGTTTTTTTAACAGCAACGATAAACACCTATAACAACACAATCTTTTTTATAATGCAGGACATAACAAAATACAAGTGGATGCATAATTCTCTAATTGCTTATGCTGAACAACTTAAAAAAGAGATGAAAAAAGCCGAGAACTCAAACCTTCTTAAAACAACATTTATAGCCAATATATCACATGAGATGAGAACACCATTAACATCAATAATAGGTTTTGCAGAACTTTTAAAAGAAACATTGCTTGATAATAACCAGAAAGACTTTATAAATACAATAATCAAAAGCTCAAAACATCTTCTGGAAATAATAAATGATGTAATAGAAATATCAAAAATAGAAGCTGATAAAATTGACCTTGAAATAGATGATATTGATATAAATAAAATTATAGAAGATGTTGTAAATATGTTGATAGTAAAAGCAAATGAAAAGAAACTAGAATTAAATGTAAGTATAGACGAGAAACTAAAAAACCTATATATCAGAACAGATGGTTTTAGACTTAAACAGATACTTATAAATCTTGTTTCAAATGCTATAAAGTTTACACATCAAGGATATGTAAAAATTGATGTAAAACTTACAGAAAAAAATATAATTATAGATGTTATAGATACAGGCATTGGAATAGAGAAAGAAAAACTTGATATAATATTTGAACCATTTGTCCAGGGTGAACTAAAATTATCAAGAGAATATGAAGGCACTGGTTTAGGTCTTGCAATAACAAAAAACCTTGTTAAATTAATGGATGGTCAGATAAAAGTTGAATCTGAAAAAGGTAAAGGTAGTAAGTTCTCTGTTATATTCCCAAAAAATATATTAACTAATAGAGAGATATCTTACAGAGACATCTATGACTTTGAAAATAAAAAAATAGAAACAGAAATAACAGAAGAATTACAAACAGAGAATAAAAAAGAGGAAATAAAAATAGAAATAAATACAAAAGACCCAATAATCTTGGTAATAGAAGATAACAATGCTATAATAATGCTCCTCGATTTTATATTCAAAAAAAACTCCATACCATATATAAGTGTGAATACTGGTATGGAAGGAATAAGTTATTTTAAACAGTACTCACACTGTCTTAAACTTATATTAACAGACATAAGTTTAAATGATATATCTGGAATAGATGTTGGAAAAGAGATAAAAAAAATAGATAAAAACATAAAAATAATAGGTTTTTCAGCATACAGTATAACAGATGTTGAAGAGAAAATAAAGGGTGTATTTGATGACTATATTAAAAAACCTTTTACAATAGATGAGATATTATTCAAATTAAAAAAATATATAGGAAGTGAAAAAGATAACTGAACAACTTAAAAACATACTTAATAAATATAAAATATACGGTACATCAAAAAAAATATTATTTAAAGAGGTTCTTAGTAAAGTAGAAAAAAGAGTTTTTAAAACAGAGTTTGAAGGTGATTATTTAAAAAAAATAGATTTATCCAATACTTTAAAAAATGTAGCTTCCTTCATAGCAATAGGTTTTCCATATCCTACATTCTATCCAAAACTATTAAATAGAACAATATCCTCATATACTATTATCACAGACTACCATAAAGTATTAATAAAAGAGTTAAAAAAAACAGTTGAGGACCTAAAAAAAATATTTCCTGGAAACTATGTTATTTTAGTTGACTCCTCTAAAGTATTTGAAAAAGAACTTGCAGTAGAGTCAGGTCTTGGTTTTTTTGGTAAAAATACCCTTGTTATAAATAAGGAATATGGTTCTTTTTTTTTCATAGGTATAATAGTAACAGATGTAAATCTCCCATTAATATCTTCTCATAATCATAAGGGACTATCATGTAGTGAGTGTAGAAGATGTGAAATGACATGTCCTAACAATGCCATAAAAGAATACAAACTCTTAGCAGATAAGTGTATATCGTATATAACTTCAACTAAAGAATCAGGTAGAAATACGTCCAAATATATATGGGGTTGTGACCTGTGTCAAATAGTATGCCCATTTAATATTAATAGAAAAACTCACTATTTTGAAGAGTTTAAATATGAGTTTAATATAAAATTAACTGAAGTAAAAAATAAAAAAGAATATAACTTATACTCAAAAAACTTACCACTTAGATGGAGGGGTTTTAATGTTTTCAAAAAAAATTTATAGAATAAAATTTTAAAAAATGAATTTAAGATCATCAGCAGTATTAATACTTATAGATTCAAAAAACAGGATTATACTTACTAAAAGAACAAAAAATGTAAGAACACATAAAGGGCAGATATCATTCCCTGGTGGTAAATATGAGGATATTGATAGAGAACTAATAATCACAGCAATAAGAGAAACAACTGAGGAAATAGGAGTAACACAAGATAAGATAACCGAGATTAAAAAACTAAATTACAGCTATATAAGCCCAAGGGGATTTATAATATATCCTTTTTATGCTAAACTAAAAAAAAACAGTTTCAAAAAAAATAGTGATGAAGTTGAAAAAATAATAAAAATTCCAGTTGCTTTTTTCAAAAAAGGCATTTACAGTAAACACCTGTATAAAGTAAACAGAAAAAAAGTATTATTACCAGTATATATTTTTGGAAAAACAAGGATATGGGGAGCAACAGCAAATATAATATATAACTTTATAAGAAAAAAATTAAACAGAAAGGAGTTTTATAACATCAATAATAGATAAGACAAGTGATACAATTATTAGAATCAAAGAAATAAAATATAAATAGAAAAGATTTCGTTTTATTCTAAATTTTACTATAAAAAGTCCTAACAATATACCTGAAATAAGACCACCTAAATGACCAACAAAGTCTATACTTGGCAAAATAAAAGAAAGAATTACATTTATGATAATCACACTTAATATCTGCTGCCTCATATAATTTTTAAATAAAGGTTCAACATCAGAGGAAAATGTGAAAAATGAAAATGCAGCTCCCATAAGTCCAAACACACCGCCTGAAGCCCCACCAGAATTACCCTTAAGAATATAGAAACTTGCAATATTTGATAAAATGCCGGATATGAAAAAAACAAGGAAAACTATCCTTTTATTCCATAATTTTTCAAGTAAAGACCCAAGTATATACACACCAACCATATTAAGAAACAAGTGTATTAAACCGAAATGTATAAACATTGCTGTTATCCATCTATAATAAGAATTAAGTGCAATTATAATTTTGTAATTATTTGAAGCCCATATTGATAAAAAATAATCAAAGTTAATTGATGCTACTAAAGACCCAATAATAGCAATAACATAAAAAATAACTGATAAACCTATGATTGTATATACACCGCCATATAAAGAGGACAAAGATTTTAAAATTGATAGAAATCTAGAAAAAAAACCCTCCTTTTCTGGAGGGATAAAATTATAATCACCAGGTTTAAGTTCTATATACAAATTATGCCATCTCTTTTACTTTGTTCACAAGTATCTCATATTGCTGAAATATAGAGTGTATTGGCATCTCATCCTCTTTTGTTGTCTGAGGCGACTTGAAAAAGAATGAAAGCCATTTTTGAACACCTTTATATCCTTTTTGCTTTGCTCTTGCAAGTAATAAAGCAGTATCAAGCACTAACGGTGCAGCAAGTATGGAATCCCTACATAAAAAGTCTATTTTTATTTGCATAGGATAACCTAGAAATCCAGATATGTCTATATTATCCCATCCTTCTTTATTATCACCTCTTGGTGGATAATAATTTATTCTTACCTTATGAAATGGTTCATAACCTAAAATACTACCTAAAACTGAAAGCTTCGAAACCTCTTTCGTCTTAAAAGAACCAGGGTCATCAAGTACATATCCATCCCTGTTGCCAAGTATATTTGTTGAAAACCAACCATCAACTCTAAGGTTTCTTACCCTAAGTCCAGGTGCAACTATTGTTTTCATTAGAGTCTGACCAGTTTTCCAGTCTTTACCAATTATAGGAGTATTAGTCTCTTCAGAAAGTTGCACCATTGCAGGCATATCAACAGTAAGGTTTGGAGCACCATTCGCATAAGGTATTCCCATCTTTATTGCAGCATAAGCATATATCATAGAAGGAGAAATATCAGGTGAATTATTTTTCATTGCCTTTTCAAATGACTTTAAGTCTTTGTGATTGTCAGTAAGTTCCATATAAACTTCAGTTGATCCATTCCATATCATAACACACTCATCAATATTATTTTTTTTCTTAAAATCTTCAATATCTTTCATAACCTGTTCAGCAAGTTCAAACTTGTTTTTACCTTTTTTCACAAAACTACCATCCAATTTTTTAACATACTCTTTGTCAAAAACAGCTGGCATTGTCCTTACAGAAGAGGCCTCTTCTTTCACAGACTCAATAAGTTCTTTCTCCAGAACCTTAGCTTCTAATGCTCTTTCATACATTGAAATATCTTCTATATCCCATCCGCCAAATACAATATCATCAAGACTATGAAGTTTTGCAACATCTTTTACTAATTTTCTTTTGCCATCTATTTCTATAGTATCATGAGTAAAGCTACCTATAGGTTCAGCTATTTTTTTTCTTATAGCATAGGTACCAACAACAACAGTTGAGGTTATTGCCCCCATTCCAGGAATTAATAAACCTAACTTTCCCAATTTAAACTCCTTATATTTTTTAAATTAATATATAAAATGCAAACCCTTTTCTAATAGCTTAAAATCATAAAATATATCTTACTATTTCTGTATTTTCTATAGTTTCTTTAAGTTTTTTTATAACATATTCTTTATCAATCGTTATCTTTTCTCCGGCCATTTTTTCAGCTTCAAAAGATATATCTTCCATAAGCTTCTCCATTATTGTATGCAATCTCCTTGCTCCAATATTCTCTGTTTTCTCATTTGCAATTGTTGCAAACTCCGCAATTTCATCAATAGCATCAGGCGTAAAATCAACCTCTACATTTTCAGTCTTTAAAAGTTCTTTATACTGCATAATTAAAGCATTCTTAGGTTCAACAAGTATTCTCTTAAGTTCATCTTTTTTAAGGTGTTCAAGTTCAATCCTTATAGGGAACCTACCCTGCAATTCAGGAATAAGATCAGATGGTTTTGATATATGGAAAGCACCAGCACCTATAAAAAGAATATGGTCTGTTTTTACTTGTCCATACCTGGTATTAACAATAGTACCTTCAACAATTGGTAATAAATCTCTTTGAACTCCTTCTCTTGAAACATCAGGTCCTGTTTTTGCCCCAACTGACGCTATTTTATCCATTTCATCAATAAAAATTATCCCAAGGTTCTCAGCTCTCTCTAATGCTTCCTCTTTAACTTTATCAAAGTCAATAAGTCTATCTATCTCCTCTTCTCTTATTATCTTAAATGCCTGTTTTATTTTCATTTTTTTCTCTCTATTTCTTGGTGGCATAACCTGTTCCATTATAGATTGAAACTGCTGTTCGATTTCTTCCATCCCTATATTTGATAAAACACCAAATACAGGTCCTCCTATACCATCTTTTTTACTGAACTTTACAGTAATTTCCTTTTCATCAAGTTCACCTGCCAATAATTTTGCTTTCATCTTATTCCATGTATTTTTAGCAATCTCATCTTTGTCTATATTTGCTCTTGTACCTGGTAGTAAAATATCCAGGATTCTATTAATAGTGTTTTCTTCTGCTTGAGCCTCAACTGTTTTTTCCATCTCCTTCTTAACCATAGAAACACTATTTGAAACAAGGTCCCTGACCATAGACTCAACATCACGCCCTACATACCCTACTTCAGTGTATTTTGTAGCTTCAACCTTAATAAAAGGTGCATTTACAAGTTTTGCAATCCTTCTTGCTATCTCAGTCTTTCCAACACCAGTAGGGCCTATCATAAGAATATTTTTAGGTGCTATCTCCTCTTTTATTTCATCTTTTAACTTCATTCTTCTTAATCTATTTCTTAATGCTATTGCAACAGCTTTTTTTGCTCTATCTTGACCTATTATATACTTATTAAGTTCTTCTACTATTACAGAAGGAGTCAGTTTATTCAACTTTTGTAAAATTTCATCTCTCATTTAACTAAATCTCCTCAACACTTATATTAGTATTTGTATAAATACAAATCGAACCTGCTATTTCTAATGACTTTACTGCTATATCTTTTGCTGAAAGGTCTGTATTTTTAATAAGTGCAATACCAGCTGCATAAGCATAAGGACCACCTGAACCTATTGCTGCAACTTCATCATCTGGTGCTATTATATCACCACTACCAGATAGTATTAATGTCCTATCCTTATCAGCAACTATTAACATAGCCTCAAGTCTTCTTAAAATCTTATCACTTCTCCAGTCTTTTGCAAGCTCAACTGAGGCTCTTAAAAGATCACCTTTATACTCCTTTAACTTAGATTCAAACTTATCAAGCAAAGAAAAAGCATCAGCTGCTGCACCTGCAAAACCAGCAATAACTTTATCATTATAAAGTTTTCTTACCTTTGTAGCCTTAGACTTTACAACTGTATTACCCAAAGTAACCTGTCCATCAGATGCCATAGCAACATTATTCCCCTTTCTTACACATACAACAGTAGTATTTCTTATTTTCATAATTACCTCTTAGGAATTACACTTCAAGATCACCTTTTAAACAATATTAAAATTTAATTACAAACAATTATGTTTATGAAATAATTAGTTTAGATTTTAACATATAATTTCCAAAATTTCTAAATGAAATATATAATAATTTATATTATCTTTACTATTTTTACATTAATTTTGTTATAAATCAGATAATAAGAAATAAGAGGGCTTTAAAGCCCCCTTTATACTATCTTATTTTAATTGCTAGTGTAAGTTACATACAATTTAGCAGAAGTACCTTCTTTTATAAATATATAAGCAGTTGATGTTTGATTGTTGGCAAATCTTAATTTTAATTGAGTTTTACCAGTTTTATTTATTGCTGAAAGTCCACTGGTATTAAAGTCAGATGATTGCTTTGTGCCACTTGTAAACTTATCAATAGTTGCTATAACTGATGCTGTTGCTGCTGCTGCCCAATCATCAGTACCAATAGTAGAAGCTGAGCCAAAATATCCATTCTTTATATCAATAACAAGTGAATTACCATTAGCCCATGGATCACCTGAATTTGATGAATATGTTACAACTATATATGCTCTTGTTATAACAGCATTGTCTGGTATGCTTGATGTATCAAAAGAGAGAATTGCTCTATTATATTTCCCATCAGAACCCCTGCCTATAGCAAGTGTTGTATAAGTTCCAACAGCTGGTGATGATCCATCTGCATTAGCCTTTACATACCCATCATCAGTAGATATACTATTAAAACTTACAGTTGTTGAACTACCAGAATTACTTACTGTAACACTTGTATCATTATCGATAGCACTATTGCCAGCTGCATCATAAGCTACAGCTTTTAAAGAATATGTTCCATTAGAGTAACCGGTTGTATCCCAGTTGTATTCATAAGGTGATGTTGTATCTTCGCCAACTTTTGTATTGTTTATATAAAACTCAACCTTTGTTACACCAACATTATCACTTGCTGTTGCTGTTATTGTTACTGTACCACTTACTGTTGAACCATTTGTTGGTGATGTAATATTTACTGTTGGTGCTGTTGTGTCTGAACCACCACCTGAACCTGCTGAACAACCCATAGCTTCTAAATCTACCTGATCAACCCATGTTATTCCATTGCTTTGATATTGAGTTAAAAGGTGGTAAACTGTAAATGGGTTTATATAACCATATCTTGTTCCATAAGTAGTATATTGATTGCTTGTTATTCTGCCAGCAACATAATGATTAGTAGCTGTATCACTTGCTGTCTCTGAGTGACATATAATAACATGAACAACATTTACACTTGTATCATTATCAACAGCAGTATTACCAGCCCCATCATAAGCTATTGCCTTCAGACTATAACTACCTTCAGAATAACTTGAAGTATCCCAGTTGTATTCATAAGGTGATGTTGTATCTTCTCCAACTTTTGTATTGTTTATATAAAACTCAACCTTTGTTACACCAGTATAATTATCGCTTGCTGTTGCTGTTATTTTTACTGTACCATTTACTGTTGAACCATTTGTTGGTGATGTAATGTTTACTGTTGGTGCTGTTGTATCTGTTAAACCACCTGTTACAGTTACACTTATAGTAGCTTCAGCCAAATTATTTGATGTATCGTAAGCTTTTGCTGTAATATTATACTGACCATTATATTCATTTGAAGTATTCCAGCTGTATTCATAAGGTGCTGTAGTATCTTCACCCAATTTTACACCATTTTTATAAAACTCAACTTTTGCAACACCAACATTATCACTTGCTGTTGCTGTTATTTTTACCGTACCACTTACTGTTGAACCGTTTGTTGGTGATGTAATGTTTACTGTTGGTGCTGTTGTGTCTGAATTATCAAGACCCCAGAACTTTGCTGCATAGTATGAAGAATATATATCTTTATCTTCTGAGTAAGCCCCAGTTGTTCCACCTTGATCTGTATTTGAACCTGGGTCAACTGTTATTGCATGCCCCATCCCATTTATATAATATGTAACTACTACATCTTTACCTGCAGCATTTCTGTATATCTTTCTTGTTGCTGTTCTGAATGTTTCTGTTACTTCTGGAGTTTGGTCTGTGCTATGAACATTTGTCCATTGATCGACAAGTTCAGTCATATTTAAATCTTTTACTGTATAATCACTTGATCCTTGAAATACCATCAATGTTGGGTATGGGCCACTATAACCACTGTAAGCTGATCTTACAAGATCACCCCATTGTTGTGGAGTCTTATCAACACCAGGGCTCATACATGAAAATGCATCAGTCATAGTCGTTGCACACTTGTAAGGAATACCTGCCATAACAGCACCACCTGCAAATACATCTGGATATGCTGCCATCATAACTGCTGTCATAGCTCCACCTGCAGAAAGTCCTGTAACAAATATTTTAGAAGAATCAATATTAAACTTACTCTTCATATAATCAATCATCTGTTTAATTGAAAGTGCTTCACCCTGTCCTCTTGCTATATCTCCTGGTTCAAACCAGTTAAAACACTTGTTTTGATTGTTAGAGCTCTGCTGTTCAGGAAATACTACATAAAAACCATATTTATTAGCAAGAACATGCCATTCTGTCCTATCTGCATACTCACTTGCTGATTGAGTACAACCATGTAACGCAACAACAAGTGCAGCTGGTGACTTTGGGTTTGAAGGTGCATAATAGTACATCTTTAAAGCACCAGGATTAGTACCAAAATTACTGACTGCTGTAAGAGATGCTCGAGTATCAGCAGATATTACCCCAGAAGGTAAGTCCTGTTTTGAACATGAAGATAGAGTTATTACCATAAGAACTATAGAAAGGCCTATAATCCTTAAAAACTTTTGCAAATTCATAGTAGCCTCCTTTCATCTAAATTTTTTGTATTTTTTTTTATACATTATTTAATAATAACCCATATCAAGAATTTGTCAATTAAACTAAAGTTTAATTTTTATGAAAAATTATAATGTAGGAAAAATATTACATATAATATTGCTTTTTTAAAACTTTACGAAGTTAATTAGTATTTGGAAAAATTAATTTTGACTAAAATAAAATACTAGTTTATTACACAATTATAATGAGACAAAAGAAATAAAAGTTAGAAAATTTTAAAATTTTAAAATTTTTTCATTAATAAATTATAATTTACAACTATAATTAAAACAATAAGAAACTTTATAACATTAAGTCCAGAAAAAAACAAATACATAAGAATAAAAAAAGTGAATAAAGCAATAACGAATTTATTTTATTTTGTCTCCATTTTCCAGATACCATTCCAGTCAGAAGGCACATTCTGTTTTAAAAACTCTATTCTCTCTATAAATACATCTTTTATATCCAATGACATATTTTTAAAATATTTAAGTGCTTTATCAAACTCACCGTTATAGTAATAATTAAGGCCATTATAGAGATTACTTATATCATCTGAAAATTTAAAAGCTTCCTCGCTTTTTAAAGGCCAGTATATTTTTTTACCAATAGTCTTACCTTTAACCTGGACAGTATCTATTTCAACAAATTTATAACCATGATTTTCAACATTATTCTCAACATCACTTTTAATATATTCTGAACAAATAATAGGTATTTTATAAATCCTTGTAAGACCTTCAAGTCTTGAGGCTGAATTAACATTATCGCCTATAACAGTATTTGTCATCCTTTCTGTAGAGCCAATATTGCCATAAAAGACTATCCCACCATCTATACCAACCCCCACCTCTATTGCAACAGCTTTAAATATTTTTTCCTCCTCCTCTGTAATATACCCTCTTTCTTTTAATATAGAATCTCTTTTTTCAGACATCTTTACTCTTAATAGTCTTGCAACTTCCTGTATTTTATATCCAGATTCAATAGCAAGATAAGACTTATTACCACTTGACTCCAAAACTCCAAAAACAGCAAGTAGTGCATCTCCTATTATAGAACCTATTACTCCATCTCTTTTTATTATCTCTTTTATAGCCCTATCGTAGTGTATGTTAAGAAGATTTATTATATCACTTCCCAGAGTTTCTGTCATATAAG
The DNA here is from genome assembly GCA_029552945.1 of Spirochaetota bacterium. Taxonomy (GTDB): domain Bacteria; phylum Spirochaetota; class GWB1-36-13; order GWB1-36-13; family JAKPDD01; genus JAKPDD01. Next base: position 27,090 of record JAKPDD010000021.1, read on the forward strand.
TAAAACCTTTTATATCTGAAAAAAGGCAGGTAAGCTCTTTCTGAGAACCCTCAAGTCTAACCCTCTTCTCTTTATAAGCCTTAATAACAATATCCCTATTGGTAAACTTTTTAAATATATTAATCAAGTTGTTTATAGTTGAAGCAAGAGAATTAAAAGATATACCTAAAAAAGAGATATCATCTAAAGGAGCCTTCTTAAGGTCAATTATTTTAAGTTCCTGTGTCTTATTCATTTCAATAATCTCTTTTGTTATTATACCAAGATATCTTAGTATCTTTCTTAAAATCATTATTCCAACAATAGCTGTAATTATTGTAATTATAAATATTATCATAGATATAGTCTTAAAAATATCCTCTGTTTCTTTATAAAACTCTGCTGCCTCTTCACCTTTTACTATAAAAATATCCCATTTAGGATTATATTTATATATTGTAAGATATTCTCTACCAGCAAAACTTATATTTATAAAACCTTCTGTAATATTTTTACTAAGCCCATCTAACATTATTTTAAGACTTTTTTTATCTGAAAAAACATTTTCTCTATAATTGTTAGAAGCAAGAAAAAAGAAACTTGCGTCTTTATTAACACCAAAAGCAATAGAATTATTATACCTAAACTCTTTTTTCGACTTTTCTTCTATATTCTTTTTTACTTCTTCAATATCTTTTTTATACTCATAAATTTGGTATTGATCATTACAGAAATTATAAATCTCTTTTAGTTCTTTTATCATAAACTTTCTCTCTTTTTTTAAAAGAATACTTCTATTAAAAAAGAGGTTAATATAGTTTGATGAAAGATTTGAGACAAGTGTAAATAAAGCAAAAACTATTATTATTTTTGTTGAAACAGGAAATATTCTTTTTCCTTCAAACTTCTCACCTATTATATTCTTTAATATATTCATATATCATACCTGAATTCTTTAATATAATTAATAGCAGGATAAAATTATTTAATAAAGTATCGTTATTTAAAAGATAATAATTTAAAAAATTAAAAAAGAGGGGCGTACGAAAAGCCCCCTTACTTTTCGTTTATACTCTCTTTTATTTTAAAACCAAAGTGTCTACCACCCTCCTCTGTATAACCCAAAACTTTATCCCCCTTCTTAAGATTAACTACTGATATTGGCTTACCATCAATACCAGTAAGCCTTATTGTTTCAGCATTCTGAAGAATTATTGATACCTCTTTATTATCAACTCTTGCTGTAATATTAAGCATAGGCCTTTTTTCAATTTTTACTCTACCAACAGATGTTATTTTTGTATTTCCCTTGTAATCAACAATAAGAAGTTCATCCCCAGTCCTAAGTTCATCAAGATATTTTGTCTTACCATCAGGCAATAAGATATAAGCATGAACAGCACCAGCATTAACTCTAAAGGGTCTTGGTGAAACATAAGGATTTTCAATACTCTCAGAATGTACAAGAAAAAAAGCATTACTATAATTGCCAATAAGCATACCTTCTCCAATACTCATATTTGTTATAGTATCAATACATACTCTATCACCAATAGCAATTTTTTTTACATCTTCTATTATAAACTCTCTTACATCAACCCTTACGCCCGAATTTTTAAACACATCTGTTATCTCTTTTATAACAAGTGGGTCGTTAGTATTTATTATAATACCATACACTCCTTTCTCCAATATGCCTGATGCTGTTTTAGCATCTTCTAGAGTTGAAACCGGGTATATTATCTTTTTATTCTGGGCAATAAGATTTTCAAGCGGAATTATTGACCAATCCTCTGTTCTTACTATAACTATAGTATCATGATTAAGTGATGCTATATATTCCTCATCTTTTTTAGACTTTATGTTTATTTCAAGAACATCTTTTCCCAATAAAAGATCACTATTTTTATCAGATACAGTAATAACAAGTCCTAATTTTTTTGTTTTTTCAACATCATCACTTTTAAGCAAAAACGCATCAATACCAGACTCAATAGCTGTTGTTATTATTTTCTTATCCCATTTTCTTGCATCAACCCAAACTTTCACTTTATTTCTCCCTTCATTATTTTTATAGCCTGTTCAATGCTTACATTATCATGAACTATAGCTTTTACAGCTCTTGTCATTGCAACAGGGTCTTTATGCTGAAAAATATTTCTACCTATTGATACACCAGCACCACCTGCTTCAACAGCATCTTTTATTATTTTTAAAACCTCTTCGTCAGATTCAGCTTTCTCTCCCCCTGCTATAACAACAGGTATATGTGTCCCTTCAACAACCTCTCTGAAACTCTCTTTATCACCAGTATAACTTACCTTGACTATATCAGCACCAAGCTCACCTGCAACCCTTGCTGCATGCTTAACAAGTTTAGGGTCACAGCTATTCTTTATATTTTTACCTCTTACATACATCATTGCAAGTAGAGGCATATTCCAGTATTCACACTCTCTTGCTATCATACCAAAGTCTTTTAACATCTCTTTTTCATCATCAGCACCAAGATTAACATGGATAGAGATAGCATCAGCACCCAATCTTATAGCCTCTTCAACAGTACAAACCAATACTTTTGAGTTAGGATCAGGGCTTATCGAAGTACTTGCTGAAAGATGCACTATAAGCCCTATGTCTTTACCCCTTCCCCTGTGGCCAGCTTTAACATTTCCCTTATGAAGGACTATTGCATCAGCACCACCCTCTGCTATTTTAGAGACAGCACCCCTTAAATTCACAAGGCCTGGTATTGGGCCAGAACTTACCCCATGGTCAAGAGGTACAATAACAGCCCTGTTTGTCTCCCTGTTCATAATCCTTTCAAGCCTTATCATTTTTCCTATCATATTTTCCTCCTTAATTTTAATTTTTTAATAAATAGGAAAAACCACAGGGAGGAGGGTGCTTAAGCCTGAAATTTAAAAAAGCCACAGCACCCTTCCTCTATGGTAGGGCCTGTGGCTTCTCCTACTTTTAATACTTATGAAGCCCTAATATCCCCCCATAGAGGTACCATAATAATAAAACCAAAAATAAAAGAAGAAGAAATAGTAGAAATAATAAAGATTTTTTGCCTTTTTTATAGAATCAGAAATATATAATAAGATGTGAGTTGTATTCTTTTCTTTTCCCAAAACAAATTCCTGTTATTTATTAATAACTAAAATTTAAAAGTAATCTATTTTTTATAAAAAGTCAAATTTTTTATATAAAATTTTCTATAAAGCTATCTTTTCTCTTTAAACTCTAAAATAACTGGCACCTCTTTAAAACCAAGAGACTCTCTTATAGTCTTTAAAAGAAACCTATAATATGCATCTGTTAACGTTTTTGTTGTATTTACAAATGCTTTAAAAAAGGGTGGAGCTGTATCAACCTGTAATGCATAATAAACTTTAAAATTACCTTCATTACTAAAAAGTGGTTTTTCTCTTGTAGTTTTAACAAGCAATTCACTAATTTCAGATGGCTGGATTTTTTTGTTAAACTCATTATTTATAGAAATAATCTTATCAAGAAGTTTTTTTATATTATATCCATCTTTTGCTGATATTTCAACTAACGGAAGATAAGAGTTTGAGCCAAGGAAAAATCTTATTCTATCAAAATAATTCTTTTTATCTATTTTACCTTTTACAACATCCCATTTATTAATAGCAATTATTACCGAATTCCTGTTTTCTATAGCAAGATTTATAAGCTTTATATCCTGATTTGTTATACTTTCAAGAGCATCAAGCAAAACTATTGATATTTTACTCTGCAAAAGAGAGTTTATAGCTCTTTTAACCATTATATATTCAAGTTTCTCTTCGACTTTTGACCTTCTTCTTATACCTGCAGTATCTACAAACTTTATTCTTTTATTTTTATAATCAATAACATCTTCAACAGTATCAATAGTAGTACCAGGAATATCTGAGACTATACTCCTCTCTTTTCCAACAAGCTGATTCAGAAGACTTGACTTTCCTACATTAGGTCTTCCTATTATAGATACTCTTATATCCTCACTATCACTAAAATTATCTATTTTTCTTGCTTTACCTTTTATAATATCTCTTATAACGTCTATACCTTTATTATGTGCTGCCGAAGTAAAAAAAACAGTCTTTAAACCTAAAGAATAGGCTTCACTTGCTAAAACCTCTCTCTCCTGGTTATCAACCTTGTTTACAATAAGAAAAGTTTTGTCAATAAATCCATTCTTTCTAAGATAATCAGCAATATATTCATCATCCATATCTATGTTCCCTACCTCAACAACAAAAAGAACAAGGTCTGCTTCTATTATTGTGTTTTTCGCAAACTCGGTTATCTTTTCTATAAAAGTATGTTTATCTTTTGTTATACCACCAGTATCAAGAAACATAACTGGAGTATCATCAATATAAAATATTTCATTTACTACATCCCTAGTAAGGCCTGGTTTTGAGTCTACAATAGACTTTCTTTTTTTTATAAGTGCATTGAAAAGCGATGACTTACCTACATTAGGTTTGCCAACTATTGCTATTTTGTAAATAGTATCCATAATATTCTCTTTTTTAATTTTTTTATAATTTATCTATTTTCTTAAAGCTTTCTTATCATTATAAGTTAAAATTTTATCAACAGGCTCTATACTTTTAGGATCATTAATCACAATACCATTTTTATAGAGATAATAAGCAAGACCAGCAACCATTACACCATTGTCAGTACACAGTTTTATAGAGGGAAAAAATGTTTTCAATTTTTTATCAGATAAGAAAACCTCTCTTAAATACGAGTTTGCTGCAACCCCGCCACCTATAACTACATTATTTATATTAAAGTCTTTACATGCTATAACAGTTTTTTTATATAAAACATCTATTGCAGCCTTTTGAAAAGAGTATACAACATCTTCTTTATTATATTCCCTATTATTCCTTATATAATATACAACCGATGTCTTAAGACCACTGTAACTGAAATTATATCTATCTTCTTTATTATTTAGCATAACAAGAGGAAAGCTTACACTAGATTCTTTAACCCCTTTAGCAATCTTATCTATAATAGGGCCTCCTGGATAACCCAAGTCAAGTAGTTTCGCAACCTTATCAAAAGCCTCTCCAACAGAATCATCTATTGTTGTCCCAATTATTTTTTTATCAACCCAGCTATTCCAGACTGTAAGTAATGTATGCCCCCCACTTACAATAAGACCTATAAACGGGAAATCTATATTATTATCAAAGCTTGCTGCATATATATGAGACTCAATATGATTAACAGGTATTAAAGGTTTACCAGTAAGATAAGATATTGTAGATGCAACAGATAAACCAACCAAAAGAGAGCCAATAAGACCAGGTTTTACAGTAACACCAACAGCATCAATATCTGAAAGCAAAATATTAGCTCCACTTAAAGCCTTTTCTATAAGATTATGTATATATTCAAGGTGTTTCCTTGACGCTATTTCTGGGACAACACCTGAAAATTTTTTATGTTCTTCTTGAGAAAAGACTATATTTGAAAGTATTTTATATCCATCCCCAACAACAGCAACACCTGTATCATCACATGATGTCTCTATACCAAGTATTAACACTTCAACTCCTCAGCCTGTGATTTTCTGCCATAATATGGTAAGATTTCATAATTATAAGGTCCTACCAAACATTTAGAGAAAGAATCAACTGTAGGATAATAAAACCTGTCGTTTATCCTTAAATTACTAAAATATTTACTGTAATTTAAAAAAGCATTACCTATAAACTCATAATCATACAATTTTTTATCTTCTATAAACTTTAAAGCCTCAGTAATAGTAAAATCAAATATATCAGACTTATTTTCTTTTTCATATACTCTTAAAAATATCCTTCCATTACCATCTATACCACTTACAACCCTATCTGAAACAGTATTATATCTTATAAGATCAAGAGAGTAAGCACCATAAACCGGTATTTTCTTAATAAAACTGATAGTTTTTATAACTGAAAACCCTATTCTAAGGCCTGTAAAACCGCCCGGCCCTACATCAATCCCAATAGAATCATACTCATAACCTAGAACTTTTATAAAGTCTATAATTTTTAATATTTTATCCTGAATCTTTTTCTCTTTCACATATATACTTGTCAAAATATTAGAATTATTATCAATAATCCCACAACAAAATATGTCTGTAGAAGAAGATAAAACCAATTTCATATTAAACCTCTTTTATAAAAAAGTCACGTGTAGTTTCTGACTTAATTTTTATCTCAACAAGAACTCCATCTTTAATAATCTGTGGAAAAATGTCAGCCCACTCAACTAATTTTATAGAATCATCAAAAGATAATATCTCATCAAGTCCAATATCATAAAAATCATTAAGAGACTTAAGTCTATAAAGGTCAATGTGATAAAATCTCTTTAAGCCCTCATAAACATTAACAATAGTAAATGTTGGGCTTAATACGTAATCAATATTATTTTTTTTACATATCTCTCTTACAAGTCTTGTTTTACCAGCTCCCAGATCACCAACAAGAAAAATATTATTCTTATTCTGATCTAGAATATATTCAACAATATTTTTAAGCTTATTTTCATCTATATCCAGAAAATTCATGTTTCTAAGTTGTTGCCTTTAATTTTTTACTTGACTTATAAATAAAAATTTTGTTTATTAAAATTTAAACATTAAAAATACTAAAAACTTTAATTTTACTTATCTTTAATTTTACAAACTTAATAAAACGAAAGGTAAAAAATGAGTCTTACCAAGAAAAATCCAGTAATAAACATACCAGCCAATATTATTTTAAATGAAAAAGGTGAAAACTATTTTTCATCTCTTGGCGTACCTTTAAAAAGTGTTAGTGGGATAAATGGAAGGAAAAGGTTTGGATTCTGTTCAAATATATTAGAAGTACCATTAGTTAAAACAATATCAAAAGGTAATTTTTTAGAAGAGGTATACACAAGAGAAACAGACCTTATTAGCAGGAAGTCTGAAATACAGGATATCACAAAACTACTTTTTTATAGCCTAATATATAATAAGTTTATACCTCATTTAAGAGAGGTTCTATTAAATACAAACCTTATAGAAAAATACAACATGAAAAACCCTTCAACAAAAATAACACATGATACAAAGTTTGATGAACAAAAAATAAAAGCTTTTTTTGCTTCCAGGAAAGAAGAGATATCAAAAATGATTACCAACATACTTAAAAAGCCCTACAAGATAATAGATGAGGATAAAGATATTAAAGAAAAAGATGAAAAAAAGAATATTTTAAAAACAATGCTTAACCATATAACTTTAAGAGAATGGTTTCTATTTTTTCTCATAACAACTGATGCAAGAGAAAGAGATATAGTAACTGAAAGAATCTCTGATTTGATGATAATATACCTTGGAAAGACAAAAATAGCAGATTATTTAGGTTTTCTTGTTGTTGAACTTATACAAAACGCTGAAAAAGCAACACTTGAAAAAGCAGCAAAAATAAAAGGTATTGTCAAAAAAGACGATGATAGCAGAACTGTTGATAATATACTAAAAGATGTAAATACAAGGAATAAAATCATTGAAATATCAAGACAGATGGGATATTTTATTGAACTTTCATGGAAGTTTAAAGATGTTGGTGACAGACTTAACTCAATAAGATATGAAATAACTGTATCAAATAAAGGTGTAATACCAAAAGCAAAAAGGAATGAAGTAAAAAATAAGTCTCAAACAGATATAGAAGGTTTATCACTAGCAGACTTTTATCAGGATACAGGACAAGAACTTGGTGCAGGATTGGGACTATTTTATATATCATATATAAATGAAGAATCTGTAAAACAGGGAATAAAGTTCAGCTCTATAATAGACTCTGATGATGATAAAGATATAACATATGTAATATTAAAAATTACTGTATAAAAGATAAAACTCTTCTAATCATAATTATTCAATATTTTTTAAAAATATAACAAGTAACTTACTTTAAAACCTATTGTATAAAATGGATCATTCCCTACATTGATAAAAGAATTTGCTATCTTACTGTAATACCCTTTAGAGGGGAAATATATACCATAAAAAATATCTATATTTACTGATTCTATTTTAATATCAGTACTAATAATATTCTCTATGCCCATATATTTTTTTAATTCTGTATCAAAAAACATAGTATTTATCAATTCAATTCCTAAAAAAATATCCAGTCTATTTTTTAATTTTACAAAAGCTTTTGTGTTTGTTGCATCTATATAAGTTGGAGTGTTATATTTTGAATAATCAATAAAATGATAGGAACCAACATAAGGATATGCAAAATAACCTTTATAACCATATAAAAGAACCTCACCAGGTGAAAAACCTTTAAAACCACAGAATCCAGGTTGAAAATAGCCTGCACCAACATAGGTTGAAAAGTTTTTTAATTCTGTTTTAAAATTAAAAACTGCTCCAAAACTATTGTACTTCCTATCTTTTTCAATTTTGTAGTCTTTACCATAGCTATAAATAAAAGTAAAGTCTGTATTTTCATAGTATAACCTAAGACCAGTAAGAAAAAGAAAATCATTATCTGGTTTATTTAAAGTATTAAGCCCATTTTCAGAAATATCAGCACCACCACTCTTATTCGCTCCATAATATACATAATAAAAAAATGTTTTTATAAACTGATAGTTTATTATAAAACCTGTTCTGTAAGATATTTTTTTGCCTTCAAAATCGTCTAGATTCTCATCATCTTTCTGAATTGATGAGAATAAATAACCTTCAGTTTTATTTGCTATTCCCATTATATCAAATGAAAATTTTAAATCCAAATATTTAAAATAATATCCTATAACCAAAGCATCTATTATATCATAGAAGATATATTCGTTTATACTATCTCCAAGACTAAATCTTTGCCTGCCAAACCTAATTATAAAATTATTGTAATTAAAATCAAAATAGATCTCTTTTATCATCAAATTATTTGGATTATTATTCTCGAGATTATCATTTCCCCATAATCCACTTATGTAAAAATCAGTATAGAATGAAGTTAAATCATTCTTATTATATAATCTTAAACCAAGGTTAGAGTATATGAAAAATACAGCATCATCAGTATTTTTCAATTGGTTAGACCTGTATAAAGAAAACAGATAAGAATTATAAGAATTAAAATCAGAGTTGTTAAAAAAATAGGAATCTGTATCAAAATAAAGTAATATATAATTTTCATATTTAAAAAAATTATTTGACTCTGAAAAAAGGGCATGACAAAAAAATAGAAATATAAGTAATAAAAAACACTTAAAACTCATCTTCATCCCTGAATCCTGGAGTAGAATAAGTATATAAAGAAAATATATTATCAGATAAATTATAAGATGATGTACTCCAACCATATGTTTTTAAAACCATTGATTTTTTGAGATTTAAACTATTATATCCAAAACTCCCATTCATGTACACATTATCTATTATATTACCAATATTGTCCTTTAACTCAATATAGTAAGGAAAAGTATTTGATATTGATAATGATGTCGATGCTATATATTTTAAATTCATCATATCAAGATTAAAACCAGACGAAGAAAAAAGATAATCTTTACTATTTATTATTAAAAAATATTTATCTGGTCCAATGATTTTATAGATATTTCCAAGAGAATTAAAAGAGTTTGAATCTAACTGTAAAGAACCTTTTATATAGAGATTAAGATTACTTATATCTATATATTTTCCTGATACATTCTTTATTTCAATAAACTCATCAGAGTAAAAATTATTGAATCCATCTGTAGACCCCATCCATAAAACTTCTGTTATTCTTATATCCCCTACCTCAGCTTTTTTAGGATATATAAAAGAAATATTATCCTCCTCCAAACTATTATTGTCAATAACTTTTATGTTATAATAATATCCTGGTTCAATAGGAATTTCACAACTTAAACCAGTAAACTCAGTAAGAAAATTATAATTTATATTGTCAATACTATAATATACTGTAAAAGAACCTAAATAGTCTGAAAATATTGTTGGTTTACCGTTCACAATATCGAATTTTAGTCCTAAGTTTACTTTAAAATCAAAACCTTTTGAAGTTAAAAATGGAATTATCTTATCATATAAGTTACCTTTAATAACTAACACTATACTATAATTACCCTTATTACTTTTAAAATAATTACCATCATAAACACTACCACTGTCTTTACCTATTGGTGAAGAAAAACATATAAAAAAATCTTTTTTAAGATCATAGGTATTAAGGCTATAACCCCTGAAATTTTTTAAAAGAGATTCATTGATTTGAATCTCCTGTCCAACTATAAAACTAAAACCAATATTATTTGAAACTTTTTTGCCATTAAATAGTGTTGATATGTTATCAGGGTAAAATATAGAATATTTTTTCTGGTAAGTTACATCAGAATATAAAGTCTCATCTCTCATATCAACGGAAAACATAGTTATTTTTGAAGCTGATTTTATGAGGTCTTTAATTAAAGTAAGTCTTTTATCACCATCCCACCTTTTTATCTCATTTGGTGCAAACATTATTCCAATCTCATAAGGTCCAACCTTTTCATAGTAGTATATAGTATTATTTCTTTTTTGATTTGTTATTATACCGTTAAACTCATCTAAAAGGTGGTTATAAAACTTATTGGAATCTATTTTTATTGCATTAAGAGGGCTTTTCGATAAAATTATTATACACGATCTTTTGTCAAAAACAAAAAATTGATAATACCTATTATATAAAGAATAATTTATTATCTCCCCATATTCTTTATATATAACATAAGGGCTATTAACATAATTTAAAAAATCTGATGGTAATACCCCGTAAGGTTTTTCCATTGAGTTTATATTATTAACTAAGTCATTAAAATTATCTATTATATTAAAAACATTTAAAGAATAAGGTTTGGAGATACAAGAGATAATGCTAATAGAAAATAAAATAGACTTTAAGTAAATTTTTATCATTACCTGGCTCTAAAAAATTACTCATCTATCTATTTAAAAATTAAAACACTACTTTTTTAAATTAGAATAAACATAATTTACAATTTCATCCATCTGTTCTTTATTTAAAATCTTAAATTTTTTCAATACCTGAATATTTATATCCTCAAACTTATATAAGCCCCTTTTATAATAGAATATTACATTTGAAAAATAGACAACAAAAACAAGGTCAAGGTATTTCTCAGATGCTTCTGTGGGTATGTGATGATACCTTACAGCCTCTTGAACAAACTTAGGAAAGTTCCATTTTTCAGTTAATATTTGACCTATAATAGCGTGGTTATACCCAAGTACTATATTATCAATAATATCTTCATTTAAATTTCTACTTTTTGCAAAATTTTTAATCTTACTGAAAAGAGAAGGATCTACTGCAAAAACAATTATTTTACCTATATCATGTAATAGAGAAGACAAATAAAACTCTTCCTGAACACTTTTTAGATTAAATCTATTTACTAGAATCCCGGCTATAATAGCAACCTCATTTGAATGGTCAATTATATCTTTTACCTCTTTTATCTTATACTGACTCATAAGTAAATTTTTTGTTGTATAACCTAAAACAAGGTTTTTTATTCCCCTAAAACCTATCATCTTTACAGCTTCCTCAACACTCTTTAACTCTTTTGAAAATCCGTAAGCTGCTGAGTTAACAACTCTTAAAAGATCTGCAACAAGTGCGGGGTCCTGTTTTATTATGACAAATACGTCTTTAAAGTCTGATGTTGGATCATCAAGTATTTTTTGAAGTCTTAAAATATGTTCAGGAAACTGAAGGATTAATTCTATCTCCTTTTTTATAGAATCAACAATAAAATCTTTTTCTTCTTCTGTTAGTACATATTTTGGTATTTCAAGCCTAAAAACAGTTTTTGTACTATCAGAAAAAAACTTAATGTTTGTATCATCAAGTCCTATCTTTCTTAACATCAGTAAACTTATAATAAGACCAAAACCAGCCCCTTCCGATGCATCATAAGCATTCATCATAGCATCTTCAACACTCTTAAACCTTCTTGCAGCAATATATTTATCCTGTATTCTCTTTTTTTCTTTTTCAAGAATAGGTGAATTATTAATTACAAAAAATATTATTTTATCGTCATCCAGGTATATTTCTATTTTAACAAAATAACCTCTAACAGCAGCAATATCTTCAAGTTTTTTTGGATCTGTATCAAGTATTTTTTTAAATTCAGCAACATATTTTTCATATAAAGTTTCATCATTAGGATCTATCTTTTTTTCTTCAAAATACGCTTTTTTAAGGTTTGCCTTAGCTCCATTTGTAACAGCTTCTGATAGTATATATGTAATGTAATGACTTAATCCAGATTTTTTAATATTATTAAGAAAACTAATAATGTTTTCTTCCAAATTAACTCTCTCTTTAAGCCCAAAAAAAGTATAATTCAAAGATTTAATAAGGTCCATAACATTTCCTCAAGTATGTTTTTACTTAAAAATTAAAATTATAAAACAAAATTATATAAAAAAAATAATAATAAAAAATTATTGCTAAAATTAAAAAGAAAAGCCCTATGAAAGGGCCTTAACTCTATTTATAGATATTATAAAATGCTTTTTTACCAGGGTATAAACTATTACCCTCAAGTTCCTCTTCTATTCTTATAAGCTGGTTGTACTTAGCAATCCTATCTGTTCTACTGAAAGACCCTGTTTTTATCTGACCTGTATTCATAGCAACAGCAATATCAGCTATTGTTGAGTCCTCAGTTTCTCCACTTCTATGAGAAACAACAGCAGTATAACCATTTATTTTAGCCATCTCTATTGCATCAAGAGTTTCTGAGAGAGTCCCTATCTGGTTAACTTTTATAAGTATTGAGTTTGCTATATTTTTCTTTATCCCATCACTGAAAATCTGTGGATTTGTTACAAATATATCATCACCTACAAGCTGTACCTTTTTACCGAGTTCAGCTGTAAGTTTTGCCCATCCATCCCAATCATGTTCTGACATACCATCTTCTATTGATATAATAGGATATTTAGAAACAATATCTTTATATATACCTATAAGCTCTTCAGACGTAAGTTCCTCTTTCGTTGACTTTTTGAATACATACTTTTTTTTCTTTTCATCATAAAACTCACTTGCTGCAATATCAAGAGCAATAACTATATCATCATATGGTTTATATCCTGCTTTCTCTATTGCAAGGAGTATAAGCTCAATAGCCTCAATGTTTGACTTAAGGTTAGGAGCAAAACCACCTTCATCCCCAACAGATGTAGAATATCCTTTATCTTTAAGAATAGACTTTAAAGTATGAAATATTTCAGAGCCAGTTCTTATTGCATCAGTAATAGATGTGCTTGACACAGGCATTATCATAAACTCTTGGAAGTCAACATTATTATCAGCATGAGCACCACCATTTAAAATATTAGCCATAGGAACTGGCATAATTTTAGTATTTACACCACCTATGTACCTATATAATGGTATTCCAAGATAGTTAGCAGCAGCTTTAGCAACCGCAAGTGATACACCTAATATAGCATTAGCACCTAATTTACTCTTATTTGGTGTACCATCAAGGTCTATCATTATTTTATCTATCTCTCTCTGATTTAAAACAGAAAGTCCTATTATCTCTTCCTGAATTATCTCATTAACATTCTGTACTGCTTTCAATACTCCTTTTCCCTTAAATCTATTATCATTATCTCTAAGTTCAACAGCCTCTTTATCTCCTGTTGAAGCACCAGAGGGAACTATAGCTCTTCCCAGTGTACCATCATCAAGATAAACATCAACTTCGACCGTAGGATTACCCCTTGAATCTATCACCTCTCTTGCTTTAATTTCAGCAATAAATGACATTATAATCTCCTTTGTTTTTATAAATTTTAATTTATAAAATTTAATAATAAAAATTCTCAATAAACTGTTATAACTTTACCGAAAGTTTAATTATATTTTTTTAAAACAATTTTTGGAGAAAGTTATGAAAAAGTTATTATTTTTTCTATTATCTATAATAATTATAACATCCTGTAAATACAAAAAAACCTTATTTTTAGAATTAGATGATATGCCCAAAAACTCAAATAATTTTAAATACTACCATAAAACTTTAACAGATGTAAACTCTATTTTCAGACTTGATGAGTCTTTTAAACTTTCTCTTATAGGTAGTAAAGATAGGAGTAATTTTGACTCTTACTCTAAAGTTTTTTACGGTGAAAGTGAAAAAATAGTAAGAGTTGAAAACTATAAAAGAGACAGTTTCAACTCTCATATATTTTATCCATTTTTAGTTTTTGAAATTGATGAAAATGAGTCTTCAATAATTTTTAACATAATTAGAAAAGAATGGGATATTGAAGCAAATAAAATAAAAGATATAAGTTCATCTATACAAATTGTGCCAAAATTACAGGATATAAGTTTTTCTGATTTTATAACAAAAATCAATTCAGGAACTGAGGTAAAAGAAAATATAAAATTAATGTTTATTGCGTTTAATAATGAAAATAATAGAAAACAGCAGGAAGCAATAGCAGCTGACTTGAATTACATAGCTTTGGAAGGATATGTAAAAGAATTTGAAGAAAAAAAAATAAAAATGTTCTTTTTTGAAGAAAATAGAGGGCAAGCAGGTCTTGAGTTTGATAAACCATACCCAATAAAAGCATCATATATAAAGTTTGATGAAAATGGTTACATAAACTTAAGATTTATATCATACTTTAAACCAGAAGACGATAACTCGGCAGGTAAAAATATGGAGGAAAGTGTATATGGTAGTACCAGTAAATAGTCTTGAAATTAATGAAAAAGATATTGTTATAAATGGTACTAAATATCATTATTTTGAAGTTCCCAATATTGGAAAACCAAAAATATTTATGGTTCATGGTCTTATGGTTGACTCACACTGTTTTTTAGGTATAATCCAATACCTTAAAGATAACTACCACATATACTCAATTGACCTTAAGGGACACGGGAAAAGTGATAATGGAAAAGATTATTATTCAAGCTATACACCTACAATAATAGCAGATGAGTTCTATCAGTTTTATAAAGAGGTTATAAAAGAAAACTTCACATATATAGGATACTCCCTGGGTGGACAATATGGGATTGCTTATGCTGGTAAATACCAGGATACATTAAAAAGTCTTATTATAATAGACAGTGCTCCATCAATCTCAACAAGAGGTTCTTTTTCAATAATGTTTGCTAATACTGTTACACCAAAAGTTTTTAAAGATAAAAACCATGTAATAAACTTTTACGATAAATCAATAAAAGGTCTTGGTGAATATATGACTAACTATTGTGTAATAGAAAATAGCAAAGGATACACCTTAAGGTTCGACAAAAATATAGCTCCCCCAACTGTTATTGGTATGATAAGAAGAGACAGAGAACTTTGGACACATTTTTCAAAAATTAATATACCTTTTTTGCTTATTAAAGCAAAAAAAAGTGAGATAATAAACAACAGAATAGTTATGCTTATGAAACAAATTAACAAGAACATAAACACAGTTGAAGTTGATGGAAAGCATACATTTGTATTTACAAACCCAGA
Organism: Spirochaetota bacterium; assembly: GCA_029552945.1. Taxonomy (GTDB): domain Bacteria; phylum Spirochaetota; class GWB1-36-13; order GWB1-36-13; family JAKPDD01; genus JAKPDD01. The sequence continues at coordinate 42,666 of JAKPDD010000021.1, forward strand.
AAAAATTGCAGAGCAAATAATTAACTTTTTGAAAGATAAATGAAAAAAACTATATTTTTTATTTTATTACTTAATACAATGCTATATTCTGAAGATTGGCCAGTATACAAGGGAAACCTATATTTTACTGGTAATAATGATGAAATAGTCGTCAAAACACCATATCTAAAATGGCTTTTTCAGGCTAACCAGCAAATATTCAATCCAATAGCATCAGATGGAAAAATATATTTTATCGGTATTGAAGGTTTTATATATTGTGTTGACTCTGATTATGGTAGATTAATCTGGAAAATAGACCTAAGAAAGATATCATCAAACTTTAGAAAAACCGATGTAAGATATAAAATTAAATACCCACTTATAAAAAACAACTTACTATTAATAACTGACGGTGTATCTATATATGCCATTGATAAAAATAATGGGGCTTTTGTATGGGCAAGAGCAGGAATAGAGACTGATACAAAAAACTTTAAAAATATAAACTATAAACCAATAATATCTGGCATATATTCTGATCCTGTTATAGTTGATAATTTTGTATTTTACGGAACAAGGGATAATTTTCTTACAAGAAACTTAGAAAATGGGCATCTTAAATGGGACACAAAACTATCAAGTTATGATGCATTCCCATCATTCTATGACAATATTGTATTTACTCAATCAAGGGACTATAAAAATAACGAATATAAAATTATAGCATTATCAGCAAAAGATGGAAGTACACTATGGGCAGCAAGTCTTGAAAAACCTTTTAAAATATACCCACCAGTAACATATAAAGGAAGTGTTTTTATTCCAGTAAGTGACACACTACATTCTCTTAATATAAAAGATGGCTCACTTAAATGGAAAAATAGTTATGGGGGCATTATAACTTCACCTCTAAGTTTTACAGATAGGTCAATAATATTTTCAATAAATAACCAGGATATATTAATAGTTGAACCTGAAAATGGTCAGATAAAAGACACAATAAAGGTAAAAGAGAAGTCATCCCCCTATTTTGTAACTATAAGAGATATAATATATGTAGCATATAATGAGTTTATAAGTGAATTCCCAACACCATATACAATAGTTAAGGCAATAGATCTTGATACTAAGAATATTTTGTGGGAGTTTAAGTCAGTTTTTCCTGGGGCAGTATCACAACCATCAGCTTACAGAGGTAATTTGATAGTTGCATCCGGAAACTATCTTTATTCTATAGGTGCAACAGGATATAAAAGAATAGTTGATGGTGGTGATGGATATAATGTTGATACAAACAAAGAAAAAGAGATATCAATAGAAGAAGAAAGGAAAAATATAAAAATTGAAGAGGAAAAAAAATCAAAAGAGAGAGAGATTACACTTGATGCTAAAGATGAAAAAGGGAAGGAAATAGAAGCTTATGTTGATGTTATAAAAAGGGATGAAAATGGGAATATTATATACCAGAAAAAACAGAAGGTAGTAGATAAAAAAATAAAAGTACCTGACACTGATGGGGTTGAAGTCATTGTATCATCAGATGGTTTTTTACCTGAAAAGGTAATTATTGATAAAAAAGATGAAAAGAAAGAGGTTGTATTAAAGAAAATAGAGATAAATAAAATATATATTGTTGAAAATATTAATTTTGATTTTAACAGTGCCCATCTAAAAAAAGAATCACTCGACATATTATCAAAAATACTTGATATTATGAAGTCAAACCCAAATTTAAAACTGCTTGTAATGGGGCACACAGATTCAATAGGAGATGATAAATATAATCAAAAACTATCTGAAAGAAGAGCTGATGCAGTAATAGAATATTTAATAAAAAATGGGATATCACCTGAAAGATTAAGTTCTGAGGGATATGGTGAGACAAAACCTGTTGCAAGTAATGACACTGAAGAGGGAAGAGCAAAAAATAGAAGGACTGAGTTCAAATTTTACTATTAAAATTTTAATATTACATTCTTGCAAGTTTATTATATTCTTTTTATTTTACCCTTACCTCCTCTACAAGCTCTAATATCATAAATATATTTATATTTTTATATAAATTTTATCTTACCTTTAATATCTATCCAGTATTAATACTTTTATCTCTTTATCAACAAGTTCCTTAAATCTCAAGGCATCATCCTTATTCCCAACCACAGTTCCCCAGTGCATTGGTATTGCATATTCTGGTTTTATAGTATTAACAAGGTCAGCAGCCTCTTTAAAATCCATTGTATATGTACCACCTACTGGAACAAAAACAATATCAGTTTTTATTTTTCTCATCTCTTCAACAAACTCAGAATCACCTGTATGGTAAATTTTTTTTCCATTCAATTCTATAACATATCCTAACCATTTGTTTGCCTTGGGATGAAACTGTTTAGTCTTATTATATGCAGGTACTCCTGTAAAAACTAGTTTGTAATTATTTATGGCCACTGTATTTGATTCATTTGGACTTAATTTAATAGTATTACTAGCAATATCTTTTATATCGTAAGGCCCAACTATTATAGTATTCTCTTTTAAAATAGTCTTAACATCATTCGGCGAAAAATGATCATAGTGAGTATGAGAAATAAATATTATATCAGCCTTAGGGTAGTTTTTACCAGGTTTAAGGTCATAAGGGTCAATATATATAATTATCTCTTTTTTATCTTTACTCTGAAACTCTTGAGAGTGAGGCAAAGGAACTTTTATAAGAAAACTGGCATGCCCAAGCCAGTATATAAATATTCCATATATTTCCATGGTTTACTATTTTTCTATCTTTTTTAATACTCTATCAAGTTTATCTGATATTTCATTCATCTTTGCCTCAAGGAGTGTAACCTTGTATAGAGCTCTTTCAATCTCCTCTTTTGTTGGAAGATGAAGATTTTTTAAACTTTGAGTAATAACCTTATCAAAATATGTTTTCATATCAAGCATACTGTCTCTAAACCTTGATAATGCTTTAATATATTTATCATCCTGTGTAAGTTTTTGTAGAAATTGAGATGTTGCATCTTCAAAATGTTTTAGCAACTCTGTAAAAACGTTAGTTTCTTGTATTATAGACTCTTTTTTATTATTCTCCATAAAAGACCTCCATAAGGATTAATATATTTTTATTTTTTCTGATAGATTAAGATAATAAAAAAAATATTTTTCTCAATAGTTTTTTAAACATTTTTAAAAAAAATTACCTTTATACCTTTGCTTTTTCTTTATTATTCGAAGGTCTATTATATTCAACAGCCTTTTTAATAGAAAGACTTACCCTCTCTCTTTGCCTGTCAATGTCTATTATCATTGCTTCAATTATATCAGATACGCCAAGAACCTCAAGTGGATGTGATATGTATGAATCTGAAATCTCGCTTATATGAACAAGTGCATCATTTTTTATTCCTATATCAACAAAAGCCCCAAAATCAACAACATTTCTTACAATTCCCTGTACTATCATACCAGGTTTAAGGTCATCAATAGTCAATATATCTTCCCTCAGTATTGGTTTTGGCACATCGTCTCTAGGGTCAAGATTAGGTTTTTCCAGTGCTGTTATTACTTCCTGTATTGTTATATTACCTACATTAAACTTTTGTGATATATCCTTTTTTGTTTTTTCATCTATTACTATTTTGTTACCATTCTTATATTTTAATAACTCTCTTGCAAGCTCATAGTTTTCAGGGTGAACCCAAGTATTATCAAGTGGTTCATTGCCACCATCTATTTTTAAGAATCCTGCTGCCTGTTCAAAAGTTTTATCACCAAAACCTTTTATTTTTTTCAGTTCTTCTCTATTTTTAAACCCACCTTTCATTTGTCTATGAATTACTATCTTTTTGGCCAAGCTTGGAGTTATACCGGAGACATATTTTAATAAAGAATATGATGCTGTATTAAGATTAACACCAACCTTATTAACACAATCTTGAACAACTTTATCAAGTTCTTCGCTTAGCTTTGTCTGATCAACATCATGTTGATACTGCCCTACACCTAAAGACTTTGGGTCTATTTTAACTAATTCTGAAATAGGGTCCTGAAGTCTCCTTGCTATAGATATAGCCCCTCTTACTGTAAGATCAAGATCTGGAAACTCCTCTCTTGCTATATCACTTGCAGAATATACAGATGCCCCTGTTTCAGGAACAATAGTATACTTCACATTTAAGTTATTTTCTTTTATCACATACGCAACCAATTTTTCAACATCCCTAAAACCAGTACCATTACCTATTGCTATTATGTCAACCTTATATTCTTTTACAAGACTTAATATCACGTTTATTGCTGTTGGATTCTCCTGATATATTACAGAATTTGTAATAAAATCTCCATTTTTATTTACTATGGCTATCTTTGAACCTGTCCTTATTCCTGGGTCTATCCCCATAACAGTATATCCCCTAAGAGGTGGTTGCATAAGTAGTTTTTTTAGGTTCCTAGAAAATACTTTTATTGCCTGTTCCTCAGCCTTTTCAGTAAGTATAGATCTTATCTCTCTCTCTATCGATGGTTTTATAAGTCTTTTATATCCATCCTCTATAGCTCTTTCTATATAACTATTTTCTTCAATTATAAAATAATCTTTTATATTTTTAAGAATATATTCATCTGGAAACTCTATCTTAACAGTAAGTTCATCCTCTCTCTCACCTCTATTTATAGCTAATACCCTATGAGGTTTTATTTTTGAAACAGGTTCTTTATAGTTTTCATACATTTTATAATCACTATTTTCTTTCATATTCTTTGACTTTGTTATAACAACACCCTGTTCTAATACAGTTTCTCTTATAAACTTTCTTATCTCAGCATCTTCAGAAACTATTTCAGCAACAATATCTATTGCACCCTCGATAGCCTCATCTCTACTATTAACACCTTTTTCTGGATTAACAAAATTATCAACATAATCCTCAGGATTTGGATAGTCCATTATATATTGAGCTAGTGGTTCAAGCCCTTTTTCTCTAGCTATAGTAGCCCTTGTTCTCTTTTTAGGTTTATAAGGAAGATATATATCCTCTAATTCCTGTAATTTATCAGTTGAAATGATCTTCTGCATAAGTTCATCTGTCATCTTTCCCTGTTTTTCTATTGACTCTATTATTGTCTTCCTTCTCTCTTCAAGCATCTTATAATAGTTAAGAAGTCTTTCTATTTCTCTTATCTGAACCTCATCAAGTGAGCCCGTCATCTCTTTCCTGTATCTTGCAATAAATGGAACTGTATTACCATCTTCTAAAAGTCTTATAGTTGCTATAACCTGTATAGGTTTAAGTCTTGTCTCATCAGTTATTTTCTTGACTATCTTTTCATCCATTAATCTCTCCAACATTTTAATTATAAGAATTCAAAAACAGGTTAATAAATTTAATTAAAAAAATTAGGATTAAATAGATGATTATAAAATGTAAGGTCGTACCAAAAAGTAAGTCCAATTCCATCTCCTGGTACGATAAAGAATCAGAAATACTTAAGTTAAACATAAATGCTGTACCAGAAAAAGGAAAAGCTAATGAGAAAATAATAATTTTTTTATCAGAGTTTTTTAAAATCCCTAAAAGTTTAATAAGAATAAAAAGTGGGGAAACATCTAAAATAAAAGAAATAGAGATAGATAAACAAATAGATATTAAATCCATAATAAAATAATATTAAGGGAAGTTAACCCTTCACTTATTTCTTCTAGTGGTTAACCCCCTATTTTAAAATTTTAATATTAAAAATTTTAAGACTTTTTAGTCTTTTTACTACCCGATCTCTTTTTTATCTTTTCCCAGGCAAGTACTACTGGCGATGCTATAAAGTTTGAAGAGTATGTTCCCACTATTATACCAAATATTAAAGTTGCAGCCATTGCTTTAAGTTCAATACCTGCAAAAATTAATAAAGCAACCAATGCAACAAGTGTTGTTAAAGATGTTAAAAATGTTCTAGTAAGTGACTTATTAATACTCAAATTAACAACCATTGAATAATCCTCTTTACCTAAATGGTGAGTCTTTACTTCTTCTCTTATTCTATCAAATATTACTATTGTGTCGTTAAGTGAGTAACCTATTATTGTTAAAACACTCGCTAATAGAGTTATATCAAACTCATAACCAGTATAAGTTATAAAACCTAATGTCAATATAACATCATGTAACAGAGCTATTACTGCTGCAACACCAAATTTAAATTTAAATCTTATACCTATATATATCAATATTATAATTAGGATTACAATAGTTGCCTGATATGCCATACTCTGAAACTCTTTACCTATCTTTGGGCCAACAAAGTCTTCTGATAATATTTCATACTTATCTTGAAAAAGTTCAGTAAGTTTAGTTTTTACATTAAACTTTTCATCTTTGTATGATATTATATATTCTTTTTCATCTTTTCCAACATTTGTTATCCTTGGCCCTATTTCCTTAAGACTATTTCTCAATATATCAGGACTAATGTTTATATCTTTAGAAAACTTAACTCTTAATGTCTTTCCGCCCATAAAGTCTATGCCAAGGTTCATACCCTTTGTAAACAAACCAATAACTGTAGCTATTATAAAAAATAAAGATATAATAACAGCTATTCGTGAGGCCTTTATAAAATCAAACTTATTATTAACCATATCTCTCTCCTTTTCCTATAAAACTAAATTGAGATTTTTTTAATTCTAAACTTATATACAAAAATATCATATATAAATCTTGTAATAAACACTGCTGTAAAAAGGTTTGCTAAAAGACCTATTATAAGAACAACGCCAAAACCTTTAACAGAGCCTGAACCTATCAAAGCAAGTATTATACCAGAAAATATAGTTGTAATATTTGAGTCAAATATTGTCCTAAATGCAGAAGAATATCCTAATCGAAGAGCTGATTCTATACCCTTACCCTCTCTTAATTCTTCCTTTATTCTCTCATTTATAATTACATTAGCATCAACGCCCATCCCTATAGTTAATACAATACTTGCAATACCTGGTAAGGTAAGAGTTGATCCTAACTGTGCCATAACAGCAAGTATAAATAAAAGGTTTAATACCTGGGCAAAAGATGCATTTAAACCACTCCATTTATAATAAACTAACATTACTAGGACTACAAGGATTATTGCTAGAATAGAAGCATTTAACCCCTGTTCTATCTGATCTTTACCAAGGGTAGGTCCAACAACTCTCTCTTCTTCTATCCTTATAGGAACAGGTAATGATCCTGCTCTTAAGATTGCCGACAATGTTTGAGCCTCTTCAAGTGAAAAACTACCGGTAATCTGTGCCCTTCCACCAGTTATTTGAGTCTGTATTACAGGTGCACTCTGTATTTTATCGTCAAGTACTATTGCAAGTCTATTACCAACATTTGCTTTGGTAATAGCAGCAAAAATATCAGCCCCTTCAGAATCTAAATCAAAACCTATATAAGGAAGTCCTGTCGGGTCATATTCAACCCTTGCATCTTTTATCCTCTCACCATCCAATTCAACCTTCTTAAAAACTGGCAAAACCCCTATATCTCTCGGGATTCCAAACTTATCCTGTTCCTGTACCCATAATAATACTGTACCATCTGGTAACTCTGTTTTTAATTTATAAATGTATTCTTTATTAACTATAATACCTTTAGCATCTTTATATTCAAGCGGTGTCTTTTTAACAAGATCCTCATTAACTAACTGGAATGTTAACCTACCAACCTTTGTTATAACCTCTTTAGCAGCATCTTTATTTTTAAGACCAGGCAATTCTATAGTTATAGTATTATTAGCACTTTTTCTTATTACAGTCTCAGATACACCAAACTGGTCAATCCTGTTTCTAATTTTTAAGAGTACTCTATCAATACTCTCCTTTTCTTCTGTCTCAACTCTTTTTTCCTTTTCCTCTAATAATTTCTCAATTCTTTTATCCACCTCTTGAGCAAGCGTTTTTGGGTCATAGTTTTTAGCTTTAAGTTCATCTATAATCTTGTTTTTATCCATAAGACTCATATATTTTTCTTCTATTATCTTTTTTAACTCATCTTTATCAACACCAACAACAAAATGTACACCACCTGCTAGGTCAAGCCCAAGTTTTATTATCCTATTCCTTATACCTCTATAACTTTCTATTTCAGCTATTTTGGCAATATATTGTTTTGATTTATTAAAAGATTCCTCAAGACTTTTAAAATCATTATAGTCTGGATTAACTTTATTTATTATATTTTTTAACCTTTCAAAATCAAGATTAAGGTTATAATCCCTCTTTTCTGGTCTTATATCAAGCACAACTTTTGAAGATTTTGAACTCTCTAATATATAATAAAACTCACTGTTATTTTTTAACGCATTTCTTATCTGATTTATGTTTATCTCAAGTTCTTCAATTAAATTATTAACCTCTTTTTGAGATGTTGAGCCTATTTCCCTTTCAGTCTCATTAAAAACATAATACCATTTGTAAGTAGGGTAAAGTATAGCAAGGCCAAGTGCTATAAAACCTATTATTATAATACCTCTTAAAAAACCATTACTCATATTATATCCCCCTCTATTTATAAATCTTTTTTCTCTTAAATTCTCTAATAACATAAATCAAACTTATAAAGAACAATATATAAGCAATATATATTTTTATTTGCCATTCTTTTGTGTCTTTTCTAAACTCTTCTTTAAACTTTTCCTCTTTATTTACTCTTTTTGTCTCTTCTTTTTCATCTTTATAGTTATCATCCTTCCTCATCTCTTCTTGGATAGGTGTCTTTTTCTCTATTACTATATGCCCTTCTTGAGAAGATAAGTGGTCATAGACCACTATTGAAATAAAAATTATAAATAAAACTCTTAACATTTTCCCTTAACTTTTTAATACTTGTCCTATATAAGGTTTAAGAACTTCAATTTTAGTACCCTGACTGGATATAACTATTGTCTCATCCTTAACCTCTTCAACAACTCCCTTAATACCACCTGCTGTTACAACCTTATCACCTTTTTTTATAGCCTGTATCTGTTTTTGAAGTTCCTTCTGTCTTTTCTGTTGTGGTCTTATCAATAAAAAATAAAAAATGGCAAATATTGCAGCCATCATTATCAATGTTACAATACCACTATTCTGTGGTGCATTCTGTGCTAACATAACATCCATTGTATTCTCCTAATTAATAATTTTTTTGCTTAATTAATCCAATTAAATATAATAACTTTTAAGTGTTATTATATACCTTTTTAACAAGGATTTAGATTATTTTTTTACTTGTTCACAGATAATACTTAAAAAATAACTCTAAAATTAAACTACTAATAAAAAATTGTCCTAAATTAGTTTTAATGCTAAAAAATTTGCTAGAATAAAATTTAATTTCTAAAAATTTAAAAAAATAAAAAATATCTTCTTTTAATAATTTTAAATTCTATTAATTAAATTAAGAAAATTTAAAATGAAATAGATACAAATACTAAAATTAAAAATAAAGTAAATAGAATAACAGTTATTAAAACAATATTTCAAAACTATTTCTTTATTCTGATCTTAAGTTTAAAGTTATTTTCTCTTTTAAAACTAAGTACTGTCTCAATATAGTAATTATTAGGGTCTCTATCTATAGCATAAGAGTTATTTTTGTTAAAAATAAAGCCGGATTTTGACAAAACTTCTATATAATTCTTCAAATATTCTAAGTGTGTTACAATAATTATATTTCTTACATTCTCATTATTAGCAATTTTTGCTATACTCTCTATATCATCACTGTTTATGCTGTGCAGTATTATAGTATCTATATCCTTTATAATTTCAGTATTTTTTTCTATAATAGACTCTATTTTTTGTTTTAAAACAATGACATTCTCTACTTTATTTAGTTTTAAATTAAAGAGTATATCTCTTACTAGACTAAGAGACTTTTCTACAGAATAAACTATTTTTGAACATCTGGCAGCAAGTAAAGTTGTAAGCCCATTATTAGCATGTATTACTAATGATTTTTGAGGTACTATTTTTTTAAAAATACTATTTAATGTTGTTAATATTTTAGAATTTAATTCTCTCTCTTCTATCTTGTTATAAGGGTCTATTCTATACTTAAGGTCCAGTTCATCAATTTTTTCTATTATAAACTTATCATAATTTATAAAAAAAAGTGGACCTGACTTTATATAAAATGATGTTACCTCCAACTTAAGATCTTTAAAAAAACTTATATCACTATTTTTATAAAGTTCAATTACTAAAAGTGATGTTTTTTCATATTCTGAATAGTATAAAGAAATCTTATATATACTTTTTTTTGCTTCCAAGTTAAGGCTGTTATTTATAATATCAATATTTTTTACAAGTATATCTCTTATATTATCAGTGTAGAGTGGGCAGTCTATTGTTTCAACAAAAAGATCTCTATTTTTATCAAGAAAACCCAATTTAACATTATTATTTATTACCCTACTGTATAGAGTAATAAAGTTTTTAAATTTATAGTCTACCTTAAATCCTATAAACTCAAGATTATATATTGACTCTATAAACCTCTTTTTTATTGCAATCTTTTCTTCATACAGAAGGTTTGGGCTCTTACAGAAAAGACAATTATTTATATTGCATCTATTTATTCTATTTTTAGATTCTCTTATAATTTCAATTAAAGAGGCTGTTATTATTTTATCTTTTTCATTTATCTTTTTTATTTCGACTTTAACTTTTTCACCAGGATTAGACTTTGGAACCTCAATTATATAATCTTTATATTCACCAAAACCGTTGCCATACTGATTAATTCCATCAATATCAACTATTATACAATCATTAATATTAAGTATATCCAATTCCTTATTATTCCCCTTCCTTGGTCATCATTTTAATAAGATCTGTTGGGCTTATTATTTCAGTTATACGTACACCAAAATATTCATCTATTACTACTACCTCACCTTTAGCTATCAATTTACCGTTTACAAGTATATCAACAGCCTCACCAGCAAGCTTTTGAAGTTCTATTATAGAACCCTCACCCAAACCCAATATCTCTCTTATTCTCCTCTTTGTTCTTCCAAGTTCAACAGTAACCTCCATTGAAACATCAAGTAATAACTCTATATTACCAAAAGGAGACTTATTTTTTACCTCTTCCAGTCTACTAAACTGTACTGGTCTTGATGTTATCTGCTTTCCAGTCTTTGTTTCTTTTTGCTCTACCTGTACTTCATATTCACCCTTTTTACCTTTAAGACTTATATTTATCATCTCTTTACCAAGAGTAACAGGTAAAACAATATCCATAGGAATTGTTCTTTCCCCTAATTTTAAAGAAAATTCTATGTGAATAGACTGCCTTGACTCAAAATCAATATCAAGGGGATTATCTTTAATATCTATTGTTACAGTATCAGAGTCTATAGTAACATTGTAAGACTTTTCAAGCCATTCATAAAATCTTTTAAAGATCATATTAAAGTTTTCAGCAAGTGCATTTAATGTTAACTCAGATATTATAGGAGAATCCTGTTCCAATATTTTCTCAACTATCTGTAAAGCTCTCTTTTCTTCAATTATAGTCTTTAAATTACCATTTATAGCACCTTTTACATTTTGTTTTACCAAAACTATCTTATCTTTTATTTTAGACAATATTTTATCAGAGTCCTTAAGATTTAACTTAAGATCTGTTACAACAACACTCTCCTCAACAGTATCCTGTAATGCAGTAAAGCCAATTGAAAGACCTTCCTGAAGAAGTTCTTGAAGATTGATCATTTCACTTTTTTCATAACTCTTATCTTTAATTAACGTATTTGAGGTAAATGACTCTTCCTTTGTCTTTGTATATATATCTGTTTCATCAACACCAGCTAACAAAGCATCTATTTCATTTTGTGATAATCCATTGTTCATTCTTCTTCTCCTTTAAAAAGTTCATCCATAGATAATAAACTAAGCTCTTCAAGTTCCTCTGTCACTTGAACAGCAAGTCTTTTACCATATATACCTGGCTTACACTTAAACTTTGGTTTTTTACCAATTAAAAGTATAGCATCTGAATTAACTTTATATCCTGTAAGTCTTATAATATCACCCTCCTCAAGTGACATTGCCTCTTCAAGAGTTATCTCTGTTTTACCAAGTTCAGCAGTAACTTTAAGTTCAACATCTTTCAAATTATCTTTTATTATATTAAAGTTCTCTTTGGTTATACCCTTTCTTACAGATGAATACCAATACTGTGCACTAAGTTTTGATACTATTGGCTCTATAGTAAGATATGGAATACAAAAGTTTGTCATCCCCTCAACTTCACCTATCTTTGTCTCAAGTGTAATTAATACTACCATATCATTTGGTGGGACTATCTGAGCAAACTGTGGATTAGTTTCAATATTCCCCAACCTTGGTCTTAAGTCTATTACATTGGCCCATGCTTCTCTAAGGTTATTTAAAATACGAACAATAACTGTTTCTATTACAGTACTCTCTATGTCTGTCAATTCCCTGTTTTTCATCTTACTATCATATTTCCCAGCACCACCAAACAACCTATCTATTATTGTAAACGTTACAGCAGGGTCCATTTCATATATTGCACTACCTTTTAGAGGTTCCATATTTATCATTGCAAGTGTTGAAGGATTGGGAATAGACCTTATAAACTCCTCATATGTCATCTGTTCAACAGCAGCAACATGCACGTGTACCAACAATCTTAATTGTGCTGAAAGTGATGTTGTTGTCAACCTGGCAAAAGTCTCATGTATCATCTGAAGTGTTCTTATTTGGTCTTTTGAAAACTTATCAGGCCTTTTGAAATCATACATTTTTACCTTTTTTCTTCCACGACCCTCTATACCTCCCCCTGGTGCACCTCCACCAAGGTCAAGAGACCCAAGGTTTAAGTCAATTCCCCCCCCTAAATCACCCACCTCAGATGATGAAGTTACTTGACTTAGAAGGGCATCTATATCTTCTTGTGATAAAACATCATTCATGTCCCTACCCTTTATGACTTCGGTATTGCATTAAAGTCAATTATATAAACATCTTCAATAAGACCATTTATTAAAAGTGAATTCACTTGTCTTTGTATCTCTTTTTTGAATGATTGAATCTTATCCGGTGTATTCAGGTCTTCATAAGTTTTTGATGATATTAAAGTAATTATAGTATCTCGTATTTCAAACTTTCTGTTCAACAATTCTGTCTGCAGCTTTATATTATTGGACTCATAAGCAAGAGCTATCTCTAACTGAATAAATACAGGATTTGCCCCAGTCGGGTCATTAAGATTAAGTCTAAAAGGATCAAGGTGCAAAGTCTGGAAAGGTTCCTTTTTTGGAGTTACTCCTGGGGCCCATATTTTTTCTTGTACAGCAGTTTCACCTTTTGTTTTAATATTATATACAATATTTGATACTATTATCATAATTATTATACCAACAATAAATGCTGCTACCAACATTAACATTTTTACAAGCTTAGACGATAGTTTAGGACCCTCTTCCTGTGTATAAGTTTCAGTATCCTCTTTTTCCTCTATTTCTTCTTTTTCTTCAGCCATTTTAGACCCTCTTAATTTTATTATTATAAATCGGATAAATTTTTAAATTATAAATTTTTTGTTTACTCTTTAGGTATTAAATTATATTCTGAAAACATTATTGAATCTATTTTACCATATTTTAAAACATTATTAATTTTTGTCAGAATCTCTTCCTTAATTACTTTTATGTTTTCAGGACCTTCTATATTATTATAAGTTTTTCTTGTTATTACACCCCTTACTATATCAATAATCTCAAGTTCTCTTTTTGTAAGTTCATTATTAAAAATAGGGTCTGGATTCATATATCCAAGTACTATCTCAACTGAGAAAAATACTGAACTCTTACCTTTTGGGTCTGAAAGATTAAAATTCATTCTCTTAAGCTTCTTTGTCAATAGTGGCTCTTTTTTAACTACTGGTTGCTCTTTAAACTCTTTTATACCAGTATTAATATTTTCCTCTTTTTCCTGTTTAGATGATATTACTAGTCTAGCAACAAATATTATCATAAGTACAAAAAGAATTAATACTAACAATTTTGTTAATGTTTTTAATATCTTTTTTAAAAAACCTTTATTCTCTGTTTCTTCTATAGTTTCTACCTGATTTTCTTTATTCTCTTCCATAATATAAAACTCTCTAATTAATTTTCATAATATAATAATAATAATTAAATTTTTTACTTCTAAAATTTAAATTCCTCTTAAATTTACTTAAAAATAAAAGCAAAATTTTCTTAAAATTTTTAAATAACACCAAAAAAATTATTATTCTGCTAGTCAAAAATATATACTTTACTTTATTCATAATAAAACCAGTAATAATTTTTTGAAAAAAAATATTATTACATTTCTAAAACTTTAGTTATATTTATATATTACTAAAGCTAATTATTTATTTAAGATAAAAAAATATGTTTTTATTACAAAAAAAACTAAAAAACATCTTTTTAATTATACTTAATCACAAAATCATTATAATTAAGAGTCTAAATCAATTTATTTTAATTTATAAAACTATTATAAAAGTGAATAAAAATCAAATTTTAACTAAAAATTTTATTTATAACATAATAATATAACTATTTTTTATTTTTTAATGGAGGCTTTATACTATGTTAACAAGTATCATAAAAGATTACAAAATAGAACAGGTTATAAAAGAAAGTACTTATAAAACTTATATTGCTTATAAAGATAATTTAAAGGTTATATTAAAAATAATCTCAAACAATAGTGAAAACTATGTAAATACATATTTATTTAAAAAAGACATATTAAAAGCCTGTAATCTTAATCTTATTGAAGTTGTTGATATCCAAGATAATGACAATGAAATATTGTATTCATATAAATATATTGAGGGAGTTCCACTTTCAAAACTGGACTATAAAAAACTTAACATTAATGAGATCATGGATATAATGCTTAAAATACTTTACATTATAAAAAAAGCCCATGATAATGATATTTATCATTTAAACATTCATCCTGATAATATAATATATAATGCTTTAGAAAAATCAGTCTCTGTAATAGATTTTGCTCTTCACCATATAAAAAACAAAAGAACTTTATATAATCCACCTGAGTTTACATTTATAAGGCAAGAAAATATAGATTATTCTTTAGCTGATGTATATCAGCTTGGGGTCCTATTTTATCAAATATTAACTAATAAACTTCCTTTTAAGATAGAAGACAATAAAGTCTACATTAAACAAATAAAAACAATATTACCACCCGACAAATTAAATAAATCAATACCTAAATATTTAAGCGATCTTATATTAAATATGTTAGATAGAGAGCCAGTATCAAGACCGGCAATAGATCTTGTAATAGATACTATCAATAAAATAAAAAACGGAGATTCTCAGGTTTCTTTACATCACAAAACTAGTAATCATAATTTCAATTACCCACCATTTGTAGGTAGAGAAGATGAAATCTTTTCCCTATACAAAGAGATTGATAGGTTCCTTATAGAAAATAGAGGTGATATTATTTTTATTAAAGGAAAAGAAAGTATAGGGAAAACAAGGTTAATATCAGAAGTATTAAAACTAATTAATAAAGAGTTTAATATAATAGAAATTAAATCAAGCATTAGTTCAAATAAGATTTCATACTATCTTATAAAAGAACTACTATTTCAGTTTTTAATCATATTAAAAACATCAGATAAATCTTTTAATAATCTTAAAATTAATAAAGATATAGATATAAAAGAACTTATTAATCTTATTTATGATATATCACCAGATATACTTGATTTCATATTTTCTCATAAAGAGACAAATAATTATATAGAAGATGAAGGATTAAAAAAAGAAAAGTTTATAACACTGTTGAGTAATGTAATAGATACTATTATTGAAAAATATCCACACATTATAATAATTATGGAGAATCTTGAAAATGCTGATAAACTTTCTCTGGAGATTCTAGATTCACTCAGACATAAACTAGTGTCAAAAGTATTAATAATATGTGTTTTTAATAGTGAGCATAACAACAAAGCTCTAGAAAAGTTTGTTAATAATTCGTTAAAAGATTATGCAAAAATAATAGAAATATCAGAATTAACTTATAATGAAGTAGAAACATTAATTCAGAAAATATTAAACAATTATTCTAAAGAAACAATATTTCTTTCTTCTCTTATATACAATATAAGCAGAGGCAACCCATTTTTTACAATACAAGTGTTAAAATATTTTATGTCCTGTTTTGTTTACGATAAAGAAAATAATATTTACAAAATAGAAGAGAAAAAAATAAAAGAGATAAAAGTACCAGAGTTTTTATTTGAACCTATAGCAAAAATAATTTATAATCTTTCTCAAAAAACATTTAACTTTTTAAAAATTCTATCAATATTAGGTGATGGGTTTGATTTAGAATCACTATCATTTATAGGGAACCTAACACTAGATGATATACAAAGTATAATAAAAGAACTTATTGATAACTCCATAATATATGAAAAAAACCATTATTCTAAAAAATACTACTATTTTACACACATATTTATAAGAGATGTTTCACTTAATCTTATAAACTCTATAGAAAAATATGAAATACTGGAAAATGTTCTAAATATTCTGGTTGAATTATATAATAAGAATAAAAAAGAAAATATTCTTATAACTATAATTAATCTGGCCCTGCAAAAAGATAACAAAGAAAAATTTTTAAACTATTTTTATAAAGCAGCTTATGTTTACAAAAATGATTTCTGGTACGATGAAGCTGTAAAATACTTTAAAACTATAATTCAGATAATAGAAGAAAAAAAACTTAATGAAGATGAACTATATTTTGATTCAATATTTCAAATAGCAAATATTTCTAATATAACAGGTGACCTTAACACAGCAATAAAATATGCGTTAAAGCTTACAAAAACAGATATATTTTCCTACAAAATTAAAGGTTTCTACACAATAGGTGAAGCAAGCTTTAAAAAGGGTGAGTATGATAATGCAATAACATACTTCAACAGAGTTATTAAATTACTCAAAGGTAAAAATTATCTAGAAAAGATAAAATTATTCTATCCATTTATAAGGCTACTTAACTTTGTAAAAAAAACAAACAGTAAAGAAATAGATATTAATGATATTATTTTTATAAACTCTCTATATTTCCTTATATGGATATACTCTTTTACAAACTATAAAAACACAAAACCACTTATATTTAAACTTAAAAGATATACTGACTCACTTTCTCCTTCAAACAGTTATTACTTTACAGGCTTTAAGGTATTAGCAAACTTTTATATATCTACAGGTAAAATAAACAAAGCAAAGAATGTGATAAAAAAGGCTCTTATTATTGCAAAAAACTCAAATAATAAATTAGGGATTGCAATATGTTATCAATTATTTGGTTATATTTATCAGATACAGGGAAAATATGATGACAGTATAATATTTTTAAAAACTTCAATAGAGTATTTCGAAAAATTAAGAGAAATAAGAGAGATTGCTATATCTTTATTAATACTGTCTTATAACTACTATTACAAATCAGACTACAACAATGCAACAAAAACATACTCAAAGTTTACATCTATCTTTAGTGAAACAAATGACTATTATGGAATACTTTCATCACTAATAATTCAAGCTAAAATATTTATCGAAAAATCTGATTATAAAAATGCTGAAAAGGTTTTAAATCTATCCTATAAAATAAGTAATGAGAAAGGTATAGACTATGTAAAAGCTTATATAGGGCTTGAAATCGCAAAAATAGCAATAAAAAAAGATAATATTAATGAAGCCAGGAGTATTTTGAAAAAATCATACCAGTTTTTTAAATCATCTGGTAGTTTTATGAGTTATTTTGTATATTATTACCCTATATACCTAAGTACTATTGTTGAAGAATATAAAAGTAATAATTTTGCCTCAAAAAAGGAAAAAGCTGATTTTATCAGAAAGAGCATAAAAGATATAAAAAAGACATTAAAAATTACAGACAAGTTAGTTAATTACAAATATATAGCTTTAAGAGAAGCAGCAAGATTCTACGAAGAAATAGGTAAAAACAAAAAAGCTTTCTACTTATATAAAAAATCAATTGAAGGGCTTGAAAAACATGGAAGACTATATGAACTTGCACTGACATTATACTATTTTGCAATATTTTTACAAAAAAATAGATCCTTTAATATCGACTATGTGACTTTACTGAAAAAAAGTTTTTCCATATTCAGTTTTATAAATAATGAAGAATATATTAACAAAATAAAATCAATAATAAACGTAAACATTGATACACAAAAAATTAACGAAATTGATTCTATGAAACTTAAAATGATAATAGGATTCAATACTCAAATAGCAGGTGTACTTGATCTTAAACTTTTACTTGATCTTATACTTGATTATTCTATTAAAATAACTGGGGCAGAAAGAGGTATAATATTTTTAAAAGACGAAAGCAATAATATTGAACCAGTTGCATATAAAGCATTAGAAAAAATAGATACAAGATTCCCAAAAGAGATTGTGGAGGAGGTTATAAACTCTGGAAACAAGATTATAACAACAAACATTGATAAGATATATAGTGAGATCTCTTCATACAATATAAGATCAGTACTATGTGTACCTATAAAAAAAGAAACAAATATTATAGGAGCAATCTATCTTGATAATACACTTATAAACGGGACATTCACAGATGAAGAGGTAAATTTATTGTCTATATTCACAAATCAGGCATATGTATCCATAGAAAATGCAAAACTCCATAAAAAAGTTATAAGAGATGAGCTTACAGGTACACTTAGTCGTTTATATTTTGAGTTCTTAATTGATAAAGAGATAGCAAGAGCTGAAAGGTATCAGAGTACATTTTCTTTACTAAATATAGATATTGATAACTTTAGTTTTATAATGGACATGTATGGAAACAAAGCTGGTGAAAATATTTTAAAAAATGTTTCTTCTGTCATCTCTGAATGTATAAGATCAACAGATTATCTTGCAAGATACTATGATGACAAGTTTTTTGTTCTTGCTCCTGAAACAGATATAGTAGGTTCAGAAATACTTGCAAAAAGAATATTAAATAAAATTCGTGAATACAAATTTGAAAATATTGAAAATTTAAAGCTAACAGTAAGTATAGGTATTGCTAACTATCCTTATAATTCTGTTACAAAATCAAACCTTATCTCTCTTGCTGAAGATGCTCTAAAAAATGCTAAAAAAATAGGAAAAGACTGTTATTTTATCCAAAAAAGTACAAGATTCATTGATGAAAAAGACATATACCTTGATAGTGCACTATCTAAACTTGAAAAAGTCTCGTCTGTAATTAAAATTACACATGATATCTCAACACTTGTTAATGTCGAGAAAGTAATTGAAAAAATACTTGATAAGTCTTTAAAAATATTGGGTGAGGAAAGAGGATTAATTGCAATAGAAAATGAAACTACTGGGAAATTGGAAATCTTATCCTATAAAGGATTTGATAACATACCAGAATTCATTTACACTATAATAGAAAATAGCTTTAAGAATAGTAAAGAGACTTATATAAGATCTGAAGAGTTTGTTAAATATAACATAGATATTATAGATAAAAATATTAGCGGTATAATTACAATACCTATAAAATATAAAAAAGATATAAAAGGTATTTTCCTATCATATTTAAAAAGAAAAATAGAAACATCTGATATTATGGTTTTAAATATAATTTTAACTCAGGCTGCTGTATCTATAGAAAATGCAAAGTTTTACAAAATAGGCGTTGAAATCCAAAGGCTTGAAGCTGAAAAACAATATCTTGAAAGAATTAACAAACTTAAAAATGAGTTTATAAACATACTAAGTCATGACCTTAAATCCCCTGTTGCCAAGATTAAAATGGTCGCAAATCTGATAAGAGAGTATTACAAAGACTTTGACGAAAAACAAAAGGAAGAGTTTTTAAGAGAAATAGAATCATCAAGTGAGTTTGTACTAAAACTTATTGAAAACCTGCTTGATATATCTAGAATAGAAAGGGGTGAGTTTAAAATTGAAAAAGAGGAAGTAAACTTTGTTGAGTTTATAGCAAATGTAATAAGAGAAAATATTATACTTGCAAGAAACAAGGGAATAAAAATAAACTATGAATATTCTGAAAATGTTCCCCCTATGTATATAGATAAAATAAAAATAACACAGGTATGCAACAATTTTATATCAAACGCCATAAAGTTTTCACCGCTAGACTCTGAAATTACTATAAAAGTTACAAGAGATAATGGGAATGTTGTTTTTTCTGTAAAAGATGATGGGCCTGGAATACCTTTAAAAGAGAGAGAAAATATATTTAAAAAAGAGTTTTATCAGACAAGCGTAAAACCTACAAAAGGAGAAAAAGGGACAGGACTTGGGCTCTTTATATCAAAGAAAATCATTACTATACATGGCGGTACTATTGGTTTTGAAAGCGAGGAAGGAAAAGGTTCTACATTTTATTTTAAATTACCAATTAGCTAAATTATAGCTTAAGTTTGAAAATAGATTAAAATATTAATTATTTCATAAGTTTAAACCTTAATTTTACAACAGCCCCATCCTCATTATAAAACTCAAGATCACCTCTTAGCTGCTTTGCAAGCTCTTTTATAATATCCATACCTATAGAATATTTATCTATTTTATCCTTATCAAATCCTTTTCCATTGTCTTTTACTATAACAGTTATAATATCTTCAGGACTTTTCTTTATAAAAATAGATAATTTTGGGTTTTCAAGTCCCTTAAACCCATGTTTATATGAATTTGTTATTACCTCGTTTAAAAAAAGACCAAAAGGCACCGATTGATCTAAATTAAGAGTTATATCATCTATATCCAAATATGTTGTTAAACATTTATTTTCTATTTCAAATATTCTGTTTAACGATTTTATAAGGTCTACTACAAAGTCTTTTATATTTATTTCTGTCAAGAGGTCAAATGCATACAGTTTATTATGGACCAGTGCTATTGCATGAATTCTTGATTGTAATTCGCTAAAATACATTCTAGACTTTTCATCTTCAATAATTGATCTTTGTAAAAATATAAAGCTTATTATATTTTGAAGATTATTTTTTACCCTGTGATGTATCTCTTTTATTAATATATCTTTTTCTTTTATCATTTTCTCAAGTTCTCTATTTTTAATTTCAAGTTCAAGTGTTTTTTCCCTTATTATCTTTTTTAAATAAGACCTTATAATAAACCAGATTACATGACTTAAAATAATAAGAATTACTAATAATACTATCCATTTATAATTAACAGTATTATTTTCCAGTTTATACACATAATCCTTAAGCAATTTGTAATAAATAGAAGTTTTATCTTTTTTTAGTTCAGAAATATTTTTATCTACTGCTTTTTTTAATAAAATAGCTTTTTCTGATTTTATAGAAAATGATGAACATAACTCAATAGGTGCCAGTATAATATTTGTTTTTTTAATATCATACTCTAAGCTAGATGCTTCGCCAAAAAAATGGTTAAGAAGCCCCAAATCAACCTCATTATTTACAATAGCATTAACTATATCAATATACTGGTCATAATAAACATATTCGACATTATACCCAGCTCTTTTGATAACCTCTTTTAAACCATACACAGGGTCACTGAAAAAAAAGTCTGTCTCTTTAACACCTATCCTTTTATTTTCTATATCCTCAAGTTTATTAATACTTAAGCCTTTCTTTGAATATAACACACCCCAGGAAGTTATAAGAGCCTCATCTGTAAAATAGTATTTTTTCATTCTTTCATAAGACCTACCAATTTCAGCTATCATGTCTATTTTGCCATCTTCAAGCCATTTTAAGTTTTGAGCAAGATCACCCATTAAAAAAGAGAGTTCCCAATTTTCAATCTCAGCTATATGTTTTAATACCCTTACAGCAAAACCATCAGCCTCTCCACCCTCATTCATATACATAAGTGGTCTATTATCTGTTATACCAACTACAACCCTTAATTTTTCTCTACTTGATACAGCAAAAATTGTTGAAATAAAAATAATGTCTTTTATGATTATAAATAGTAATAAACACTTTATATTCATAATCTATAACCTTTGATATTATTAAAATAATAACAAAAAATATTGAAAAAATAAAATTAAATTATTTAATCAAAAGAAAAAAGAATTTTCCGAAACATCAAAAAATATAAAAAAATAAACAAAAATTAAACTATATTAAGAACACTCTTTATCTCATTATTTGCTTAGCTTTTCTATTAATATTTTATTAACAAGTTGAGGGTTTGCTTTTCCTTTTGTCTCTTTCATAATAAGACCAACAAAAAATCCTAGAACCTTTGTTTTTCCTGCCTTATATTCTTCAACGTTTTTTGGATTTTCAGATAGTATTTTATCTATTATTTTTTCTATCTCTCTTGTGTCTGATACCTGAATAAGTCCCTTTTCTTTAACATAATTTTCAACATCAATATCCTTATCAATAACATCTGGCAATATCTCTTTCGCTATTTTTATAGATATTGTACCGCTCTCTATTAAATTAAATATTTTACCTATTTCAGACGGATTAAGTTTTATATCTTTAAACTCCATTTTTTTATCTTTTATAACACCCAAGACTTCAGAAATAATAAAGTTTGCTATTTTTTGTGAATTATTTTTATTCTCTTTACATGCACTCTCAAAATAATCTACATACTCTTTTTCACTTATAAGAAGTAATGCATCCTGTTCTTTTATTTTATACTCTTCTATAAATCTTTTATATATTGACTCAGGCAACTCCGGCATACTTTTTCTTATATTATCTATATAATTATCATCAAGTACTATCGGCACAAGGTCTGGATCAGGAAAATACCTATAATCGTGTGCCTCCTCCTTTTTTCTCATTGTCTTTGTAATAAGTTTTTCTGGGTCAAATAATCTTGTCTCCTGTTCAATCTCATTTCCTTTCTCTACTTCATTAATCTGCCTTTCAATCTCATATTCAATTGCCTTTTGAACATTTGAAAATGAGTTCAGGTTTTTTATTTCAACTTTTGTCCCAAAATTTGTATCACCTTTTTTTCTTATAGATACATTAACATCACACCTTAGTGACCCTTCCTCCATATTAACATCAGAAACACCTATAAACTTCAACCTCTGCTTAAGTGTAATAAGATATAGATAAGCCTCTTCAGCATCTCTTATATCCGGCTCACTTACAATCTCAAGTAGTGGTGTACCAGCCCTATTAAGGTCAACGTAACTTTCCCTTATCTCCTTTATTTCAGAGTGAATTAATTTACCAGCGTCCTCTTCTATATGTATTCTGGTTATACCTATTTTTTTAATTTCACCATTACTTTTCTTTACTTCTATAAAACCATTTTTACATAACGGTTTATCATACTGAGATATTTGATAAGCCTTAGGTAAGTCAGGATAAAAATAATTCTTTCTGTCAAACTTTGAAAACTTTGATATACTACAATTAAGTGCAATTCCTGACATTATTGCCTTATTTAAAACCTCTTTATTTAATACTGGTAATACACCAGGATGTCCTTGACATATAGGGCATGTCATTGTGTTAGGTTTTTCGCCAAAAGATGTTGGACAAGAGCAAAATATTTTTGATTTTGTGTTAAGTTGAACATGTACCTCAAGACCTATTACTGCTTCATATTGCATTTTATCTCCTTAATTAACATTTATGTACTATATTTATAGAAATCCTTATAAAGATATAAAAATCAGTTAAATATTACAAAATTTTATTTATATTCTGGATTATAAATAACAAAAATAAAATTTTGATAGACTTAAAATTTATCTTTTTGATTGTTCAATTTTAAAAAACTCTATCGATTTTTCAAGTTCTTTAAACACATTGTTTATATTTTCAGAAATCTCATTTATTTCAATTATAAGACTATTTATATTCTCAGATGACTTTGTAAGATTTTTTGTAAAAACATTTATATTTGGTATTTCATTTGCTTCTATTCTTGTTATCTCAAAAGCTTTTTCTATTTTTTCTGTTAAACTACCCAATGATAATAGAGATTTCTGTGATATTTTCTTTATATTTTCAATCTCAACCCCAGCCTTGTTTATATCCTCAAGTGTAGAATTAACCAACTCTTTTATCTTTATTGTTTCACTATCTATCTGTTTATATAATCTCCTTATTTCCACAGCTATACCCCCAAACCCTTTCGCATATTTTCCTGCCTTTGCTGCCTCAACAGACGCATTAAGTGCAAGTATACTTGTCTCCTCTATAACATCACCCATTATCTTTGTTATATTTTCAATTTTCTTAGTTGTATCAAGTATCTTTTTAACTATATCTGATGTTACTTTTATCTGGTCATTTGCATCTTTAAACTCTAAATTAAAGTTCTTTATCTCTTTTTGGGTATCTGTTATATTTTTTACACCCTCTTTTATCTTATTGTCCAAAAACATTATTAACTGATTTTCATTCTTTATGTTATAAAACTGTTCATCCTGAATTTTTCTTAAGCTATCAGAGTTTTTTATCATTTTTTCAATTATATTTTTTATCTCAACATTTTTAATATTATTTTTTTCTACAAGTTCTTTAAGCTTCAACACAACACTTTTTATAGAGTTTATCATATCGTTTAACTCATCTTTTAATCTATGTCTTCTTGTAAGTAAACTTTCAGATATATAACCATTCTCAAGTTTCATTAGTTCTATCTTTATATTTCTAAACTCTGACTTAAATCTCAAACTAATACTGAATGTAAACACTATAGCAAATATTAAAATAAAGATAACCATTACTATTGAATTATTTATCTTTTTATTAAGAGAATCTAAAACATCATTAATATTTCTAAAGACTACTAGTTTCCACCCTATCTCTGGTATAATATCTGTTGCTATCCATAAATAGTTTTTATCTTTTGTCACAAACATCCCACTATCTGGTATTCCAAGAACTATGTTATTTATAAGTTTAAAAGAATTACTATCATCAGTCATGTCAAGTATTGAAGTAAAACTCTTACCTATATCCTGTAACCTTTTAGAAAATATATAATATGAGTTTATATCAAGTATCGATATCTCTGATGTATGTTCAAGCTCCAAAAAATTATATATGAAATTAAGACTTGTTTCAACTCTTATTATTCCCCAATACTCATTATTGATATATACAGGTCTTGTAAGATATATCAAAACTTCATTTTCTCTCACAAATGCATCAGGTATAAGTGTTTTACCAAATATAGAATTCTTTGTTTGAACAAAACTGTACTTATACCATTTCTCTTTTTTATAGTCAGTGTTAACTATTTCAAAAAATGATTTATCTTTTGTTATTAAAATCCTTTTTTCTTCTTTGTATATTTCAAACTTCTTTATAAAATCATTATCTTTTATAATATTATATATTGTTCTTAATTCAAAATCTTTATTACTCTCTATCATTTTCACTATATTTTCTATCTGGCTTGTTATAGATAATAGGAATATTTTTATTTGGGAAGATGTTTTTTTTGTTTCAATAGTTGAGGTTTTTGATATCTGGTCTATAGAAAAATTAAAAAAGTCCTTCATTATACTATTGCTTATATAAAATACAAAAAGTGCTATTATCAAAAAAGAGTTCAATGAAAACTTATAAACTATTGAAATGTAGGATATAGGGCTCTTTTTAAACAAAAAATGTATTAATATTGTAATCAAGGTCTTAAGAATTACTGATATAGATATTGTTTTTATAACTGTTAAAATAGAAAATATACCTATTTTTGTAAACAGTAAATAATACAAGACAAAATAGACTATGCCTAACATTATTCTTAATACATAAATGTTAAATAACTTTTTTGACTTTATAAGAAAAAAGATAGGAGAAAGCATTATTGATAGAATCAAGTATAAAGATATTGTATATATGTTTATATCTTTAAAGAACATAAATAATAAAGTAATATCTACAGAAAAAGAAATTAATAAAGATACTATAGAAATTTTTATATGTCTCAACTTAAAATTCCCCCTATTATTTTTCGTATTTATTTTTAATTTTATTTAAAAATTTAAAAAATAAATCTTATTAAAAAGAATGATGAACAATGTTGGCAAAACCTACACCCCCAGTGTAGGTTTTTTGCTACAAAGTTTAATTATGCTAAGTTCAATTATCTCGTATTTACAGGGGAAATTTTATTCCAAAATTTATGGCATGAAAATTGCTGAATAGTATTCAGGGGTAATAAAATATTTCAGGAGGATATAATG
>JAKPDD010000028.1 GCA_029552945.1 Spirochaetota bacterium
TGCTGCTCAAGTCCCAGGCTCTGTCGTCTGCCATTAAACAGTCCTGAGTGGTAGGGACAGTGTGACAGACATGAGAAGCCAGTCTAACATTGGGGATGAGGCCTAACTCCTAACCAAAGGAGGCTTACCGTATATGGTGTATATTATTTCAGTGGAGAAGGCGAAAACGTTAATGTTCGAAAGGAGGGAACAGCGCATTCCTCTCCATCTTACAGAAGATGGAGTCTCCTGCGCTGGCTTATGATGAAGGGAAAAAAGAAACGAGAAAAAAACACATTTAAATATGGGGAGGAAGACTTTTTTGATGAAGAAAACTATGAAGAAAACCTTTAAAACGTGGATAACCAGTTTTACCGTTGTTTTTTTTTTTTTTTATTCTAAGAAAAAAATTTTGAAAGACTCTATCAACCCTATCATCTTGAAAGACTTGAGAATATATATCTGTAAGAGATGGTATTTCTTTCTTTAAAGTTGGTGGTTTTGGTTTTTTTATAAATTCATTTTTTTTATAAAAAACATTATAAATATACAACATGCAACAAAAAAATATTCTCTTATGCTTCCAACTACAAATAATCTAATTCCAAATTCTTTTTTATTAGGATTAAATAAAGGAATTTTGCCACAAACAGCATCTTCCAAAATATGAAAAATACATCCTATAAAAAAATATAAAATAAATAATGATATTACTATTTTATTATTTATAATACCTATCCCATAATGCATTATAGTTTTATATATATTAATATTATATATATTCATTATTTTTGTTGTATACATTATATATAAAGATATTATTGTTGCTATTGTTACATAATATACAAACCAATGAGAATGTGTTCTATGAATTTTTGGATTAAAAGTTTTACCTTCAATGCTGTCTGGAAATATACTCCCTATCATTGAACTTACTGTCGCTAGAGGGTCACTTGTAGCTAAAAATATAGTTAGTCCTGTTAATAGTTTATGATTATGCCACTTCATTTTTTATTTTACGTGAACTACCTCCCACCTATAGAAATGTAGGCTTCCTACTTCATCCTATAATAACTCGTAGACCGAGATAAAGTTACTAAACTTTTATACTGCTGGGAACGTTTAATGCTTATTTTATCGTTTTCCCAGAAGTTTTTACGCTCTTTTAAAAAATGGTTATACAGCCAACGGCATGTATCAAGTTGTTTTTGAAGAAGTCTTTGCTGTTTCTTGTTAGG
>JAKPDD010000004.1 GCA_029552945.1 Spirochaetota bacterium
ACATAAAATAGAATACGAGTTTGAGTTAAGTAAAGTAGCTAATAAAACTGTTATACAAAATTTAAAGAAACTAGGTATTACATTAAAATCAGATACTGTAAAAAATACTTTGTTTTAAGTTAATCAACGACAGAAGTCGCCCACTTCTATAAGTGGGTGATGAATGTCGCTTGACAATTCTTTCCTAATACTGTATAATCAGTATTAGAGGAAGGAGTTGTGATATATCAATGATTTTGGATAATAACCATTCAGTATTCTTGTTGTATTATCATCTTGTTTTAGTAACAAAATATAGAAGAAAAGTTATCGATGATATTATATCTAACAGACTAAAAGAGATATTTGAAAAAATACAAGACAATTATAATATTACATTACAAGAGTGGGATCATGATAAAGACCATGTTCATATATTGTTTAAAGCACATCCGAATAGTGAATTGTCAAAATTTATAAATGCTTATAAAAGTGCTTCATCAAGATTGATTAAAAAAGAATATCCTAAAATAAAAGAACAATTGTGGAAAGAATATTTTTGGTCAAGGAGTTATTGTTTATTGACTACAGGTGGAGTACCAATTGAAGTAATAAAAAAATATATAGAATCTCAAGGGAAGGAGGTGTAATCTTGCTAAAGGCATATAAATACAGGATATATCCAACAAAAGAACAAGAAGAATATTTTGCTAAAGTATTTGGTTGTGTAAGATTTATATACAACAAAATGCTACATGACAAAATAGAATACTATAAACAAACAGGAAAAATGCTAAAAAATACACCTGCGCAGTATAAAAAAGAGTTTCCTTTTCTAAAGGAAGTAGATAGTCTTGCTCTTGCTAATGCACAACTGAATTTAGAGAAGGCATACAAAAACTTTTTCAGAGATAAAAAAGTAGGCTTTCCTAAATTCAAGAAAAAGAAGGGTTATCAATCTTATACAACAAACAATCAAAATGGTACAGTGGCAATTATAAATGGTCATCTTAAAATACCAAAAGTAAAAACTAT
>JAKPDD010000029.1 GCA_029552945.1 Spirochaetota bacterium
TGTTGTAATACCTGATGCTGTTGTAAGAGATACACTTGTAATACCTGTGTTAGTTCCATTTGGTAATGCACCTATGTTCTTCGGTTTCTTGTAGTATTCATCTGACTTACCGCTAGTTGTTTCATACACTTCTATAATATACCCTGCTGCATCTACCATATCATTAAAGGTGAAAATAACATCTCTGTTACCATCTGTTGAATCTCTATCATAATCAGGGCCACCATTATCTGATATTACACCAATATCTGTAACAGAGAGATTTATAAGTATTCCATCAGAATATGCCCAATTTGAAACATTACCACTTTTATCTACAGCTCTTACTCTGATATAAACAATTTCATTATCATCAAAAGTTTCTGAACCTATACCTGATGTAATTATATATGTGGAGTTTCCTGAATTGTATGAACTTGACCAGTTTGAACCATCATCACTTGTTTGAACTTCATAGTAGTCAATACCAGAGCCTGAATCTGAAAAACCAGACCATGTAAATAATATTGATGTTGAGTTTGAGTATACTCCAGGGTCCTGAACTGTTCCTGAAATTGGTATTGAAAGGTCAATTCCTATTGCAACGCTTATCATAGCAGCTGATCTGTTACCAGATGCATCATATGACTTTACAGCAATATAATATTTTTTACTGTCTTGACCGTCAAATTGGAAAATTACTTTAGAACTATTTACTACCCATTCGGATCCATCCCATCCATATATTATATTAGATACACCTGTTGTTATTGTCCCCTCGTTTGCAGTACCAGGGTTTATTTCAGTTCCTGTGAATGTAGCTGTACCTGTTGCAGGTATATCTTTCACAAAAATATCTCTTGTCCCATCTGTGATATTGTATAGTACTATCTCATAACCCTTTACGTTTGAATTAAATATCCAGTAATATTTTACTGTATTTCCCTCGGTTATATTGTGATATGAATCACTATTTATATCGTTCTCATCCTTTATCTGACCTATTATTTCAGGGTTAGTGTTATCTATAGTATATGTAACAGATATTGTAGTTGTATTTCTTTTATAGTCAGTGTCTGTTGCTCTTATATATATTGTATATGTGCCAAATGTTGCTCCCCATGCAGATAATGAATCAACAGTAAAAGACCAGTTAGTTGTACCATTTGCAAGTTTCCAGGTAGCTTTATTATCAACGCTTATCTCTATTTTAAGTACGTCATTGTCAGAATCTTTTGCTTTACCTACAAGTATAAAACTACCACTTAGTACTTGAGAAGTAGAGGGATATTCAACTATTATTTCAGGGCCTTTTATATCTTCTTCATCAACGCCATAAAATGGATTTTTAGTTTTACATCCTGCTGCTATAAATATTATTATTAGTATAATACTGTTTAATAGAATATGTTTTTTCATTTAATGACCCTCTAACTATAATACTTCCCTAATGTTATATTATAATTTTTTTTATTTGTATTTCAAATTTTTTTGTTTTTTATTCTCTTAATAATATTAGAATTTCTTTAGATATTAAAATTCGATCAAAAAGAAATAAAATATTTTGTTTTTTTAAATAGTTAAGATTTATGAACTGTAGAAAATCTATTTGTAATTTAACTTAAAAAAATATATTTATTTACTTATTAAAAATGAAACTTTATTGTATTTTGATTAATGGGCCCACCAGGACTTGAACCTGGGACCTATTGATTATGAGT
This sequence comes from Spirochaetota bacterium, assembly GCA_029552945.1. GTDB lineage: Bacteria > Spirochaetota > GWB1-36-13 > GWB1-36-13 > JAKPDD01 > JAKPDD01. Next base: position 1,701 of record JAKPDD010000029.1, read on the forward strand.
CAACCGCTCTAACCGACTGAGCTATGGGACCTTAAAAAAGACTATTTAAATATAACAAATATCGAATTTAGAGTCAATTTTTTATAATTATATTTTTTAAAATTTTAAAAATTTTATTGATTTATTTAAATTTTTGTTAATTATTTAATTTAATATTATATCAAAAATATTCGGGGTATTTTATGAAAATTAGGTCTTTTTATTATAAAGCTGGAATAAAGATAAAAATAGCTTTAAGTTTTATATTTCTTGTATGTTTAATAATATTTTTTTCATCTTTTCAAACATATGATAACCAAAAGATGATTATTAATGAAACTGTTGAAAACTTTGTTAGTGGCTATATAAATAGTAGCAGTAAAGTTTTATTGGAATATATAACACTTGACCAACCACTTGATATTCTTATTTTTATTAAAAACTTTGCAGTAAGTCTTCCCCAAATTAAAAACATTATTGTTTATCAGACAGTTAATACAAAAAACCTAAAGTTAATAGAAAATAAGAGTGGAAAGGTTTCTAATACTGAAAAAAGTGTTATTACTGATCTTTTACCGCCAGCTTATTACCAGATATTTAATTTTGGGTTTTATGTAGATCCGTCATTTGCTAAAATTAGAAAGTTAGAGGTTGATGATAATATTGTCTTCAGTTATCCTATAGTATTTATTAAAGATAGAGTTGAGCTTGATAAAGAATATGTAAGAATGGTTGGATATATGAATATATATTTTTCAAAGACAGCACTTTATCAACCAATTAAAGATACTGTATATTCAATGATAAATGTTTCTCTATTCTGGCTTTTTATTGGGATAGTACTTGTTTTTATTTTTTCTTTTTTAATTACAAAACCTATTTATTTAATTATATCTGCTGTTAAAAGAATAAGGGGAGGTGATCTTGGCTTTACTATTGAGATAAAGAGTTCTGATGAGTTTGGACTTTTAAGTTCTCAGTTTAATGATATGTTAATACATTTAAGGGAAAAGCTTGAGATGCAAAAGTTTGTTTCCAGACAAACGACAAAGGTTATAGAAAGTAAGGTAAGAGAGGGTGGGGGGCTTGAGCCTCATAGGGAAAATGTTGTTGTCTTTTTTGCTGATATAAGAGGATTTACAACTATCTCAGAGGCTTTGGACCCTACCAGAGTTATAGAGTTACTTAATTTTTATTTTGAAGAGATGTCGAAAATAGTTATTGAAAATGGTGGGGATATTGACAAGTATGTTGGTGATCAGATATTTGCTGTGTTTAGAGGTGATGATAAAGAGAAAAAAGCTGTTCATACTGCTATAAGAATACAGGAGATGATAAGATCTAAAAATAATGAAATAAATACAGAGTACAAACTTGAAGTTGGAATTGGGATTAACTCTGGTGAAGTTGTTGCTGGTAAGATGGGTAGTAGTATAAGAATGGACTATACTGTAATAGGTGATGTTGTAAATACTGGTGCAAGATTATGTTCAATTGCAGGTGGTGGTGAGATTGTTGTATCTCAAAATATCCAGGAATTGTTAAGTAATACATATTCTTTTGTTAAGAAAGATAAAATAAAACTTAAAGGTAAGAGTAAAGAGGTAATAGCTTATAGTGTTTTATACTAGTTAATAATTTTAAAGTTAAAAATTTTATAAATAAAATTTTTTATTTTCTATATTTCCCAGAATGTCAGGATCTCTGGTGCTTTATCTGTTATAACTATAGTGTGTTCATAGTGTGCAGATGGTTTTCCGTCAGCTGTCCTTACTGTCCATGAATCTTTATCTATTTTTATGTCTTTTGACCCAGCGTTTATCATAGGTTCTATTGCAAGTGTCATTCCTTTTCTGAGTTTTATTTTTGAAAGTCCTTTTATTCTATAATTTGGGATTTGTGGTGGTTCATGTAATTTTTTACCAACTCCATGCCCTACAAACTCTCTTACAACAGAAAAATTATTTTCTTCAACTATTGTCTGTATTATATTTGATATGTCAAAAAGAGTTCTCCCTTCTCTTGCTATTGAGATTGCAGACATTAATGCTTTTAAAGTTACATTGCATAATTTTTCCTTTATATCATCAACTTTCCCAACTTTAAATGTATAAGATGAATCCACATGAAATTTGTTCTTATAAAATCCTATATCTATTCCAACTATGTCTCCCTCTTTGAGCTTTTCCTCTTTATTTGGTATTCCATGTATTACTACATCATTTACAGAAATACATGATGCTGCAGGATATCCTTCATATCCTTTAAATGATGGTACCCCCCCATTTGATAGTATAAGGTCTTCTATTATTTTGTCTATCTCGAATGTTGATATACCAGGTTTTACATATTCTTTTATTTTTCCGAATATTTTTCCTAATATTTTTCCATTAATCCTCATATATTCTATTTCTATTGAGTTTTTAATTACAATTTCTTTAATATCTTTTGTTGTTATCAATTTTTTACCTCTTTATGGTGTGAAAAATAGTAGAGTATTCTTGAGATCATTACCCCTGAAAATAAAACAATAATATGGAAGGTAAAAAAACGCCAGATTGTTATAAAAGTTGGTATATCTTTTTTTTGCATGAAAAGCCCAAATATTATTGCTGCAAGTATGTCAGTTGTTCCACTTGATCCAGGGGTTATTGAAAAATAGTTAACAGCTGTTATCATAAATTGTAGCCCAATAAACTTTGTTATGTTTATTGAATTACTAAATAGTAAAAGTATCGGAAATATAGATATAAACCTGACAAACCATATTAAGAATGTTAAAATAAATATAAGTATAATATCAATAAAGTTTGACTTAAATGATGACTTTATATGTCTGTTAAATACTTCTATCTCTCTTATTAATCTTATTTTTGTATGATACATTTTATGAGACTTTATTAGCTTTATTTTCCCTAATAATTTTATGAATATAAAACCTATTTTTTTTAATATTTTAGGCTTTGCTATTGAAAAATAAGAAAAACCAAAAAAATATATTATAGCTATTAAACTACCAATTATAAAAAACTGAAGTGTTTTTGATTCAAGTACAGAGGGAAATAGAGGTATAGATATAAATCCCGCAATAAAAAGTATAATTATTGTATAGAGTGTCTGGATATACGAGATTGTAACTGATTCTCCCAGGCTCAATCCCTCTTTATGCATTATATATATTGATAATGGTTGCCCTCCACCACCAAAAGGTGTTATTGCTGATAAGAACTCGTGCCCAACTATAGAATCAAGACATGTTTTGAGTTTTATTTTTTTATTGAGTGTCTTTGCTATCATTTTTATTCTTAAAACTTCAATAATTATACTTGAAAGAGATATTATGGTTGCAAGTATTGTAAATTTTAGTGGGATTATTGAAATATCTATTTTTTCTTCATGAAGTAGAGTGATAAAAAATATACTACCGGATGATATTATGAGGAAAATTAAAAAGTTTCTTATTAATTTTAAAGATTTTTTCATTAAATCCCTCAATGAAATTTTATAAACATATAAAAATTAATTAATAGATACTATTTTTTCTGCAAAATTTATTTTTTTATCCATCCTATTATACATGTTATTGATTTTTCGGGATCCATTATATACTTTTCATTAATTTTTATTCCAAGTCTTTTTTCAGTATCTATAAACTCGAGAAATTGTTTCTGAAAACTAAGCGGAATATCTATGTATCCCGGGCTTATTCTCTGGGTTGTATTATAACCCTGAATATTTGCATATGATATTATCATTTTATTAATATCTTCTATAATTTGCTCAATTATTTCAGATTCTATTGCATCCAGAAAAAAATATTCGGTAAGAGAATTTTTTTTATCTTTAAGAAGGTTAAATGCTTCTTTACCCAATGTTGCTGCTGCAAATGATAATAATTTTGAATTGTTAAGTATTTTTATAGCTTTTTCACTTACAATTTCAATATTTTCCTGAGTTATTAGTTTATCAATATTTATACTTTTCACTGTAGTTGTTTTAATTGCTGCTTTTGGATGCCATACTTTTCTAAGTTCGTTTATTAATGATTCAATTATTTTATACTCTTTAGTCTCTATATATTTTATATCAGGGTAACCTAACCTTCTTGCAATATTATTGTATGGCATCTCTGATGGTTCTATATAATCAAAAAAATTAGAAATCATTATTTTTTATACCATTTATTATAAGAGAGGATAGGAAGATCTGATCATCTATAAAACCTGTTATTCCATATATTTCTCTTTTATTTTTAAGTATAACAATTGCAGGTAGTGTAGAGACTCTGAAACTATTTTTTAAACCTGAGTTTGTATCTATATTTATTGTTAATATAAAATAGTTTTCTTTAAGTTGAGCCAGGTCTAACTTATTTATAATTTCTTTCATTTTTATTGATTCTATTATGTTTTTAGAGTAAAAGTATATTATTGAATATTCTTTTTTGTTTATAAAAAATTGATAGTTCTCCTCCGTTGCTTCTGTAATATTTTTTATTCTGTTTTCCTCTGATAATTTTTTATCTTTATTATCCTGTGAATAAGTAAAGTTATTTATATTTATAGTAAAAATACTTAAAATTAATATAATATAGTATATCTTTATTTTAAAATACATATCTTATTCCTAATCCTACTCCAAATCCAAAACTTGTTGATTCTATAAGATACATAGTAGGTGCAACTTCAAGAAATATTCTAAGTGGTATATCTTTTATAAGTACAAATATACCTAAAGGTATTCTTATCCCTAATTTATTTTTGTCATCATTACTTTTTTCATTATTTGATTCTATCTGAAATGCTCCTCCAAGACCAGCATATAGTCCAAGAGATGGGGCTCCACTTATTATTCCAGACTTGTTGAATAAAAGATAGTCAATATTCATATTAAAATACTTATCTATGTCCCATCCAACACCAACCTGTATATTAACATATTCAAAACTTAAACCTGTTGGATTTCCTATTATAATACCAGCCTCAGGTGTGGAGAATGTTAATAATGGTAATAGTGTTAAAATTAAAATAAAGATCCTTTTTTTCATGTTTTTACTCCTAAAGTGATATTATTAATTTATGATTTAAAAAATAACAAAAAAATTTTTAGTTAAAAATTAAAACTAAGATTGGTAAAAACATAAAATCGCATGTTTAAAATAGTACTTTATTATGTTATTTTCTTCTATTGCTATTCTATATTTGTCAATAGCATGGAGTTTACCTTCAACTTTTGAGTTGTTTGATAAAATTATTGTTATTTTTTTTCCTTTATTTTTTTCAAAAAAGTCTTCTTCCTGTGAATCATTGAATCCAAATGTTTTATATTTATTCTCAATCTTTTTCAGTGTAAGTTTAAGTAATTGAAGATTTTTTTCTATTTTTGATTGTTCTGTTTCTTTTGATTGATTTTGATTTGTATTTTCTGTTTTAAATGTTTTTTTTATCTTTATCTTTTTACCTTCCATATCTTTCTCCTGTTTATCTTGAAAGTTGTTATTATAAAATTATCGAGAAATTTTTAATTTTTATTAGATTAATGTTTTAACTAAAAAAAATATAGTCTATTTCTTAAATTAAGATAGATTAATAGTTTTGATTATAAAAATTAAACCCCTGATAGAAATCTATCAGGGAAAATGATTTTTTTAGAATCCTAAATTAATTCCTGCAAGTATCATTAAGTGAGATAGGTTATCTTTTACATTAACATATCTTAATTCTAAGAAAGGAGAAATAAGAGGAAGTGGTAACTCATATCCTGCAAAAATATTAAACCCATTTTTACTTTCTGTATCTGATGAACCGAAAGGAGACTCTGCTTTTACAAAATGAATTCCAGTTCCAATACCACCATATATTCCAATAAATGGAACTTTTAAGGCTACATTAATGTTTAATGCTGTATCTTTTATTTTAAGGTCTGAATAGTCTTTATGTGATGCACTGAAATACATAACCTCACCTGATACCTTTACTATCATAAAGCTCATTCCAAGGTCAAATCCAAAGGCAGGCAAACTGCTGTAATCTTTAAAATTATCAGTTACGCCTTTCATATAACCTGCTTTTAGACCTATTTCTACTGCAAATGTATTTACAGTAAAAAGGATAAGTAATAGATATACTACTCTTTTCATAAATTACCTCCAATTTTTTTCTTTTTTTATAACTTACTAATATATATAATATAATCAGTTTTTTAAAAACAGTAAAAAAAATTTTAATTTATTTTACATTTAGGTATATGTTAACCAAGAGTTTTTAGTTTTATTTTATAATAATATATTTATTTAAATTGAATTTTAGTTTTTGAATTTTTAGTTAAAGTTTATATCAATTAAAAACCGAAAGATTAATATTAAAACTTGAAATTTATTTTGGTAATTTTATAATTATCTCATATATACTGGCAATACTCAGGAGGGATTAATGAACCTTAGTATAAAAACAAAAATAATTTTATCAATTTCAACAATTATATTTGTATCACTAATTATTACTTTTATAGGTTTTATGGGTATAAAAAACGCAAAGTCTTTATTTGAAAAAAACTCAACTATTCAGGGAAAAATGGATATTGTTAATAGAATATATGAAGGAGTATCAAATACTTATGCTAAAGTAAGAGATATAGTTATTAAGGTTGCATCAGGTGTAGAAGATGATAAGATAAAAAAAGAAATTGAGGTTTTAACTGAGATGAGAAATCAAAATATTAGTAATATTGAGAAGTTAAGAAATGTATCTGGTGATGATGATATAGAACTTGTCAAAAAAGTATCAGATTCTTATCAAAAAATTGTTGATATATCAAAAATGGTTTTATCATTGATTGATTATAATAATAGAGATGTTTCTCTTGCCAATTTTTATCTTTTGAATCAGGAGGAAGAAAAGAAAAATTTTAATGATTATACTTCTAAAATATTAGAATTTTATGAAAAACAGATTAATGAATCATCTATAACGATAAAGAATGTAAGTAATTATATTGTTTATGTTTTGGTTATTGGTTTTCTTGCTCTCCTTTTTGTCTCTTTCATTGTTTTTCAAATCATAAATAAAAATGTTATTAAAAATGGAATATCTTTAATGATTGATTCTATAAGAAAACTTTCAAATAGGGAGCTTAATGTAGAAATAAGGTTAAATAGGAAGGATGAGATTGGAAATGTTGTAAATACACTTTCAGACTTTATAACTAGTTTAAGGGAGTTTATAACAAGTATTATGACGGATAGGGTTCAGCTTGAGGCAATTGCTGAAGATTTAGCCTCATCTTCTACTCAGACATCAGCTAGTGTAACAGAAATTACAGCATCAGCATCACAGATAGTTGATAATATGAGAAAACAGATGAGCAGGATTGATGAGGCTGATAAGACACTTAGAAAAATACTTGATGCATTGAATAATATATATAATCTTTCAGTTGAAAACAAGACAAAGATAGATGATGCATCAACAGCTATTGAGGAGATGACTGCAAGTATTGCAAGTTATGCAGACTTAACTAATAAAGCAAATAATTTTGCGAAAGATGTTGAGATTTTGTCAAATGATTCAAATAAAGCAATAGAGACTGTTGTAAGTTCTAGCCAGATTATATCAAAAATGTCTGAAGATATAATAGAGATGGTTAAACTTATAATGGATATAGCAGAGCAGACAAACCTTCTTGCTATGAATGCGGCAATAGAGGCAGCTCATGCGGGTGAGTATGGAAAAGGCTTTGCCGTTGTTGCAGAGGAGATAAGAAAACTTGCTGATAAGAGTGGGAATGGTGCAAAAAAGATAAAAGAGGTTGTTGATAATATTACAGGTGAGATATCAAAAAATATAAAGTTTGGTAATAATGCAAGAGATAATTTTATAAAACTTAAAAGTGGAATTGAGGAACTTAAAAGGATAAACGAGGAGATAAAAACATCAGCTGAGGAACAGAAGGATGCAAATAAGACAATAATAAGAGCAATAACTGTTTTAAAAGAAGCTGGTGCTTTAATAGCAGAGAGAACAAAGAAAGAGATGGAAAACAGTAATTTAATAAAGTCGATTTTTGATGATCTTAAGGTTATAAGTAAAGAGGTTGAAACAGCAATGGAGGAACAAAAGGATGCACTTTCAGAGACAAATATAGCTGCTAATAAGACAAGTAATATTGTTAATGATATAAGGAATATTTCGAAAAATATTGCAGGTGAAGTAAAGACTTATAAGATAAAATGATAATGAACTTTATAAACAATTGTTATTTTAATTAGTATTTTAAATTTTGATTTTGTAGAGATAAGTTTTCACAATTATTATTATTCAGAGAATTATGTTTTTAGATTCTTGAAGTTTTATTCTCTTATATTTTAAGCTTATTAAAAATAAATAAAGCAAAAAAAAATTATACCGAGTTTTTAAATAAAAAGATTTTAAGGTGGCAAATATGTTTGAAATGACTCAAAATATTCTTGAGATGACTCTTAATGCCAGTGTTTTGAGGTGGAATGTACTTTCAAACAATATTGCTAATGCTACAACCCCGAACTTTAAAAGGAGTGATGTTACTTTTTCTTCAGAACTTAAAAGAGCATTAGACTCAAACAGTTCTCCTTATCCTTTTGAAGCAGCAAGGACTAATTCAAAACATATACCATTTTTTGAGAAAATAGATTATACATCTGTTAAACCAAAAATATATACAGAGTTTTATACCTCAACTCAGAATAATGGTAATAATGTTGATATGGAATATGAAATGGGTGAGGCATCAAAGACACTTTTACTTTACGATGCAGCAAGTAATATGATAACAAGAAATTATAACAGAATAAATATGCTTTTAAGATAATTATGGAGGTATAAACTATGGGAATGTTTCATTCAATAAATGTAAGTTCATCAGGATTGTCTGCTCAAAAAACAAGACTTGATGTTATATCAAACAATATAGCTAATGTTAACACAACCAGGACACCTGATGGCGGACCTTTTAAGAGGACAATTGTTGTTTTAAGACCTAAGGAAGAGAGAATAACTTATAAGAGCCCATTTTTACCGACTGGTTTAGGCCCTAAACTTGGTGAGGGTGTTAAGGTTGTAAAGATAGAAAAGGATTTTTCAGAGGGAAGGCTTGTTTATGATCCGACTCACCCTGATGCATATAAGTATGGACCTAAAAAGGGTTATGTTGAAATGCCTAATGTAAATGTAGTAAAAGAGATGGTAGATATGATTGAAGCAACAAGGGCTTATGAGGCTAATATAACAATGCTTAATGCGTCAAAACAGATGTTTCAAAAAGGCATATCTATTGGGGCAAAATAAATATTTTTAGCTTAGTTTTTTATGAATTTTAACTTTAAAATTTTAATTGAAAACTTATTTTTATCCTTGAAAAAATTTTTTAATTTAGTTATTTTTTATTAAGGAGTCTTATTATGGGTTTAATTGATAGGATAGATTTTGAAGAAGGTAGAATAGATAATACTGAACTTATGCTTAAAACCTGTTTTAACTGTAAATACTGGGGACATTTTGTAAGAAGAGACTATAATTATTGTCATAAGTGTGTTAATAACCTTAGGATAAATGTAAAATTAAAAAATTTTATAAACATAGTTGGACTTTATGATTATTATAAACCATTAAAAAATAAGATGAAATTAGAAAAGGATATTATATGGCAGTAGCGTTATATCCCGGTAGTTTTGACCCTCTTACTTATGGTCATCTTGATATAATTAAGAGAGCGTCCTCTGTTTTTAATCATATTTTGCTTGGTATAATAACAAACCCGAATAAAACTCCATTTTTTTCATTAGAGGAAAGAAAAAAAATCATAAAGGATGTTATAGATAATATTGGCTTATCTAATAAAGTTACTGTTGACAGTTTTGACGGTCTTATGGTAAATTATGCCAGAGAAAAAAATATTAAAGTAGTGATTAGAGGACTTAGAGCAGTATCAGACTTTGAATATGAGCTTGCTCTGTCTATGATGAATAAAACTCTATATAATGAACTTGAGACTGTTTTTCTTATGACAGCATCTGAATACTCTTTTATATCTTCAAACCTTGTAAAAGAGGTTTTTAAGTATGGAGGGGATATATCAAACTATGTACATCCTATAGTTTTTAATGAGATGTTAAAAAAGATAAGATGATAGGTCTGGATATAATAGAGATATCAAGAATAGAGAAAGTGTGTAAAAAAAATAAAAATTTCATTAATAAAATTCTGTCAAAATCTGAAATTGATATACTTAATAGTATAAAATCTGAAAAGAGGAAATATGAGTTTATAGCTGGAAGGTTTGCTGCAAAAGAGGCTTTTATGAAAGCACTGGGGAAAGGGGTTTCAATAGGTTTTTCAAATATAGAGGTTTTAAATAATGATTTAGGGAAGCCTTACATAGTATATTATGGTAATCTTTATGATAATATTTCTATAAGTCATTCTAAAGATTATGCTGTTGCAATAGTTATTATATAACTCTTGTTTTCAATTTTTTTTAAGATTTTTTTGACTCTTTATTGTTTGTTAATTATTTTTAATTTATCTTTTATTTTATAAAAAATTAAGGAGGGAGAAAATGTTTAAAAAGTTGTATGTTTTAACTCTTATCCTTTTATTTTCTTCTGTGTTTGCTCAAGGTAAAAAGGATGAGAAAGCTGAAACTGCAAAAAAGTATGTACAGAAAGGTATTGAGTTCTTACAAAAAAATAAACATAAGGTTGAAAATAATATACTTTATGTTCAGGTTGGGGGAAAGTGGGTTACTTTTGGTGAGATATTAAGAGATCCAAAGTATGGTATGAAAAAAGATGAGTGGTATCTTACAATATTTAATCTTGATGGTTATCAAATTGCACATGGTGAGAAAAAGGAGCTAGAAGGTAAAAATCTTTTGGACTTAAAAGATACAAATGGTAAGGAATTCGTAAAAGATTTTATGAAAGTGGGAGAAAAAGGTGAGGGCTTTGTTGATTATACTTGGGTAAATCCTGTTAGTAAGAAAATACAAAAGAAAAACACATATTTTAAAAGATTAGGAAAAGAAAATATTATAGTTGGCTCTGGTTATTATATGGAATAATATTTTTAAATGGGGTTTTTGTTTGCCCCATTTTTAGTCCATGACTATATTTTCTTGAAGGTATTCTATTTTTGTTCTTACTTTATTTGGGTTTTCAGTCTTGACAAAAGAGGATAAAAACTTAAGGGGCCCAATTCTTCCTATAAGCATTAATAAAATTATTACAGTTTTGCCTGATGTGCTTAGTTCTGGTGTTATACCTGTTGAAAGTCCAACTGTTGAGAGAGCAGATACAGATTCGAATACTATTTTTATTATATCAAATTTTTCTGTTAAAGACAGAATTGTTATTGCTATAAAAAGTATAAGTATTCTTATAAATAGAAAAGAACCTGCAAGATAGAAATATGATGGTGATATTTTTTTCTTAAATATATACGGAGTATCTTTTTTCCTTATCATCAGGTATGTGCCAAATATTAATAAAAATAGCGTTGTTGTTTTAAGCCCTCCACCTGTTGACGAGGGTGATGCACCAACAAACATTAAAAATATAAGTAATAAGTATGTTGTAACTGAAAGATTTGATATATCAATTGTGTTAAATCCAGCAGTTCTTGAAGTTACAGATTGAAATAGTGAGATTAATATTCTATCGACTGAATTATATTTTGATAAATTTTCTTTTTCAAATAAATAAAATCCAAGTGTTCCTGTTATAATTAATATGAAAGTTGTTATTAATACTATTTTTGTATTTAAAGATAGTTTTGTCTCTCTTTTTATTTTTTCAATCAAATTAAGTGTTACGGGAAATCCAAGCCCCCCTAGGACTATTAATATCATTATTATTAGATTAAAAGGTATTATATTATAAAATTGAATAAGATTATTTGGGAGTGTAGAAAATCCTGCATTAGAAAAAGCAGATATTGAGTGAAATATTGAGAAAAATATAGGATTTTCAACATTTATATTTTCTGTTTTTATTGATATAAAAATAAATATGGCACAAAATATCTCAATTGTAAATGTTGATATTACTATAAACTTTATAAGCCTCTTTAGCTTTTTAAAGCTTGTTTCTGAATATATTTCTTCAGACTTCAACCTGTCAAAAGTTTTGCTTATTGAACCTGAAATTATTGCAAGGAATGAGGTAAATGTCATAATACCTATGGCACCTAATTGTATTAATATGAGTAAGATTATTTTTCCAAAAAATGTAAAATCAGATGTGTTTACAACAGTAAGTCCTGTAACACAAACCGCTGATGTTGAGGTGAATAAAGAATCAAGAAAACTTAGATGTCCATTATATGATACAGGTAGTTTTAAAAGTAGAGATCCTAACAATATCAAGAATATGAACCCAATTGTAAAGCTTTGATATGGATTTAGTTTTATTATTTTAAAATAGTCTTTTATATTCTTTCTGTTAAGAAAAAGATATATAAAATATATAATAAATCTTGTTGTCAAAAAAAATGTCGCATAGTAGTCTTTAAAATCAAATTCAACATATACTATCTCTTTATATACTAGGTATAATAATGTATAAATAAAAAGGTTTATTTGTATTGATGTTTTTTTAAATATTATTGTATTTTTTATTGAAAAATAGATGTTTTTTATTATCTGAAAAAAGAGAACGTATATAAAAATATAATCAAGTAGTAATACAATTATTTTTTCATCAAATACTGCCAAAAATACTACTAAACTTGCAACTACGAAAAGATAGCTTATATGTTCAATCATAGATGTAAGGTAATCAATAATAAATATACTATAATCTAATATTTTTTTAGTTTTCAAAGAGTGTATCTCCTTCTTTGTATCCTAAGAATTTATAACCTTTTTCTGTTAAAACTCTTCCACGAGATGTTTTTTTTATAAATCCCATTCTTATTAGAAAAGGTTCATAGATGTCTTCTATTGTGTCCTCACTCTCACCAAGTGATATTGCAAGTGTCTGCAATCCTACAGGCCCTCCATGATAATTTTTCAACATTATCTCAAGTAGTCTTCTGTCCTCAACAGTAAGCCCCTCATTATCAATCCCAAGTTGTTCAAGTGCTTTTTTTGTAATCTCAAGGTCTATAACTTTTTTTGATGATACAACAGCAAAGTCCCAGACTCTTTTGAGTAGTTTTATTACTATTCTTGGTGTTCCTCTGGACCTTTTTGCTATCTCTTCTATACTCTCTTTTTTTATGCTGATGTTAAGTATTTTTGATTTTTCAATTATTATTTTTTCTATCTCCTCATGAGTATAAAAATCAACTCTTATATCTATACCAAATCTTGTGAGTAGGGGAGGGGTAAGCATTCCTGGTCTTGTTGTAGCCCCTATTAATGTAAAAGGATTAAGGTTAAGTTTTACTGTTTTTGCTCCAGCACCCTGGCCTATTATTATATCTATATTAAAGTCCTCCATTGCACTATATAACATCTCTTCAAGTACTGGTTTTAGTCTGTGTATTTCATCTATAAAAAGTATTGTATTTGGTTCAAGACTTGTTAATATTGCTGCAAGATCACCTGTTTTTTCAAGTGCTGGTGCATTTGTAGCTATAAAGTTTGCACTCATTTCATTTGCTATAATTTTTGCAAGTGTTGTCTTTCCGACTCCCGGTGGTCCACTTATAAGTATATGGTCAATAGTTTTATTTCTCTTTTTTGCTGAATCTATAAATACTTTTAAATTATTAACTATTCTTTCCTGACCAATAAAGTCATCAAGTTTTTCTGGTCTTATTTTATCAAATATGTTATTAATAGAGTTTTTATCCATAGAGTTTTAAAATAAAAATTTTTTAATGAAAATTTACACTATTTTTGATGAATTAGTAAAGACTTTTCTCCAAGATAATTGTATTTATAGAATATTGCTATAAACTCTGTTTTTTTCCCTGATATTATATTTATTATAAGGCTATCTACAATGTTTTTCATAAGTAAAAATCCTCGACCATGACCGTCAGGTAATATTTTATCATTTTTAAGCCTTTTTTCAAGCCAGTATAAAACAGTTGATTTTGTAAGTTTCCCTTTTCTGTCTTCAACACAGAATATTATTTTTTCCAGATCTTCTGCAAATGTTATATATATTGGTTCAGATATGTATGATTCTTTACCTTTTTGTAATTCATTACTGTGATAAAATACATTTGATACTATTTCATAGAATGCTAATTTTATCTGTAATATTTTTTCTTTTGGTATATTTGAAAAGAGGAACTCTATTTTAAGACTTAGTTTCTTTATTTCAGCTGAATAGTGTATTGGTATTGTTTCAAAGTAGACCGGATTCTTAATATAATTTTTTATTCCAAATATTTTGTTTTTATATATATTTGTTATTAAAAGAGCAGATGTTTTATAATCTTCTAGTATAAGACCTTTCGGATATATATTATTTATTTTATCTTCCATAAGATAGTCTATAAAGTTTTCATATTCCCTGTCTGTTATAAATAAGAACTCTTTATTTTCTTTATGTTGCTGATATATTTCTATTATTTTATCAGTTTCATGGTCAAGGTCAGCTATAATTAGTTTATATTTTTTTATTAAATTATTTAACTGATCAATATTATTATCTAAGTTTGAAAACTCTATTTTAAGTTCAGGAAGTATTTTTTTATATTTCTTTTTAAATAATATATTTATTATTTCATCTTTACTTATTATCAATATTTCCATCAATAATATCCATTCTTATTACGCTATTTTGAAGCCCATCATAACTTCTTCCACCAAAAATGTATATACTATTATTATAAACAATAGTTCCAAAATTGGCAATACTTTTTGGAATTTTTCTTAATTGTTTAATAGTTTTTGTTATAATGTTGTACATAACAACTGAATCTGAGAAATTTGTTGCACTAATGTCAGTGAACCCACCTATAATTATTATTTTGTCTTTAAAGTTTATTGCTGAAAAACCAAAAGCAGAATTAGGCAAACTATCATATAAAGACCATCTATTGTAAGGGGGCAAAAAAATTTCAACTATATTTATATTATTACTTCTATATTTACCACCTATAACAATAATTCCATTATTAAAACTTATTGCTGCATGAGAGTCTCTTGGGGTATTAAGAGATGGGGCCTCTTTCCATATATCATTATTTGGTTCAAGATACAGTACTGAAAACGGGTTTTTTGTTATTCCACCTATTATAAAAATCCTGTTGTTGTTGACTGTAAGTCCATATTGATATCTTGGTTCTGGAAGTGAGGGACCTTTTAACCATATGTCTTTCCCAGGTATATATATGTCAACCTCTTTTATAGGACCTGTTTCATTTATTCCACCTATTACATATATTTTGTTATAAAAGCATATAGCATTAAAACCAGCCCTTTTTCTTGGCATAGGGGTTTTATATTCCCATTTTCTAGTTAATATATCATATTCAAGTACATTTTCAGTATATCCATTTTCAGTATATCCACCAAATATATAAACTTTATTTTCATATAATGTTATTCCAAAAGCATTTACCGCATATGGTATTTTTGATATTATCTCCCATTTATCTTTGAAATAGTCCTCAGACATATCAATTATTATTTCTTTATCTGATAATTTTTTGCTTTTTTCAGCATCATCTTTTTTATTTTTTTTTGAATTTTCTCTAACAGCTATTATATCTTTAAAATCTTTATCAAGATTATTTATTTCTTTTTCATCTTTCTTATCGATGTTTTTACTCAGAGAATCATTATTTTTTTCTCTATCAGTATCTATTTTTTTACTTATATCTTTATCATTTTTTTCTGTGTTTTCGTATTTTTTTGTTGTTTCTTCGTCTTTTTTCCCCACATTTTTATTTTCTTTGTTTTTCTCCCCATCTTTAGCACTTTGCTCGTCTAATGAGTAATCTTTTTCTTGATTTTTTAATAACTGATTATCATTTTCTTTATTTTCATTATTTCTTTTAAAACTTTCGTTTTTATTATCTTCTTTGACATTTTTTATATTATTTTCTTGAACAGATTCTAATATTATTTTATTATCAGGTTTTATGCTTTTTTCCGAACAGAATTGAATTGTCATAGAAAATAAAATTATAGCCAATATAAAAATTAAACATGATTTTATCTTTTTCATAGTTATTAATTTTCGATTTTAAATCGTTTATTCTTTATTTTTTATTCTTTATTTGTGTTTTAATAATTTTTTTATATAGTATACTTTAAAAGTAGTATATTTAAATATAATATTTTATTTTTTTAGGAGAGTTTATGCTTGAAATAATTGATCTTTCTGTAAGTATTGACAATAAAATACTTCTTGAGAATATAAACATAAAAATACCTCAGGGTGAAAACCATATACTGTTTGGACCAAATGGTTCTGGTAAAACATCATTATTGATGTCAATTATAGGTTTTCCACAATATAAAGTTATTTCTGGGAAAATAATATTTAATGGAAATGATATAACAAATCTATCTATAGATGAAAGAGCAAGGCTAGGTATTGGCATAGTTTATCAAAATCCACCGGGAATTAAGGGCCTTATGCTTAATAATTTTGTAAATAAACTTGAAGAAAAGTATGGTACTAAACTATATTCTTATGTCGATAAACTTAAAATGAACGAACTTATAGACCGTGAATTGAATATAAATTTTTCAGGTGGTGAAAAGAAAAAGTCTGAAATACTCCAGATTTTGACTCAAAATC
This sequence comes from Spirochaetota bacterium, assembly GCA_029552945.1. GTDB lineage: Bacteria > Spirochaetota > GWB1-36-13 > GWB1-36-13 > JAKPDD01 > JAKPDD01. Next base: position 18,421 of record JAKPDD010000029.1, read on the forward strand.
CAGATTTTATAATGCTCGATGAACCAGAAGCTGGTGTTGATGTTGAAAATATTAATCTTATTGGTAATATACTAAAGGAATTTTTAGATAGGAAAAAAATAAAAAATAGAAAAAAATCAAGTTTTATAATTACACACACAGGTTATATACTTGATTATCTTAGTGCTGATAAAGGATATATACTTATTAATGGAAAAATAGTTTGTGAGGGTAATCCTTACAGAATTTTTGAACTTATAAAAGAAAAAGGTTTTAAGGAGTGTCAATTATGCAAATTATAAAAAATGAAATTAAAGAAGCTGGGATTGATATAGACAGTAATAAAACAACATATTTTTTAACTGATAGTCTTGAAACTTTTAAAAATGAAACCTCATCTTTTATTTTTATTCCTTTTAAGGAGGCTATAAAAAAATATCCTGATATTATTGAAAAATATACCTGGAAACTTGTTGATAAAGATAAAGATGATATTACAAAAAAAGTTTATGAAGAGACACAGGGAGGATATTTTATATGGTTAAAAGAGGGGCATAAAGAGTTTTTACCTTTACAAGCTTGTTTTTATATTAAGTCTTCTTTATATGAACAGAAGGTTCATAATCTTATTATACTTGAGGATAATGCTGAACTTCATATAATAAATGGCTGTTTATCATCTTCATCTTCATCTGACTCAACACACTATGGTATAACTGAAATTTATGTTGGAAAAAACTCATTTTTATCATACACAATGGTTCACAACTGGAACGAGACAACAGAAGTAAGGCCAAGGACAGGAGTAAAGGTTAATGATGGTGGTAAGTATGTGTCAAACTATATAGCTTTTAAAGATACAAAAATTGTTCAAAGTTATCCTACTGTATATCTTAATAAAAACTCATTTGCATCTCTTAATTCTATTATATATGCGAAGTCTGGTTCAGTTTATGATCTTGGTGGTCGTGCAATATTACTTGGTGAGAATGCAAGAGCTGATATAAATAGCCGTAGTGTATGCGATGGTGGTACTGTAATAGCAAGAGCTGATATAAGTGCTGAGGCAGATAATACTTTTGGACATATCGAATGTAGTTCAATTATGCTTGGACATATCGAATGTAGTTCAATTATGCTAGATGATAAAGGAAAAGTGCACACAATACCAGAGTTAAGGACAAATAAGAAAAATGTTACACTTTCACATGAGGCAATGATAGGTAAAATAGCAGAGAGTGAAATATATTATCTTATGTCAAGGGGATTTACTGAAAGTGAGGCAATATCATTAATAGTAAAAGGTTTTCTTAATATTAAGATAGAGGGATTACCTGATGTTATAAATAAAAATATAGAGGAGATTTTAACTCTTCTTGAGTCAAAAAATGCACTTTAATTTATAATTTGAATTATAGTTAATTATAGATTAATTTATTATTATAAAATTTTCGATAATTTTTCTAATAATAATCAGGGTATAAGTATGAAAAAGGTGGCTATTATTTTTTATTTGGGTTTATTATTAGTTTGTGTTAAAATATTTTCAATAACTCCTCAAGAACTAAGTCAGCAATTCAGTAGGTCGGGTAGTAAGGTAAAAATAAGTTTTGAAAGTATATTAATATTTATTTTTCTTGTCATAATAACATTTTTTATTGTGAAATTATTATACATGATTAAAAGGATGAGGATATATAAAAAAGATAAAGAAGTATTCCTTAAGATGGCTGAAGAGAGAAACATGACATATCATCAGATAAAGATACTGGAAACACTCTCAAAAAAATATAATGTTTTTCTTACTAATATTCTGACAAATAAAAAAATTTTCAATGAACTTGTAGTTAAAGAAAAAAAATATTTAGCTTCAAAATATACACCAAAGAGTAAAATTTATCTTGACTTTTACTCTAATATAGAATATGTTAATTCAGTTTTTTATAAAAGAAAACCAGCACCAGGTGAAATCATTCATTCATCCAGAGATATTCATATAGGTACAAAAATGATAATCTATAGTAGAGGAAAGAATCCAAATCCTGCAAGAGGTATTATAGTATATATGGATAATAATCTTTTTATACTTCAGGTTGAAAAATCTAGGACTGAACTTGAGCCTCTTATTAGTAAAGGTGAAGTATTTATTTTCTTTACTCATCAGAATGATGCAAGTTATGAGTTTGGTACATCAATAATTGATACAAAAGAGGTTATATCAAAGGAAAGTGTAAAAACAAATATTTATCTTGCACACAGTGATAATTTAGTAAGGAAACAGAGAAGAAAATATATAAGGGTAAGGACAAATATATCTGGAGTAATAACAGAAGAGATCTTTGAGGATACAAAAGTTCCTACATCTATAAATGTAAATATAATAGATATAAGTGAAGGTGGAGCATGTATAACAAGTAGTGAACCTATAAAAAAGGATACTATAATCACAATATCTTTTTATCTTGAAAAAATGATCAATATAACTGCTAAAATTTTATCATTAAGACCAAATGAAAATAAATATATTATTCACTTAGAGTTTGTTAATATCGATGAAAATAGTAAGTATATAATAAGAAAATTTGTAAATGAGAATACAAGTAGAAGAGTCTAGGGAAAAATTTATTTTTTAAATTAATATTTTTAAAATATTTTTAGAATTTATCTTAGTAAAACATCATTTTTACCTTTTATTTACTGATCATAAGTTTATTTAATTTTTTTTTAAAAAATTTTATACATTCTAAATTTTTTAATTAAATTTTATTTCTATAAAATAAACCACAAGAAAGTGGGGTGAGATTTTTAGTAGTTTATAAATATTATTAACATAAGAAAGGGGTTGCCTATGAAAAAACTTGGTACTCACCTAATAGCCGAATTCTATGGCTGTGATGCTCGAAAAATTAGTAAAGTATCATACGTAAAAGAAGCCATGGAGGAGGCGGCCCTAAAGGCAAATGCTACGATTGTTCAATCTACATTTCATCAATTTAATCCTTATGGAGTAAGCGGTGTAGTAATAATCGCTGAATCTCACTTATCTATTCATAGCTGGCCTGAGTATGGATATGCTTCAATAGATGTTTATACATGTGGAGACCATGTTGATCCATGGATTACTCTTCGTCATCTTGAAAAGAGTTTTGGAGCTTCAGATATTGAAGTGATGGAACTTCCAAGAGGAAGAGAATCTAAAATTAAAATAAAAAATATTGAAAATTATAATGAATATTCGTTAAATCAAAAAGTTTTAGAAGGGTAAAAATATGATGGTTAAAACTCCAACAAAGTTTTTTTTGGTGGCAGGTAAGTCAGAAGGTAGTATGCCTTTAAATGCTTTTGATGGTGCCCTACTTGATGCTGGTGTAGGCGATACCAATCTTGTTAAGATGTCAAGTATATTGCCTCCTAATTGTGAATATATTGAGGGTAAGATAAAACTTCCTCCTGGTTCTTTAGTACCTATAGCATATGCAAGTATTGTTGATCATATACCTGGTGAAAAAATTGCTGCTGCTGTTGCTGTTGCTATACCGGAGGATCCGAATGAAGCTGGATTAATAATGGAATACTCAGCAAGAGGTCATAAAGAAGATATTGAAAGAATAGTTAGAAGTATGGCAGAGGAGGGTTTTAAAAAGAGAGGTAGAAAACTAAAAGAAATAAAAAGTATTTCTGTTGAACATACTGTGGAAAGGACTGGTGCTGTATTTGCTGCTGTTGTTCTCTGGTATTAGAAAATCTATATTTAACCCACTTCTAGTGGGTTATCTTGCTTTGATCAAAAATTAAATATTATTATTTTAAGGAGATTAAATTGGAAAAATGGTTTTTTGAATTACAAGAACCTGGTGTAAAGCTTGGAATTGAGTATGAAGATAAACTTCTTGAGGTTCAAACCAAATATCAAAAACTTGAAATATATAAAACTAAAAGACTTGGCAATCTTATGGTGCTTGATGGCTGTGTTATGACAACTGATGAAGATGAATTTTTTTATCATGAGATGATTTCTCACCCATCATTATATACTCATCCAAATCCTGAGAAAGTTCTTATAATTGGTGGTGGAGATGGTGGTACATTAAGAGAAGTTTTAAAGCATCCTGTTGTAAAAGAGGCTCATTTATGTGAAATAGATGGTGAAGTTATTGAGGCTGCTAAAAAATATTTCCCAAATCTCTCTATATCTTTTAAAGATCCAAGGACTTCTATTTTTGTTGAAGATGGTTTTGCATTCCTTGATAGACAAAAAGAGTATTATGACGTAATTTTAGTTGATTCTACTGACCCTGTAGGTGAGGCTGCAAAATTATACGAGGAAAGTTTTTTTAAAAAAATATATAATTCACTTAAGAGTGATGGTATTTTTACCATACAGGCTGAGAACTATTTTTATGAACTATCTGTTATGAAGTCTCTTTATAATAATGTTAAGTCTATTTTTAATAAAGCATATTTTTATTTTTCTCCAGTTATAACTTATCCTTCAGGTAACTGGTCTTTTTTAATGGGAACTAAAAAATATCACCCTATTAAAGATTCTGATTTTAATAAATATCAAATTAAGACTAAATACTATAACAGAAACATACATTATGCTTCTTTTGCTTTACCAGAAATAGTCAAGGGTATTGTAAAATGAGCTTTATTTCAAGTAAAAAAGACCTAAATACAAGTAAAATAATTATATTTGGATGTCCATTTGACTCGACTTCCTCTTTTAGACCAGGTTCAAGATTTGGCCCATCTTCTATAAGAAATGTTTCTGATCTTATTGAAACATATTCACCTGTTTTAGACCTTGACCTGGAAGATGTTGATTTTTTCGATTATGGTGATCTTGAACTTATTTTTGGTAATACGCAAAAAAGTTTAAATATAATAGAAAATTTTGTAAAGGAAAATTTGGCTAAATCTAAAACTCTTATTGGTCTTGGGGGAGAACATCTTATTTCATACCCAATAATAAAGGCATACTACTCTGTTTATCCTGATATTAATATAATTCATCTTGATGCACATGCTGACTTGAGAGAAGACTATCTTGGAGAAAAGTTTTCACATGCTACAGTTATGAAAAGGACAATTGATCTTATAGGTAATGGTAGAGTGCATAGTTTTGGTGTAAGGTCAGGGACAAGAGATGAGTTTAAAATTATAAATCTTTACAGTAAAGATAAGATTATAGATTTTATAAAATCTACAGATAAACCACTTTACTTTACTCTTGATCTTGATGTTCTTGACCCATCTATTTTACCTGCAACAGGTACTCCGGAGGCAGGAGGTATATCTTTTAATGACCTGATGGATATTATTTATTCATTTAAAGGTAAAAAACTTGTTGGTGCTGATATTGTTGAACTTGCTCCTATGTATGATAATTATACCAATTCTTCTGCTGTTGCTGCAAAGATACTTAGGGAGCTTATTTTAGTTTTTGACTTTAATTTTAAGATAAATTGTTAACAATTTTGTCTTTTAATGTTAAATTTAAAGAGTTAGATTCAACCATTTCAAATAATGGTGGCGTACCCAAGCGGCTAAGGGAGCGGTCTGCAAAACCGCGATTCACCGGTTCGATTCCGGTCGCCACCTTTTATCTTTATTTTAATCTTTTAATTCTTTTATTAAATTCGGAGGTTTAATGTTAGGATATAATCTGATAAAAAAGGATAAAAAAACAAAAGCAAGAGTAGGAGAAATAATATTACCTGAAGGTAGGGTTCAAACTCCTATATTCATGCCAGTTGGTACTAATGGTACTGTAAAAGGGCTTACACCATATTACATAGAAGAGACGGGTTCAAAGATTATACTTGCTAATACTTATCATATTTTTTTAAAACCGGGAATAAATATTATAAAAAAATTTGGGGGTATAAAGAATTTTATTAAATGGAATGGATTAATGCTGACAGACTCAGGTGGTTTTCAGGTTTTTTCTTTGCCTAATAAGAAAATAAATGATGAGGGTACTTTTTTTAAACATCCTTATACAGGTGAAGATGTTATTTTTACACCAGAACTTTCAATCGAAGTTCAGGAGATAATTGGTGCAGATATAATAATGGTTTTTGATGAGTGTTTGCCATATCCTGTTGACTATAAATATGCAGAATATTCTATTGAGAGGACAAGGGAATGGGCATATAGGTCTAAAAAAACACTTAAAAATAACAAACAAGCCCTTTTTGGTATTGTTCAGGGTTCTATCTATCCAGACTTAAGAAAAAAATCTGCTGAATATACTGTTGATATAGGATTTGATGGTTATGCTATTGGTGGAGTGAGTGTTGGTGAGGGGCATGAATTAATGATGAAAACTATCGAGATGACTGAGCCGTACCTTCCTGAAAATAAACCAAGGTATTTAATGGGTGTTGGTTTACCAGAGGATATACTTGGAGCAGTTGAGAGAGGTATAGATATGTTTGATTGTGTTATACCTACAAGATATGCAAGGAGTGGGACATTTTTTACAAGAATGGGTAAAATACGTATTGATAAGAAAAAATATGCAAAAGATAAGTTCCCTATTGATACTAACTGTAATTGTTATACATGTCAGAACTTTTCAAGAGCATACTTACACCATCTTTTTAAGAGTAATGAAATATTATCAGATGTTCTTGGCACTATACATAATATCTATTTTTATAATGACCTTATGAAAAATATAAGATTTTCAATACTAAACAATGATTTTTTAAGTTTTAAAGAAAATTTTTTAAAAAATTACAGAAATAATGATTAATTTTATAGTTTAAATTAATTATAATATCTTATAACCTTAAATTAATAAGGGGGATTTATGATAGCTTTAGATTTTGAGTCTAAAATACTTGAACTTGAAAAAAAAATAGATGATTTAAAAAAAGATTACGAAGAAAATAAGGTTAATGATTATAAACTTATTGAAACTCTTAATTCAAGGCTTAAATCTGAGCTTGAAAAAATATATTCTCAATTAGATCCATGGCAAATAACTCTTGTTGCAAGGCATCCTGAAAGACCAAAGTTTTTAGATTATGTTAATATGATTTTTTCTGACTTTATTGAGATACATGGTGATAGGTCTTTTGGGGATGATAAAGCTATAATAACTGGTTTTGCAAAAATAAATGACGAGAAGGTTTTTATTATTGGACAACAAAAAGGCAAAGATATTGAAGATTCTAAAAAATATAGATTTGGTATGCCAAATCCAGAAGGATATAGAAAAGCGTTAAGAGTTATGAAAATAGCTGAAAAGTTTAATAGGCCAATATTAACGTTTATAGATACTCCTGGAGCTTTTCCAGGAATTGATGCTGAAGAGAGAGGGCAGGGTGAGGCTATAGCAAGAAACCTTAAAGAGATGGCTAATTTAAAAGTACCTGTGATAGCTACTGTCATAGGTGAGGGTGGAAGTGGTGGTGCCCTGGGGATAGGGGTAGCAAACTTTGTTTATATGCTTAAATATTCAATATATTCGGTAATATCACCTGAAGGATGTGCATCTATTCTTTTTAGAGATTCTAGTAAGGCAAGTGAGGCTGCAAAGTCTCTTAAGCTTACTGCAAAAGACCTACTTGAACTTGGCATAATAGATGGTATAATAGATGAACCAGCAGGTGGTGCACATAGGTATCCAAGAGAAGTTGCACAGAACTTAAAAAATAAACTTATGGACAGTATTATTATTTTAAAGAAACTGTCAAAAGAAAAATTGAAAGAGAGAAGAATAGAAAAGTTTTTAAAAATAGGTTATTATACTGAAAAATCAGATAATAACTAGTAAATATTTATTTTGAAAGTTAATTTTTTTTAACTTAACATTATAAAAATTGTTTTAGTTTTATAATTTTATTATTCTTTCTTATTTTTTAGGTTTTAAGATTATTATATAAGATTATTTATTATCGTGTATTTTTTAAAATTATTTATTTTAAATTTTTTTTTATATGTAATTTTTATTTTTACATAAATTATTTTATGTTTTTAGGGAGGGGAAAATGGATATTGGGCTTTATGTTATTAATTCATTAATTACTTTGTTTATTGTTCTTGTCATAAGAGGTATAGATAAGAAAAAGTGGTCTTCTTTAAAAATTCAGGAGTTTGTAAGAAATCAGATAGAAATTTTGAATAAAAAAATAAAACAGAAAGAGGATGATCTTAATAATTCTTATCTTGAACTTGAAAAAATGGTTTCTCAAGGAAAGAGTGTTGGGATTCTCCTTAAAGAAAAATTGGATGATCTTGATAAGAGATTAACTTACATAGATAAATTCCGCTCAAACATTGATTCAACCTTTAATCAGATCAGTGATATTAAAAAGTTTGCTGAGGAATCTTTTGAAAAGGTAAAAAATCTTGAAAAAGATAAAGAGAAGATAATTAAATTACAGACTGATTTTTCTAATATTGAAAAGGGTTATAAAAATGCTATTATAAATTATAAAAACATAGAATCAGAGTTTTTAAAAGAGATTGATGCTAAAAGAAGAGAAGTTGATGCAAAGATTATTGAAATTACAAATACAATAAAAGATAATAATGAAAAAAGGATATCAAAAATAATAGATGGATATAAAAATGCTATAAGAGCATGGGTTGATGATAATAAAAATGATATAGAAAATATTATAAGTAGGTTAAAGTCTTCTGAAGAGATTATTGAAAAAATTAAAGTGACTAAGTCTAAAGAGATTGACCTTGAGTTAAAAAATAGACTTATTGAGTTTAAGAATGAGTTTGAAGAAATTAAGAATAATTTTTCTAATGATTATCATAAGATAAAAGATGAGAACTCTCAATTAATAAAAGATATACAGAAAAACATTATAAATATTAATAATCACATAACAAATATTGCTTCATCTGCTAAAAATGAGTTTGTTAATTTAAAAAATGATATGCAGAATATTGAAACAATGTTTAAAAAAGATATTGATACTTATGTTGATTCTATTTATAAAAAGATATCTGGTTTTGAAAGTAGTTTACAGAAAATAGATAAAATAGCAGAAGATCATGAAAAAAGGATATCAAAAGAGGTTGAGAGTAGGATCTTAAGGATTGAAACAGAAATAAAAAATAAGTATATGGAAATAACAACAAAGTTAGAAAAGTTTGAAAATAGTATTACTCAAACAATGGGTAATGTTGAAGAGAGGATAAAAAATATTATATCTAGAGTAATAAATGATGTTGAATCTCACAAAAATAGTTTAAATAGCAGTGTAAAGGATGTAGAAAAGTCTGCTTATAGTGTATTGGCAAGACTTGAGGATGAGGTTTCTAATAAAGTTAAAGTATTACTTGAGAATTATGAGAGGGATAAAGAAGATATAAGGAAAAAGATGAGTGATCTTAATCTTGAGATAAACAAAATAGCTACATCTTTTAAAACTGATGTTAATTCTGATCTTGATAGCTTTAAAAGAAGTATTGAAAAAGAAAAGAAAGAGTTTATTACTGAGATAAATAATTCAATTAATAAGATTGAAGAAAAGATAGAGTCGAAAACAAGTGAGTTATTCAGTAGTCTTAAGAATTATGAAGACGAATCATTGAGGTTTGAAAAGAAAATTAAAATCATAGAGTCTAACATAAATAGAGAAGTTGAAAATATTATTGAAAGAATTAAGTCTAAAGTTAAAGAGGAGCATTCAAAGTCTCTTGTTGAACTTGAAAACTTTAAGTCTGTATTTAGTCAAAACTTTTCTAATCTTGATAATAATATAAAAACTATTAGTGAAAATCTTGTAAATAAAATAGAAGATGTTAAAAAAAGTAGTTTTGATAAAGTAAAAGATATCGAGTTAAAAGTTGAAAAGACAGTTATTGAACTTGAGTCAAAAATAACAAATAAGGTTAAAGGACTTGAGGCTATTTATACTGAGGGAAAAGAGGAGATTGAGAATAATATTAAATTGATGAATAATAAAATACAAAGTTTTATTGAAGAACAGAAAAATGATATAGAAGGGCAGTTAGAGTCTTTTAAATTAAAAGTAAAGTCTATAACTGATGATATAATAAATAAATATCATGAATCATCTAATCAAATAAACGGTTATAGAGAAAAATTAAAGTCTGATTTCGAAGAAAACGTTATAAAACCTTATAAATATATTATAGACCAGGAGGTTGAAAAATTAAGGTATAGTATAGAATCTATAAAAAATGAATCTTCAAGAAAAGCAGAAGAGACTATAAATAGTATAAGAAAAGCAACTGATGAAATTAAAAAAGAGTTTGAAGATAATATTACAAAGAATAAGCATAATCTATCAATTAAAATTGATGATTATGAAAAGAGTATAGTTGCAACTATTGACACTAATAGGAGAAGGTTTGAATCTCTTTTTAAAGAGATGCAAGAAAAACTTGAAAAACAGAGAGAAGAGGCATCTGAAAAGATAAATGAAATATTCAAGACAGAGATGAAAAAAATTGATGAGGTGGAAAATAAAATAAAAGACTTATCATTTAGGATTGATAATGAACTTGGAAGGTATGATAGCAATCTTTCAGCAAGCATAGAGGAGATTAAGAAGAAACTTAATAATGAACTTACAGTTATGGAAAATAGTATAAGTGAAAAAGAGAAGATTTATATTTCTAGGTTAGAGGATAGAGCAAATATAGTTTCAAATAGGATTTCTGATGTTGAAGATAAAATAAAGGATATGAATAAGGTAATATATGAAGAAGTTGGAAAAACTGCTGAGAGTATAAAAAGAGAGATAGAAAACATGAAAAATGGATTCTTAAACTATGTTCAGGATACTATTAATAGTCTAAATAAAGATATTGAACCTATAAATGAGGCTATAAAACTACTAAAAGATGAAGCTGTTTCTGTTGAAGATAAACTTGCAAAACAACTTAATAATAGAGTTGAGTTTTTTGAAATGAGGCTTAAAGAGATAAATGATAATATTGAACACTTTGTGAATGATAAGAGAAAAGAGATAGAGATATCATTGTCTCAAAAGATAAAAGAGGTTAATAGTAAGATAGATCTATTTGATAAGAGGTTATTAGAGATTAAAGTATCAAGTGAATCAGAGATAAAAGATGTTATAGAAATGCTTAAAAAAGACCTTAATGAGTTTGAAAGTAAGTTTAATAGGTTTAAGAATGATAAAAAGATTGAGAAACTTTTAAGTGATATAGCAAATATTGACGGATTAATTAAAAAAGTGCAGGTTGAGAAGGATTCAATAGTTGAAGTTGAAAAGAACTTTATGAAACTTAAAAAGGATACTGAAGAAATTTTAAATGAGATAGGAAAGTTTGGTGTTAAAAAAGATGAGATAACTAACCTTAATCAGAAAATAAATGATGTTGTTGCAAAGTCGAGAGAAATAGATGAGAGAATGAATGCTATAAACAAATACTCTGGAGATATTGCACAGGTTGAGGTAAAGATGAAAAGATTACAGGATATGTATAAAGAGCTTGAAGAAAAGGCAAGGGTAATTGAGTCAAAAGAGTTCAAAATCAGTGATATATTAAATAAGATGGAAATTAATAACAGAATTGCCGAAGAAATAAAAGATGACTATACAAAACTTAAGAAAGAAGTTGAAACAGTACTGAAAAAAGCTGATGTTGCTAATGATTACATAAAAGAATTACAGTTAAGAATTGAAGAAGTTAAAAAAGGAGAGGATAAGATAGATACAGTACTATCAAGATTTAGCGAGATTGAACCTCTATCTATGGATATAGAAACAAGGATAAAACAGCTTGAAAAAGCTATAAATAAACTTGACACATCAGAGGCTAGAATTAAAAAATTACTTGAGCTTGTCGATTCACCTGACTTATTAAAGAAGGCGAAAAACGTAAAAAATAGTTTTGATACACATGATTTTAAGTTTGATTCTGCTAATAGTTACGAGGGGGTTATTAAAAATCTCTCACCATCAAAAGTTGATTCTATTTTAAAGTATAAAAAAGAGGGTTTTAGTAAGGATGTTATAGCTAATATACTTGAACTCAAACAACAAGAGGTTGAAGCTGTATTAAACTTTTATGCAAAGATATAAGTGATTTATTGATAATGTTAAAAAGGGGGTAAAATTTTAAAAATAAAAATTTTAGTTCTTAAAATTTTAACTTTGTTTAAAACAAATAATTAAATTTAAATGACTTTTTAAAGAATTGGTGAAAGGATTGATATGGGTAAAGTTATTGCAATAGCTAATCAGAAGGGTGGAGTAGGTAAAACAACAACAGCTGTAAATCTTTCTTCTGCTCTTGCTATGAAAGATAAAAAAATACTTGTTATTGATATTGATGCTCAGGGAAATACATGTAGTGGTTTTGGCCTTAATAAGGAGACAGAGGATAAAAGTATTTATGAGGTGCTTGTTGAAGGAATTGATATAAGAGATACAATAAAAGAGGTTTCCAAGAATTTATACATAGTTCCTGTAAATTTAAATCTTGCAGGCTCTCAAGTTGAGATACTTGAGATGGAGGACAGGGAAAAATTACTAAGGAAGGCTATAGAAAAAATAAGAAATGATTATGACTTTATCTTTATAGATTGTCCCCCTTCTCTTGATATAATGACACTTAATGCTCTTGTTGCAGCTGATTCTGTATTAATTCCTCTTCAGTGTGAGTATTATGCTTTAGAGGGACTTGCTCAACTTTTAAAAACTATAAGTATTGTTCAAAAAAGACTTAATAAAAGCTTATATATAGAGGGTGTTTTACTTACTATGTTTGACACAAGAACTAATCTTTCTACCCAAGTAATGGAAGAGGCCATAAGTTATTTTAAGGATAAAGTATATAAAACTATAATCCCAAGGAATGTTAAACTTAGTGAAGCACCAAGCTTTGGTTTGCCTGTTATAAATTATGACCCATCTTCGGTAGGAGCAAAGAGTTATATTAACCTTGCCAACGAATTTCTTGAGAGAAATAAATAATTTAATAAATTTATAAATTTATAATGAGATTATGGTCAATTTCACCTGAATATCTTGATAAAAGTGGTCTTGTTGCACTCTGGAGAGAGGGTTTATTAGCAAAGGCTGTTCTTGAAAATAAAACCAGGGGTTATAAGAATCATCCACAACTTTTAAGGTTTAAAAACTATATTGAACCACTTGATGCTATAAACTCCTATTTATCTTATGTTTTTTTAGAGGGAGAAAGAAGAAATTATAGATTTGATAAATCTAAAATAGAGTTTAAGCTTATCCAAAATATTATATCAATCTCAAAAGGCCAGATTATATATGAGTTTGATCATCTTTTAAAAAAATTAAGGATAAGAGATACTACTTTATATAATGATCTTGTGAATATAAATCTTACAAAAATAAAAGTAAATCCTATATTTTTTATTGTTGATGGTGAGATAGAAAGTTGGGAAAAATTAAAATTTTAAATTGTTAACATTCTATACTTTTACATTCAGGTAAGTATATGGTAAATAACGTTAACTCGGGTTTACTTTCAACAATTATATTTCCTTTATGCTTGTTTATTATATTAAGTGAAAAACTTAGGCCTAATCCAGTACCTTTTTCTTTTTTAGTAGTAAAAAATGGATCAAATATTTTATCAATTATTTCCTGTGGAATTTGTGGTCCATTATTCATTATTCTTATTATATTGTAATTTCCTTCCTCAAGATTAATTTCAATTGCTTTATCTTTTGTTAAAGTTGTATTGTCTGTTTCAATAATTATTAATCCATTTTTGTTATCTATTGCATCTTTCGCATTAACTATAATATTTATAATAACCTGTTCTATCTCTGACTTGTTTATCTTTGACAGAAGATTATTTTTATTCAACATTTTTTTTATTATAATATTTTTTGGTATTGTTTTAGAAATAAATGAATAAATTGTATCTATCAAGATATTTATATCAATTACAGTTTTTTCATCATCGTATGATCTACCGAATTTGAGTATTGAATTAAGGTAATCCTCTATTTTATTAATACCATTTTCTATTTCTTTTGAATAATTTTTTATATTTTCTATTGAATTTTCTAAGTTTAATAATTCATTGTATATTTTTATAGCATTTACTATATTTTTTATATCATGGACTATTCCTGATGCAAAACTTCCAATTGCCTCCATTTTTGATGATCTTACTAATAATTTTTCAGCTTTTTTTCTTGCCTCTTTTTCTTTAATAAGTTCTTCGACAGTATTTTTAAGTTCAATTGTTCTTTTTTTAACTATTTCTTCAAACTCATTTGCAACATTATCAAGTGCTTTTATAAGGTTTTGTGTTTCTGTATAGTCATGTTTTATTCCTATATAACCAGTAATTTTATTTTCTTCTATTATTGGTGTAATAGTGGCTTTTTCCCAGTATAAACTACCGTCTTTTCTTTTATTGTAAAAATATCCTTCCCAGCTTTCTCCACTTGATATTAATTTCCATAATTCTTCATAAACCTCTGTGGTGTAGTAATCAGACTTGAATATTCTTGGATTTTTACCTATAAGTTCTTCAGGTTTGTAACCAGTTAATTTTTCTATGAATTGATTTGCATAAGTTATATTTCCATTTATATCTGTCATAATTACTCCATTTTCTACCTGGCTGATTGCAATTCTAAGTTTTCTTAGGTCTTCACTTTTTTTAATATCATCAGTTATATCAATACCAAGAGAAAGTATTAAATAAAGTTTTCCCTCTGTTTTTACATTAAAATTATACCATTTTATAGTTTTTAATTCCCCATTTTTTGATAAAATTTCATTTTGAAATACCTCATATTCAGGCATATTATTAAGCCTTGAATTAAAAACTTCTCTTATTTTATCCCTTATATTTTCGGGTATAAATGTAGTAAACCATTCTTTTCCTATTGTTTCATTTAGGTTATATCCTGATATATCTTGAAAAAACTTATTAAAATATACTATTTTCCCTTCTTTATCTAATAGAAGTACTATAATAGGAGCCTTTTCTATCAGTTCAAAGAGTAACTCTTTTTTGAATATGTTTCTTATTATATCATACATGTTTTATCCTTTTTATGGACATTGATAAACTATGGAGACAACATTGCTTACAATTGTTTCTATTGTATTTGAATAAGATATAGCTGTAACCCCAATTGCATATGTTGAACCACTTATGAAGTTTCCGTTGTCAATATTAACTGGGGTTTTTGTTATGTTAAACTTTATCTGAGTTGGCTTTTGAGGATAATTTGGATAATTTGATGCCAGGTAATTTAGTGTTATTGTAGGATATAGATTATTTTCGTTCTGTACAACTGCTGCAAGTTCTATATTATTATCAAAATATGGTCTATTCTGCGAATCTATTTTTTTATGGGAATATACATAATAGTAAACATTATCGTAAGCATTATAAGGTGATTTTACTATATATACATTGTAACCTGAGAAAAAGTTTTCTGGGTTATAGCCGTAAAATGTGATTTCTATTCCCTCAGGTGTTGTACCAGAGCATATTACTTTTGCTTTTAAGCCCATTGGAACCTGTAGGTCTTCAAGGTCATCAGAACTTGGTAGTCCACAGGAGTGTAAAATCATCAAGTTAAAAAGAATTGTCATATAAATACAAACTTTCACGGTACTGTTACCTTAATAATATTACTTATTTTTGATTCGACAACGTTTGTTTTATCAAGTGATGTTACACCTATGTAATATACTCCACTTGATATAGCTACTGGATTTGGGCCGGAAAATGTAGGTTCATATTCTATTAAAGTCTCGATTTTTATTACTTTTATTTTGACTTCAGGGTAATTATAACCAGGCAGTGTTGGATAGTAGTTGTCCTGCGGGGGAGTAAAACTTATTCCTCCAGATATTATATAATTATCGCCTCCTGTTGTAAAACTGCCATTGTTTATCCTTGAGTTTACAATAGCTTGGAAGTCTTCATAGGTAGGGGTTCCACCTTTTATTATGTATATATTATAACCTGTGAAACCTGGTTCTGGATTATATGCATAAAAACCAATTTTAATTTGTGAGGATGATGCTGTGCAATCTTCTTTCTCTTCTGTGTCCCATGAACCTGCGATGTAATCGTAACAGAAAAGGCCCATAGGTGAATTTAAGTCATTTGTTGGTGGGGTACCTTTACAAGATAAAAATAGTGGAACAATTAAAAATAATAAGAGTTTCTTTTTTTTACCAGTCATATAAATAGTTTAATACCTTAAATAAGGTTTCTTTTAAGTTTTTTCTTTCAACAATAATATCAACAAATCCATGGTCAAGCTGGAACTCACTACTCTGAAATCCTGGTGGAAGTTTTTGCTTTATTGTCTGTTCAATTACTCTTGGTCCTGCAAAACCTATTAATGCCGAAGGTTCAGCAATAATAATATCACCTAACATAGCAAAGCTTGCAGTTACACCACCGGTTGTTGGATGTGTGAGTATTACTACATAAGGTATATTATGGTCTGATAATAGATTTAAGGCTGCCGATGTTTTTGCCATCTGCATAAGAGATACCATACCCTCTTGCATTCTTGCACCACCTGATGCAGATATAACAACATATGGTATTTTGTATTTTATAGCATACATTACACCCCTTACAAACTTTTCTCCCACAACTGAACCCATACTACCACCTAAGAATCTGAAGTCCATTATTCCTAACTCTATGGATTTACCAAATATTTTTCCCTTTCCTATAATCATTGCATCTTTTGAATTGTAGTTTATTTGTGATTCTTTTAGTTTTGCTTTATATGTTGTCCCAGAATATGAAAAGTTTAATGGGTCAACAGGAGATATGTTTTCATCCTGTTCTTTAAAAGAATCAGGATCAAGTAATATTTGTATCCTCTCATAAGGATTAAGTTGATAATGATAACCACACGCAGGGCATACCCTAAGATTCTGTTCAAGTTCCTGATTATATATTACATTAGCACACTTTTCGCATTTTTTCCATAGACCTTTTATATCATCTTTTTTTTTATCCTGTTCTGATACTTTTTTACTTTTTCTTTTAAACATTATTATCTCCTTTTTTAAGAATTTGGATTATTTTTACAGGGTCATAGGGTTTTGTGATAAAATAGTCAATGTTTTTTTTTACTTCTTCGTTAGCAGTAAGTGATATATCTGCTGTAAGAAGAAGTGATATTATATCTGGTTTTATCTTTTTTACATTTTTTACTATCTCAACACCATTTATTTCAGGTAGATTATAATCAACAATTAAGAAATCTGGTATAAAGTTATATTTTGAAATTATTTCAAGACTTTCAAGTCCTTTTTCAGCGGCTTCTACTATAAATCCTTCCCTTTTTAGTATTAAACTTAAAGATACTCTTACATCTTCGTGGTCTTCAACTATTAAAACTTTTTTCATATCTTACCTTAATCTTTTTATTTGAAATTTATAACAAAAAAATTTAAAAATTAATTTTTTCATTGTTCAAAATTGATATAAAGATTAATTGTCCGTCTTTACTACCTAATAGAGATTCAATACTTCTTTCCGGGTGTGGCATCATTCCAAGTACATTCCCTTTTTTATTTATAATACCTGCAATGTTGTATTTTGAACCATTTGGATTTGTTTTATCATTAACATTGCCACTTTCATCAGAGTATCTAAAAACAATTTGATTGTTTTTTATTAATTCTGCTAGTTCATTGTCATCTATATAATAATTTCCTTCCTTATGTGCTATAGGTATCTTTATTACATCTTTATCTTTATAAAAAGATGTAAATACTGTTTTATTGTTTTCAACTCTTATGTAAACATCTTTACATATGAACTTTGTAGAATTGTTTTTAATTAAGGCACCAGGTAGTATTCCTGATTCTGTTAATATCTGAAAACCATTACATATACCTAAAATTAGTTTACCTCTTTCATTGGCCTCTTTAATGTAATCCATTATTCTTGAAAACTTTGCTATTGCTCCTGCTCTAAGATAATCACCATAACTAAAACCACCAGGTATTATTATAAAATCTACATTATCAGATGGTATATCTTTATGCCATATTATAACTGGGTCTTTTTTCATAACTGTTTTTACTGCATATATACAGTCTTTGTCACAATTAGAACCTGGAAAAACTACTATTCCAACTTTCAATTTTGTCTCCTTTTCTATTTTTTTAATGTTTTATGCCATTCCTGAAGTGATTTTATTGTAAAATCCTTTTCTCTCATTTTTTTTATTGCATCTATTGATATTATCATAGCTGGCACTGTTGTTACCACAGGTATTTTGTATTTTATAGCTTCCTGTCTTATCTGTTTATCATCATTGATATAGTTTTTAGTTGGTGTATTAAATATAAGATTTATTTCTCTATTTCTTATCAAGTCAATTATGTTTGGCCTTCCCTCATGTATTTTTTTTATAACTTCAGATTCAATTCCATTCTTCATAAAAAAATCGTGAGTACCACTTGTTGTAAGTATTCTGAATCCAAGTTCTTTTAATATTTTTACTTTTTTTACTATTTTTTGTTTTGTCTCATCATTTATTGTGATTAGAATTGATCCATTTTTTGGTAATGGCGTACCTGCTGATATTTGTGCTTTTGCAAATGCTATTGCGGGGTCTTTATCTATTCCCATAACTTCACCTGTTGACTTCATTTCAGGCCCAAGTAATATATCTACCTCAGGAAACTTGTTAAATGGCAATACAACCTCTTTTACACTATAATAATCAGGAATAACCTCTTTAAGCCCCATATCTTTTATTTTTTCTCCAAGCATTATTCTTACTGCATATTTTACCCATGGTATAGTTGCTTTACTGACAAAAGGAGTAGTTCTTGAACCTCTAGGGTTTACCTCAAGTATGTATAAAGTGTTATCTTTTACAGCATACTGTATGTTCATAAGCCCTTTTATTTTTAGTTCAATTGCAATTTTATGTGTCCAATCCCTTATCTGTTCTATAATTTCTTTGTCCACACTTATTTGTGGAAGAAAACATGAACTATCTCCTGAGTGTACACCAGCTTCTTCTATGTGTTGCATTATACCTGCTATTATTGTATTTTCTGAATCTGATATACAATCAACGTCTATCTCTATGGCATCATTTAAGAATCTGTCTATTAAAATTGGTTTATCAGGTGATGCTTCTATTGCTTTTCCCATATAATATTTTAACTCATCTTCATTATATACTATTTCCATTGACCTTCCACCAAGTACAAAAGAGGGCCTTACAAGTACAGGGTATCCTATCTTTTTTGCTTTTTCTATTGCCTCTTCTTTTGAGTACGCAATACCATTTTCTGGTTGTCTTAAACCAAGTTTGTTAACTAGGTTATTAAAAAGATTTCTGTCTTCTGCTATTTCAATAGCTTTAGAACTTGTTCCAAGTATGTTAAGACCATGTTTTTCTAAATCAGAACTTATGTTAAGCGGTGTTTGACCACCAAGTTGCAATATTATACCTTCTGGCTTTTCAAGTTCATATATATTTATAATATCTTCAGCTGTCAATGGTTCAAAATATAATTTGTCTGATACATCGTAATCGGTTGAAACAGTTTCAGGGTTTGAGTTGACCATAATAGATTCATATCCTAATTCTTTAAGTGCAATTGATGCCTGTACACACATGTAGTCAAACTCTATTCCCTGACCTATTCTGTTAGGGCCACTTCCTATTATCATAACTTTTTTATTTTCTGATGGTTTTGCCTCATTTTCTTCTTCATAGGTTGAGTAGTAGTAAGGTGTTTTTGCCTCAAACTCAGCAGCACACGTATCAACAAGTTTATATACATTTTTTATACCAAGATTTTCTCTGATTTCTCTTACATTTTCTTCGGTAGTTCCTGATAATTTTGCTATGTGTTTATCTGAAAAACCTAATTGTTTTGCTTCATATAGGAGGGTATAATCATACTCTTTTATACTTTTCTTAAGTTTTTCTTCAAAATCTTTTATTTCTTTTAATTGATTTAAGAACCACTTATCTATTTTTGATAAATTATATATAGTGTCTATTGATATTCCTTTATCTAATGCTGTTTTTATATAAAAAACTCTATCTGGATTTGGTATTGCTATCTTTTCAAGTATTTCAGAATCACTTAATTCTTCTCCTTTTCCTATAAATCCGTAATAGTTTTCAAGGGATCTTATTGCTTTATTGAATGCTTCTTTAAACGTTCTACCTATAGCCATAACCTCACCGACAGACTTCATCTGGACACCTAATACTGGTTTTGAACCTTTAAACTTTTCAAAAGCCCATTTTGGGAACTTTACTACGCAGTAGTCTAATACTGGTTCAAATGAAGCTGGTGTCTCTTTTGTTATATCATTTCTTATCTCATCAAGAGTGTATCCTATTGCAAGTTTTGTTGCTATTTTTGCTATAGGGAAACCTGTTGCTTTTGATGCAAGTGCTGATGACCTTGAAACCCTAGGGTTCATTTCTATTACTACCATTCTGCCATTTTCAGGATTAATTGCAAACTGTATATTTGAACCACCGGTTTCAACACCTATTTCTCTTATTACTTTTATTGCTGCATCTCTCATTATCTGATATTCTTTATTAGTTAATGTTTGAGCTGGTGCAACTGTTATACTATCTCCTGTGTGTACGCCCATAGGATCAAAGTTTTCTATTGAACACACAATAACAACATTATCATTTTTATCTCTCATTACTTCAAGCTCATATTCCTTCCATCCTAAAACAGATTCTTCTAAAAGAACCTCACCTACAGGACTCTCATTTATTCCTTTATTTACATACTCGATCATCTCTTCTTCATTGTATGCTATATTACCACCACTACCACCTAAAGTAAAAGATGCTCTTATTATTACAGGATATCCTAATTCTTTTATTTTTTCCTTTGCCTCGATAACACTCTTTATATAAAAACTTTTTGGAACATCAAGACCAATCTTTAACATTGCCTCTTTAAACTTTTCTCTACTTTCAGCTTTTTCTATTACATCAGGATTTGCTCCTAACATTTTCACGTTGTATTTCTCGAGAATTCCTTTTCTTGCAAGTTCCATTCCAAGATTAAGCCCTGTCTGCCCACCTAATGTTGGGAGTATTGCATTTGGTTTTTCTTTTGCTATTATTTTTTCTAAAAACTCTACTGTAAGGGGTTCTATATATGTTGCATCAGCCATATTTGGATCAGTCATTATTGTAGCAGGATTGGAGTTAGCTAAAATTACTCTGTATCCTTCCTCTTTTAGTGCTTTACAAGCCTGGGAACCAGAATAATCAAACTCACATGCCTGCCCTATTATTATTGGGCCTGCTCCTATAATTAATATACTATTTATATCTTTTCTTGCTGGTATTGTAACTTCTTATATTTTAAGCGTGCTTAGAGGGAATTGAACCCCCGACCACTGGGACCGCAACCCAGTGCTCTATCCAGCTGAGCTATAAGCACACCAATTAAAATTTACAAAATAACTGTCTTGATTTGAGAAATTATAGTGTATATTATCTAAATTTTTATTTGATTTATTAATCAATAAATTATATATAATTCCCTTAGATTGTAGATTATATGATTATATTTTAACTTTAAGCAAAATAATATTTTATTTAAATATTATTTATGCACTTCCAAATCTTCTTTCTCTTTTTGAAAAGTCTTCTATTGCTTTATATAAATCATCTTTTGTAAAATCTGGCCATAATTTATCTGTAAACCATAACTCAGAATAAGCAATTCTATATAACATAAAATCACTTATTCTAAGTTCGCCACTTGTTCGTATAAGTAGGTCAATATCAGGTAAGTCATGGTATAAATATTTTTTAAAATCATTTATTGTCATGTTTTCTATATCTATTTTTTTTTCATTATATTCTTTTGCTATTTTTTTTGCAGCATCAAGTATTTCAAGTTGACCACTATAATTAAAACATATATTAAGGACACCACCATTGTTTTTTTCTGTTTCTTTTTCTATTTTTCTTATTATCTGAATTATTTCTTCATTAAGATTTGATGTTATACCACTTTGCAAAACTCTTATGTTGTTGTTCTTAAGATAGGGGAAGTCTGTATCATAAAATTTTATGATCATTTTCATTAGAAAATTTATTTCTTCTTGATCTCTTTTCCAGTTATCAACTGAAAAAGCATATACTGAAATATATTTTATTCCTAGTTTAAAACTTTCCTTAATTATTTCTTTAAAAACATTTACTCCTTCCTGGTGTCCTTTATATCTTTTAAGTCCCCTTTGTTTTGCCCATCTGCCATTTCCATCCATTATTATACCGAGGTGTTTAGGTAGTTTTAAATCTATTTTAAACCTCCATTATCTCTTTTTCTTTTACTTGAAGCATTTTATCTATTTTTTCTATAAACTTGTCAGTTAACTGCTGTATTTTTTCTGTACCTTTTTTAGAATCATCTTCACTTATTACTTTATCTTTTTCAAGTTTTTTTATATTTTCATTTGCTTCTCTTCTTACATTTCTTATAGCAATTTTAAAATCTTCAGCTGTTTTCTTGGCCAGTTTTACAAACTCTTTTCTTCTTTCCTCGCTTAAAGGAGGTATAGGCAATCTTATTATATTACCATCGTTTGATGGTTTTATTCCTATATTTGATGTCTCTATAGCTTTTTCAATTGTTTTTATTATTGACTTATCCCAGGGATCTATTATTATAGTATGACTATCTGGGGTTGATAGAGTTGCAACCTGATTGATTGGCATATTTTCACCATAGTATTCAACCTTTATATTATCTAAAATTCCTATATTTGCTCGTCCTGTTCTTATTGCTTTAAGTTCATCTGAAAAAAGTTCTAATGTAGTATTCATTTTATTTTCTGCTGAAGATATTACTTTTTCTAAAGTTGGTTCATTCATTTTATGCATAAAGCCTCCTTGTTGTTATTTTTATTTAAACAAACTCAGATTTTTTGTTTGAAACTAATGTTCCAACAAGATCCCCATCAACTATTTTTTTAAGATTACCTTTTTTAAAAAGATCAAAAACAATTATTGGTAAGTCGTTATCCATACACATTGTGAATGCTGTTGAATCCATTACTTTAAGTCTTTTTGTTATAGCGTCCTTATAACTTATTAAAGAGTATTTTTTTGCAGATGGATTTTTTAGAGGGTCATCATCATATATACCATCTACTTTTGTTGCCTTTAGCACAACATCAGCGTTCATTTCAATTGCTCTTAATACTGCTGCTGTATCTGTTGTAAAAAATGGATTGCCAGTCCCGGCTGCAAATATTACTATTCTTCCTTTTTCAAGGTGTCTTATTGCTTTTCTTCGTATAAAAGGCTCTGCAACAGCATTGATGGTTATAGCACTCTGAACTCTTGTGGGTATGCCCAATTTTTCAATAGCATCCTGTAGGGCAAGTGAGTTTATTAAAGTAGCAAGCATCCCCATATAGTCTGCTGTTGATCTGTTTATACCTTTTATAGCACCTTTTATCCCCCTAAATATATTACCACCACCTATTACAATAATTATCTCTTTTCCTAAGTCTCTTACCTCTTTTATTTCATGGGCTATAAGATTTATAGCATCAAGATTTATAGATTCCTCAATAGAGGAAGACTCCCCCATTAAGGCTTCCCCTGAAAGCTTTATACAAACCCTATTAATGTTAATATTATGTTTCAATTTTATTCACCTATTGTAGTTTTTATAAATCCTTCTACAGTTACACCTTTTGCTTTTTGTTCTATAAGTTGTTTTATTGTTATCTCCTCATTTTTAAAAAATGGTTGATTGTACAATGTTTCTTCTTTAAGGAACTTGCTTATTTTTCCCTCTACTATTTTTGCTCTCATGTTTTCAGGTTTATTCTGTTTTGCAAGCTCTTCGTCAAACTCTTTCCTTTTTTCTTCCAATAATTTAGGATCAACAGATTTTTCATCAATACCTATAACTTTGTTTGCAGTAATGTGCACTGCTATATCTTTACCAAGTTCTTCAACAGCAGGAGAGTTTAAGTCATTGCCTGTTAATGCAACTATTGTACCTAATTTTTGATTTGTGTGTATATAAGAGAATAGCCTACCACTTGTTGAAATATTTTTTATTGAGTTTATTATTATATTTTCACCAAACTTTGATATTCCTTCATTAACCATATTTTGAATATCTGTATCTAAGGCTGATGGTTCTTTTATACCTTTTGTAAAGATAGTATTAGCTACCTGTTGAGCAAATGTTTTATATTCATTTGTGTTTGCAACAAAGTCTGTCTCACAATTAACTTCTATTAAAGCACCATTTTTACCATTTTCTGAGATTATAGCTATTAAAACTCCCTCACTTGCCTCTCTTCCACTTTTTTTAGAAGCTTTTGCTATTCCCCATTCTTTTAGTAATTTAATTGCTTTTTCCATATCTCCATTTGCTTCCTGTAAAGCTTTTTTGCAATCCATCATTCCAGCACCTGTTCTTCTTCTTAATTCCTGAACATCTTTTGCACTTATAGACATTTTATCCTCCTAAAACTTTTAATGAATTTATTTGAAAAAATAATTTTTTAAAATATTTTATTCATCATACTCTTCATATTCATAACTTGCTTTTAATTTTATTTTTTCTTCTTCATTGCTTTCTAAGTTCTGAGTTTGCAAGTTATCTATTCCATCATTAGATTCAGCAATAGATTCGTTTATTATTGCTGCAAACTTGTCAGCAAATAGTTTTACTGCTCTTATAGCATCGTCATTAGCAGGTATTGGATGGTCTATTAAATCTGGGTCACTGTTTGTATCAACTAATGCTATTATTGGAATTCCCATTCTTTTTGCTTCAATTACAGCCATCTTTTCTTTTACTGTATCGATTATAAAGAGTGCAGCTGGCATTTCATTCATATCTTTTATACCACCAAGTATTTTTTCTATTTTCTCTTTCTTTTTAAGAAGAATTTTTCTCTCTTTTTTAGTAAGTTTTTCAAAACTTCCATCAGTTTCCATTCTTTCAATTCTTCTTAATTTTTTGAGACTCTCTTTTACAGTTGAAAAGTTTGTAAGAAGACCACCTGGCCATCTCCTGTTAATATATGGCATATTACATTTTATGGCAGCCTCTTTTATAGAATCAGAACCTTGTTTTTTAGTACAGACAAATAGAATTTTTCCGCCTTCACTTGCTATTTTTTTTATTACTTCACAGGCATCATTTGCCATTTTTACTGTTTTTTGGAGGTCTATTATATGTAGACCATTCCTCTTGGTATATATATACTCCTTCATCTTTGGGTTCCATCTTCTTACCTGGTGACCAAAATGGACCCCTGCCTCCAATAGTTCCTTCATAGTAAAGTATTCCATACTTTCCCTCCATTAATTAATTATACTTTCTTTCACACCTTTCGGTGGAGATTTTATTTGTTTTATTTTTTGTGGATTAAAATTTATTAAAATATGTGATGAATTAAAAAAAAATATATTTAACTTGAATTTTAATATATTTTGATTAAAATACTATCATGAAGTTTACGATTATATATGTGTGTTTTATTGACTAGAAAAGTTATTGAAAAACAATAAATAAAAGGAGAGTATAAATGAAAAAATTGGTTTTTATAATTTTTACTGCTGCTGCTATAGTTACCTCAGTTTCTTTCGCCTCTTCATTTAAACTTGATTCAGGGGAAACTTTTAATGGTATTCTTAAAGAATTAAATAAAACTTTTATTATAATATCTAATTCATATGGTGAATTCAGATTACCAAGAGAAAAGATAAAGAGTATGGATTTTTCAGGTGAAACAATCTCTTACGTTATTTATAATGCTGATGGTACTAAAATACAGGCTAACCTTATCTCATTTGAAGATGGTTTTATTACTATAAATACAAGTGGTGGTATTATTAATATGGACTTTAATAGTATTGAAAATATATATAATTTAGATTATAAAATTGCTAAAGATAAAGAGGAACTTGAAAAATTAAAAAATAGTTTTAATGAGTTAAAATTATTTTTTGGATATGGATTTATTACAGGTGATTTTAAAGATTATTACAAAAATAACTTTATTTTTGGTGCTTCATATTCAATGTTTGTTTACCCTTCTATAGCTAGATTGGGGATTGATATAAGATACCAGGCTGTTAAAGCTAAAGAGGTTGCAACTACTAAAATGACTAATTATACATTTACTCCTTTTTTAAAAATAGGATATTTCTTTTTCAGTAATGATTTTTTATCTAATTTATATTTTTACATTAGAGTAGGATATGGTCAAAATTTGACTGTTTTGGCAGTTGATTCAAATGAGGATGTAGGTCTTGACTCAGAATATTTTGCAGGTTTTGGAGTAGACTATTATTTAGAAAAAATAATCTGTTTTATTGAAGGAGAATATTTTGTAATAAATGGAAAAGAAAAAAAGTTTAAAGAGATTAAAGTTTTAAGTGGATTTGGCTTAAGATTTTAAAAAAGGGGCTTATGAAAAATAAATTTCTAATATTTATTTTTTTACTATTTTCATTTGTTCTTATGGATTGTTCAAAAAATAGTATTCTTAATGATGCTCTTTATTTTTCTCAGCCTATTGAGGAAGATGCAGCACCTACTATAACTAAGCCTGATAACTATGATTGGAAACTTGATGGTATCTGGGTAATTGGTGGTAGGAAAGATACAACAAATCTTATTAATACTATTGATGTTTATGATCCTTACGAGGATGAGTGGCATGAAAATGTAACTACTTTGCCTATACCAACACCTGTCAGGAATGCTTTTATAACTTCATATTATGATTATGCTACAGGGCATTACAAAATATATATCATGGGTGGTATTAATTCAGGTGGTGCAGTTATAAATACAGTTCAAGAATATAATGTAACAACTGATACATGGACAACACTTCCTGCAGGTGATAATGTCCCAGCATCTGCTCCTAAGCAGGGTGGAGGGGTTGTTAAACTTAATTCAAATATATATATTTTTGGGGGTTCTACTGCAAATAGTGCTGCAAGCCCTGTTCAGACAGCTTTTATGTTTATGCCTTATAATAGTAGCGGTTCAAGATGGAGTGCTAGTATGGGTAATATGATTGCAACAGCTTTATCTGACTTTGGATTTGTTATTTTAGATGGAGAGATTATAGTAGGTGGGGGGAGGACCAATGCTGGAGCACCAACCAATCAACTCTCAGGGTTTTATCCTACTTCAAAACTTGCTATTGCTGCTACTAGTTTTAGTGTTCTTAAGGTTTCAAGATATGGACTTTCTGCTAGTGTTTACTATGATACTTCCATTGGTACAGCAAGAGTATTTTTTATAGGCGGTACAAATGTTACAAATACTGGACAACCACCAGTAACTTTGGCTGTTACTTCTAAAGTTGATATATATGTGCCTTATTCTGAAAATGGTATAAGGGTTATGGTTGATGGGCCTAATTTAAACCAAGCAAGAGCTTATCATTCTTCTGTTACTAAAGGGAATTATATATTTGTGTTTGGTGGGTTAATAAGTAGCAGTACCTTAACTAACAGTGTGGAAAGACTTAATGCTTCTTCTTCTAACCCGAGGTGGAGATTTGTAAAACCTATGCCTACTCCAAGATATGGTTTTTCTGCTATTACTTTAAGGTAAAAGGAGGTTTTTATGAAAAGTAAAGGTATTTTTATACTTTTTTTTATGTTTCTTTTGATCTCGTGTAGCTACAATAAAGAAATATTAGATATAGCTCATGAGGCTTCTATTGGAAGTCAAGAGACAACAACTATACCGCTAGAAGTGAGGATGAGAGGAATATGGCTTGTAGGAGGTTCAAGTTCTGTTACAACTTTAACCCCTATAAGTGAAGTGGATCTTTACGATCCTGTCGAAGATAAATGGTATGAAAATATAACTCAATTACCAATACCTGTGGTCTTTGCAGGTATTACTGCAACAAATGGGAAAATATATGTAATTGGGGGAATGAAAAATTCAGATGAACTTGTAAGAAATGTTCAGATTTTTGATATAAAGACTCATAGCTGGAGTTATGGACCAGATTTTCCTGTTGCTGTTCAGGGATTGAAAGCTTTTGCTATAGGTTCTAATATTTATACTGTAGGCGGTAGTTTTACAAATGATTCAACAGGTGCAATATCCAAGATAATGAAATTTAATAACCTATTTAATTTCTGGCTATCTCTTTATGATATAGGTGGTAATAATACATACTATCGTCTTGATGGTGGTGTAGCTGTATTGGATGGTGTTATGTTTTATGGTGGTGGAAGGGACTTAAATGGGGCATATCAAAATACAAACTATCTACATTATGTATTAGATTACGTTTTAACTGCAACCGGTACTGCTTTGACACAACAGAGGTTTGCTCTTGCTTCTGCAGCATATAGTTACCAAAACAAGTTTTATGTATTTTTTATAGGTGGTATTTATGCTACTGGGATAACAAATCAACCTGCTATTTCTACTCTTGCTCAAAACACTGTTTATTATTATATTCCTGCTATTGGAGCTTCAGCTCAGTCTATAAATACAGGACAAAGCTTAACTAAGCAAAGAGCTTATCATACTGCAGTGTGCTGGGGTCATAATATTTATGTTTTTGGTGGTATTTATAATACAACAGTGTGGGATGACTTTGAGGTTTTGAAGGACTTAAATACTGCTTCAATCGCCTCAGCTCCGTGGGTATCCGCCGGTGTTATGCCAAGATCAAGGTTTGGTGGTGAGGCAGTAACTTTATACAAGATAAATTAAAGTTTATTAAAATTTTAATAAAAGGAGAAAAAATATGTTTAAAAAATTACTTTTTGTATTTTTGATATTACCTTTTATTTTTTATGCAGGTCCTAAGGAAGATTCTAAAAAGTTATATGATGAAGGAGTTAAGCTATATAAAGATGGAAAGATAGATGAATCTATAAATATTTTAAGGGAATCTATTAAACTTGATAATACTAATTTCTGGGCAAAAAAACAGCTGGCAGAAATACTGGCTCAAAAAGCTGAAGATATGTATAACAAAGGATATCAAAAGACAGCGTATGAACTTTTTAAAGAGGGTTTCAGGTATTTTCCTAACCACCAGGGTATAGTTTATTGGATTAATAAACTTAAACCTATAGAGGCTAAGCTTGAGGATAAACCTATTAGTGAAACTAAACAGGAAGGAAAACAAGAGATATTAAAAGAGGAAGAAAAAAAAGATATTAAAAAAGAGGGGGAGTCTGAGTCAAAAGTAATAGAAGTGAAAAAAGAGGAAAAACAAATAGATTTACAAAAAGATCTTGATAAAATAGAACAGAGGTTTAATGAAAAACTTTTTAAAGTAATAGAAGCAATGTCTAGAAAAGAGAATAAACCAGTTATAATACCACAGGTTAGTACTCCTGTAATATCTAAAGATGAGATAAAAGAATCGATAAAGAGTGAGATAGATGAGATAAAGAAAAAGATATCAAGTTCTGAAAGTAATTTAAATAATGAGACAAAATCTAAAATTAATGTTTTATCATATTTTTTAATTGCTGCTTTGGGTTTATTAGTTTTTTCTTTAATTATCACTTTAGTTGTTCTTTTAATTAAGAGAGATAGTAAAAGTAAAAAGGTAAGTCTTAAGTCTTTCAATCCTGCCAATGCACATTATTTTCAGGAATTGACTAAACTGTATAAGATGGAAGAACTCTTGGAAAAGATAGAAAAAAAAGATATAACATGGGAAGGAATCCAAAAATATATTTCTGAACTTGATAAAAAAATAAGGTTTGAAATACTCTATTTAATAGAAAATAAAATAACAAGGGATAATAACCCTATAAACAATTCTGTACTTGAAACACTTTCATGTCTTATGAGTGACCCAGATGAGTATTTACAAACAAGAGCAAAATATCTGATCAATCAAAGTTTACAGTTGACATATGCTAATAAATTAATTGAATCTCCAAAGTCTTTACCTTCTGATACTAATAGATTAATTGGTATTTCAGATAAAAGAGTTAAAGATAATAAAAAATCCTTTATTGATTCTGAATTAATAGATCTTAGGATAGCTATGCCACTTGCAAAAATAATAGATAGAAAATTATTTAAGCAGTCACATAGTCAAAATGTTGGTAGAGGTGTATACTATGTTTCTCAGGAACTTGGTATTGATCAACAGGAACTTGAATTATATTATGTAGCAGGACTTTTGCATGACATAGGTTATTTTGATGTATTTTCTGAAGTTATAACTAAAAAAGGTAAATTAACACAGGAAGAATGTAATGTTGTAAAAAATCACCCCCAAAAAGGTGTTGAACTTCTTGATTTTGCTACTATACCATCGATTGTTTATGAAGGTATTTTATATCATCATGAAAGGTTTGATGGTTCTGGTTATCCAAAAGGGCTTAAAGGTAAAGAGATACCTTTATCTGCAAGGATAATAGGTGTAGTTGATGCTTTTGAGGCTATGACATCTCCAAGACCTTATAGACCACCTATGGATGAAAATGAGGCTATAAGAAAAATTAGAGAAGGGATAGGTATATCTTTTGATCCTGAAGTTGTTGATGCGTTTGAGAAAGTTTATAATATGGGGCTTATTGAAAAAGAGAAAGAGGGAATATTGGTAGAGAAATAATAAATGGAGGAAAATTTATGAGTTTACAGCAATATTCTAATGATATAAAGAATTTTTATCAGGAAATATCAAGTGAAAGAATTGATTATAATAGAATTAAAGGTATTACTATTTCTATATTTGGTGCTGGAGAAAAGTCAGGTAAATCTATAATAGCTTCAAATCTTGCTTATGTACTGAGTAATAACCTTAAAGTTTTATATTTTTCTTCAAAAAAAGATGGTTATATAAATCCTTTAAAAACAATTAATTTTTCTGATGATATTTTTGGTTTTGTTGATACAAAATTTCAGAATATAAAATATTTATACTTTTCACCAAAATCATCATTTTTATCATCTGAAAAAATGGAAAGTATGCTACTTAGATTACCTAATACAGTAAGTGAGAATTTTAATTTTTTTATTCATACTGTAAAAAATACTTTTGATTTTCCTGATAGATATATAATTCTGAATAATCATATAGATATAGTTGTGACTGAAATTAATTCTAATATGTTTTCTAATGTTTTCCAGATACTTGAAAATCTATCTTTTCTCCCAAGGGCACCTAAGGAAATTTTTATTTTGTTCAATAAATGTAATAGTCCATTCATGGCCTTTGAATATTATCAGAAGTTAATTTCTCAAATGACTGAATTGAAAATTCCTGTTAAGATTTACTTTTTGGGTAATATACCTTTCGATGAGTTAAGATGTAGAATATCAGTTACATCCAATACTATTTTATCTGAGTATTTTTCTGATTCTCCTATTACGGGTAACTTTAAGTTTATTGCAAAGAGGATTATTAATTATTCATATAATCTAAAAAAGGGTGAATTTATGATATCTGTTAATAAATAGATTAGTTTTTACTATTATTTATTTTAAAATTTTATTTTTTAATAAAATTTTTTAGCAAAATTTTTGATTAAAATTTTTATAATAATTTATTTTTTTATCGTTTTTTTATTGTTTTTTTGATTCTTATAATCTAATCTATTAATTTTTTTTATATTAAAAAAAATCTTTATCTTGTCTGAAAAAAATAAATTATTTAGTTTATAATAATATATTTTGGGAGGGGAAATGAAGTCTGAAAAAGCATTAAAGATTTTTCGAAATACAGACATCTTGATTGCAATAGCAGTAATTGCTACTGTTATAATGTTAATAATCCCTATGCCTACATTTCTTCTTGACTTTTTTATAGCATTAAATATAGCATTTTCTCTTATCATATTACTTATTGTATTATATGTAAAAAGGGTTATAGAGTTCTCTATTTTCCCAACAATAATACTTTTTACAGCAATTTTTAGAATAGCTCTTAATGTAACATCAACAAGGCTTATATTACTTGAGGGTAAAAACTTTGATGGAAAGATAATTAAAGCATTCGGCGAATTTGTTGTTGGTGGCAACTATGTTGTAGGTATATTGATATTTTTAATATTAATTGCTGTTCAGATAATTGTAGTAACAAAAGGTGCAACAAGAGTTTCGGAAGTTGCAGCAAGGTTTGCACTTGATGCATTGCCTGGTAAGCAAATGGAGATAACTAATGAACTTTCAAGTGGTATTATTACTGAAGAGGAAGCTAAAAGAAAAAAGAAAGAGGTTCAACTTGAGGCTGACTTTTATGGTGCTATGGATGGTGCATCTAAGTTTGTTCAAGGTGATGTCAGGGTAGGTATAATAATAACTCTTATAAATATTATTGGTGGGCTTGTTATTGGTATAGCTCAACAGGGAATGAGTTTATCTGATGCAGCTGGTACTTTTTTCAGGTTTACAGTCGGTGATGGACTTGTGTCTCAAATCCCTTCACTTATGGTTTCTGTTGCAACAGGTGTTATTGTTACAAGGTCTGCCACTGAAACAAGCTTTGGACATGAGTTTACAAAACAATTGTCCTTTAGTTATAAACCATTATTTATTTCAGCAGGATTCCTATTTTTCTTATCATTTTTGCCTGGTTTTCCAACTATATCGTTATGGATGATATCAGGACTTTTTATTGCACTTGGTATGTATATTAAGAATAATGGACCATTGGTTGAAGAAGAGGAGGCAAAAGAGACAGAAGATAAAGATACACAGAAAAAAGAAGAAAATGTATTTAATCTTATAAATGTAGAACCTATGGAACTTGAGATTGGTTTTAATCTTGTTCCACTTGTTGATCCTTCTCAGGGTGGGGACCTGCTTGAAAGAATAAAACTTATAAGAAGAACTATGGCCCTGGACCTTGGCCTTGTAGTCCCACCTATACGGATAAGAGACAATGCAAGATTGAATCCAAATGATTATTCTATAAAAATAAAAGGAATTGAGGTAGGTAAAGGAAGTGTAAGGATAAATAAGTATTTTGCTGTACCTCAATCACTTGATGTACCTGATATAGATGGCGAGGAGGGAATAGACCCAGTTTTTAACTATAAGGCTAAGTGGATTACTGAAGATAAGAGATTAGAAGCTGAAAGAGATGGATATAGTGTTGTTGATTCAACAACAGTTGTTGCAACACATTTAACAGAGGTTATAAGAAGGAACGGATATGAGTTATTGGGAAGACAGGAGGTTAAGAAAATACTTGATTCTATAAGAGATGAGTATTCATCTGTTGTTGATGAGGTATTAAAAAATGCATCATTAGGTGATATACAAAAGATACTTCAGAGTTTATTGAAAGAGGGTATATCTATAAGAAATATAGTGACAATACTTGAAACAATAGCAGATAATATAAAATACACAAAAAATCTTGATTTTATAACTGAAAAGGTTAGGGGAAAACTTGGTAAACAGATAATTCAATCAATAAAACAGGATGCTGATAAACTTTATATACTTACACTTGATCCTGAACTTGAGACAGCAATTTACAACTCTCTGCAGGAAACAGAATCAGGATATGTTTCAAATTTATCTCCTTCAATAAGTCGTGAAGTAATAGAGGAAATTGCTTCTTATATGAAAAAATATTCATATACAATTAATCCGGTTATTTTAACAAGTGATATAGTAAGATTAGTTGTCAGGTCTATAATTGAAAAAGATTTCCCTAGGATCCCGGTTATTTCTCATTCCGAGATTTCTTCGGTAAATGTTAATATTGAGCACATTGGTATAATAAAATCAAAGTCTTTAAAATCACAAGATGAGGAGTTAGGTATTTAGGTATTAAAAAAAATTGATATTATACGATAAATAAATTAATAAAACAAGGGGTTTATTTATGGCTATAGAAGAGATAGTAGTTGTTGCTTCAAAAATGTATGGAATTTCACGGTTTAAGAGTAAAGAGATAATCGATGATATACTAAAGTCAAATAGGAACTTAAAAGACTGTGAAATACTTAAATTAATAGGCGACAGAGTATTGTTTTTAGGTGTATAGTGTTTGTTTAAGGTTAAATCTCTGAAAGAAAAGACTGAACATCATTTTTTAGATTGTTATTATAGACTATTAAAAAAGATTTTTCATGATTAATGTAAAAGTCAGCACCTGAGTTTTTGGCAAAAACCAGAGCAGCTGCTATATCCCATATATTATAGCCTAAAATCATGTAAATTCCGAGTCTTCCCAGACCTACATAACATATTTCAATTGCTGCACTACCCAGGTTTCTTGTAGCCTGAAACCCAGCTTTAAGTTTATTCCAGCTTTTTTTGATTTTATCCCATTCGTTTAGTTTTGTTCTTGATATTCCATATGATATTAAACTGTTTTCTTTTTTTATTTCTGGTGTAGTTATGTACTTTTTAGTTTTTTTATTGTAAAAAATTGCTTTGTTATTATAACTTAGAAATGTTTCACCTAATACAGGATTGTGTACAATACCAGCATAATAATCGTTGTTTTTTAAAAGTCCAAGTGATATACAAAAAAAAGGTATACCAGTTATAAAATTATTGGTTCCGTCTATTGGGTCAAGTACCCATGTGTATTCAGAAGAGCCTTCGACTTTTTTTGATTCCTCACTTATAAATGAGTCATACTTAAATTTTTTTAATATTTTTTCTTTTATATATTCATTTACCAGAATATCATAATTTGTGTAAGCCTCATTCTTGTCTTTTCTTTTTATTACTATATTTTCCGTGTTTGAAATTTTTTTACCTATCTTTAATACAATTTGTAAAGCTTTTTTTAATCTTTTTTCCACTTTAAAATTTTCCTTAAATTAAAAAAAATTTACCTTAAAATTTTTAAATAAAATTTTAAGGAATTATAATGTTATGCTGTTGTTTTAAAAGTTCTTTTGCTTTTGTTGATGGTGTTCCTATTGGATATACCTGAATTGAATACATGTAACATGCCATAGAATCATTTTTTCTTTCAATTTCATAAAATCTTTTACCTAGTTCAAGATAGACATTTGAAAGGTATTCCAATTTTTCTTTAGACCAATTTTGTATCTCTTTTTGAAGTGCAGATGGTAGTCTATATTCAATTTTATCTTTTTTTATCTTTTTTTCTGAAGTTTTTGTTGCATAAGATACAGACATAAATAAGATAGATAAAAATATTATAGCAATTTTTTTCATTTTAATACCTCTTTTATTTTTTATTTTCATAATTGTAAAAAATAAAAACTTTTTTATTAAAATCAAAAAAAATAATATTAATTCAAAAAAATAAAATTTATGAGTAAAATTTAATTTTTGTTATTGGTAAATAATTTTATTATTTTTATTTTCGATTTATATATATCTAGAGTTTAATGGGGGCAACATGAAAAAGTACTTATTACCAGTAATTTTGATTTTTGTATTTAGCTGTAAAACTATTGATCAGAATATTAAGGCCAGAACTTCACTTTCAAAGTGTAAATATGATATTGAAAAGGTTGAGTTTGACAAATTAATAATCTCTGATGATATTGTAGTTGATGGAAATAGTATAAAAGATATTAAATCAGCTGCAATAAATATACTTACCAATTTCTTACCTAAGATAATAGCAAAAAATTTTGAAATTAGGATAGATAAAGCATTTTTCAATCTTTATTTAAGTATAGAAAATACTACTAAAGATGAGGTAGTATTGGATCATTTTGATGCAATTGTGAGTTTAAATAACAATAAGGTTTTAGAATTTAAACATAATGTTTTTAAGAGAATAAAACCAGGTGAAAAAAGTATTGAGAAGATTAATTTTGAACTTCCATTTGATAGTATAAAACTTAAAAAACCTGAAAAAATAGGATTTACTGTAACATTTTATATGAATATAATAATAGGTTCTATTACATTAAAAGATATATTTAAAATCACAATTTCAAAGGAATTTAATGTGCCGTATGATGAAATAAATAAAATAATAGATTCAGCTAAAGATAAAATAATTAATACTGTGAAAGATAGAGTAGAAAAAGAGTTAGACAAGAACATTTATAATAAAATAAAAAATTTAGGAAAATAAATTAAGGTTTAGTTTTAAAGGGGCTTATAGATAGCTCCTTTTTTAAATAATTAGAAATTTTAATACAGTATTTTTATAATTTTTTAAACTCTTTGCTTATATAATTCTATTTAAAAGACTTTTAAAACTTAGTTTAATTAAATTTAAATCAGTTTCATAAATATTAAAATATAATAGGTACTTGTAAATGAATCTTTTTTCCTATGGTACTTTAATGAATAAATCAATAATTAAAATTGTAACAGGCAAGTTGTTTCCTTATAAAAAAGCTGTTTTAAAAGGTTATAAGCTTTTTTCACCAGATACTGGTTATCCATATATAATACAAAAAGAGGGATACAGTGTTGAAGGGATAGTATATTTTGGAATAGATAGAGAGAGTTTTAAACTTATTGATAAGTATGAGGATGAGGGTTTTTACTATAACAGAATAAAGGTTAATGTTGAAACTGAAGATGGAAATATTATTGAATGTTATGTATATGTTGGTAATCTGTACAATATAAGAAAAGTCTGGAAAGATAATATTGATGTGGATATAATTCAGAGAATTGAAGAGTTTATAGAAAACAAGATAGGTGAGAGGCTTAGTATAAAGGCACCTGATAAAGAAGATACGGATAAATTGGCAAAATTAGAAATCTTAAAGGCAGACATACATAGATTGGTTGATATATATCTTGATGGTAAATATCTTTCCAATTATGAGATAGATAATGAGATTAATCTTGTTAATATGCCTAAATTACCTGATATTGATGTAACAAAAGAGGTTTATAAAAATTATATAGGTATTATTTATAATGCAACCTGCCTTAATAAAATAGAAGATTATGTGAGCGATAATTTTTCTAAATTACTTTATTATAAATATCCATTATACGAAAAAACATTAACTATTCTTGTATCTCTTATTATTTTTAATAAATATAAGCTATATTTTGAAGATAATAAAAAAAATATCTTCAAAGATTTAAAGACTTTAACTTATGTAGATGTAGTAAAAAGAGCTATTAAAGACACTCAAATATTTGTTAATTCTCATAAAGATGAAATAGAGTTTACCTCAAAAGAAGTCAAGATGAAACTTAATCCTGGTATACTTACAATAGGGCTTGAACTTGAATTTAGTAATGTTGATATTGATAATTCTGATAATTCTAATAATATTTCCAATTTACAAATTTTTAAGTCTGATAAGAAATATAATGGTTTTTTATATTTTCATGATTTTGACCTTTATCGAAGACTCTGGAAGTTGGGTGGTCATATTGATAATCATTCACTATCATCTCAATTTGAAAAAAACGGTGGTTTTCTTGAAATAACACCAGGAAAAGAGCCTTTTTCTGATTCTTCTTTACCTATTACAAGGTCATTAGGTATTGCAGATGATCTTATAAAAGAGATTATAAAGTTTTTTGATAAAGTTAAACCACACAGTTTACACGTTAATTTAGAATATGATGGGGTTATAAACTGGGAAAAAGAAAATGATATTGAACTTATAAAGTGTCTTATGCTTGTTGCAGGTGACTTTAAAAAGCTTAAAAATAATAATATTGTTGAGCAGAGATTATATAATAATGAAATAGTAAAAGACCCATGTGGTGCTTACAGGATAATATGTGAAAATGCACACCATTGCAGGGAAGATAAAGAAAAAACTGTTATTGAATACCAGTTACCAAGATTGTCTGATGAAAAAGATTATTCTGTTATAATAGGGGCAATAAAAGGATTTCAATTAGGATACAGACCAAGACCATATGGTTCAAAAGTAAGGCTTATAAAAGAAAAGCATATTAAAAAAGAATCAGATTATATAAAAAAGTGGGCGTTTAATGTTACACCAGTTTCAAATAATACTATAGAAAAGTTTTTGTCATATATTTACGAAGGTTTTTGTGTTGAAAGAAAACAGAGACCAGCTCATACTCAAAAATATATAGATGAACTTATGTTTAAAATTGAAAAAGAATTGAAATCTATTAATGAGTCTATTTCTTATCCTTTAACTTTTGTTAATAAATAGAGGAGTTAATAATGATTATATATCTCTTAATATTTTTTGTTGCGTCTATATTATTTACTATGGTTGGTTTTGGTGGAGGTAGTGTGTATGTACCATTATTTACTTTTCTTGGTTATAGTCTAAAAGAGTTTTCTATCCCTGCCTCTTTATTTTTAATATTCCTGAGTTCTTTAGCTGGTGTATCAAACTATTTCAAGCATAAATTAATAGATTATTCTGCTGGGATTAATATTTCAATAAGTACAATGTTTTTTGCATTTATTACTAAAATTTTATTTTTTGATAATATTTCAGCTAATTTTTTGTGGGTTATGCTGGGAGTTGTTATAACTATCCTTGGTATTAAAATGTATTTTCCAGAGACAGGGATAAGATTACATTTTAAAAGTGAAAAGCTTAAAATACTTTACTATATGTTTATAGGAATAATAATAGGTTTTCTTTCAATAAGTATAGGGTTTGGTGGTGGGTCAATAATGGTACCCTTACTTATTCTCGCAGGTTTTGAAGTTAAGGTTGCTATTGGTACATCATCTTTTATAATAATGATTACTGGCTTGTCTAATTTTCTTGTTCATTTTTTTACTTCATTTGATAAAAGTAAAATGGGAGAACTTTTTTTGGCATCATTTTTTGTTATTGCTGGTGGGTATTTAGGTTCACACCTTACTTCTGTTAAAATGAGTAAAAAAAGTATAAGACTTATTATGGCTACTCTTCTTACAGGCCTTGGCATTTATATACTTTTTACTAGGTAAGTTTTAAAATTTTATTTGAAAATTTTTTAAATTATTCTTTGTTTCTAATAGATCTAGTTTAATTTTATTAGATTAAAAAATAATTTATATATTTAATCAGTAGTGAAGAAATATAAATTAAACTTTTATAAGAAAAAAATATATTTAATTTCAATAAGTTGATGAGAAAAAGCCTAAGTGCTTTCTTATCTATTTTTGATTTATAAAAATTAGAAATTTTCAGCGGCAACTAGAATATATTTTTATGAAAAGGATGGTTTATGTTAAATCTAGAATATCCAGATTTTTTAGAGCAAATAAAGCAAAAATTTAAATATTTATTTGATTTATATGGTTTCAGGGTTTGTTACAGTAAGTATGCAGAAGGAGAAAATTATTTAATAATAATGGAGTCAAAAGATTGTAGAATCAAGTTTTATAGCTCACAAGGTGAGGTAAATATTTTATTTGGAACTCTATCATCTCCTCTTTTATGGGATGATGTTATTAATGGAACAAGATATTGGTATTTTGTAAGAGGCATTATAGATTTTTTACAAAAAAAACATATAGATGCTAAGGAGTTATTAAATAAAGCTCGTATGTCTCTTACCCAAGAGCAACAACTTGCCGAATTATCAACAGAGCTAGAACCAATATGTAAGAAAGTAATACAGCTTTTCAGGGAAGATAATATTAAGGAATGGATTGAAGAATATGAAAAGTTTGAACAGGAGCAAGATGAAGAGTTTCAAAGACAATTTGAAAACTTATAATGATTTTTTTAAATGTAAATCTTAAATTAGTCACATAATGATTATTTCAAAACTTTTCTGTTTTTGAAATCTATGATCAAAAAATTAAATCAATTTACTCACTTTTAATAACAATATACTGATTGATATACCTTTTTTCCATATTATAAAATATTTTATTTTTTGGTTATCATTTATTTTAATGATTTTAAATATTATTAAAGTTTAATTTATGATTTAATCTTATTTGCTGATGTTTATTATTACTATTTTAATTTAAATTTGAAAAAAAAATTTAAAAAAAATATTTAGGTGTTATAATTTTTATTTTTGAAAATTTGAATATTTGATTATAAAATAAGGGGGGATAATATTATGACATTAGGGATACTAATAGTATTGTATGTATTAGTGTTAGGTTATTTAGGTTGGTTAGGGTATAAACATACGAAGACTAGTGCTGATTATTTAGTAGCAGGTAGGAATGTGCATCCATTTATAAT